>NZ_JAMWYS010000012.1 GCF_023914155.1 Solitalea agri | reverse complement strand
ACGATCAATGCTCAGCCGCTAACGCCGGCTACACCAACAGCTTCAACCGTTCAACCGACCTGTACGGTAGCCACCGGCTCGATCACGGTGACTTCACCGTTGGGAGCAGGTTTGGAATACTCGATTGATGGTACTAACTATCAAAGCTCAACTTCATTTACAGGCCTCTCATCAAATACCTATAGCCTGACTGTCCGCAACGCACAAGGTTGCGTGTCAACAGCGACCTCGGTTACGATCAATGCTCAGCCATTAACTCCAGCTACACCAACAGCGTCGACCGTTCAACCGACTTGTACGGTAGCCACCGGTTCGATCACGGTAGCCTCGCCACTGGGAGCAGGCCTTGAATACTCAATTGATGGTATTAACTATCAGGGATCGACTTCATTTACCGGCCTCTCATCAAATACCTATAGCCTGACTGTTCGTAATGCGCAGGGCTGTATTTCTTTGGCAACTGCAGTTACGATTAACGCCCAGCCATTAACGCCTGCTACACCAACCGCATCGACCGTTCAACCGACTTGTGCCGTTGCAAGCGGCTCGATCACAGTGACTTCGCCACTGGGGGCAGGATTGGAATATTCGATTGATGGTCCCAACTATCAGGTTTCAACTTCCTTTACCGGCCTTGCAACCAACACTTATAACCTGACTGTTCGTAATGCGCAGGGCTGTATTTCTTCGGCCACTGCTGTTACGATCAATGCTCAGCCATTAACTCCAGCTACACCAACAGCTTCAACCGTTCAACCGACATGTACGGTAGCAAGCGGCTCGATCACGGTGACTTCGCCACTGGGAGCAGGGCTGGAATACTCGATTGATGGGACAAACTATCAAGTTTCAACTTCCTTTGCTGGCCTTGCAACCAGTACCTATAACCTGACGGTTCGCAATGCGCAGGGTTGTATTTCTTCGGCTACTGTCATTACGATCAACGCCCAGCCATTAACTCCTGCTACACCAACAGCGTTGACCGTTCAACCGACTTGTACGGTAGCCACCGGTTCGATCACGGTAGCCTCGCCACTGGGAGCAGGTCTGGAATACTCGATTGATGGGACAAACTATCAAGTTTCAACTTCCTTTGCTGGCCTTGCAACCAGTACCTATAACCTGACGGTTCGCAATGCTCAGGGTTGTATTTCTTCGGCTACTGTCATTACGATCAACGCCCAGCCATTAACTCCTGCTACACCAACAGCGTTGACCGTTCAACCGACTTGTACGGTAGCCACCGGTTCGATCACGGTAGCCTCGCCACTGGGAGCAGGTCTGGAATACTCAATTGATGGCACCAACTATCAAGCCTCCACTTTATTTGCAGGATTAACCTCAGCAACCTATAATTTAACTGTTCGCAACATTCAGGGCTGTATTTCTTCGGCCACTGCTGTTACGATCAATGCCCAACCGGCTACACCACAGGCAGCAACCGCAACAACCGTTCAACCAACCTGTACGGTAGCCACCGGCTCGATCACCGTGACTTCGCCACTAGGGGCAGGATTGGAATACTCGATTGATGGCACCAACTATCAAGCCTCCACTTTATTTGCAGGATTAACCTCAGCAACCTATAATTTAACTGTCCGCAACGCTCAGGGCTGTATTTCTTCGGCTACTGCCGTTACGATCAATGCCCAACCGGCTACACCACAGGCAGCAACCGCAACAACTGTTCAACCGACTTGTACCGTAGGCACGGGCTCGATCACAGTGACTTCTCCACTGGGAGCAGGTCTGGAATACTCAATTGATGGTATTAACTATCAGGGTTCGACTTTATTTGCAGGATTAACCTCTGCAACCTATAATTTAACTGTTCGCAACGCTCAGGGTTGTATTTCAACTGCTTCTGCCGTTACGATCAATGCCCAGCCATTAACTCCAGCTACACCAACAGCGTCGACCATTCAACCGACTTGTACGGTAGCAAGCGGCTCGATCACGGTGACTTCGCCACTGGGAGCAGGCCTTGAATACTCAATTGATGGTACTAACTATCAGGCTTCGACTTTATTTGCAGGATTAACCTCAGCAACCTATAATTTAACTGTTCGAAACGCGCAGGGCTGTATTTCAACTGCTTCTGCCGTTACGATCAATGCCCAGCCATTAACGCCGGCTACACCAACCGCTTCGACTGTTCAACCGACTTGTACGGTAGCAAGCGGCTCGATCACAGTGACTTCTCCACTGGGAGCAGGTCTGGAATACTCAATTGATGGTATTAACTATCAGGGTTCGACTTTATTTGCAGGATTAACCTCAGCAATCTATAATTTAACTGTTCGCAACGCTCAGGGTTGTATTTCAACTGCTACTGCCGTTACGATCAATGCTCAGCCGGTAACGCCTGCAACACCAACCGCTTCGACCGTTCAACCAACCTGTACCGTTGCAAGCGGCTCGATCACTGTAGCCTCGCCACTGGAAGCAGGCCTGGAATACTCTATTGATGGAACAAACTATCAGGGTTCGACTTTATTTGCAGGATTAACCTCAGCAACCTATAATTTAACCGTTCGCAACGCACAAGGCTGTATTTCTTCAGCGACTACTGTTACGATTAACGCCCAGCCATTAACTCCAGCAACACCAACTGCTTCAACCGTTCAACCGACCTGTACGGTAGCCACCGGCTCGATCACTGTGACAGCGCCACTGGGAGCAGGATTGGAATATTCGATTGATGGTATTAACTATCAGAGCTCCACTTTATTTGCAGGATTAACCTCAGCAACCTATAGTTTAACTGTTCGCAACGCTCAAGGCTGTATTTCTTCAACCACTGCTGTTACGATCAATGCTCAGCCATTAACTCCAGCTACACCAACAGCTTCAACCGTTCAACCGACCTGTACGGTAGCCTCGGGTTCGATCACAGTGACTTCGCCACTGGGAGCAGGCCTGGAATACTCGATTGATGGCACAAACTATCAGGCTTCGACTTTATTTGCAGGATTAACCTCAGCAACCTATAACTTAACTGTTCGCAACGCTCAGGGCTGTATTTCTTCGGCTACTGCCGTTACGATCAATGCTCAGCCATTAACTCCTGCTACACCAGCTGCCTCGACCGTTCAACCGACTTGTACTGTAGGAACAGGTTCGATCACAGTGACAGGGCCACTAGGGGCAGGATTGGAATACTCAATTGATGGAACCAACTATCAAGCTTCGACTTTATTTACAGGCCTCTCATCAAATACCTATAGCCTGACTGTCCGCAACGCACAAGGTTGCGTGTCAACAGCGACCTCGGTTACGATCAATGCTCAGCCATTAACTCCTACGCCTCCAACATATTTAATTATTCAGCCAACTTGTTTGGTATCAACGGCTACTTTAACAGTGACAGGTCCACTTGGTCAGGAGTATTCAATTGATGGAACCAATTATCAATCCGGGCTAATTTTTAGCAATCTTTCAACAGGTACTTATCTCTTAACTGCCCGAAATACAGATGGATGTATTTCCTCAGCAACAACTGTTACAGTAAATCCTTCTCTATTAATTCCTAATAGCCCGCAGGTCGATGTTATTCAACCATTATGTTCAGGAGAATGGGGTGAAATTCATATCACCTCACCAACAGGAATTGGTCTTACTTATTCCATTGATGGCAGCAATTATCAGCTTTCTTCTGATTTTACTAATCTTTCTGCCGGTTCGTATAATGTATCTGTTAGAAATGCTTTGGGTTGTGTTTCAATACCTGTCATAATAGTTATTGATCCACAGCCATCAACAATTGTATTAACAGAAAATCATGTAGATCCTGCTTGTGGCCAGTCAACTGGCAGTATTGATATTTCTGTAAGTGGAGGTATTCCTCCATATTCGTATAGTTGGAACAATGGACAAGCGGTACAGGATATATCAAACCTCGCTTCGGGTAGCTATATTTTAACATTAACCGATGCAAATAATTGTACTCAAAGTATCACTGTTAATTTGAATGATCAAAATGGCCCTCAAATAACAGTAAGTAGTAAAACAGATAATTTATGTAACGGACAGACTGATGGTTTAATTGATATAACTGCGACAGGAATTGGGGTGCTTTCTTACAGCTGGAGCGGTCCGAATGGATTTACTTCTGCAAACGAAGACCTTGCAAATCTTTCAGGAGGTACCTATACAGTCACTGTAACTGATATTAATAATTGTCAGGCATCAGCTTCGGTAGTTATTGCCGAACCTCAAGTTTTAACACTTAATGAGATTCATACTGACGCTACTTGCGCTCAAGCCACAGGTGCAATAGATGTTAATGCAACAGGAGGAACAGCACCTTATACATTCAATTGGTCTAATGGTGAAACCTCCGAAGACTTAGTTAATGTAATTGCGGGTAGTTATACCTTAACAGTAACCGATGCAAATAATTGCACACAAAGTATTTCTGTAATATTAAATGATATCGCAGGACCTTCTGTTTCTGTTGATAACCAAACTGATGTAACGTGTAATGGGACCTCTAATGGTACAATTAACGTCACAGCGGTTGGTAGTGGACCTTTGGTTTATAACTGGAATGGCCCTAATGGTTTTAATACTTCCGCAGAAGATATTACAGGACTTGCTGCTGGCACTTATAACTTAACAGTGACAGATATTAACAATTGCTCAACGAGTTTAAGTGTTTTAATTTCTGAACCACAAGCGCTTACTTTAACCGAGATTCATACTGATGCTACTTGTTCTCTACCTACAGGAACAATAAATGTAAGTGTTTCAGGCGGTACAGTACCTTATACCTACAGCTGGAATTCGGGCGAGGCAACAGAAGACTTGACCAATAAAGCATCCGGCAGCTACACGCTTACTGTGACCGATGCCAATAACTGCTCTGAGAGCATTACGGTGAATCTGAATGATCTGAACGGTCCGCAGGTAACAGTCGACAATCAAACCAATGTGACTTGTAATGGAGCTTCGGATGGAGCAATTCAAGTGAGTGTGAGCGGAGGAACCACTCCATACACCTATAGCTGGTCAAGCGGACAAAGCATTGAAGATCTATCTGCTCTACCAGCAGGAACCTATACACTGACCGTAACGGATGCGAACAATTGCCAGGCAACTGCTTCAGTTACCCTGACAGCGCCTGCTGTATTAAGTCTTTCAGAAGTTCACACGGATGCTACTTGTGCACTCTCGAACGGAGCAATTAATGTATCGGTTAGTGGTGGTACAGCGCCTTATACCTACAGCTGGAATTCGGGCGAGGCAACAGAAGACTTGACCAATAAAGCTTCAGGCAGCTATACCTTAACGGTGACCGATGCCAATAACTGCTCGCAAAGTATTACGGTTAACCTGAACGATTTGAACGGTCCGCAGGTAACGGTGGATAACCAGACCAACATCAGTTGTAATGGTGCCTCGGATGGCGCAATTCAGGTGAGTGTAAGCGGAGGAACCGCTCCATACACCTATAGCTGGTCAAGCGGACAAAGTATTGAAGATCTATCCGCTCTACCAGCAGGAGCCTATACGTTGACCGTAACAGATGCAAACAATTGCCAGGCAACTGCTTCAGTTACCCTGACAGCGCCTGCTGTACTAAGTCTTTCAGAAGTGCATACCGATGCCAGTTGCGGTCTTTCGAATGGAAGTATTAATGTATCGGTTAGTGGTGGAACAGCACCTTATACCTATAGCTGGAATTCGGGCGAGGCAACAGAAGATTTAACCAATAAAGCATCCGGCACTTATACCTTAACGGTGACCGATGCCAATAACTGCTCTGAGAGCCTTACGGTGAACCTGAATGATTTGAACGGTCCGCAGGTAACGGTGGATAATCAGGCTAATGTAAGTTGTAATGGTGCTTCGGATGGAGCGATTCAAGTGAGTGTGATCGGAGGAACCACTCCATACACCTATAGTTGGTCAAGCGGGCAAAACATCGAAGATCTATCCGCTCTACCAGCTGGTACGTATATTTTAACCGTAACAGATGCCAATAGTTGCCAGGCAACTGCTTCAGTTACCCTGACAGCACCTGCTGTATTAAGTCTTTCAGAAGTTCACACGGATGCTACTTGTGCACTCTCGAACGGAGCAATTAATGTATCGGTTAGTGGTGGTACAGCGCCTTATACCTACAGCTGGAATTCGGGCGAGGCAGCAGAAGATTTAACCAATAAAGCGGCAGGCAGCTACACCTTAACGGTAACGGATGCCAATAGCTGTTCACAAAGTATTACGGTGACCCTGAATGATTTGAACGGTCCGCAGCTAACGGTGGATAACCAGACCAACGTAAGTTGTAATGGAGCTTCAGATGGAGTAATTCAAGTGAGTGTGAGCGGAGGAACCACTCCATACACCTATAGCTGGTCAAGCGGACAAAGCATTGAAGATCTATCTGCTCTACCAGCAGGAACCTATACTTTAACCGTAACGGATGCAAATAATTGCCAGGCAACTGCTTCAGTTACCCTGACTGCGCCTGCTGTATTAAGTCTTTCAGAAGTTCACACGGATGCTACTTGTGCACTGTCGAACGGAGCAATTAATGTATCGGTTAGCGGCGGAACAGTGCCTTATACCTATAGCTGGAATTCAGGTGAATCGACCGAGGATCTTGCAGCCAAAGCAGCAGGCTCTTATACCTTAACAGTAACCGATGCGAATAATTGTTCGCAAAGCATTACAGTGAATTTGAACGACCTTTCTGGTCCATCAGTTACTGTTGACAACCAAACGAATGTTAGTTGTAATGGAGCTTCGGATGGAGCAATTCAGGTGAGTGTAAGCGGAGGAACCGCACCATATACCTATAGCTGGTCAAGCGGACAAACTATTGAAGATCTATCTGCTCTACCAATCGGCACGTATACTTTAACCGTAACGGACGCGAACAATTGCCAGGCAACTGCTTCAGTTACCCTGACAGCACCTGCTGTATTAAGTCTTTCAGAAGTTCATACGGATGCCTCCTGTGCACTGTCGAACGGAGCAATTAATGTATCGGTTAGTGGTGGAACAGCACCTTATACCTATAGCTGGAATTCAGGTGAATCGACCGAGGATCTTACAGCCAAATCAGCAGGCTCTTACACCTTAACGGTGACTGATGCCAATAACTGTTCGCAAAGTATCACCGTGAACCTGAACGACCTTTCAGGGCCATCTGTTACAGTTGACAACCAAACCAATATCAGTTGTAATGGAGCTTCGGATGGTGCAATTCAGGTGAGTGTAAGCGGAGGAATCGCTCCATATACCTATAGCTGGTCAAGTGGACAAAGCATTGAAGATCTATCCGCTCTACCCACAGGAACCTATACGTTGACCGTAACAGATGCAAACAATTGCCAGGCAACTGCTTCAGTTACCCTGACAGCGCCTGCTGTATTAAGTCTTTCAGAAGTTCATACAGATGCTACTTGTGCACTGTCGAACGGAGCAATTAATGTATCGGTTAGTGGCGGTACAGCGCCTTATACCTACAGCTGGAATTCGGGCGAAACAACAGAAGATCTTACAACCAAAGCAGCAGGCTCTTACACCTTAACGGTAACGGATGCCAATAACTGCTCTGAGAGCATTACGGTGACCCTGAACGATTTGAACGGTCCGCAGGTAACGGTGGATAATCAAACGAATGTAACTTGTAATGGTGCTTTAGATGGAGCAATCAATATAACCACTACCGGTACAGGAACGCTTACTTACAGCTGGAGCGGTCCGAATGGCTTTACAGCTACGACAGAGGATCTGGCAAACCTTGCAGCAGGAACCTATACGCTTACAGTAACAGATGGAAACAATTGCCAAGCCTCGGCAAGCGTAACGCTGACTGAACCACTTGCGATCAGCTTAAGTGAAACCCATACAGATCCGCCCTGTAACCAGGCAACTGGCGCCGTTAACGTGAGCGTTTCAGGCGGAACAGCACCATATACCTACAGCTGGAATTCGGGCGAGGCAACAGAAGATCTGACCAATAAAACTTCAGGTAGCTACACTTTAACGGTAACGGATGCCAATAACTGTTCGCAAAGTATTACGGTGAACCTGAACGACCTTTCAGGTCCATCAGTTACTGTTGACAACCAAACCAATGTGACTTGTAATGGAGCTTCGGATGGAGCGATTCAGGTGAGTGTAAGCGGAGGAACCTCACCATATACCTATAGTTGGTCAAGCGGACAAAACATCGAAGATCTATCTGCTCTACCAGCAGGAACCTATACTTTAACCGTAACGGACGGAAACAATTGTCAGGCAACTGCTTCAGTTACCCTGACAGCGCCTGCTGTACTAAGTCTTTCAGAAGTGCATACCGATGCCAGTTGCGGTCTTTCGAATGGAAGTATCAATGTAACAGTTGCGGGTGGTACAGCGCCTTATACCTATAGCTGGAATTCAGGCGAGGCGACAGAAGATTTAACCAATAAAGCATCTGGCAGCTACACTTTAACGGTAACGGATGCCAATAACTGCTCTGAGAGTATTACGGTGAACCTGAACGACCTGAACGGTCCGCAGGTAACGGTGGATAATCAAACAAACGTAAGTTGTAACGGCGCTGCAGACGGGGCGATCAATGTAACCGCTACCGGTACTGGCACTTTGACTTACAGCTGGAGCGGGCCGAACGGCTTTACAGCTACGACTGAAGATTTATCGGCTTTAGCTGCTGGAACCTATACACTGACCGTAACTGATGGAAACAATTGTCAGGCCTCGGCAAGAGTAACCTTAAGTGAACCACTTGTGATCACCTTAAGTGAAATTCATACAGATCCGGCTTGTAATCAGGCCAG
>NZ_JAMWYS010000016.1 GCF_023914155.1 Solitalea agri | reverse complement strand
AACAAATCCTGCTTTAACTTGTTGATAACCCCTGAAAATAGAAAGAGGCCGTCCTTTTGAGACAGCCTCGTTGTTTGTTTTAATGCTATGCTGTTAGAAGCCTTAGTTCAATGTAAGGATCATGTTTCTGGCCAATAATGATGCACCAATTATTCCGGCTTTAGTTCCTAATTGTGAAGTATGTAGTTGAGTATCGTTGTTTACCAGGCTCAACGAATACTTGTTTAGAGCACTTTTAATAGGCAACTGGATGTAATTTCCAGTAGAAGCGATCATTCCACCTAAAACCACCATTTCGGGATTGAAAAGGTTGATCAACAGGGCAACACCTCTGCCAATTTTTTCGCCGATTTGCTCCAGCAGTTCAATTGCCAAAACATCATCATTTATAGCAGCTTGTAAAATATCATCAAGACGGATTTCCTCAATCTTTTTATTGCGCATGGCAATGCTCGAGGAGCCTTCTTCAATTTTCTTAATAAATAACTTTAGTAGTGCATCTCCTGAAGCTTCAGTTTCCAAGCAACCCTTTTTGCCGCAATGGCATAAAATTTCGTTGTTGAAAAATGGAATGTGGCCAAACTCACCTGAATACCCCGATTTACCATAGTATAGCTGACCATTAATCAAAATGCCCATACCAATACCATAATCGAGGTTAACAAACAATACGTTTTTTTCCTCACCAACCGAACCTGAGCAATATTCACCATAGGCCATTGCCCGAGAATCGTTTTCGATAAGCGTTTTAATTCCAACCTTGCTTTCTATGATCTTACTCAACGGTTCATCATTGCTAAAATAGAATGAGTTATAGTTGTACCCTGTGGCAAAGTTTACCCGCCCCGACAGGTTGATACCCATTCCCAGAATCTTATCTTTTGAGATAGGCTGGTCGTTGATAAACTTTAAGATAATGGAGCAAAGTTCCTCCAATGACTCCATGGTATTTACCAGCTTGTAAGGGATCTTTTCGGTCACTTTCACCAGATTTTTCTTGAAATCGAGTAAGCCGATGCTTACATGGTATTTTCGAACCTCAACGCCTAAAAAGAAGCCGGATTCTGAAGCAAGTCCATATAAGTTGGGCCTTCTTCCTCCTGTTGAATCAATTTTCCCGTAATCCTGTACCAATCCTTCTTTGATCAGGTCGTTGATAAGGGTGGTTACTTTTGGCGCACTGGCATTTAATTCTTTGCACAAATCGGCAATGGTGGCATTGCCCACGTTTGCAAAGTGTCCAATGGTTTTTCGCTTTAGGTCTAAGTTTTTATATGCTACACCTGAAATATTTTCGTTTTCAAGTTCTTCAAAAAAAGTGTTGGTAACGTTCATGTTTAAAAAGTCGATCGAAAAATGAATTCAAATCCTATTTATTATCCACGAATATAAATGTTTATTTAAAAAAAATTAAAAAGAGTTGATATATTCTTCAAAAAAATGACAGATAGTGGTTGGTTAATGCTGCAAGCTGTATTTGTATTTTAGTTGATAAATGTTTATCGAAACGCTCTGAAATGACTCTTGGATAATTTTTTACAAATGAATTAAATGGCTGGACAATGGAAAAAGAGGGGTTGTGCATGTTTTTAACCTTGAGTTATAGTGTTGAACTGTAGATAGTGCTTAATAAAAAAGGTGACCTGATTAAGGTCACCTTTTAAAAATAAAGTGCAAAAAGACTTCCAATCGTATGCTACTTATTTTTAGTGGTTGAGAAAATTAAAACATTTTTTAATTAACTCAAAGTCATGATGGCGTAAAATAGTATATAAATAAGATGTTTTCGGTAGTGTTGTTAAAATATTTTATCAACGAAATCAAAAATAGCTAAAATATCGATATGTTGTTTGAAAAAAAATCTTTTTAATTGGTGGTGTTGGTGAATAGCGACTTTGTCGTTAATCTTCTTAATTTATTTTAAACCTACAATTCAATCTGTTTAAAATTGTTTGAATCATTACATTTTGAATATTGATTCGATTTATAGGGTTCGTAAACGAACTTTGAGTCATTTTTAAGCTTAATAATCCATTGGAAATTTAATAGGTGCTTGTTAAATCTTGTTTAGGTTGTATGATCACCAGTATAAATACCTTAAACTTTTTAATAATTAATTGTGATTTTGGTTTTTTAATGACTTTTTATGCTTTACGCTGAAATGACCTGTTGAAATAATTCTAATCGATACATTTTAAGCAGGATTATTGTCAATGTTTATCGGGTTTTAAACTTTAGGGCTATCTTTGCGGCTTCAAATCATAAACATTCATGAATAAACATTTATTGCCGTTATTACTATTCGTTTTTTCCGTTGTATCATGTAATTCTAAAGAAAGTCCTAAACAAATAGAGGATAAAATTGAAACAACAAGATCAAAAGTTTCGAAAGATGCTGTTGCTGTTTTTGATCAGAAATACGTTGGCCAAATCATGGGTAGCGATATAAATGATTGGCGCTTTTCGGTTAAATTATACGAAACCCCCAAAACTTTTTGGTACAGAATGGAAGTAGTTGACCGGGAGCTAGAAATTAAAGACACAGTCGTATTTCCTAATTTAGGAATGAACATAGAACCAGCACTTAAGAAAGGGCGGGAGCCTAATTCATGCCTGGTAGGCTTTTTGGATAAGCAAGGAAATTTTTTGGAGTACAAAAAAGTGGTTTCTGGCCCCAAGGGCTTAAGCATAAAGCAAACTCAAACCTATTATGTTAGCACAAAAAAAGTAGCACGTTAAAATATACAAGAAATACGACGGGATTATTTGCCTGTTAAAACCTTTTTGGCATTAATCTCGTCTTTTTTTAATTGAGCGGTTAACTCATCTAATCCATTGAACTTCTCATCATTACGTAAATACTCAATAAACTCGAGAGTTATGGTTTGGTTATAGATATCCTGATTGAAGTCAAAGATATTAACCTCAATATTATGAGTCATGCCATTGATAGTTGGGCGGTTGCCGATATAAAGCATTCCTCCATGCACTTCATCCTCAATATGAACTTTTACCGCGTAAATACCGTCACTTGGAATTAGTTTATAGTTTTCCTCAACGTATAAATTAGCAGTAGGGAAGCCTATTTTTCTGCCAATCTGATCTCCCTTAACTACCTTTCCACTTAATTTAAAGTTATAGCCCAAGAACTGGTCTGCAACATCTACATTTCCTTTTAGCAGGGCTTCACGTATTTTGGTCGAGCTTACGGCAACGTCGTTCACATCCTGTTCCGGAATTTCTTCCACCTCGAATCCATACTGTGGCCCGTACATTTTCAGGTGATCAAAGCTGCCTTCACGATCTTTCCCAAAGCGATGGTCATAGCCAATGACCAACTTTTTAGTGCCGATCTTTTTTACCAAAATGTCTTCTATGAATTCGGAAGAGGTAAGGTTCGAAAAATCGCGTGTAAAAGGGATGACGATCAGGTGCTGGATACCTACATTCTTTAACAGTTCAATTTTCTCATCCAGCGTGTTGATCATTTTAGGATAATTAGCCTCCGGATGTAAGATCATACGAGGGTGAGGAAAGAAAGTTAGTACAACTGTTTCACCGTCAATAGACCGAGCGATCTCTAAAAGGCGCTGAATGATTTTGCGATGGCCAAAATGCACACCGTCAAAAGTGCCCAGGGTTACTACCGGACGCTCGAGCGATTTAAAATCATCCAGACTTCTGTATATATTCATTGGTTTTTAGTTCATTGTTAATAGTTCATAGATTATGGATCATAGTTCATCGTAAGCAATATGTTCACTTGTTGATGAACTATGAACTATATGCTATGAACAAACTTTCTGTTTCCTAATCTCTTCTACCATTTCCATTACTTCCATTGCGTTTTCAATTCTGAATTCTCCAATGCGGGTTCGGCGTAGAGCTGATAGATAGGCTCCGCTATTAAGTTTTTTGCCGAAATCATTGGCCAAAGAGCGAATGTAGGTGCCTTTTGTGCACACAACACGGAAATCAATTTCAGGTAATTCAATACGGGTAATTTCAAACTCACTAATGGTTACCTTGCGCGATTTAATTATCACTTCTTCACCACGACGAGCTTTTTCGTAGGCTCTTTCGCCGTTTATTTTTATTGCCGAATGAGCTGGAGCTATTTGTTCTATCTCACCAATAAAATGCCTGGTGTTATCAATAATTTGTTCTGAGGAAATGTGCCTAATATCGTAATGAACATCTACTTCTGTTTCCATATCATAAGATGGAGTGGTAGCTCCTAAGATCATGGTGCCTGTATATTCTTTCTCCTGGGCCTGATAATCGTCGATCTTCTTGGTGAATTTACCCGTACAAATAATCAAAAGACCTTTGGCAAGCGGATCAAGTGTTCCGGCATGTCCAACCTTGATTTTAGTTGGTTTAAAGGCATTTCTGATCTTTCCAACAACATCAAAAGAAGTCCATTTGTAAGGTTTGTTGATCAATAATACTTCCCCATCCAGAAAACGGCTGAAATCAGGTGCGTTGGAAGTAACAGATTCTTGTGAGTTGTCAGTTGATATTGAAGGATAATTAGTATTCTCGTTGCTCATGCTCATATACCTAAGGGGCAAAGATAGTTGGAATATTGATTTATTGACTTTGGGCAACTGGTTTATTTTTAGGGAAATTAACCATCAAATACAGCAGTGCCAACACTGTAATGCCCGCACAAATATAAAAGGTAACCGGAATCATGCTGATCTGATCAATAAATAACCAGCCTGCTAAAAGTGCTCCCAGCCCAATTCCTGCTTCTAATGCTATATACATGGTAGCCATTGCTTTTCCCCGTTGTTCAGGGTGACTAAGGTCTACCGTCCAGGCTGATACGGTTGGAGATAACATTCCGGTAGAAACTCCATATAAAGCAGATGCGGCCATTAACGCAAATGCCGATTGCGCTAAACCAATTGCAATTAAAGAGATAACTAAAAGTGAAATGCTGACCTTTAAAACGACGATACGTCCATGACGATCGGAAACCTTGCCCGCTAAAAATCGGATCAGCAGCGAAGCAATGGTAAATACCATAAAGAACAATCCTTTGTTGGTAACTCCTAAATGTAAACTCCAGTCGGATATGATGGTAAGTAAAGCGCCATAGCTGATATAACACAAAAAGGTAATGATGGCCGATGGTAATGCTCTTGTATCAATAATATCTTTTCTGTTGATCTTAAGTAAGCTTGGGTGAAAGCGCTGTTTGCTCTGAAGCGTTTCTTTCATATTCATCAGGATGGCAATTGATAACAATGCAAATACGGATGAACAATAAAAGAGAACATTAATTGAAAAATGTCCCGTTATCCAACTACCAATTGCAGGGCCAATGGCCATTCCGGTGCTAAAAAACAATCCATGAATACCCATTGCTTCGCCCCAGCGTTGAACAGGTATCAAATCAGCTACATAAGCCGCGGTGGCAGTGGGTTTAAATCCGGTGGAGAAGCCATGGATCAGCCGTAGTAATAAAAAGCCTGCAACCGTTGTTAATACCGGGTACAGAAATCCGCAGAAAAAACAAACTAATGAACCAATTGCCATTACCGGTACTCTACCAATGGTGTCGGTCAGTTTGCCACTAAAAGGCCTCGAAATACCTGCAGTAAGTGTAAACAATGCGATAATCAATCCTTTGTACTCAGCTCCTCCCAAAGAGGTTAAGTAAGAGGGGAGTTCGGGTATAAGCATGTTAAAGCTTGCCGAGAACAGGAATGAACTCGTACAAACCAACACAAACTGTAAATTATAAACTGAATCGGATTTTTCCGGGGTACTTTGTAAACTCACGAGGCTTTAAATGAGCGGGCAAAAGTAGGGAGAATTTTTGAAGTATCCTTCGACTGCGCTCAGGAGGACTATCCTTCGACTGCGCTCAGAAGGACTATGTTTCGACTGCGCTCAGGAGGACTATGTTTCGACTGCGCTCAGGATGACTGAGCTTCGACTAGGCTCAGGGGGACGGTTTAATGTCAGGCTGAGCGCAGTCTAAGCCTATTGTTAAAATGCAATTAGTTAAGGATTCCTCAGGCCATGGAAAGAAACAAGGATTCTTTGTTCTATCTAAATGATCTGCAAGTTATGTCCCATGAAATAAAATGCAAGTATCAACCCGCCAACAACTATTCGATACCAGCCAAATATTTTAAATCCATGCTTGGTTAAGTAACCGATAAAGGCTTTTATAGCGATAATAGCGACAAGAAAACCAACCAGGTTACCAATGCCGAACAATTGCCATTCATGAGCATTTAACGAGATTCCATCTTTATAGAAGTCAAGCATTTTTTTTGCCGTGGCAGCAAACATGGTTGGTACTGCTAAAAAGAAGGAGAATTCGGCAGCTTGCTTTCTGTTTAGTTTTTGTGTTAACCCCCCAATAATGGTTGATGCCGAACGTGACACTCCCGGAATCATTGCTATACACTGAAATAAGCCAATAACAAATGCGTTGTTATATTTTATTTCTTTATCAGGATTGTTTTCTGATGCCTTAAACCAATTGTCGAGCAAAATGAAGATTACCCCACCTACTAAAAGCATTATGCCAACAGTTAAAACACTTTCGAGCAAGGCATCAATTTGTTTTGAAAGCAAAAAGCCAAAAATGGCAGCGGGTATAAATGCTACAAACAGCTTGAAATAAAAATCAAGAGTTTGGAAAAAACGTCTAAAATAGAGCACCACCACTGATAAAATAGTTCCGAATTGAATTCCTACAGTAAAGAATTTAGTAAAATCATTGTTTGGCACTTTCATCAACCAGGAAGCTATGATCATGTGACCAGTTGATGATACAGGAAGAAATTCAGTTAATCCTTCAACAATTGCAAGGATGATGGCTTGAATAAAGGTCATGAGTTTATGAGGTAATAAAAGTCGATAGACCATAGTCCATAGTTAAAAATAATCTATGAACCATGGTCTATCAACTATGGACTGATCTATTTTGCTGGTTTCTTGAAAATTGCGAAGAACTCAATAATAAAACCAATAAGTACTAAAATTGGAGCGACTACCAATTTAGTGTTATTGTAAATGTCGGTAGTGCCACTCATGCAAATAAAGCCTAAAATAATTACTGCAAGGCCAATTAGCATAAGTGTATAATTTTGGCGGCCGAAAAGGAAGTTTACCTTTTTATCAGCAGCGGTTGAAGTTGGTTTTGTTTCGGTACTCATTTAGTATTTTCTGAATGTTGTGTTGAACAACGGTTTAATTTTAAACGTACAAAGCGTCAATTTTTAGGCGTAAATAACGGCTTACAGCTAGATAAGTGCTGAAAAGAGAGATGAGAATCCCCAATAAGATCAGTCCTAAAAATAAAATGCCAAATTCAGTATAATTCTGTAATACAATTAATTCAGGGATTTCCTGGCGGGCAAGATATAAAACACCCATTACCATTAGAGTGGCCAATAAGCCTGCTAACACGCCATGTAAAACGGCCATTCCCAAGAAAGGGCGACGGATAAAGTTTTTAGTGGCACCCACCAGTTGCATGCTTTTTATGGTAAAGCGTTGTGAGTAAATCGCCAATCGGATAGTGTTGTTGATCAGTGCCAGGGCAATAAATAACAATAAGCCCCCAAAACATAAAATAATAAGGCTGATGGTTTTGATATTGCGGTTCATCGATTCAACCAACGATTGTTGATACTTCACCTCTTTAACCAGTGGCTTTCCCGAAATAGCCTGAATAATTTTATCGATGTTTGCATTGTCGGCATAATCAGCCTTCATATAAACATCAATAGAATATAATAATGGGTTATACCCCAAGAATTTTATAAAATCTTCACCTAAATCTTTTGATAGATTTTCGGCAGCAAGTTCTTTACTTACATACACGGTTGATTTTACCGATGGATATTTTTCAATTTCCTTCTGCAATGTTAAAATATCAACCTCTTTAACATCCTCGTTCAGATAAACGTTTACAACAATGTTTTCTTTCACATAATCAGATAGTTTACGGGTATGTAAAATAATTAAGCCGGCAAGGCCCACCATTAATAATACCATGGCAATACTGATCACCGTAGTAATGTAAACTCGTTTAGTTTTTCTTGATACGTTACTTTCTTCAAATTCCTGCATAAGAATTCCTTTATAGGTGTTGCGAAAATACTAATTCAAATTACAAACGTAAACTTCAAGCAATTATTTCCGCAGTTAAATTCATATTTTCGCGTTCTTATTACAAGTTTAGGGTTATTGGTTACTAGTTAAGTTTATAAATTAAGCTTCAACTCTTAACTGCTGATTCGGAACTCGCAATTTTTAACACAAAAACGATGGAATATAAGTTTCGCGAAATTGAACAAAAGTGGCAAAAGTATTGGTCCGATAACCATACCTACAAGGTTGATATTGATGTAAACAAACCAAAATACTATGTATTGGACATGTTTCCATATCCATCAGGAGCTGGTTTGCACGTTGGTCACCCTTTGGGTTACATCGCTTCAGATATTTTTACCCGCTTCAAAAGATTAAAAGGCTTTAATGTATTGCATCCGATGGGATATGATGCATTTGGTTTGCCTGCGGAACAATATGCCATTCAAACAGGGCAGCATCCGGCAATTACTACCGATCAAAATACCAAACGTTATCGCGAGCAATTGGACCGTATCGGTTTTGCTTTTGATTGGAGCCGCGAAATTCGTACTTGTGATGCCGATTATTATAAATGGACCCAATGGATTTTCATGCAATTATTTAATGCATGGTATAATAACGATACGAATAAGGCTGAAAGCATTGATACCTTGATTTCGAAGTTTGAAACTAACGGAACATCCAACGTAAATGCTGTTTGTGATGAAGAAGTACGTTCTTTTACTGCTGCAGAGTGGAAATCGATGGGAGAGGATGCACAACAGAAAGAATTGTTAAAATATCGCTTAACCTATTTGTCTGAATCGGTTGTTAACTGGTGTGCGGCATTAGGAACAGTGTTGGCCAATGATGAGGTAATTGGTGGTTTTTCTGAGCGCGGTGGCCATCCGGTTGAGCAAAAGAAAATGAAACAATGGAGTATGCGTATTTCAGCATATGCCGAGCGTTTGTTACAAGGTTTGGATACCATTGATTGGCCAGATCCGATTCGTGAGATGCAACGTAACTGGATCGGTAAATCTGTTGGTGCTTTATTGAGATTCAAACTAGAAAAATTCGAAGATAAGATTGAAGTATTTACTACTCGTTTAGATACTGTTTACGGCGTAACTTTCCTGGTATTAGCTCCAGAACATGAATTGGTGGCACAGATCACCACTCCTGAGCAGAAAGCTGAAGTTGAAGCTTATATTACAAAAACAAAGCAGAAAAGTGAGCGCGACCGTATGGCGGATGTTAAAACCGTATCGGGTGCGTTTACCGGGGCCTATGCAATTAATCCGCTAAGTGGTGAGCAAGTTCCAGTTTGGATTGCTGATTACGTTTTGGCCGGATACGGAACAGGAGCAGTAATGGCCGTTCCTTCGGGAGATGAACGCGATTTTCGTTTTGCCAAGCATTTCAACTTACCGATCGTTCAGATATTGGATAGCCAGGTTATTGAAGAAACAGCCGATCCTACCAAAGAAGGCAAATATGTTAACTCGGGCTTAATTAATGGAATGAGCTACGATGAAGCGATGAAAGCATTGGTAGCTAAAATTGAGGCAGAAGGTACCGGTAAAGCTAAGGTTAATTACCGCATGCGCGATGCCATTTTTGCACGTCAGCGTTATTGGGGTGAACCGGTTCCGGTTTACTTCAAAAATGATTTGCCTCACCTTATTGATGAAGCTGATCTACCATTAGTGTTGCCAGAAGTTGATAAATACTTGCCTACCGAAAGCGGGGAGCCTCCTTTGGCTCGTGCTGCCGGTTGGAAATACAAAGGTGAATTTGAGTATGAGCATAGCACCATGCCGGGTTGGGCCGGAAGTAGTTGGTATTGGTACCGCTATATGGATGCTAAAAATGATCAGGAGTTCTCCTCTAAAGAGGCCGCAGCTTACTGGAAAGATGTAGACTTATATATTGGTGGTTCGGAGCATGCTACCGGTCACCTGTTGTATTCACGTTTCTGGAATAAGGTATTAAAAGATTTGGGTTATGTGAATGAAGAAGAGCCTTTCAAGAAACTGATCAACCAGGGAATGATTCAGGGGCGTTCGAACTTTGTATACAGAATCTTGGGAACAAATAAATTCGTTTCATACGGTTTGCGTAAAGACTATGAAACACATCCGCTGCATGTTGATGTGAACATAGTTTATAATGATGTACTCGACCTTGATAAATTTAAAAACTCATTACCAGATTACGCCGATGCTGAGTTTATTTTAGAAGACGGTAAATATATCTGCGGACATGAGGTGGAGAAAATGTCGAAATCGAAGTATAATGTGGTGAGCCCAGATGATATTGTTGAGCAGTATGGCGCCGATACATTGCGTATGTATGAAATGTTCCTTGGTCCATTAGAGCAATCGAAACCATGGAACACCAACGGTATCTCTGGAGTTTACAATTTCTTGCGTAAATTCTGGAACTTATTCCTTGATGAGAAAGGAAACTTCAGTGTTTCAGATGAAGCTCCAACAAAAGCGGAATTAAAAGCACTTCATAAAATCATTCAAAAGGTAGAGGAAGATGTTGCCCGCTTTTCGTTTAATACTTCGGTATCGAGCTATATGATCTGTGTGAATGAGTTAACGGCCCTAAAATGTAATAAGCGTGCCATTTTAGAGCCATTAGTGGTTGTGCTTTCTCCGTATGCACCTCACATTGCCGAAGAATTATGGGCCTTGCTAAATCCTGGTAAAGGAAGTGTTATTAACGCTACTTATCCTGAATTTAAAGCAGAATATTTGGTAGAAGACGCATTCGACTATCCGATTTCAATTAACGGCAAAGTGAAAACCAAGCTAAATGTATCATTAGCCCTGGAGCCTGCAGACGTTGAAAAACTGGTATTGGAAAGTGCAGATATTGCCAAATACCTCGATGGTAAAACTCCTAAAAAGGTGATCGTGGTAAAAGGCCGTATTGTGAATATGGTAATTTAATGCAATGAAAATATTACAATAAAGGCGCCGATCACCGGCGCCTTTTTTTGTGTTGTTTCTTATTGGTTTGAATGAAAAAGCTGTGAATTCCAGCATTAAGCTTCTTTTTATGTTTGTGGCTAGGTGTTAGTGCACAATCAAGCAATACCCAAATGTATCCTTATGCAAATGCAGGTATTCCACATGGAAAGATTTGTATTTCCCCTATTGGTTATAATTATGAATCGCGGAATATTTTCGGATTTGTTCATATGCATATTCATGAAGGTCCTCGTTATACGACAGTTAATGGCCCATTAGAAATTTCACTATTGCCGGCTACAGGTTCAGTTTTGTTAAAACAAGCTACTAAAGAGAATCTTGAATCAGGTTATGGTTCCGCTTTTTCTGACGAACGAAAACATGTAGGGTATTATAGCGTTTTATTAGATCGATATGGTGTTAGGGCAGAACTGGTTGCTACAGGTCAAGTAGGTTTTCATAAGTATACTTTCACTAAGCATGATAATCCTCATATCTTGTTTGATCTTTCTGACGTAGCAGGATGGAGTTCTACAGCAGAAGCTTATTTGAAATTAGAAGATGCATCAACTTTGGTTGGTTATCGTTTTTCAAAGTTTGGAGGCAAAGATCAAAAATTATTTTTTGCAGCGAAACTATCCCGGTCTGTTTCAAAATTTGAAATATATGATAGCATTAGCTTGCAAAAAGGTAAAGAAGCAAAAGGCTTGAATATAAAAGGGGTTTTATATTTTGAACCATTTTCGGTTGATCCTGTAATGATTAAAGTAGGTATATCAACCGTTAGTAATGAAGATGCATTAAAAAATATTGAAGCCGAAATACCCGATTGGGACTTTGAAAAAATAGAGCAATACAATTCTAAAATTCAAATCAGAATCAGATAGTTATTGATCATTGATGTAGCTTATCTGTTTTAAATGCCATGAACATATTATAAGAAAGGCGCCGATCACCGGCGCCTTTTTTTTGTTTCAATTGTACTTTCTGCTAACGGTTCAAAAAATCAGAACCCTAAAAATTGAGTCTTAAATCTTGTATTTGCTGTAGTTAAAAAAAGGCTTTTCCAGACCTCTTTTAAACCACGTGTTCGAATAAAGTATTTCTTTCTGCTTCAAGTTCCATCAGGAAGCTATCGATATAACCTTGTTTTACGTGAGGCATCACCACAATTTTGTACCATTGGGCTTCAAACTCATAACTATCAGCCACAAGGTGATATTTTTCGGCTAATTGCTTAGAAACATATCCGCTTTTTATAGTGATAATATTGATAAATGGATTTCTAAAGTATTTCACTCCCATTTCATCCAGTTTACTGCAAATGCGGCTAGTGCGGTCGCTGAGCGATTCCATTTTGTATTGCCATCCTGCCGAACCATGGGTCATTAAGATCATCCAAATAGAAATGGCATTGGCTCCTGAACGGCTCCCACAAATGGTATAATCTTTACCCGGAATATATTGTGCTTCATCCGTACATACATACTCCATATAACCTTTTCGAATTAAGAACAAGCCTGTGCCATAAGGCGATTGAAGCATCTTATGGCCGTCGGCGGTAAAGGAGGTAATGTATTTATTCTTGAATGTGAAGCGACTGTCGGGGTTAGTAAACGGATAAATAAAACCTCCATAAGCTCCGTCAATATGTACTTTAAATTCAAGCCCCTGGGCGTCAAAATATCCTGCAACCCGATCTACATCATCTACCGAACCAAACATGGTGGTTGAAAGGTTCATCACTACAATGAAGTATTTAATGCCGTTTTCTCGAGCAGAGGTAATTTTTTCTTCTAAATCAGTCTGAATAATAGAACGATCATTTTCATCCACATTTAAAATGATGGAACGAAGGCTTAGTATATTTCCACCTTTGGGCATTGAATAGTGACTATCCTGAGAGTACACCAAGGCGATTTCATCACTTTTCGCCCCAAATTTTTTCATGAAATAATTCCGGTACACCCACATAGCCTGAATATTGGCCTCCGTACCTCCAGGAGCTACATAGCCATCAGCGCCGTTCGGTTCACCTTTAAAAATTTGTTCGGCACAAAGTTTAATCAATTCAACTTCGATTTGTTGGGTGCCTGCAAAAATGTCTAAAACCGATTCCTCTACCAAGGTATGACAACCTATATGGTTAGGGTTATGCACCATTACCGACATATATGGAGCATCTTTCAAAAATGGTGCATCCGGATAGAACTGCTCGCTATCGAGAAATGTTCCAGGAATGCCTAAGATCGGATGATTCCAATAATTGGAGTTCTTACCTAAAGCATTGAATACAACTTCTTTAATTTCAATATGATTGAGTTTCTTCCAATACATAACGTTCAAAAAAATAAAGGTGCAAGGTCAGAATGTTTTAGAGTTATTAATATGATTTAAGTCATGTTATGACTCAAAATTATTTACTGAGCAAAGTTGTTGGTGTGGAATGCTGGTCGGACAGTAAAAGCTTCTACTTCGTTCAGCCAACATTAATCCGTTCGTTATCATGGACGAAGTCGAAGGGTTAGAACGAACTTGGAGAATTGGTTTTAAAAAAGGAAAAGCGACCCGACTATCGAGACGCTTTTCGCATATGAAAGGTTTATTAAGAGGCTCTTATTTAATCATTATTGCAGAAATAGGTGCAGTTGTCGTCATAAACCATTGCTGCACTCGGTCCGTATTTCTGGTGTTTTCTTCCTAGTAAATATTTTAAGTAGTCATAAGTCTGTTGTGCATATTTAGTAGATGATTTGCCCGATTTGGAGATTTTCAGGTCGACGCTGAATGTTGAAGAGGATGCTTTCATAACTTTATAATTTGAGACTATCATTAAAATTCAAATGTTATTCCGTTTTTAGAACACTACAAAGGTAATAGGCCTTTTATTCAAAAAAACTGATAAAAATCAATTATTGTAAAAATAACACTTTGATAATGAGGATGTTTCTTTGGTGAAGTTTGTTTACTTGTGTTATGTTTTAATTAATGTTAGTAATTAAAATTGCTTAAAATGTATATTTTATTCGCCAGCGATTAAAATTCAAAAAAACACAATACACTTTTTATGAATGATTTATGTGCCGATAGCTAAAGTGGCTTAGTGTAGTTAAAAAAGGAAAAGCAGTTTTGATTAAAAAAAATACTCTGCAGTATGCAGAGTATCGGTATCGGGTTAGGCAGTAAAATGGCTTATTCGCGGATGCACCAGGTTTTCGAAAGCTTTAAATGGCATTTGAATCAGTTCCCGATGAGAGCCTGAGTTAAATGCTATTTTCTGATCTTTTGAAAGTTGCTCATCCACCAAAACATCCATTCCGTATAAGTTTCCGAAAGGAGGCATAGCGCCAGTTTCGCAATCCGGAAAATAAGTCCTGAACTCACCTTCGTTGGCCAGCGAAATATTATTGGCGCCAGTTATTTCTTTCAAACGGCCAATGTCAATACGGCAATGACAAGGTAAAACAGCCATCATCATCTTATCATCAACTTTCAACATAACTGTTTTGGCCATTTCATTACCTGGAATGTGGGCGGCTGCCGCAGTTCTTTGGGCGGTAGCAGTTGCCATGTGGTCGATAATGGCGTACTGAACATTCTGATCATTCAGATAGTCCTCTAATTTTTTGCTATGCATAGTTCCTCCTTTTTTATGTCAGCAGGGTTAAGCAGGCAAATGTGAATTGAAATTACGAATTAATGGCCTCATTATCAATTGAAATTGGTTTTTAGAGGAACCAGGTGCAAGGACAATTTTCTGCGAAAATCTGCGAGATCAGCGGGAGTTGTCTTTTCCCGCAAATAACGCTGATTACCGCTGATCAGATTAAATCCTTATTAAAACGATAGATATTCTTTCTGCGAAAATCTGCGAGATCAGCAGGAGTTATCTTTTTCCGCAGATAGCGCTGATTACCGCTGATCAGATTAAATCCTTATTAAAACGATAGATATTATTTCTGCGAAAATCTGCGAGATCAGCAGGAGTTATCTTTTCCCGCAGATAACGCTGATTACCGCTGATCAGATTAAATCCTTGTTAAAACGATAAATATTCTTTCTGCGAAAATTTGCGAGATTAGCAGTTGTGATCTTTTCCCGCAGATAACGCTGATTACCGCTGATCAGATTAAATCCTTATTAAAACGATAGATATTATTTCTGCGAAAATCTGCGAGATCAGCGGGAGTTGTCTTTTCCCGCAAATGACGCTGATTACCGCTGATCAGATTAAATCCTTATTAAAACGATAGATATTCTTTCTGCGAAAATCTGCGAGATCAGCAGGAGTTATCTTTTTCCGCAGATAGCGCTGATTACCGCTGATCAGATTAAATCCTTATTAAAACGATAGATATTCTTTTTGCGAAAATCTGCGAGATCAGCGGGAGTTATCTTTTCCCGTAGATAACGCTGATTACCACTGATCAGATTAAATCCTTATTAAAACGATAGATATTATTTCTGCGAAAATCTGCGCAATCAGCGGGAGTTATCTTTTCCCGCAGATAACGCTGATTACCGCTGATCAGATTAAATCCTTATTAAAACGATAGATATTATTTCTGCGAAAATCTGCGAGATCAGCAGGAGTTATCTTTTTCCGCAGATAGCGCTGATTACCGCTGATCAGATTAAACCCTTATTAAAACGATAGATATTATTTCTGCGAAAATCTGCGAGATCAGCGGAGTTATCTTTTCCCGTAGAAAACGCTGATTACCGCTGATCGGATTAAGTCCTTATTAAAACGATAGATATTATTTCTGCGAAAATCTGCGAGATCAGCGGAGTTATCTTTTCCCGTAGATAACGCTGATTACCGCTGATCAGATTAAATCTTTATTAAAACGATAGATATTATTTCTGCGAAAATCTGGGAGATCAGCGGGAGTTATCTTTTCCCGCAAATGACGCTGATTACCACAGATAAAAAATAGCCTAAATTTATAAGCTGAAGCCGTATCAATAAAAAAGCAGCCTTTTCAGGGGCTGCTCCAATAAACCAATTAATCGATGAAACAACTGTTTTTCAGTTGTTGTAACATGAAAAAAAATCTACTAATCAATCATTCTAAATCGGATGGCTTGTCCACCGCCTGCTGCCAGGCTGATCTTTAATATTGATTCAGAATTTACTTTTGTTTGTGTAATAGCTACAGGAAGCGGGTTGGTATCATAATTGGCACCTTCGCCATCTGCATAAACTTCGGCCATGTAGCTTTTGCCAGGTGTTAAGAAACTTAATTTAGCATCAATGGTACAGGCTTTATCATTGGTGATGGAACCCAAGTACCAGTCGTTGCTTTTACGGTCTTTGCGGACAATGGTCACAAACTCCCCGATTTTGGCATCCAGCACTTTAGTGGTTTCCCAATCAGTTGGAACATCTTCGATGAATTTGAAAGCCGGATTGTTTTCGTAGTTTTTGGTCAGGTCGGCAGCCATTTGAAACGGACTATAAATTACCACATACAATGCCAACTGTTTCGCTAAAGTAGTGTGAACCCTAAAGCCTCCATCGTTTTTAAACTGAATGTCGAATATTCCAGGAGTGTAATCAATAGGGCCTGCTAAACCACGGGTAAAAGGAATAATGGTGGTATGAGAAGGTGTGTTGCCTTCGCTCCATGCTTCATACTCGGTTCCGCGCACCCCTTCACGGGTCATTAGGTTAGGGTAGGTGCGACGTAAACCGGTATCTTTTATCGGCTCGTGCATATCAACCATTACTTTATGATTAGCTGCCGTTTCTACCACGTGCTGGTAGTGGTTAACCATAAACTGCCCCTGATGATACTCTTTGCCATTAATGCGTTTATTCACATAGCCTGTTTTAACGGCATGAATATTATTCTTCTCCAACAACGTGAAGGCATCTTCCATTTGATTTTCATAGTTGGCTACATTTCCGCCGGTTTCATGGTGAGAGATTAGCGCAACACCATTTTCCTGGGCGTATTTGCTCAGCTCGGCCATATCAAAATCAGGATAAGATTTGGTGAAATTAAAAGCACCATCTTTTACCCAATCGCCGTCCCAACCTTCATTCCATCCTTCGGCCAGGACACCTTGAATGTTGTGTTTTTTGTTAAAGTCGATTAAATCTTTAACATTTTGAGTGGTGGCTCCATGTTGTGGTCCCTGACCCCAGGTTTGAGTTTTAACATGCATGCCCCACCAAACTCCGGTGTATTTTCCAGGCTTTATATAAGATATATCGGTAAGTCGGTTAGGCTCGTTCAAATTGAGGATAAGGTAAGAGGTAATCAGGTCGCCGGGTTTATCAGCAATTTGTAAAGTCCTCCATGGCGTATTCAATGAGCCTTTAACTTTCACTTTTGCACCATCGGCCCAAGGCACCAGGTCACTTTTTAACAAGGTGGTGCCATTAGGTTTTAAGGTAGTGGAAGCATAATTGATCAAAGCTGCCTCATGAATGCATACAAACAGGCTGTCGTTCAATTCCATGGTTAATGGGGTATGAACGTTTTGATTAAGTTTACTAAGCATTGTTTTGGTAAAGGGCTGCTCTGAGTCCTGTGCGTCTGGAAATGCCGGGATCCACCAAGCCTCGAAATCACGGGCCATGTTAAACTCCGTAAGTTCATCCATAATTTGGTATTCGGTTAAACCCGGTTGTTCAGGTACTTCGTATCGAAATCCAACGCCATCATTATAAACCTTAAAAACAATGTTCATTTTGCGTTTAAGGCCTTTTTTCTCTTGGAGTGAAACGGTCAGCCTTTTATAGTTATTACGGATGTCTTTTACTTCTCCCCAGGGCTGTGTCCAGGTTTCATCAAAAGTATCCGTTTTTGAATCAACAATTTTAAAATCTTTATCCAAGGAAGGAATATCTTTTAAGATAAAGCCCATCCTCGAATCATTAACCACCGTAAAATTTCTTTTGCCAATATTGTAATAAGGCACTCCATCTTTCAAATGGAAGGAAACGTTAAGGTTCCCGTCGGGCGAGTTTACCGACAGTATTTGTGCAGTGGATTTACAACCCACAAGCGAGGTACATACCAGCATTAGCAGGCATAAAACAATGTTTCTTTTCATCTTTCTCTTATTTAATTTCCTGCAGCAATGCTTTGGCTTCGGTTATTTTATTTGAAACAAGGTAGTAAAATACCTGATCCATTTTTTTCTGGTTTTCGGCTGAACCCGGATACTTTTTCCGCATTTCATACAGTTTTGCAACCAATTCAAGTTCGGTTTGCGTATAGTTTACCCCCAGTTTACTTTGTAGGCTGGTTAAAAATCCATAGCCAAATTCTTTGGTAGGTTCTAGCATGGTTCCTTCACCGTAATCATTCCAGGTAACCAGTTGAATACTTTCCAACCCGCTGTTTAAAGCAAGATCTAGGGTGGCATTAAAAGTTGAAATATTGTTATGGTCAATTGTAAACAACGTGTTGCCCCAACCACCCTGTGTATAAAAGTCCTTAAAACCAGGATAGGCAGAGGCTATTTTAACACCTGAGTATGCATTGCCATAAAAATTGTTGAGGTCGGCAAGGTGTGGCTTGGTTACCCAGGCAAATTCGCCCGTTGCATTTTTTCCGGATTTACTTGATGCATTCCAAAGTGTGAAAAATGCCGGCTTAGTACTTAAACCGTTAAATACATTCGTCCACTCATTTTCAGTAGTAAAGGTTTGCGGACCGAAGACCATCAGCAATGGCTTATTGTTAAGTTTTATATACGAAGATTTTGTGAAATAGTTTGATGACAGATAAGCCATATCCTGTTGTGCTGCCGCCAGTTTATCCGAAATCACTTTGGCATCGTAAGCATGGTTAATATTCTGATCTTCATAAACAATTGCAAAGGTTAAACCCACCTTATCGAGCTTTGCAATAAGCTTTTCGGTGTTTTTAACCAGTAATGGGTAGTCATAAAGCACAGTTGTTCCGGGCCAGTCGATGAAAACGCCATCAATGCCAGAAAGCTTCATGAGCAATAACTGATATTCGATAATAGCAGCATCACCTGAAGCATAAGGGCCTGTTAATGGATAAAAATGTGCGGCAATTTCGCGCTGACCGCTACCATTAATAATATCGGGGTTTTTGTTGGCCATGGTCCAATGCTGTCCCCATTTGCCGTCGGGACTGGTTTCTTTTGATTCGAACCAGGGCATCAGGTGAACATAAACCTTTTGCGTTTTTGTTTTCTGCACCTTTTCAGCCGGATAAACCGTAACCTTAAATTCCTCGCTCTTTTGAGGTGGATCGTCGCTTGATTTGCCACAGGCGCAAACTATTAGCATTGCGCAAAGCAGCAAGGCGTGTATTCTCATTACTTTACCATTTAACGTAAAACAATGAAGTACGATTTAAGAAGTACGAAGTACAGTTTTAGTTGAACACCTTAACTGTACCTCGTCATCGTACTTCTTAACATTTATTAATAGCCAGGGTTTTGCACCAGTTTGTTATTGGTTTGCATTGCCGTGGTAGGAATAGGATAGATCTCCCTGCGTTTATCAGTTTGATTCATCTCCCAGCCTGCAACACTGAATTTGCCAAAACGGATCTGATCGGTACGGCGGTGTTCTTCGAACAGGAACTCGCGAAGTAACTCGTCGTACAGAAAATCTAGGTCAACGTTTGCAGGAGTTTCAACATTTGCACGTTTTCTAACTGCCGCCACAATTGGCTGCGCCTGTCCGCCACGACCCAAACGAATCAACGCTTCGGCCTTCATAAGCATTACCTCTGCATAGCGGATCAACACGTAATCGTTGCTACGTTCCCATTTGTCACCTTTAGAGTTCTGGTACTTGATATCGCGCACACCGTCACTTTGGGTGGCACTTTCCAAACTTACCGCATCACTGTAGTTTATAGGGTTACCGTCCGATTGTAAAAGTTGTGAACCATCTGGTGCTAATAATGGACCTTGTAACAAACCTTTGCGACGTGCATCGGTTTCTTCAAATTTTCCGAATACGCCAGGTTCGCAGCAATAGCCGTTTACGAAATCGGCAGTAGTTTGAAAAGCCACTCTAGACTGGTAGTGCAAGGCCAATGATTGCTTGTAGTTACCTAAGGTTACCGTTGCATCATAAGGAATTACAAAGATATTTTCAACCGAACCTTGGTTCTCTGTTAAGAAGTTATCAAGGAAATTAGTCTGAAGCGAATAACCTGTAACCTGGTCACAAGCATCAATACATTCCTGCCACATTGGGGTGCCTTTAAACACTTCGGCATTGATATACAAACGAGCCAGTAAACTGTAACCCGCAGCTTTAGTAAACTTGCCATAACCGCTTGCAGGCAGTTTGCCCACTACATCCTTCAGCTCTGATTCGATGAAGTTAAATACTTCTGCTCGGGTAGAGTTAGGTTTTACTTCTTTATCATTGTAATCAATTTGCAGAGGCACATTGCCAAACATATCGCATAAACGGTAATAATAGTAGGCTCTAACACCTCTTAGTTCCGCTTTTACATTCGCTTTCTGATCAGCAGTCAGGCTTGATTGATCAACCTGGAAAATAATAGAGTTTACAATGGTAATGCCCGAATAAAGCATTTCCCAGGTAGCCTGAATTAAGTTTTCATCGGCCTTCCATTGGTGACGCTGAACGCGCTGATGCACCCCGCCGTCATACCAGTCCGTTCCGCGAGTAGGAATTACCGCTTCGTCAGAAGCATTTTCATTTAATTCGTAGGTGTAATCCAATGGGAAGTGCCCGGCATAACCACGTAGCGAAGCATAGGCGCGTCCCACGATGGTTTCAATTTCCTGTGGCGTTTTTCCGTATTCATCCGTAGGAATGGTGTTATACAGTTTCTCATCAAGATTTGTACAACTGTTTACTGTTAATAACAGTGGTATTAGCGGTATATATAAAAGTTTCTTTTTCATGATGTTCATTGTTTTCGGTTAGAACGATAAGCTGGCTCCTAATGAGAATGTTCTTGCTTTTGGATATGTTCCAGGGTTTGAACCTCCCTGTGGAGTGATATAGTTGTCTATACCCGGCATTGACAAACCGTCTAAGCTGATCTCCGGATCGGCGCCATCGTATTTGGTGATCAAGAATAAGTTTTCACCGGTAACATAAACACGGGCATTGTGCAACCAAGAGTTAGGTTTGGTTTTGAACCTGTAGCCTAAAGTGAGATACTGCATACGAAGAAATGAACCATTCTGAATCCAGTAGCTTGAGAAACGGGCCTGATCAGTTATGTTATCTTTTAATGATCCATCCGGAACATTATTAGATGGTAAACGATTATCATCGGTGATGCTCATGCCGGTAGCATTCAATAATTTTTGTCCGAACAAACCATACATCGAGAATCCTGCGTCAAAGTTTTTGTAGCTGAAATTCATTCCCAAACCTCCGGTGAAATCAGGCTGGGCATCTCCTAAGTATTGTCCATCGGCATCAGTAATCTGACCATCACCATTCAAGTCTTCCAGCATAAACTTGCCACTATCATCGATTCCTAAGAATTTTGGTCCCCAGAAAGTACCCGGAGCATAACCTTCTTTGATCACCTGGGTGTAGACATTAGAGAATCCGCGGTTTACCAATAAGCCACTATAAACAGCCTCCGTAGTATAAGCATCGTTAGAAAGTTTAGTGATCTTTTGCTTGTTTTTAGCAATGTTGAAGTCGATGTTCCACTTAAACTTATCCGTATTGTAAACCGAAGCGTTTAAGGTAAGCTCAACCCCTTTGTTGCTCAGGTTACCCACGTTAGCCAAAATGGTGCTATATAAATAAGGTGGCTGAGGCACACGATAAGTATAAAGCAGGTCGTTGGTTTGTTTATCGTAATAATCAATGGTACCGGTAATACGGTTAAATAAGGTAAAATCAACACCGATATCTAACTGTGCAGTAGTTTCCCATTTTAAATCAGGGTTGTTGTTTTGGATTGGGCCGTAAGCGTTTTTCCATGAATTAGATGCCGAATCATAGTACAATTCGCCATTTAATGGGCCGCTTAAGGCTAAAGAAGTATAAGGAGCAATACCTTCCTGGTTACCTGATAAACCGTAGCCCGCTCTCAGTTTTAACTGATTCAACCAGTTAACATCTTTCAGGAACGCTTCATCGGCCATGTTCCAGGCAACAGCACCTGAAGGGAACAAGCCCCATTTATTGTTTGCACCAAATTTGGTTGAACCGTCGTTACGCAAGGTACCTGAAACCATGTACTTGCCCTTGAAGTTATAGCTGGCACGACCGAAGAAAGAGATCAGTTTCCAGTCGGTTTTACCGTTGTAAATATCACTTACACGGTAATCCTGGCCCGATCCTAAATTATAATAACCAAAGGTGTCGGAGTTGAAACCGCGACGAGATAATCCGTAGAACTCGTTTTGACTATCGAAATACGAGTAACCACCCACTAAATTGATCGAATGATCGGCAGCAATTTTTGCATCATAGTTCAGGTAAAGTTCCATCAATTTTTCATTCACCTTGTTGCCGGATTGTGAACCAAAGCCATTGTCGTTTTGGCCGGTCATAGAGTTGGTAGGAGCGTAGTATAATCCTTCGAAACTGTTGTTGATGTACGAAAGGTTAGCAACCGCTTTTAATCCGTTTACAATTTGAAAATCAAATTTCGAAACGCCTAAGAAACGGCTGGTGGTATTGTCATTTTTTAATTGCTCCAACTGGGCCACCGGGTTATTATAATCCAGGTTACCTCTGGCCTCAAAGTACTTGCCATCGGCATCATAAATTGGCATAGTTGGGTTTACGTTATACATGTAACGTAATGCGTTGTAATCAATCGGCTTAAATTTATCGTACGTAGAGCTTAAGCTAAGGTCAATATTCAACCTGTCGTTAATTGCTTTTTGTGTTACGTTGATCTTTCCGTTTAAGCGATTAAGCTTGCTGGTAATGATGGTACCATTGTTTTGCATTAAGTTCAATGAAGCACGGTAGGTGCTTTTCTCATTTCCGCCCGATAAGGCAAGATTATAGCCTTGTGAAAATGCATTTTGAGAAATTGCATCCTGCCAATCGGTGGTAGCACCGTAATCAACAGCTCCACCTATGTTATTATCGCGTACATATTTTCTCCATTGATTAGCAGATAACATATCGATGCTGTTGGCAGTGTAGCCGAAAGAGCCGTAGCCCGAAAGGTCAACTTTAACACGACCGGTTGCAGGTTTTTTGGTATTAACGATGATTACCCCGTTTGCACCTCTGGCACCATAAATTGCGGTTGCCGAAGCGTCTTTCAATACATCCATCGACTCAATGTCGTCAGGAGAAATAGTATTAATGTCGGCGCCTAAAACACCGTCAACTACTACTAGAGGGTAACTGCTTGCCGTTAATGAAGTTCCGCCGCGTAAACGCATTGAAGAACCATGGGTAGGGTCGCCACCGGCGCGATTAACTGTTAAACCAGCAATTCGGCCTTGTAATACCTGCTCAGTGGAAGTGATCACCCCTTTGGTAAACTTATTAGCGTTTACTGAGTTGATGGCACCGGTAAGGTCGTTTTTGCGCGCCGAACCGTAACCGATCGATACCACAGTTACTTGCGAAAGGGAAGTAACGCTTTCCTGCAGGGTAACATACATCGTTGGGTTTGCGATCATCTCACGGGCGTCAAAGCCGATAAAGGCGAAATGTAAAACGGTTTTTGCAGGAACAGTAATTTTAAACTTACCGTCATTGTCGGTGGTGGTTCCGGCTGTGGAACCTTTTACTGATATAGAAACACCCGGAAGCGGGGTACCTTTCGTGTCAGCTACAGTACCGTTTACTGTAACATCCTCTACAGGTTTTGCGAAGGCCATGGCGCTCAAACAAACGAGCAGCAGCAAGGCCAGGTTATATCGAAATAATCTTGTTAAGTTCATGATATTAATTTCTTAGGAGAATTAATTGACAATTGGAGTTAAAGCCATATCGGTGTCGAGCAGGTTTGCTCCCGAATTAGTTTTAATGGTCACGTGGATCTTATCAACGTTTTGTTCCTTTAATGGAGTAACCAAATCGATGTAAGCACGGTAATTTGGTTTAATACCTTCAAACTTGCCGGTAACTTTTGTAGTACCCATGGTTACTTCATAATTCAAGTCTGATGCATCCAGGTCGCCATTTACGGCCACTAATGTTAGGATGTCTTTCTTGGTTATTTTTTGAGGGAACAGGTTGTAGCTAGGAGTTACCACTACAATACCGGTGCTGTTGAATAAGAAGTCGGCACAGTTGGTATCAAAGCCCAATTTGCTCCAGGTGTCGTTGGCAAATACCGCGTTAACTTTGGTAATGGCTATCTCCTGACCATAATACTCCCATGGAATCATATCCATACGGTAAATATTGTCGCCTAAATGAGTAAGCTTGGTTTTTGCAAGGTTGGCAGGGTTGTTTTCAACGATCACTTTCCAGTCGTTTAAGCCTGAGTGCATATGAACTTCCGAAGCTGTTGCTAATGCACCTTGGGTGGCGTTGGTAGCACAGTCGCTCCAGGTTTTTCCTGCATTTATCAAAATTGAGAATGGTCTGTCACCTTTGATAGTTTTAGGATAGAAATCACTGATCTTTGTGTTCTTAATATCCGTAAAGTTGTAAAGATTGATCGCATTTCCTTTATCAGGAGCAAAAGCATCTGAAACTTTCGAACCGTCTTTGGTTTTCAATAAACCATACAATGAAACGATCTGATCAGCTGCTACATGATAATAATCAGAAGGAACCATAGTGATTTTCCATACGGTACCTTCTACATGGGTAAGCTTGGCAAAATCAGATGAATTGGCCCAGTTGCCGGCATCAGGCTCACTAGGGAACCATGACCATAAGTAAATGGCATCAGTTTCAGTTTCAAGCTGGGTACCCTTAACATCAAAAAACAAAGTTACCTGCTCGTCGGCTTTAAAAATGGCGGGTTGTGTCCAGATTTCATTAATCGCATTCTGACACATTCCTATAAATGGAAGCAGTAAGAGAACTGCTGAAAGTAAATATCTTTTCATTTTAAGTATTTGTTAGAATTGATTATTCAACCGGTTTTAGTGAGAATTGATAAGAAAGGAATGGCGTTCCGGCGCTTGTGCGTACCAATCGCAGATCCATATTGGTGGTTGCTCCGGGCATAGTGGTCACTTCCAGTTCATCAATTTTTTGAGTTTTAGCCTCATCTGAATACAAGAAGATCTTAGCGGTTTTGCCGGTAGTAAATGCGGCATCCATTTGCCAAAAACCTTGTTTGGTAAATAACTCGGGTGCATTACCGCTTACTGAATAGGAGGTAGGGTTGTTTTCGGCATCAACATTAAAAGTGATTTGCATGTCTTTAAAGTTGAATTTGCCGTACAAGTTTACCTGGGTTAGCGAGCCACCGGTAGATTTTGCCAGCTCGTCTGTTTGATTAAGCCCGGTCAATTGCCATTGACCCTGAACTTTCTCGTAGCGTGTGATAGGTGCCACATAGCTACCGTCGTCTTTCTTTTCGCAGCTGCTTGTTGTTGTTGCCAAGGCAAGGAACATCAAACAGCCGAAAAGAGCGTGTTGACTTTTCGTTTTCATTTTGCTGTGTAAATAAATTGGTTACTTAAATCGGTCTTTAAATAAATCGGTTGTGCGACAAAAAGCCCCGGAGCCAAGTCACAAAACAAAAGAAGGAGGAAAAAGGAAGCAGAGCAATGAATTAAACTTCAATATAGAAAATAAAGTCAATTATTGCTTTTAACTAATTGAATATCAATAAGTTGATTGACTTATTAATCAAGATGAATATGGATGAAATATAGACGATGAAGGAGTTTATATAGCTTTTATGGCCATAATTTTGTCTTCAAACTCATCATTTGAAACCCATGATTTGTTTTTTATTCGGGTTTTATAAGAATAGATGGTATTAACAGAAAAATCGAGGATCTGCGCTATCTTTTCATTGTCGGTAATCCCTAGCCTGATCAGGGCGAAAATGCGCAGCTCGGTATTCAATAATTCAAGTCCGGTAGGTCGAATTTGATCCTCTTCTTTGAACAAGGCGTTAAAGTCGGGAACAAAATGAGGGAACAAACGAAGGAACACTTTATCAAAGCCATGATACAATTCTTCACGCTCTTTCTTTAGGTCGATGCGGTTAACATGCAGTTTGATTTCATCCAGTTTTCGGGATTCCACATTTTGTCCGATCACTTTCTTAAAGCGGCCTATCTTATCAATATAATTTGAATTGATATGGAACGAATAACCGATATACTCTTCCTTGATCTTTTCGGCCTCCAATAAGGTGTGATTCATTTCCTGCAAGGAAGCATTTGAGGCGGTGATCACTTTTTCAGCCTCTTTCAGCTTTTTAACCTGCCTGATGATTATGAAGATAAAGCCGATAATCACCAATGTTAGCAACGTGATGATTGATGAGTACATGATCAATGCACGTTTTTGCGCTTCGATACTGTTCAGCTTTTCCCCCGCAATAATCGGCATCACCGAGCTTACCTGAATTTTACGCTGCCGCGCTCCGTAAAATGCAGCATCTTCCGAAGCCTGCCTTATGTAATCGTAGGCTCTTTTTACATCACCTTGTTGATACAGTAAGTTGGCCAGAATTAAAATTGCGGTAGTTTCTTTTGTTGACGACTTGATATCGGCAATGGCAGCCTGGGCCAGCAGTTCAATGGCATTATTATAATCCGAACGACGGATATAAATATCGCTCATCGTAGAAGTGGTGATCGCATATTGGTGATTATTCAGCCGGAAATTGGCCAAAATTCGCTGAAAAATACTCAAAGCCGTGTCCAGCTTATTTTCTTTCAGGTCTTTTAATGCCTGCATTGATAAATAATCATATGAATTCGGCGACAAAAGCGCCGAAGCTGAATCGATAAACCGGCTTCCAAGCTGGTTGTACTTGTTCGTATAATAGGTGTCCTTATTATAATCGCCCAGATTATAATAAGACGTACCCATCAGTGAATAATACTCTTGTTTCAGCGTTGCCGGCAAATGTTTGGTTTTAACGGCGTTTAAGGTGTCGAAACCTTCTTTAAACATTCCCGATGAAAGCAAGATAAAGCCTTGCTTGATCTTTACGGATTCTATTAGGGAAGGGTCGTTTATTTTGGCGGCCAGTTTTTGCAGCTTGTTGATGTAAATAAAAGCCGAATCGTAGCTGTAGGTGCGGTATTGGTCGTACAGAGATGAATAAATTTTAAACTGCTGATAAACGTCAAGCTTATCAGTATTTATAATGCTTTGCTTTAAAGCACCGATCTCTTTATTTTTTTGAGCATCGAATAGCTGACGCTGTTCAAGAATCTGATCTAATTTTTGTAAAGTGCTGTCAGGAAGGGTAGAGGCAAAGCTTAAATTACAAGAAACAACTAGTAAGAATGTAAACAGGTACTTCATGAAAGATCGCTATTCAGTTTAAACGGGTTTATCAGCTTAAAGTAAAATAATTGAAATGAAAAATTGCTAAATTTTTTCCGAATAATTTAGCAATTGTTTCCTGCGAGGGTTTAGTTAGCCTTTGTGTTTCCCTTTCGATGTTGTTTTTTCTTGCTGTGCTGAGTCGCACCCTTGTTTTTATTATGAGAAAAACCACGCTTTTGGCGGTTATCATTCTTTTTTTGCGTTTGCTGATCCTGAACTTCTAACATTCGTTGAACGGTTAAAGGAAAAGGATGATCTTCAATTGTTGGAATGGCCTTTCCGATAAGCTTAACAATATCTTTGAGATAGGTCATTTCTTCTGCATCACAAAACGACAGTGCTATACCATTTGCCCCGGCACGACCTGTCCGGCCGATACGATGCACATACGTTTCTGCTTCGTAAGGCAAATCGAAATTAATAACATGCGTTAAGTCGTCAATGTCAATTCCACGTGCAGCAATATCGGTGGCAACCAATACCCTTATTTCTTTGCTCTTGAAATTGGTTAATGCTCTTTGTCGGGCGTTTTGCGATTTATCACCATGAATGGCTTCAGCCTTAATTTTAACCTTGTTCAGTTCACGGGAAATACGGTCGGCGCCATGTTTGGTGCGGCTGAATACAAGGGCCGTTTCAATCGATTTATCTTCCAAAATATGATTGAGCAGCGCACGTTTGCTGCCTTTATCAACCATATAAACCGATTGGTTAATTTTTTCAGCAGTGGATGAAACCGGTGTTACTTCCACCTTTACCGGATTAGTTAAGATGCTATCAGCCAATTGTTGGATTGCCGGAGGCATAGTGGCCGAGAAAAATAAGCTATGACGCTTTTCAGGCAGCTTACTGATCACCTTTTTTACATCATTTACAAAACCCATGTCGAGCATTCGGTCGGCTTCATCGAGCACAAACATCTGAATCTTATGAAGATGGATGAACTTTTGATTCATCAGATCGAGCAAACGTCCGGGAGTGGCAATTAAAATGTCAACACCTTTATTTAAAGCTGTGGTTTGTGCCAACTGTGAAACTCCCCCGTAAATAACCAAATGTTTTAGTTTGAGGTTTTTGCCATAAGCGGCAAAGCTTTCGCCAATTTGTATGGCCAGTTCGCGGGTAGGAGTAAGAATTAAAGCCTTTATAGCTTTGGGTCCTTGCTCATGTCGGCTGTTTGCCTGTAGCAATTGAAGGATAGGAATAGCAAAAGCTGCTGTTTTCCCGGTTCCTGTTTGGGCACAACCTAAAAGGTCTTTTCCTTCTAACAAAACAGGAATTGCTTGTTCCTGAATAGGAGTGGGTTGTGTGTATCCTTCAGTTTGTAATGCCTTTAAAATAGGATCTATTAAATGGAGTTCGTTAAATGTCATGTTTATGGATTGGGAAGAAAAAAGTTCTTCGATAGTTTTTCCAAGTAGAAAATTAGTACCTGGTTTATTTTAGGGAGCTAAGGTACGTAAAGTTTAGTGGTTAACAGTTAATGGTTCATAGATCATAGCTGATGTGAGGGCGATATAGGATTTAAGATTCGCGATGTACGATTTTAGAAGTAAAAAGCAGAGCCATGGACTATCGACTATGATCCATGAACTATTGACTATCTATGGACAATCAACATCTCTATCAAACCACTGCTTTCTCACAACTTTTCAGGAAGTTTTCATCTGCATCGGCACCAATGCCTGGTGTTTGCGGAACGCTTATGTCGTAACCGTTGTAGATAATTCCTCCAACGCAAGGGTCTTCCTGTAATAAAAGTGCAGTGTCGAGATCATAAAATTGAATGTTTGATTGCGAAAGGGCGAAATGTGCATTTGCCGAAAGGGCAATCCTCGACTCACACATGCCACCCAACATACATTTCATTCCAGCCGCTTCGGCAATGGCATTGATTTTAGCGGCGATTCTAATACCTCCACTTTTAGCCAGCTTTATATTGAAATAATCACAAGCTTTCATCGCTGCGAGCCGTTGTGCGTCATGATGGTCCTTTACCGATTCATCAGCAGCTATAGGAATTGGCGAATGATCGGTTATGCGTTTTAAATCGGCATTGTTCCAATATTTCACCGGTTCTTCGCACAGCTCAATGTTGTATTGGGCAATCTCTTTCAACACATAAACAGCCGTTCGGTAATCCCAACCCTGGTTGGCATCTACCCGCAGTATCATTTCAGCACCTACCGAATCTCGTATGGCTTTTACCCGTTGCACATCTTCCTTGCCGCGACCTAATTTAACTTTAATGATACTTGCTCCTTTACCTTTTAGTTCGAGAGCCCGTTGTGCCATTTGATCCGCATCCGCAATGCCAATGGTATGATCAGTAGTAATGGTTTTATGCGTACCTCCTAAAAACTGGTACAAAGGCATTTTGGCATATTTGGCAGCAATGTCATACAAGGCCATGTCGAAGGCACTTTTTATCGTTGGGTTATGAACACAATAAGTGTTCAGTTCATTCATGCGCTGTTCAATCTCCAAGGGGTTTTTACCTTTCCATAAACGGGCAAAGTCTTTGGCCAGTTCAAAATCCGTATGCTGCGTTTCGCCAACGAGCATAACAAAAGCCGAACATTCGCCTAAGCCGTAAATATTTTGGTTGGTATAGATCTTTACAAGGGTATTTTGCGCTTTATCGATCACTCCGCCCGAAATGATAAAAGGGGGCATAGCGATACTGAACTTATAGATCTCGATCTCCGTAATATGGATGTTTTCCATTGCTTGTATGGTTAAAGAGCTTAAGATATGAATTGTTGGAAAGAAATGAGAGGGGAGGTAGCAGACAGTAGGCAGATTCCAGTAAGCAATGACCAGCAACCAACTATTGCTAACCGCTTAACTCGAACTCACGTTTATAGTACTATTTTTATTATTGTTACATAATACTTCCATCTCGCATTGTGATGATTCGATGGGTTTTTTTTGAAAAATTTTCATCGTGCGTTACTACTAAAATAGTCTTGTTGAAAGCATGCACTAATTCTTTAAATATTTCAAATACAATTTCAGTGTTTTTGCTATCTAAATTTCCTGTAGGTTCATCACACATCAATATAACGGGGTCGTTTATCATTGAACGAGCAATTGCCACACGTTGCTTTTCTCCGCCAGAAACTTGATAAGCCATTTTACTTGATAGTTTTTCTATACCCAGTTTTTTTAAAAGTTCATAAGCCTTGTGCTCTAGTTCTTCCTCTGTATGTTTACTTGATTTAAAACCTGGCAGCATTACATTTTTTAACACACTAAACTCATTGAGCAAATAATGAAACTGAAAAACAAACCCAATTTTTTCATTCCTTACAAACGCTAGTTCTTTTTCAGATTTATTCGTCATTAATTCACTATCAATAAAAAGCTCTCCTTTATAGTCAGTATCCATAGTAGATAATATATATAGTAGAGTAGATTTACCACATCCCGATTTGCCTGTAATGGAACAAAATTCTCCTCTATTGATGCTAAATGAAATGCCTTTTAAAATATCAACTTTTGCAGGGTCGTAAAACGATTTATATATGCCCGTAGCGACTAAAGAAGGTTTATTTTCCATTTTATTTTCCTCTAATGATTTCCACCGGATCTACACTACTTGCTTTCTTTGCGGGAAACCAACCCGCAAAATAGGTGGTAACTACAGCAAATAGCATGGCAATTGAATAATATTGCAATCCATAATTTACCGGATAGGTAGTTACTGTTGGCAGAGCAGCCGAATTGAAAGGAATAGCATCAATGATCAAAGAAAAGATGAAGCCTAAAAGTGCCCCTGCTAGTGCACCGCCTATACCGATGCTTAATGAAATAACAATAAATATTATTTTTACATCACTTCCGGCAAAACCTGTTGCTTTTAAAATTGCGATTGTATCCAATTTTTCATAAATCATCATATTAAGAATATTGTATATGCCAAATCCTGCGACTATAAGCAAGGTTATGCCCACCGCATATGAGATGATAGATCGAGCTCTACTTCCCGTTTCAAATTGTGCGTTGGCAGTTTGTATGTCTTCGGCATCGATACCAAAAACCCGTCGGTATTCATTGGCCATAGCAGGTGCTTGGCTCATGTCTTTTACTTTAATTTGAATATCACTAATAAAATTACTCGACTCTCCCAATAGTTTCTGCCCGGTGGATAAACTCACAAAACTATGTACCTTATCTAATTCTGCTATACCCGACTGATAAAAGCCAACTACTTTTAAAGAAAATTGACCTCCATTTAGGGTGGTTACGGTAATGATATCGCCTTTTTTTGCAAGCATTTTTTCGGCAACTCCAATTCCTAATATAATACTGTTCGATCTGTTTATTAGATCCTTAAAATCTCCTCCTATTACATAATCTTTAAAATTGAATAGTATGGCTTCCTGCAGAACATCAATTCCATTTATAACACCATTTAATTCAATGTTTCCAAGATTGTAAAATACTTGTGCTGTCACTTTGGGGGCAACTCCAATCACCCTTGTATCTGCCTTAAGGGTTGAAATAATGGCAAGAGCGTTGTATATGTCTTTTCTGGCATTAGTGGGCTTTACAGAACTGATAAAATTATGTTGTTTTTGGTAAGTTTTGGATAAGTCAATGGGTTGAAAATCTGAAGGACGAATTTCAGTATAGAGTCTAACATGTGGCGTTCTATTCAATACCAAGCCATCCAACAATGAGTTTAATCCTTCCATAAAACCAAGCAGTGAAATAAAAAATGCAACGCTAAAGGTCACACCAATAGCGGCAACAAGTGATTGCCTGGACCTCGCGAGTAATAGCGATTTAGCAATTTCGTAAATATGCTTAACCTTCATTTCTTGGGTATTATTATTTTAGAATTTGCAGTAATACCACTTTTGATTTCAGTTAGGTTGTAATCGCTTAGTCCAATTTTTACTTTCTTTAGGGTCTCATTTTCCAGCATTACAGTAGAATCCGAGAGCAAAAAACGAGTAGGAATGGTTAAAGCATGTTGTTTTTTATTTATTATAATACTGGCCTCCAATGTTAAATTTGGGTAAAGCACTTTTGGTTCTTGGGTAAAGACAGCCTTTACTTTAAATGTTCGGGTACGTTCGTTCATCATTGGATAAATACTGAGTATTACGGCGCTAAAAGTTTGAGACTTATAGGCGTCCAACCGAATAATTACTTTTTGGCCTTTCGTTATTTTCACAATATCGAATTCATCAATATTGAGTTCAATAACAAATTTTTCTTCTCCAATTACAGCTAAAGGGGAAGCAACAGTAGCCAGTTCGCCTTCTTTGATATCTATTTTGTAAACAATGCCCTCCAACGCACTTAGTATCTCCATATCTTTTTCAAAGGTTTGAGCAATTTTTAAATTATTCTGACTTTGTTGGTAAGCAAGATATAATTGGCGTTTTAAGTCATCGTAATTAACTCTTGCCTGCATTAGTGTCACTTTTGATTTTTCAAAAGCGAGTTCCTTTTGTTCAAGCTCTACTTTTGAACCAATATTTTGATTCCAAAGCATCTTTTGTCTTTCAAAAACTAAAGAATCATTGCTTAGGTTTTTAAGAGCTAGCTGAATTGAATTGTAAGCCTCTTTCAACTTCTCGCTGTTAGTATAGTAGTCATTCACTTCAGCATTTAGCCGGGCATTGTCAACGGATAATTTGGCATTTGGATTTTCAATGCGAAATAACAATTGTCCTTTTTTTACATAATCGCCCTCTTTAACAGCTATTCTATTCACTATCCCATTGGCTTTGGTATAAACTTCATATTGATTTTCACTTTTAATAATACCCGAAGCATAAACACTTTCCGTAATGTTTTTTACCTCAGGAGTGATAATCTCCTTTTTTCGATTGCACGAAAGAAAGAGGAATGTCATAGTAAATATTGTAATTGTTATTCTATTATTCATTTGAGTGTTTTATCCTCTTGATATAATGGATTATAAGTAAACGAATAACGGTTATCGGCTTGCGAAGTGGCGGATTTTTAGCACAAATCTTTAATTTGCCCAAAAATTGATTCGAAGAACTGCCGTTGAACTTTGCAGTTTCGCTCCACTATCGCAAACCCCTTGTTGAACTAAACCTTCGGTAGCTTTTGTGGGTGAATGTCTTACTTTAACTAAAGTATCAAACAATTGTTAACATGGCAAAAAAAGAATTCCGAAGCTTTAGGGGAAAACAAGCTTGACCGTGCCAAAGGCGAAGTTCCCGGATTTGCCGAACTGATTTACCGGTTCGAACGCAGCATTTCTATTTTAGGACGCAGTACGAGCACTTTTAAAAACTATGCCCTGCATGTGGCGGCCATCGCCGTGCATTTTGGCAAAGTTCCTACCGAACTCGATCCCGAACAGCTACACGAATACCTCTTTCTTCCTCAGAAACGATCGAAAATCGGCCAACTGATCCGGACCTTGGGCGGCACCTGCCGGTAAAGGACAAGCCGGTAAACACCCTGTTGAAGAAATGCCCCTGTTGTAAAGCCGGCAATTTGGTGACCATCGTCGTTTTCGACCGACGAGGGTAGGTCACAAATGATCTGGCGGGCACTTAATTTGACAAGTTGCTTATTGTAGGTATCACAAATCGGTGTCGGGCTAGTTCGTACCACTTTCGAACTGGTTCGGAACCTGTTTAGTGCTGGTTCGAGAACACCCGCCCCTCACTTAAACAAGGTGGTAAGACGGTTTTGGAACGAGGTGATACCTAATTCAGAAGCTGCTCGAGGCAGTTTATTTTACACTCTCTCTCATTTTTTTTATCAGGATAGATACCCCTTTTATTACGGAATTCGATGTTTTGTTATAATACCAGTTTGTCAGGCATTTACTTTTTTGCATACTGCCAAAATCTGCCCTTGCCGTCTGCTATCCAATCAAGAGCCTGCTCTATTCTTTTATCTCTTGTCTCCTCCGTTTTGGCTTCTGCGATCCATTTGATGTATTCTTTCTGGAACGATGCAGATTTACTTTCATAGACCGAACCCGCTTTTTCATTTTTCTTCAGTGCGTCAATAAATACCTGCGGTGCAACAACTTCTTCTGTTGATTTTTCTTTAACAGGTTTTGGTTTTGCCGTTCCGTTTGCATTAAGTTCCATCGCCTCTTTTATATAAGCGACTAAAACTTCTTTTTCGGGCAATTCAGATAGGTCTTTCAGCTTATCCATATAACCGAATTTTTTGCCAGCCTTTACACTGTCTTGAATAGTTTTGTCCTTCATTAGTTCAGCTTTATATAAACTAAAAGAACAATGATTTTTAAATGCTCCCATCATACACAAATGGTCACCTCTGTATGAATAATGCGGAGTTCCCCATTTAATATCTTCTTCTACATCAGGACAAGTATCGTGAACAAGTTCCCTTAAGTAATTGAGCATTGGTTTTGCAAATTCGGCTGACTTTGCAATGTAATCATCTACTTTACTATTGAAGTTTTTCATGATGTTCTTCTAGATCTATTTATTTGTTCAAGGTTAATAGTAATTCATCAAGTTTTTCAAGAGTTGCCATCATACCCTGTTCCATATTCATTTGAATAACTACTTCCAAATCTGAAAGAGAGTTATAGGTTACAATAGTTTCTACTAAGGCGTTATCACCTTTTTCGCTGAAAGTAACAAGCCACTCTGCTCGTGGAAGGTCTTTATTTATTTCACCATCAGCATTACTAAAAGCATCTAATGATGTGTAGTAATCAATTGGTTTAATTTTAAGATACTCAGTCCAACCCCAATATTCTGTACCATTTGGTTCCACCATTGCATAATGCCAATGGCCGCCTTCGCGAAAGTCCATTGATTTTGTCTTTGTTGTTAGCGGTTTTGGCGCAAACCATTGGTCTAGAAGTTCACTTTTTGTGTAACAGTTCCAAACTAATTGTCGGTCAGCTAAAAATTCGCGTCTGATGGTTAGCGTATTTTTTTTCTTATCTACAAGAAAGTCAAATTGTAAATTGTGTTTCATTAGTTGTTTTTTTTAATAGATGATAGAAGTTGATCTAATTGTTCAAAACGGTTTTCCCAAATCTTTCTAAACTGTTCTAACCATTTGTCTATTTCTTTCATTTTATCAATTTCAAGTTGATAAAAAATTTCTCGCCCCCGGTATTCTTGTTTCACCAGTTCGCATTCAGTCAATATTCTTAAATGTTTTGAAACCGCTTGTCTTGTTGTATCAAAATGTTCAGCAATGGCATTAGGTGTCATTGCGTGTACTGCAATTAAAGCTATGATAGCTCTTCTTGTTGGGTCGGCAATAGCCTGAAAAACATCTCTTCTCATTGCGGTGTTATTTATTATGAAATCAATCGGTTGCGAATATATGTGCAACTATTCGGTTTCGCAAGTTTATCTCAAAATTTTTTAATCTGAATTGTCAGTTTGGATGGGGGCCTCAAAAAAAAATCTGACCAACGTTTTTCATTTACAGGCTTAATGTAACAATAAACCACTTTTTTATCCTCGAACGTTCAGTTTTTGTTCTAAACGTTAACTGATGGAGTCCATTATTTGGAAAATGGGAGGCGGCTAACGGATAGGCTTATCGAAGGCGGGGAAATTTTGCACTAAAGTTTAATCGAAGGAAGAAATTTGAAGTATGCGCAAATGTCCAATCGAAGCCGTTCAGCCCCGCTTTTGACAATACCTTGTTATGCACAGTTTATCTTTTTGAACTTTCATAATATTTGTAAACAGTCGCAATCTGTTCCCATCTATTGTTTTCAAGTATATAGAATCCAAATTCCAACTGCGTGTAGTTAGTCCTATATCTTTTTTGGTCTAAATATAATGCAATGGCTCCTTTACGGATGAAAATAGGTTTTGAAAAGGTGTATACGATTGAACACATGTTTTTTTCCTTTTCCGTTGGTAAATTTTCAGTTTTGTCAAAAGTCGGTTGAATCTCGCTTTGTTCTAAACGTCTTGAATAAGGAAACATATTTTGTTCCCATCTATGATTTTTCAGTGATTCAAGTTCTTTTACCAAGTAATCTTGTTCCTCTTTGGAAATAATAAACTTCTTTGTTTTGTCACTCCGATAAAGGAAATGAATGTCGAATGATTGATTCCTTCTGATTGCATTAATAGTTGAGTCTAATAGTTTCGTTTCGACTTGTGCTGTATAATACATTGAATCACATTCAAACCTTTGTAGTTTCCACCGATAAACCCAATCTAAATAAGGGTTTTCTATTAAATTGTATTTGTTTTCAGGAATCTTTGCTTTGTCAGAATTTTCATTACTTGACTTAGCTTGTTTATTAAGGCGGTGAAAAGCATCAATACTTATTTTGTCAAATTTTGTCTTTTGCTCTTTGAGTATTGCCTCTGCTTCATTTAACTGCGATTCATTTAGGTACTGTCTAATCAAATAACGAGTCGTAGTCGCATTAAAAGCAGGGTCATATGCTCCTGCAATTTCTGCCCAAACCAACGCTTGAACTTTGAGTTTTTCATTTTCAATTCCCTTCTGAAAGTAGTAAATCGAAAGCCCTCCCATCGCCTTGGGGTTGTACTTTTCGGCTGAACGAATTAGATAATGTTCTGCTAAAGAATCATTTTTTATACTCGAATCAGGGTTTAGATAGCAAAAGCCAATTATAAATTCAGCAATTGAGTCGCCTGATTCAGCAAATGGTTTCATTAGTTTAAAGGCTTTAGTATAGTCTTTCGAGTCAAAAGCCTTTATTCCTGTTTCATAGTTTTTGTCCTGACCGTATGAAAAGATTGAAGTCAGTAAGAACAAAAATGTCAAAATGTATGGTCGCATATGTTGGTCTTTAAATAGTGCATAACGGGCGACGCTTGCCCTTAGGTTTATGTGATTAAAATAATTAAATTTTCCAGAGAAGAGCGGGTGCTCCAGCGCGCTTGCCAGGCGTTTGGGCCTACCTTCGGAACTGGCCCCGTTCTCTTCGCTGGTTGAACAGAACCCGATAGAATCTTAGGTTATCAGGCCTGTTAAGGGTATTAGTTTTTCTTCAACTCAAATCTATGAAAAAGTCAGTAATCATTGGTATCGATGTTTCCAAAGCCACCTTAGATGCCACTTTAGTGCTGAAGGAGGCGAACACGTACATTCAGGTCAGTAATGACGAATCAGGCTATGGACAATTAATCAAATGGATTGCGGCTAAAAGTCGACAG
>NZ_JAMWYS010000044.1 GCF_023914155.1 Solitalea agri | reverse complement strand
TGTACCTTAGGCACGGGCTCGATCACGGTGACTTCGCCACTGGGAGCAGGCCTTGAATACTCGATTGATGGCACCAACTATCAAGTTTCAACTTCTTTTACTGGTCTTGCAACCAGTACCTATAGCCTGACTGTCCGCAACGCACAAGGTTGCGTGTCAACAGCGACCTCGGTTACGATCAATGCCCAGCCATTAACTCCAGCTACCCCAACAGCTTCAACCGTTCAACCAATTTGTACCGTTGCAACAGGTTCGATCACAGTAGCCTCGCCACTGGGAGCAGGATTGGAATACTCGATTGATGGTACTAACTATCAAAGCTCAACGTCATTTACTGGCCTTGCAACTAACACCTATAACCTGACTGTTCGTAATGCGCAGGGCTGTATTTCTTCGGCTGCTGCCGTTACGATTAACGCCCAGCCATTAACGCCTGCTACCCCAACAGCTTCAACCGTTCAACCCACCTGTACGGTAGGAACAGGCTCGATAACAGTAGCCTCGCCACTGGGAGCAGGATTGGAATATTCGATTGATGGTACTAACTATCAAGTTTCAACTTCCTTCACCGGCCTTGCAACCAATACCTATAACCTGACGGTTCGTAATGCGCAGGGCTGTATTTCTTCGGCAACTGCTGTTACCATCAACGCTCAGCCATTAACTCCAGCTACACCAACAGCGTCGACCGTTCAACCGACTTGTACAGTAGCAAGCGGCTCGATCACCGTGACAGCGCCAATAGGGGTAGGATTGGAATATTCGATTGATGGCACCAACTATCAAAGCTCCACTTTATTTGCAGGATTAACCTCAGCAACCTACAATTTAACTGTTCGCAATGCTCAGGGCTGTATTTCTTCGGTTACTGCTGTTACGATTAACGCTCAGCCGCTAACGCCAGCTACACCAACAGCTTCAACCGTTCAACCCACCTGTACAGTAGGAACAGGCTCGATAACAGTAGCCTCGCCACTGGGAGCAGGCCTTGAATATTCGATTGATGGAACAAACTATCAAGCCTCCACTTTATTTGCTGGACTTACCTCAGCAACCTATAACCTAACTGTTCGCAACGCTCAGGGCTGTATTTCTTCGGCTACTGCCGTTACGATTAACGCCCAGCCATTAACTCCTGCCACACCAACTGCCTCGACCGTTCAACCGACTTGTACGGTAGCCACCGGTTCGATCACAGTGACAGCGCCACTAGGGGCAGGATTGGAATACTCGATTGATGGCACCAACTATCAGGCTTCGACTTTATTTGCAGGATTAACCTCAGTAACCTATAACTTAACTGTTCGCAACGCGCAGGGCTGTATTTCTTCGGCCACTGCTGTTACGATTAACGCTC
>NZ_JAMWYS010000014.1:2949-3501 GCF_023914155.1 Solitalea agri | reverse complement strand
GAAGGACCTGCCGGAGTGAAGGTATAGGTGTTCGAGGCACTGTAGTTACTGATCGAGCTGCTGCCGTCGGCCGCGCAGGTCGCTGCCGTTGAGGCCAGGGTCGGTACTGCTGGTGCCGCTAGCATCGCTGCATTGCTGAACGAAGCCGAAGCCAATGACGTACAGTTGCCATTATCAGCTGTTACTGTATAGCTGGTGCCCAGCACCATACCACTGATCGCTCCCGTAGCATCCACTGAAGGACCTGCCGGAGTGAAAGTATAGGTGTTCGAGGCACTGTAGTTACTGATCGAGCTGCTGCCGTCGGCCGCGCAGGTCGCTGCCGTTGAGGCCAGGGTCGGAACCGCTGGTGCCGCTAGCATCGCTGCATTGCTGAACGAAGCTGAAGCCAATGACGTACAGTTGCCATTATCCGCTGTTACTGTATAGCTGGCGCCCAGCACCATACCACTGATCGCTCCCGTAGCATCCACTGAAGGACCTGCCGGAGTGAAGGTATAGGTGTTCGAGGCACTGTAGTTACTGATCGAGCTGCTGCCGTCGGCTGCGCAG
>NZ_JAMWYS010000014.1:0-2905 GCF_023914155.1 Solitalea agri | reverse complement strand
ATGCCACTGATCGCTCCCGTAGCGTCCACTGAAGGACCTGCCGGAGTGAAGGTATAGGTGTTCGAGGCACTGTAGTTACTGATCGAGCTGCTGCCGTCGGCTGCGCAGGTCGCTGCTGCTGAGGCCAGCGTCGGAACCGCTGGTGCCGCTAGCATCGCTGCATTGCTGAACGAAGCTGAAGCTATCGAAGTACAGTTGCCATTATCCGCTGTTACTGTATAGCTGGTGCCCAGCACCATGCCACTGATCGCTCCCGTAGCGTCCACTGAAGGACCTGCCGGAGTGAAGGTATAGGTGTTCGAGGCACTGTAGTTACTGATCGAGCTGCTGCCGTCTGCCGCGCAGGTAGCGGCCGTTGAGGCCAGGGTCGGAACCGCTGGTGCCGCTAGCATCGCTGCATTACTGAACGAAGCCGAAGCCAATGACGTGCAGCTGCCATTATCCGCTGTTACCGTATAGCTGGTGCCCAGCACCATACCACTGATCGCTCCCGTAGCGTCCACTGAAGGACCTGCCGGAGTGAAGGTATAGGTGTTCGAGGCACTGTAGTTACTGATCGAGCTGCTGCCGTCTGCCGCGCAGGTAGCGGCCGTTGAGGCCAGGGTCGGAACCGCTGGTGCCGCTAGCATCGCTGCATTGCTGAACGAAGCTGAAGCTACCGAAGTACAGTTGCCATTATCCGCTGTTACTGTATAGCTGGTGCCCAGCACCATACCACTGATCGCTCCCGTAGCGTCCACTGAAGGACCTGCCGGAGTGAAGGTATAGGTGTTCGAGGCACTGTAGTTACTGATCGAGCTGCTGCCGTCTGCCGCGCAGGTGGCGGCCGTTGAGGCCAGGGTCGGAACCGATGGTGCCGCTAGCATCGCTGCATTGCTGAACGAAGCCGAAGCCAATGACGTGCAGTTGCCATTATCCGCTGTTACCGTATAGCTGGTGCCCAGCACCATGCCACTGATCGCTCCCGTGGCATCTACTGAAGGACCTGCCGGAGTGAAGGTATAGGTGTTCGAGGCACTGTAGTTACTGATCGAGCTGCTGCCGTCGGCTGCGCAGGTCGCTGCTGTTGAGGCCAGGGTCGGTACTGCCGGTGCCGCTAGCATCGCTGCATTGCTGAACGAAGCTGAAGCCAATGACGTGCAGCTGCCATTATCCGCTGTTACCGTATAGCTGGTGCCCAGCACCATGCCACTGATCGCTCCCGTGGCGTCCACGGTTGGACCTGCCGGAGTGAAGGTATAGGTGTTCGAGGCACTGTAGTTACTGATCGAGCTGCTGCCGTCGGCTGCGCAGGTGGCGGCCGTTGAGGCCAGGGTCGGAACCGCTGGTGCCGCTAGCATCGCTGCATTGCTGAACGAAGCCGAAGCCAATGACGTGCAGTTGCCATTATCCGCTGTTACCGTATAGTTGGTGCCCAGCACCATACCACTGATCGCTCCCGTAGGGTCCACTGAAGGACCTGCCGGAGTGAAGGTATAGGTGTTCGAGGCACTGTAGTTACTGATCGAGCTGCTGCCGTCGGCTGCGCAGGTCGCTGCCGTTGAGGCCAGGGTCGGAACCGCTGGTGCCGCTAGCATCGCTGCATTGCTGAACGAAGCCGAAGCCAATGACGTACAGTTGCCATTATCCGCTGTTACTGTATAGCTGGTGCCCAGCACCATACCACTGATCGCTCCCGTAGCGTCCACTGAAGGACCTGCCGGAATGAAGGTATAGGTGTTCGAGGCACTGTAGTTACTGATCGAGCTGCTGCCGTCGGCTGCGCAGGTCGCTGCCGTTGAGGCCAGGGTCGGAACCGATGGTGCCGCTAGCATCGCTGCATTGCTGAACGAAGCCGAAGCCAATGACGTACAGTTGCCATTATCCGCTGTTACCGTATAGCTGGTGCCCAGCACCATACCACTGATCGCTCCCGTGGCATCCACGGTTGGACCTGCCGGAGTGAAGGTATAGGTGTTCGAGGCACTGTAGTTACTGATCGAGCTGCTGCCGTCGGCTGCGCAGGTCGCTGCCGCTGAGGCCAGGGTCGGAACCGCTGGTACGGAATTTATAATTATGGTTGCCGTACTGCTATAATTACATGCATCTACTGCTGGACTGGTTGGATACCAGTTATCAGTTAAAATTGAAATTCCAAAAGTATGAGTACCTGAGGTTATAAGATTTAGAGGAATAATTACAATTGCATTCTTTCCTGTGCGAGTGATTGAGACCCCAACAGGTAATGGATTTGAGGTATTGATTGTACCCAAATCTATTCCATTTTGAGTATAGGTAAATACCCATTCAGGAGAGCCAACAGTAGAAAGATCATCACTCGTTAGGCTCACTGTTAAGTTAACAGGTTGAGAAGTACAAGCTGCAGCCTGAGAGAGTGAAACAGAAGCCGTTGGAGGCATTTTAATGTCTATCGCACATTGACCGAAGGAATAATTAGCACAAAACAATAGTAGTACAGCAACAATAATATTGCTGTACCAAATTGTTCCGTTATTAGCTGTATTCGTATTATTCTTCATACTAAGCTTGATAAATCATTTATTTATGCACATCCGGTCTACCTTAATTAGGGAGTTAGCCCATTACAAGTTCCTGGACAACCATAAGTAGCATCTTCTACTTCCACAGAGTATGATCCCCTAACTAACTTGTCAAATGTGAATACACCCGTTCCCGTTCCTGTATCAATTTGTACTCCATTCAATTTCAAGATGAACTTGTAGTTCCCTGATCCCCCAGCAGGCGTTACAATAATAGCCCCTGTTGGTGTTGTTTCATTCTTACAAACCACGTTGGTGAATTTGTAAGTGTAGGTGATAGGGTCAAGAACTTTAATCGTTCCGGTGGTAGATACCGTTCCGCATCCGCCGGTTAAGTTAATGGTATATGTAAACGGACCTGATAC
>NZ_JAMWYS010000020.1 GCF_023914155.1 Solitalea agri | reverse complement strand
GATATATGCCCTAATAAAAAACCAAACCACCTATAAAAATGATTTGGTTTTGTCATAGAAATCAGGCTGACAAATGTCTTTATCTGCTACAACCAACCGTCTCGCTGAGCGCAGTCGAAGCGTTTTTGCAACTAGCCTTCGACTCCGCTCAGGCTGACAAATGTCTTTATCTGCTACAACCAACCGTCTCGCTGAGCACAGTCGAAGCCTTTTTGTTACTGGCCTTCGACTCCGCTCAGGCTGACAAATGTCTTTATCTGCTACAACCAACCGTCACGCGCAGTCGAAGCGCTTTAACAACTAGCCTTCGACTACGCTCAGGCTGACAATAATTGATAATAAATACAATGATGTCCTGCGTTATTCGCTTATCGAATCATTATGGTGAATAAAGTCGAAATGTTCTGCGGCTTGCCTACAGTCACGCTGAGCGCAGTCGAAGAGTTTTAACAACTAGCCTTCGACTACGCTCAGGCTGACAAATGTCTTTATCTGCTACAACCAACCGTCACGCTGAGCGGAGTCGAAGCGTTTAACAACTAGCCTTCGACTACGCTCAGGCTGACAATAATTGATAATAAATACAATGATGTCCTGCGTTATTCGCTTATCGAATCATTATGGTGAATAAAGTCGAAATGTCCTACGGCTTGCCTACCGTCACGCTGAGCACAGTCGAAGCGTTTTAACAACTAGCCTTCGACTACGCTCAGGCTGACAAATGTCTTTATCTGCTACACCAACCGTCACGCTGAGCACAGTCGAAGCGTTTTAACAACTGGCCTTCGACTCCGCTCAGGCTGACAATAATTGATAATAAATACAATGATGTCCTGCGTTATTCGCTTATCGAATCATTATGGTGAATAAAGTCGAAATGTTCTACGGCTTGCCTACCGTCACGCTGATTTCTATGACAAAACCAAATCATTTTTATAGGTGGTTTGGTTTTTTATTAGGGCATATATCCTGTGA
>NZ_JAMWYS010000045.1 GCF_023914155.1 Solitalea agri | reverse complement strand
ATCCTGCTTTAACTTGTTGATAACCCCTGAAAATAGAAAGAGGCCGTCCTTTTGAGACAGCCTCTTTTGTTTGGGTGCTGATTTGATTTTCATTGATCCATTTCACTTTATTAGTGAATCCTCTTATTGATCAAAAAGCTAATTGCCTTATCAATTTAAAAATATAAATTACTCTATAAGAACAACTTGCCTATAAATATTACTTAAATCTAAAAAAATAAACTAAAAGTTTTTTGTTTTCATGTTCCTTTCATCTTCGGGTTACAGATTTGTAACGTAAACAATTAAATCAAATCACAAAACCCTTAACAATGAACAGAAACATTAAACTTTTATTCTTATTAGCTACAGCTACATTGGGTTTATCTGCATGCTCAAAAACTGAAAGCAACACCGCGCACCTTCAAATTCGAATGACAGATGCTCCGGGTAATTATGAAGAAATTAATTTGAATGTTAAAGAGATCATTGTCAAAGTAAATGACACTACCGGTGGTTCATATGTACTTGAAGCCGACAAACAATTTAACATTTTAGATTTCAAGGCAGGCTCAGCCACTCCCGACATTTTGGTTGCCGATGAAGAAATTCCAACAGGTAAAATAAAAGAAGTACGATTAGTATTAAACGAAACAGGAAATACTATTAAGGTTGACGGACAGCTTTATGATCTTAAAATTCCAAGTGGATATTCATCAGGCTGGAAAGTAAAGCTTACCGAGGAGCCTTCATTAACCCCAGGATTTGCCTACTCATTGGTATTGGATTTTGACGCGGCTAAGTCAGTTGTGAAAACTGGCAACGGCAAATTCATCTTGAAACCGGTAGTAAGAGGCCTTGCAATTGCTACTTCGGGAATTTTAACCGGAACAATTGATCCTGCTAACAAACAGGCTAAAGTTTATGCGATTAACCAAGCCAACGATACAGTAGGTACTGTTTCAGATGTAGCAACTGGATACTTTTCTATCGGAGGATTAAGATCAGGTGCTTATAAAGTTGCTATAGATGTTCAAGATACTACCTATGCCGACACCACTCTTAATAATATTGAAGTTGTGGCTGGAAAAACTACCGCTTTGGGTACTCTCAAAATCAATCTAAAATAGTTGCAAGGTGGTTTAATAACTTGGGTTCTGTCTTTGTATTATTCAAAGCAGAACCTTTTTATCATTCATTAAGTTCAAAAGAAGATTCACTGAACTTAATTGATAACAAATTGATTGCGCGATTTTTCTTTGAAACTTCATATGTTTGCATGCAATGAACAAAGCTTTTTTTAGTCGGTTATTATTTTGCGCTTTTCTTTTAGTTAATCTCCAGGCGTTTGCTTCTGGGGGCAGCTCAGCTATCAATTTACATGGTAAGCTAAAGATCGAATCCTGCTCAACCGCAATTGATTCTACCGGATCCAAAAGGAAAGGAGATAAAAAAGAGGGCAAAGAAGAGGATATTAAAGAAGTTCCTAAATCAAGAAAGCAAGGCAAGCCCGAAGAGATTAAGCCTCCTGTTAAAGTTAAACCTGTTAAAGTAGCAAAACCCAAACCAATCAAAGTAAATACTCGCATACATTAGGAATTGAAGGTTAGCCATGAGGTATTTACTGTCTGTTTTTTTTCTTTTTATAACGGCAACAAGCGTTTTTTGTCAAACTGATAGCACAAAAGCCACGCTAACGGTTGCTGCTGTTTACAGCAGTAATGCTAACTATTACGGACAAACTGCTAGTGAGCAAATGCCATTAGGCTTACTAAACGCTACTTATCGAATGCCAATCGGCATTTATTTTTCCTCGAGTGTTTATCAATTATTCAACACTCCCACCACACCAATTCTTTCGCTCGAAACGGGATACGATGCATCGATCACAGACAAACTGAAAGCGTCCATCAGTTATAATCATTCATTTTTCCCCAGTAACTCACCGGTTTTACAAGCCTCCAACTATAATACTATTGGAAGCTCATTAAGCTATAGTTATTTGCTTACTTCTACACTGGGAGTTGATTATGCCTTTGGAAAGCAACAAGACATTTTTGTAACCTTTAGCAATTCAAAATCGATTGAGCTTGGTAGCTTATTTGATGAAAATGATGCCATTTCAATTGAACCGGCTGTTGAATTGACTAGCGGTACACAGCATTTTTATCAAACCTATATCACACATAAGAATTCTAAAAACCAGCCTGGTAAAAACAACAGCGGCCAAAACAATGGCAATGCACCTGTTACCACTTATGTACCAAATACAAAGTTTAGTTTTCTGTCGTGTAACTTTAAAATACCGTTTAACTACAGTCGCGACAGTTATTTAATTGAAACCTCTTATCAGCTTTCTGTTTTAGGGAAAAATGATGAAATTCCATTAGGAACAATGAAGTCATTTCTGGGATTAAGTTTCTATTATCAATTTTAAGATGAAAGTTCTCATAGTTGAAGATGAAAAAACGCTAGCCGAAGAAATGGAAACATTTCTAAAAAAGGCTTTTTATCTCTGCGATTGTGCACCAACAGGGAAAGAGGCACTTGAAAAAATTGGAGTAAACGAATATGATTTCATTTTACTCGATCTTGGATTACCAGATATTGATGGACTTGAGTTACTTCAGCAGGCCAAAAAATACGCTACCGAAGCAGCATTTATCATTTTAACAGCTCGTGGTAATATTGAAGACCGCATCCAAGGTCTTGATTTAGGAGCTGATGACTATCTCCCTAAACCCTTTTCACTACTCGAACTTCAATCGCGAATGCATGCTATTTCGAGAAGAAAATATGGTGTTCAGGATAAACTTACCGAGCTGGGTGAATTTAAAATCGACTTAAAAAAACGGCTTGTTATTCATAACACCAACGAAATTGAGTTATCTCGCAAAGAGTTTGATCTATTAAGCTATTTATTGCTGCATAAAAACAGACCACTTACACGTATGCAGCTGAGTGAACATATTTGGGGGAATTTTGCCGACGATGACTACGATTCAAATTACATTGATGCCACAATAAAAAATATCCGCAAGAAACTCAGTGCCTTTGGAAATACTGAATGGCTGGAAACCATCAGAGGAGTAGGATACAAAATAAAACTGCGCTAATAATCTATTCTTACTGTGAAGCTGTTAACAAAACTTACGCTATTTATTACCCTTTCGAAATTGGTAATTGTTGCATTATTTGTTGCGTTATTGCCAAGCCTGATTGAGAAAATAGCCTTTCAGTACACCAATTACTATTTGCGCGAACAAAAGAAAAAAGTGTTGAATGTGGTAAGCCGAAATGGTGTTGACTTTTACTTGCAGGGCGATAGCAGCTACGGTAGTTACACCATGCTAAAGGAGGAATACATTTCTCTTGAACCCACCAAACTTGAAACCCCAATTGATACTATAGAAACCTCTAAACGTATTGTTGAAAGTGATACCTTAAATTACCGGGTGTTAAGTCATACTTTCGTTTATAACAAGAAGAATTACATCCTCGAAATTGGAAAAACAACTGCAACCATCAACCAATACAATGATGATTTGCAGCGTGTAGCCCTTTATGTACTAATTGTTTTGGTAGTTATTACCATTGTTACCGATTTAATTTTTACTCGTTTCTTATTGCGCCCGCTTGGTTTGATCATAAAAACCAAACTGCTTAACCGTCGGTTTCCGTTTAAAGAACATATTCAGCCAATTAAAACTTCTACTCAGGATTTCAAGCTACTGGATGAGTCCTTCATCAATTTAATGGATCAAATTCATGAAACGTTTGAAAAAGAGCGTGAATTTACCGCCAATGCATCTCATGAGTTAATGACACCTATCAGCATCTTGCAAACTAAAATGGAGAATCTGATGGTAGAAAGTGAGCTTGATGAACGTCTTCAATCGCGACTATTGGAGATGATGAAAACGCTCAATCGCTTAAAGAAAATCGTCCATTCTTTATTGCTGATATCTCGTATAGAGAATGAGCAATTTGCACGTTCGGGGTCAAGTAATGTGAAGGATTTAATAAGCGACATTGTAGAAGACCTGGAACATCGATTGGATGAAAAGAATTTGAAGATTACAGTTCATGTTTCTCCAACAACAATTATAAAAAACATCAATAACGACCTGATCTTTCAGTTGTTTTATAACCTGATAAATAATGCCATAAGGTATAACAAACCCAATGGCTCAATTGAAATAACAGATACTTTAGGAAAGGATTTTTACAGCATTCATGTAAAGGATACTGGCATTGGAATACCTGAAGATGAAATTCCAACCATCTTTAACCGATTTAAAAAGGCCAACCGATCAGGCAATGAAGGTTATGGATTAGGTCTGGCCATTGTGAAAAGTATTATAAACTATCATTCACTCGAACTGAAAGTAGACTCAAAAGCCGGTGAAGGAACCACTTTTACAGTGCTTTTCCCATCGTTTATGACAGAAAATTAAGAACTCGATGGATACAGTTCCTGTACATATCTGATCGATTCTTTCACCATTTCCTTTACCACTTCAGTATCAACATCGCTTAATTTATTGATGTAAATACAGCCCTTGGCAGCTTTATGCTTGCCTAGTTTAGGAAGCAGTTCTTCCCGTTTTTCGGGGCTAAGCATTACATAAAAACTGATCTTTTGTTTGCGAGGAGAAAAGCCAGCTAATGGAGCCTCACCCTCATGTCCGCTTGCATATTTGTAATGATAGCTTCCATAACCTATAATACTTGGACCCCACATTTTAGGTTCAAAGCCCGAGGCGTCCCTCATAATTTCGGCCAATGCAAAACCGTCTTTCCGCTTATTTTCATCCTCTACAGAATTTATAAATGCAATCACGCTTTCGTCGGTTGGAAGTGTCTTTTGTGTTGCCATAAGCTATTTTTTATATTAAGATAGGCGTTGTGTGATTTGATTTAAAAGCGGTGTTTTTCAACATTAGTTAGCCTGAGCGGAGTCGAAGCCTCAAAAGTTTGCTGATATTTCAGCGGACTTTTACCGGTAATTTCCCGAAAATACTTATGAAAACTGGCAAAATTGCAAAACCCACTTTCATAACAAACTTCCTTAACGGTAAGCCTATTCTCAATCAGCAACTTACAGGCATGCCCTACCCTAATTTCGTTAATAAACTGTGTATAGGTTTTTCGGCTAGGTGATTTAAAGAATTTACAAAATGAATTAGGACTGATCTTAGCAACTGCTGCAATTTCTTTCAGTTCTATTTTGTTCTTGTAGTTGGTATTGGTATAGTTATAAATGGCTTGAATCCGCTCTCTTTCCGATTCGAGGAAATCATATTTAAAACCCATTGAAGCCAAATAACTTACTTCTTTACATGCACTGATTTCAGTTAAAGCTTGCGATTACCCGATTGACGTGGGCTTTACAACTTTGAATAATTAGTACATTACACAAAAGATTTTAATAAACAATGAAACTTATACGATTTGGCAAAGCCAGAGAAGAAAAACCGGGAGTGATCATTAATGAGAAATACTATGATGTTTCGGCTTTCGTAAATGATTATGATGAAAAATTCTTTGGCGGAGACGGCCTTGAAAAGCTGGAAAAACAGATTGAAAATGCCGCTCTTCCACAAGTTGATTCATCAGTACGCCTTGGAGCTCCTTTAGCCCGTCCTTCTAAAATTATATGTGTAGGCTTAAACTATAAGGATCATGCGCATGAAACCAATGCGCCGATTCCCAAAGAGCCGATTCTCTTTTTTAAATCAACATCGGCCATTGTTGGACCTAACGATGATTTGATTATTCCAAAAAACAGTAAAAAAACTGATTGGGAGGTTGAGCTAGCCGTTGTTATTGGCAAAAAAGCGACTTATGTTGAGGAGAAAAACGCTTTTGAACACATTGCTGGTTATGTATTGCACAATGATTATAGCGAACGCGAATTTCAGTTGGAGCGTAATGGTCAGTGGGTAAAAGGAAAGAGCTGCGACACCTTCGCTCCTATCGGACCTTTTATCGCCACAAAAAATGAAATAGCCGATGTGCACAATCTTCGTTTATGGCTAACCGTTAACGGACAAAAAATGCAGGACGGCAATACCTCAAACCTGATTTTTAACGTACCTTTTATCGTTAGCTATATCAGCCAGTTTATGACACTTTTACCAGGCGACGTTATTACCACAGGTACTCCTGCAGGTGTTGGTTTGGGGCAAAAACCAGAACCTTGGTACTTAAATCCGGGTGATATGGTTGAGCTTGGTATTGAGGGATTAGGAAGTAGCAAACAATCTGTTAAAGCATTTCAACTATAAACAATTGAAGCATGAAACGATATGCTTTAGCACTAGATCTTAAAAATGATCCCAGTCTGATTACCGAATATGAAAGCTATCATAAAGCCGTTTGGCCAGAGATTTTAGCTAGCATAACAGAGTCGGGATTGAACAACTAGACATTTACCGCACGGGTAACCGACTGTTTATGATCATGGAAGTTAATTCTACTTTTAGTTTCGAAGCTAAATCGGTTGCTGATAAAGCCAATCCAAAGGTGCAGGAATGGGAATCTTTAATGTGGAAGTATCAACAAGCTCTACCCTTGGCTAAACCGGGAGAAAAATGGATTTTAATGGATCGGATCTTTTCTCTTTAAGTATGGTTATTGATACTCATGTTCACTTTTGGCAGTTCGACCCTGTTCGCGACAGTTGGGAGGAACATCAGCTTATGCCGCTGCTAATGGTGGTCGTAATGCGTTAACCCGCGAATGGGCAGTTGAATTGTTGCCTCATGGAATCAGGGTTAACTCTGTAATTGTTGCAGAAGCATTTACTCCTCTCTATCAAACATGGATCAACACCTTCAACAACCCTGAAGAGAAATTAAAAAGCATTACCGCTAAAATTCCATTCGAAAAGAGAATGACCAAGTTGGAAGAAATAGCCGATATGGCAGTTTTTTTACTTTGCGAACGATCAGCACATACAACCGGACAATTGATCCATGTTGATGGAGGTTATGTGCATTTAGACAGAGCAATTTCCTAGTATAACTAATAATAGTCTGTGTAAGTAATACGGCCGATTCTTTAATTGGAAAAGGCCGTTTTCTTTTCACTTCTATTATCCTCTAGAGGCAATTCGGTCTTCTATATCCTAATGCCAAGAGTTTTAACAAGATTTCAAACTAAGCTTTTACGGATTTTAAAAACCTAAAGGTTTCCAGCATGCTGGCTTCCACTGATGCAGCTTCAAAACCAAGTTCTTTTTTAGCTTTTAACACATTTACTTGCGGCGAGGCATCCCAAAGTTCTTTGATATCTTCAACGGTTAGCAAAGGTTCTTTGCCGGTAAGAAAACTAACCTTCTCCCCTAACCAAGCCATACAAAACAGCAGGAATTTTGGAGCCATTGAAGGCTTTTTTAAATTAAGTTGAGGAAGATGTTGATAGGCCAGATCAAAAACTTGTTCAACGCTATACTTTTGAGGATGTGAGATGATATATCTCTCGCCATTCTTTCCATGTTCAATGGCCAAAAGAGCAGCACGAGCAACATCAGAGGCATTTATAAACAAGAAATTGAACCGGGGCAACATTGGTAAATTTTTATTGGCAATATCAGCAAACACTCTAAGCGTAGGAGTTAGTGCATTAAAATGAGGACCGATAATAGCCGATGGCAATAAAGTGCAGATCGTTACGCCTCGCTGTTGCGCAGTTTGTAAAGCCTTTTGTTCCGATAATGATTTCGAATAAGGATAAGGTCGTTGTTTCAGTTGGTTCCAACTGCTTTCATCCATTGGCATCTGACTATCATCAAGAGCGGCAATACTGCTGATATAAATGAGTTTCTTTACGCCTGCATCAGCAGCCGCATTCACAATATTTATGGATAGGTTTACATTTTGATCGATTATATCTTTTTGAAGATCTTTTGCCCAACGCTTAAATACGGCGGCAGTATGAATGATCACATCTGCTTGCTTAAATACACTTGCTAACTGCTGTATCGAATCATAATCAAGCGTTACTGTTTCCGTTGGAAGATCCCTAAGTACGGAAACATCTGCATTCCTTCGCACGCCAGATAATACCTCTGCATTTTGAGTTAGCAGATATCTGACAATGTTATTTCCTAAATGACCATTTGCACCTGTTACTACTATTTTCATATAGATTGTTGTTTTTGTTGAGCACAAAGCTTGAAAAACAAAAACAGGCTGCAGTTAACAAATGGTAAAAAAGGAAGCTAACGTACTTGCTTCCTGATACGACTAAGTGATTGGGGAGTGATACCCAAATAAGAAGCAATTATTGATTGCGGAGCGCGCAAAGCAATATCACCTTGCTCAGTTATAAACTTTAAATAACGGGCAGTAGCATCTACTCCCAAATAGGCATTACGGGTATATATCTTTTCCATTAACGCTTTTTGGGCAATTTGCAGCATGGTTTCCTTCCATTGTGGAATGGAGGCAATAAGCAGGTCTATGCTTTTCTTTGATAATACTATTAAAGTTGAATCACAAACCGCTTGAATGCTTTCGGTTGCAGGAGTAAGGTTGTTAAAGCTTTCAAGATCGGCAATAAATTGATTTTCCTTAATAAAATAATGCGTTTGCTCTTCACCATCATTATTATGGATTAAAGTGCGAACAAGTCCTTCGGTTATAAATAAGATCTCTCTGCAAACAGCTCCACGCTCCAGTAAAAATTCGTTTTCCTTTACTTTACGTACTACCAATTGCGCTTCAATTAGTTGTAGTTCATCACTGCTGAATTTCTTGAATTGACTAAGTAGATTTAATAAGGCAGAATGCATATGGAGGTATTTGGGTTATGCTATAGGTAGTATTGTTTTGAAAATGTTTGAAAGTAACGATTTCTAAGCTCTTGGCCAATTCTTGAATGAGAGGAGGCCGTTTTTATTTTAAATAATTAACTAGATTTAAACCCTTTAACTTTATTATCTACAATCTATGGGAGATACGTATATTGACCCTGATAATTTATTAGGGTTAAAAACATTTGATGAAATAAATATTGCAGAAAGTGAAGGTGTCGCTAATGCCTATGAGTCCTTTATCATGGAACAGGAGGTTAATGTTTCTATCACTCCAGAATTAATTCTCAATCTCCACCAGGCGGCTTTCGGACATTTATACAAATGGGCGGGGAAATATCGTAAAACAGAATTGGTAGTAGGACAATTAATACCACCTAAACCTGGTTATCTAAATTATAAAATGTATGAATTTTGTGAACAGGTGGAATATTTTCGGAATCATATTCAAAAAGATGACAAAGTAAAAAGCATCACCCATTGTTTGGCGTATGCACATGCAAAGTTCATTGAAATCCATCCTTTTCTAAATGGTAATGGACGAACGGCACGCATGCTAACAGATCTAATTTCAATTACCTTAGGACTAGGAAAAATTGAATGTTATAAACGTGAGGAAGGAGATGAACGGAAACAATACATTGATAGTCTTGTAGCAATTCAAAAGAATAATGATTATTCTCTTCTTTATTCAATTATAGGCCCCCAGGTAAGATATTATCTCGATATTCTTGATAAACTGTAGGAGAATAGATTGGAAGTGGAAATTGATATTAAATATTAAAAAAGATAAAAGGCCTAATTTATAGGCCTTTTATCTTTTGATTTCTAACTCTTTTACTTGCTGATCTTCCACCTGTATTTCTATTTGAAGGGGGCTGCCCAACTTGAATTTTCAATATCGCTTGAGCAACTTTTTCTCTTTTATTTGGTATTCGTTGTTTCGAATTTAAAATTTTAATATCATTAGAAGGAACTTTGATTACCCCAATTGCCTGTCTTTTCACAGCCTTTTCAGCCTGAGCTCTGACGATTTCCATTGGAACAGTCTGATCTTCCAGCATCATAGAACCATAAACTGCTTCAGCGATAAATTCAATTCTTTTTTCAGTAGTAGAAATAAATGGATTGACCTCTTTTAGCTTCATCATTTTGCTGATTTTTACAAAACTAACAATTGAATATCGGTTAAGTTATAAAAAGGTCATAAAAAAAACAATAGTCTAAGTAATTAGCTTTAAATGTTGAATTAATTTAATATAAATGTTATTGGCAATTGAAGTTTAAGGAATATAGTAAAATTGATTAATTGATCCTTAAAATATAGATTGACAGCTCTTAAACCCAAAACGGCCTTCCTCATTGCTGAAGAAGGCCGTTTTTATATTCTATTTCAAAGATTACACGCCTAACAATAAGCGGGTAGGATCTTCTAATAATTGTTTAACACGAACCAGGAAGCCTACAGACTCACGGCCATCGATAATACGGTGATCGTAAGAAAGCGCCAGGTACATCATAGGTTTAATAACCACTTGACCATTAACCGCCATTGGGCGCTCAACAATGTTGTGCATACCTAAAATAGCCGATTGAGGTGCGTTAATAATTGGAGTTGACATCATTGAACCAAATACACCACCATTAGTGATCGTAAATGTTCCTCCAGTCATCTCATCAATTGAAAGCTTGTTCTCACGAGCTTTAAGAGCTAGTTTAATAACTTCCTGCTCAATTTGAGCCAAGCTCATTGAATCAGCATTACGAATTACCGGAACAACCAAACCTTTAGGAGCCGAAACAGCGATAGAACAATCTACAAAGTTGTTGTAAACGATTTCCTCACCATCTATACGAGCATTTACAGCAGGGAATTCTTTCAATGCTTCGCAAACCGCTTTGGTAAAGAACGACATAAAGCCTAAGCCAACACCGTGTTTTTCTTTGAATTTATCTTTGTATTTAGAACGAATCTCCATGATTGGCGACATATCCACTTCGTTAAAAGTAGTTAACATCGCGGTTTCATTTTTAACAGCCACTAAACGCTTAGCAACCGTTTTACGAAGATTCGACATTTTCTCACGTTTCTCAGAACGAGGTCCAGCAGGTGCGGCTGCAGGAGCTGAAGTTTTAGCAGCAGGTGCAACAGCAGTAGCTTTCTGAGCTTTTTCAGCATCTTCCTTAGTTACACGGCCATCTTTACCGGTACCGTTAACATCTTTAGGATCGATACCCTTTTCAGCTAAAATTTTACCGGCAGCAGGAGATGGATGTCCGGCAGCATAACTATCGCCTGCAGCAGCAGGGGCAGCAACAGCAGCAGGAGATGCAGAAGCAGCAACTTTTTCTTCTTTAGCAGGAGCGGCAGCAGGAGCAGCTGCTCCTACTTCAATAGCGCAAATTACAGCACCAACAGGAATGGTATCACCTTCAGCTGCTAATGTTTTTAATGTACCTGCTTTTTCAGCAGTTAATTCGAAAGTAGCTTTGTCTGATTCCAATTCGGCAATCACTTCATCCATTTCAACATACTCACCGTCATTTTTAATCCAGCGAGACAAGGTTACTTCGGTTATTGATTCGCCCACTGCGGGCACTTTCATTTCTAGAGCCATTTGTTTTTCTATTATTTCAGATTACGAGTTACGAATTGCAAGTTGTCTCCATAACTCTGTAATTATTTTTTAATTATTATTGGTTAAATGATTGCCAATCATCAATCACGTTTAATTCGCAACTCGTAACCGGCAGTCAGTAATTTCAATTAATCTACCTTTACAGCTTTCTCTGTTGCTTTTTTCACGTTTTCTTTAACAGCAGATTTTACTTTGCTGGCAAACGCTTTAGCAATAATATTTAACTGTTGAGCAACATGAAGTTTTGAATAACCTGTTGCTGGCGAGCTCGACTCTAAACGACAAACCACCTCTAATGGTTCACGACGCAAGTGACGAACTAACCAAGGCCATGCTCCCATGTTTTCTGGCTCTTCCTGAACCCAAAGCCATTCTTCAGCATTACTGTATTTCTCTTTTATCGCATTGTATTGCTCGTAAGGGAAAGGATAGATCTGCTCTAAACGCACAACTGCAACATCATGACGTTTATCTTTTTGCTGCTGATCAAGTAGTTCATAATAGATTTTACCTGAACAGAACAACACACGTTTAACATCTTTCGCTTTTACGTAGCTATCGTCGATAATTTCTTTGAAGCCACCTTTAGTAAAGTCGGCGATTGGGCTAACACATGCAGGGTGACGTAATAAGCTCTTAGGAGAGAATACGGTTAATGGCTTGCGGAATTCATTCTTTAACTGACGACGCATTGCGTGGAAGATCTGAGCCGGAGTGGTTAAGTTAGCCACATACATATTGTTTTCGGCACAAAGCTCCATCATACGCTCAATACGAGCTGAAGAGTGTTCAGGACCTTGACCTTCGAAACCATGTGGTAACAACATTACCAAACCGTTACTGCGTTGCCATTTAGTTTCAGCAGCGGCAATATATTGGTCGATAACAATTTGAGCTCCGTTAACGAAATCTCCGAACTGCGCTTCCCAAATGGTTAAGGCATTAGGAGAAGCCATTGCGTAGCCATATTCGAAACCTAAAACACCATACTCCGAAAGATGTGAATTGTAGATTTCAAATGGAGCAGCTTCTGTTCCGACTGATGCTTGAATAGGACTATATTCTTCGTCAGATTCTTCAACTTTAACAATTGCATGGCGGTGCGAGAAAGTTCCACGTTCCACGTCTTCACCAGTAAAACGTACACGATGACCTTCATTTACCAACGAAGCATATGCTAACAATTCACCCATTGCCCAGTCGAAGGTTTTAGTTTCGTTAACCATTTTCTTACGGTCGCCGAATAGTTTTTCAACTTTATTGATGAACTTTTTATCTTTTGGAAGATCGGTGATCTTATTACCTAATTCAACTAAAGTTTTCTCGTTAACACTGGTGTCAACCGATTTTACAAAGTCTTCAGGGGTTGAGAAACGCATTTCTTTCCATGGGCCTTGTAAAACAGGTTTAGTGAATTTAGGTGACGCTTGCTTCACTTCATCCAAGCGATCCTGCAACATTTTACGGAAGCTCTTATCCATTTCTTTCGCCAAATTAGCATCAACATCGCCTTGAGCTAATAATTTAGCATTATAGATTTCGCGTGGATTAGGATGTTTCTCAATCGCCTTGTATAAAGTTGGCTGAGTGAAACGAGGCTCATCTCCTTCGTTGTGGCCGTAACGACGGTAACAAAGAATATCGATGAATACATCGTTATGGAATTTCTGGCGGTATTCCATTGCAAGGTTAATTGCATAAACAACCGCTTCAACATCGTCGCCATTTACGTGGAATACAGGAGAAAGGGTAACTTTTGCAATATCGGTACAGTAAGTACTTGAACGAGCATCGCGATAGTTGGTGGTAAAACCTACCTGATTGTTAATTACCAGGTGAATGGTTCCGCCGGTTTTATAAGCATCCAGCTTAGCCATTTGCAATACTTCGTATACGATACCCTGACCGGCTACCGAAGCATCACCATGAATTAAGATTGGAGCTAATTTGGTATAATCGTTACCGTATTTTTGATCGATTTTTGCACGGGCAATACCGGTAACAACACCATCAACAGTTTCTAAGTGTGATGGGTTAGGACAAAGGCTCAAATGAACATCTTTACCAGCAGTAGTTTGAACGTCGGTTGAAAAGCCCATGTGGTATTTTACGTCACCACCAAAAGGAGCACTTTCATCATAGTTTTTACCTTCAAACTCTGTGAAAATATCTTTATAGGTTTTGTTCATGATATTAGCCAACACGTTCAAACGTCCGCGGTGAGCCATACCAATTACAAACTCCTGAATACCTAAATCGGCACCTTTTTCAATAACTGAATCTAAAGCTGGGATTACTGTTTCAGCACCTTCCAGCGAGAAACGTTTTTGCCCTAAGAATTTAGTGTGAAGGAAGTTTTCAAAAACAACGGCCTCATTCAACTTGTCTAAAAGGCGTTTCTTTTGTTCTTGAGAGAATTTTTGCTTGTTCCGAGAAGTTTCCATACGATCCTCGAACCACTTCATTTTCTCAGGGTTACGGATGTATTTATACTCTGCTCCTACCGACTCGCAATACGTCTCTTCTAAAAGTTGACGAATATCTTTAAGTGTAGCTGGACCTAAACCAACTTCTGCACCTGCATTAAATACCGTAGTAAGATCGGCGTCGCTTAGCCCAAAAGTTTCCAGTTCTTTCCCTGGATAGAACTTCATGCGTTCGCGAACAGGATTGGTTTTAGTGAATAAATGGCCTCGCTGACGGTAGCCATTAATCATATTTAACACCTTCATTTCTTTATCAAAGTGCTCATTCGACACTGGTAGCTCCACGGCTCCATCGGTCTTGGCAAGGTCATAGCCTTCAAAAAACTTCTGCCAACTAAAGTCTACTGAAGTTGGATCGTTTTTGTACTGTTGATAAAGCGATTCTATATACGAAGTGTGTGCGTTGGTAAGATACGTGAGGTTATCCATTCTACTAACTTATAATCCAAAAAATTCTGTCGGGTAGCAAAAGTAATTATCTTATACCTTACAGACAAGCCGATAATTAATAAAAATCTGATTTTAGCTTCTACCGTTTAAAAAGTAAAAAGCCCTGCTCCTACAGTGCAACCTTCCTGGACTATTCAGCTTCTTGTCTATAATTCAACTTAAACTCACTATTGCTTCGTCATGAAAAACAAAACCCTTTATACCCTATATATATTTTTCTTTCTTGGCCTATTCCCGTTTTTACAAACTTATGGACAAACACAAGGCACTTGGTACCTTTCTATGCATATCGACGCCGGAAAAGCTGCTAAGGCCATCGGTCAGGCGGCAATTGAATCGGCTTTAAACCTTGAACCAGAAGAATCGGATCCTGATGCTGACGCAACCTACAATTTTGGCTTCGATGCAGGCTATCAGTTTAAAGTGAGAGAGCACGTCAGTGTTGATGCCGGTGTTAATCTTGCCTTTTTAAACCTCCGTAAGCAGCCTACCTACGCCAACGTAATAGAAGATGACTATCTTTTTAAACAACGAAACACCGCTCTTTCAGCCGTTATTCGACCAACTTATTACTTCGGAAGTGAAAAAGGGGTTCAGTTTTTCGGTTCGGTTGGCGTAAAAATGACTAAATGCTACACCCGAATATTTTATTCTGAACTTAGTTACGAAGACGATTCAGTACTTCCTCGATACTTGTCAAAATCTAATGCTGAATCAGCAGAAGCACCTTTTAATGTACACCTGGTTCCAGCGGCAGGTTTTAGATTTAATAGTTCTGGGAAGCAAAGTGCATCAATATCGTTTGAATGGGAAAAGACTCCCTGGGATATCTCGTACAATAACCTGCGAATGGTAAGATTCGGTGTGCCTTCAAATTATCAGTTCGATGCCAAAGGAGTTGTGTCAGTTGTATTTCGAATTAATTTTTAACAGCTAACAGGTAAAATAGAGACGCTGAACCTCGGCATTGGCATTGATAAATTCGATCATTTCAGAGGCGTCCTTAATGATCGTTAATTGCTTATGAGGCTTTATGCTGCCAGCAACCGCTAAATGCCCTGAAACTGCAACCGGCCAATTTGGAAGATTTTCCAGAATTTTAGCAATGATCAAATTCACGTCCCCGAAAGCATTATCAGAGATCAGAAAAGTTAGAACGTGATCCGGATCATAATAAGTTGCCACGCTCAACAGGTCTTCGAATGGTAAATTAGCTCCTAAATATAAAACATGGTGTCCTCGTGCCTTGATCAGGTAATTGGCAAAAAGCAACCCTATTTCATGTACTTCACCTTCAGGTAAAAATAACATGTACTTTTTAGCAAGGTCTGGGTTGGGAGTTTCGAGGTTATTGATAGCGATGATCAGTTTTTGTTTGATCAGGTGAGTGATAAAATGCTCATGCGCCGGATTTATGGTACCAGCCTGCCACATGATACCAATCTTACGTAAAAATGGATAGATTACATCAAGCATCGTTCGCTCAACACCCATAAATTCAACGCTCGCCTGTATGGTTTCATTAAACATCGACTCGTTTAAGGCTAACATAGCATTACAAAGCGAACCGATTGTACAGGAACATCCATTAATTTCACACTCAGCAAGTTTCTCTATCAACTTATTAATGTCATCATCGCTCATTTTGGCAATTTCAGAAATACGCATTCCTGAATCGAGCAACAATGAAATATTAAGAAACTTCTTCAGGTCGTTATCATCAAAATACCTGATGTTGGTGCATGTTCTTTTAGGAGTTATTAAATTATAACGTTGTTCCCAAATTCTAATGGTATGCGCTTTTATACCCGTTAAACACTCTATATCACTAATCGAGAACTTTTTCACTATCCTAAAATTTCTGCAAGTTTAACAATTGTTTTAGTAAAGTTGTTTGAACAACTATAGCTCAATATAAAAATTATTAGCACTTATTATTCTTATCTATAAGGCAATAAGAATTCTGCAAAGGATTCAATCTTTATCGAATCAAACTAACAACCTGTAAATCAATATGTAATAATTAAGCTAATTTTTCTACTATTTATCCCAACATGAATCAGATTGTTTAACAATTTATTTGCCTTGAAAATAAACTACAATCGGTATTTGATTAATATAACATGTCTATCAAAAAGTTAACAAACTTTTTTTTACATTGTTTTAACCTACTGACAATTAACATTTTTCAACATTTTTTCTTTTCCTTCAATCAAACTAAACCTAAACCATCATGTTATAAACATTAGAACGCTAAACGCTCAAATTATGGCTCAACGTGAAAAAATTAAAGCTGCCTATATTGATTATGTTTTAAGCAATAATGAGCAGCCAAAATCGGTTTATGCATTTGCTAAAAGCTTAAAGCTGAAAGAAGAAGAGTTTTATCAGCATTTCAACTCATTTGAAGCTATTGAAGTTGGAATATGGTCAGACTTGATACATCAATCCGCTGAAAAAGTAAAAGCCCAGGAAGTATATGCAGAATACTCCACCAGGGAGCGTATACTAGCTTTCTTTTTCACTTTAACTGAGGAGATGAAAGCACAACGAAGCTTTATCACTTATTCGATCAAACATGCCGGAAAAGGTTTTACAACTCCGAAAGTTTTAGAGAAAGCAAAAGCAGGCTTTGAAACCTTTATTTCTGATGAGCTCAATTACGGTATTGAACAAAGCGAAATTATTGAGCGTAAGTTTATCTCTCGTAAATATAAAGATGCTTTATGGCTTCAGTTTGCATTTATTGTAAACTTTTGGATTAATGACAATAGTGAAGGTTTTGAAAAAACCGACGAAGCAATTGAAAAAGGGATTAATGTTACGCTCGATTTAATGAGCCGAGGCCCTATCGACAACCTGCTTGAATACGGAAAGTTTCTGGCTCAGCATGGAAAAGAAAAAATCAATTTTGGTGCCTGGAGATCACATTCAGGTAATTAATAGCTAAATCGAGGTATCCTCAGTATGAAAGAGCAAACAAGTATTCCGATTTCAAAAGTTGAGCGTTCGGTGAAATTTGTAACTACCGGAGCTAAAGTGGGTGTCAATTATCTAAAGCACTATTCACGGAAACTGGTAAATCCGGAGACCTCCAAAGATCAGTTAAATGAGGATAACGCTTCGGATATCTATCAGGCATTGAGTCAACTGAAAGGCAGTGCACTTAAAATTGCACAAATGCTCAGTATGGATAAAAACATACTGCCTAAGGCTTATGCCGAACAATTTTCCCAGGCACAGTACAGCGCTCCCCCACTTTCAGGTCCATTAATTATTCGTACGTTTACCAAACACTTTGGTAAAACTCCCGAAAAGATTTATGATTCGTTTAAACTGAAATCAACCCACGCCGCTTCTATTGGACAAGTTCATCAGGCCACGCTTAATGGAAAAAAGTTGGCTGTTAAAATTCAGTATCCGGGTGTTGGCGATAGTATCAGCTCTGATCTGAAGATGGTGAAACCTTTCGCCTTCCGGCTGTTGGGCATGAGCGAAGCTGAATTGAATATTTACATTAAAGAGGTTGAAGAAAAATTGTTGGAGGAAACTGATTATGAATTGGAGATAAAACGATCCATCTTCTTTTCAAAAGCCTGCAAACAATTAGGAAACATCGTTTTCCCTAAATATTATCCTGAATTATCAGGCAAACGGATCATTACCATGGATTGGATTGAGGGGATGCATCTTCGGGAATATCTTAGAACCAATCCTTCGCAGGCCGAACGCAATAGAATAGGTCAGGCACTTTGGGATTTTTATAATTTCCAACAGCACGAATTACGACAAGTACACGCTGATCCGCATCCAGGAAATTTCCTCATTACCCCTGATGGTAATCTCGGAATTATAGATTTCGGTTGTATAAAAGAGTTACCTGAAAATTTCTACTATCCTTTCTTTGCATTCATTACTAATCCGTTTGAAGATCGGGAGAAAACAATCAGCTATTTTAAACAATTGGAGATGATTTTTGATGATGATTCTCCTAAAATGGTTGAGTTTTATTATCAGAATTACCGGGAAATGATTGGTCTTTTCGCCCGTCCGTATGTTCAGGGTGAATTTGATTTCAGCAAACCAGGTTATTTTAATGAACTATTTGTACTGGGAGAGAAAGTAACCAAAATGAAAGAGTTTAAGCAAGCCCGTGGTGTGAAGCATTTTATTTATGTGAATCGGACCAATTTCGGGCTTTACAATATTTTAAATGAATTAGGAGCAAAGGTAAGAACCGATACATTCAAACCACATCTCCTGCAAGCAACGGAAGTGTTAAATGAGTAACCATTAAGTGTTTTGCTCTCTATCAAATCCTTTTGAGATAAACCATGAAAATACTTATTACAGGAGCTAACAGCTATATAGGCACAAAATTATTGCCCATTTTAATTGAAAATGGACATGAGATAGTGTGCCTCGTGAAAAATAAAAAGTGCTTTTACAATCGAAATAATGTAATTGATAAGATCACTGTTATTGAAGGTGATCTATTTAAACCCTCTTCGCTAAGCAATATTCCCGATGACATTGAAGCGACTTATTTTTTCGTAAATAAAACGGATGCCTTTTTACAAGAGTTTTGCCGTTTGGATGAATTAAACGCTAAAAACCTTCTCTTGAAGCTTAACCACACCAATTGTCAACAAATAATTCATGTTGGACAAACCTATCCATTTAGTACCAACAAACGATTGGAATCCATTTTAAAATCAGGACCAATACCCAGCACAATTCTCCGAACTGGAATTGTAGTAGGCAAAGACAGTCCTTCCTTCTCCTTTATTCAGAATTTAACTAATAAGACCCCGGTTTTAGTTGCTCCAAAATGGCTAAATCACCATTGTAAACCCATCGACATTCGAAACGTACTTGAATATCTTGTAGCTGTTCTTCACAATGGTAAAGCATTAAACCGTGAATTTAACCTAACAGGACCAGAAATCATTAGCTATAAACAGCTGATCGCTGAATACGCTAAAGCTCATGGCTTAAAGCGATGGATAATTGACCAACCGCTCAACTTGACAACGCTATCGTCTTTAGGACTGGCTTTTATTAATTCAACCACCTTTAAGGAGGCGAAAAGCCTGGTTCAAAATATCATAGGGAGCGAACCTGTTACAGGAGAGGATATTAAAAACTTTATTAACCTGCATTTGTATAACTTATCTGAATCATTAGGATTACCTGCTTCCCTATCACCAAGCGGGTTAATCGTTTAAGTTTATTGAGTTACTGTTCTGATTTTACTCCTATAGAATTTGCTCGAAATAAGGTATATTTAATAAAACAAATGGGTTATGCTAAAAGTAAAAGACATTTTGGCAAAAAAAGGTGGCACTATTTATTCCATAGATGCGGACGAAACTGTATTCGATGCCCTTGAAGATTTAATTGAGAAAAACATTGGGGCTCTCATAGTTACCGACCACGGACGACATATAGGTATATTTACCGAAAGAGATTACGCCCGAAAAGTAATTCTGAAAGGAAGAGCTTCTAAAGAAACCCGCGTTCGAGAGATCATGAGTGACCAACTACTCACTACCACTCCTGACACAGATGTTGAAGAATGCATGGAAACGATGACCAGAAATCGTTTAAGGCATTTGCCTGTTGAAGATAATTTTAAACTGGTGGGAATGATTTCGATTGGTGATGTGGTTAAATATTTAATCGAAATTCATGAAATGATCATTGATGATTTAGGACATCAAATTCGTGATTGTAAAACTGACTTTTAATATTTATAAAGCCAGGACACTAAAACATGTCCCGGCTTTATATTCCTCCTTATTTTGCTTGTAGCTGATCCAGCAAGTCCAAATCCATTACCAACCGATCAACCACCCGATTGTTTACAATGTGCTCTTCTACTATTTCCTTAACATCAGTCAATTGCACTTTGCTATAAAAAACACCTTCTGGATAAACCACCACAGATGGCCCTAGTTCGCATGTTTCTAAACAACCGGCTCTTTGTGCCCTTACTTCCGTATTCAATCCCTGATCTTTAATTAACTTTTTAAATTCGGCAACCAAAGCCAGGCCGTTTTTCTCACCGCAACAAACCCTGGTTCCGGGTGCCCGCTCATTGGTACAAACAAAAATGTGTTTCGTATACTTCATCTTATATTCCATCCTTAATCTTAAAATTCTTATTCAACGGAAACAAAGGTAAATCTTATTAGTTTTATTTAAACTGAAACTTACTATTGGCATTGCATATTTGAACAAATGAAAAACATCTTAATTACCGGGGGCAGCGGTTTAATTGGAAGTGTATTAACCGAGCAACTTATACTTAAAGGTTATAAAGTTGCCTGGTTAACTCATTCTGATTTGAATAAAAACTCAGCTGTTCAGCTTTTTAAATGGGATCTTGCAAATGGTGAGATAGACTCTAATGCTATTGATTTTGCAGATTCAATTATTAATATGGCCGGGGCTGGTATTGCTGATAAGCACTGGACCTCCACCCAAAAACAGAAAATAATTGATAGTCGGGTGAAAGGAATTCAATTACTCACACAAGCTATAAATAACAGCAATAAACCTATTGGAAGTTTTATTTCAGCCTCTGCAATTGGTTATTACGGTAACAGAGGCGAAAAGATACTAACGGAAGACGAAAGTCCATCAACCGATTTTTTGGGAGAGTGCTGTGTTGCCTGGGAAAATGCCGTTGATTTAATAGAAAGACTTGGCATTAGAACAGTTAAGTTACGTACGGGCATTGTGTTGAGCAACAATGGCGGAGCCTTACCTAAAATGGTCAAACCTATAAAAATGGGCATGGGAGTTACTTTAGGCTCCGGAAATCAATGGATGAGCTGGATTCATATTTCGGATATGTGCAGGATGTATATTCATGCTCTTGAGAACAATAACTTAACAGGAGTTTTTAATGCCACTTCACCTCAACCTGTTACCTACAGTCAATTTACCAATGCTGTAGCCAATCAACTGAATAGACCCGTTTGGCTTCCTAATATCCCCGAATTTGCCATGAAAATAATGCTGGGCGAAATGAGTCACTTGGTTTTAGATAGTACGCGTTGTTCTTCGGCAGCTATTGAAAAAACAGGATTTCTCTTTCAATTCCGTGAACTGTCGGCAGCTCTAAATGAGCTTCTTCCAAAACAAAATAAAAATTAATGTCATCAATAAGAGTAAATATATTTTGGTTTCGCCGCGATCTGAGACTAGATGACAATGCAGGTTTATATTTTGCCCTTAAAGAAGGCCTGCCTGTAATACCTGTATTTATTTTTGATACTACTATTTTGGGTCAGTTAGAAGATAAGAATGATGCCCGGATAAGCTTCATCCATCAAACAGTTTTAAAGCTTAACCAGCAATTACAACATATAGGTAGTAGCTTATTAGTGAAACATGGCGAACCCAAACAAACATGGGCTGATTTATTAAGAGAGTATAATATTCAAACTGTATTCACCAATCATGATTATGAGCCCTATGCTATTGAAAGAGATTATGAAATTGAACAAATACTAATTTCCAATGGTTCTAAATTGTTAACTTTTAAAGATCAGGTAATATTTGAGAAAGGAGAAGTACTAAAAGATAATGGAGAGGCATATACAGTTTTCACCCCATACAAAAATAAGTGGATGAAGAAGCTATCTTCATTTTATATGGACTCTTATCCTACGGAAAACTATTTTTCAAACTTCTTTAAAACTCAACCTTTAACAATTCCAGCTTTAAACACTCTAGGATTTATCCCAACTTCTATAAAGTTCCCTTCAAAAGAGTTTGAAAATAGATTAGCTGATTACCATAACCAGAGAGACATTCCATCGGTAAATGGCACCTCTCATATTAGTGTTCACCTCCGTTTTGGGACAGTAAGTATTCGAAAATTAGCTTATTCTGCTTATAAAGCTCATGCGGACACATGGTTAAATCAACTTATTTGGCGCGATTTCTATTTTATGATTCTTTGGCATTTTCAATATGTTGTTAATAACGCTTTTAAAGCAAAATATGACCGAATAAAATGGAGAAATAATGAAGAAGAATTTAAACTATGGTGCGAAGGAAAAACGGGATACCCTATTGTTGACGCGGGAATGAGGGAGCTCAACAGTACAGGCTATATGCATAACCGGGTTCGAATGATTACAGCCAGTTTTTTAACTAAGCATTTATTAATCGATTGGAGGTGGGGAGAGGCTTATTTTGCTCAAAAACTGTTGGATTTCGAGCTTGCGGTTAACAACGGCAGTTGGCAATGGGCTGCAGGTTCAGGCTGTGACGCTGCACCATATTTTAGAATTTTCAATCCTACAGAACAAACCAGAAAGTTTGACCCTGAAAACATCTATATAAAAAAATGGGTACCTGAATTTGGAAAACTCAATTACCCATCTCCTATAGTTGAACATAAATATGCTCGAGAACGTTGCCTAAAAGTTTATAAAACCGCTCTAAATGGCTTGCAATAACTGTAACTCAAAAATAAAATTGGAATTTGCCGGTGCAATTACATTTCCTGAATCATCCACAATTGAACGATTACCAAATACGTATCCTGATGGGATGTATAAAATCACCTTGCCTCCAGGCTGTATTAAAGGAATACCGATTTGAAATCCAGTGATTAAATCACCTAATGTGTACGTTGCAGGATTACTTAATGTAGAGCTGTCAACCACCGTACCATCTAACAAAGATGCCTTAAACTTTACTTGTACTTTAGTATAGGCATTAAAAACTATATTACCTTGCCCTGGTTCAATCACATTGTAATAAACACCATTTTTTTCACGTGCATAAGGAAGTTCCTTTTGATTAAGGAAGCTTTTAATCAGAACCGTATCAGCGGCCAATTGTTCATTAAATTTCCGCTGTTCCTCACGCTGTTGATCAATGGCACTTGTATCGTCCTTTTTGCAAGAGGAAAAAAGAATAAAAGCAATTAATGAGGAGAAGAGTAGTTTTTTCATAATGGGATTTATTAGGTTCTTATAATTTACTTAATAAATCCCACATTTCACTGTTTGTAACATGTTATTTATCAACCTGTTTCAGTTCGACATCAAATATTAAAACGGAGTTAGCCGGAATAGATCCATTAGCATAAGGACCATAACCTAAACCCGATGGAATCAATAGTTTGATTTTTCCACCTTCTTTGATTTTTGGCAATCCTTCCTGAAAACCTGCAAGCAAACCACTAAGTTTAAATACAGCATTGTCGCTTGATCCGAAAGTTTTATCATTGGCAAGAATACCTGAATAAGCGATCGTTACAGTTGAATCAACAGTTGGGTTACTTCCAGTACCGGGTTCTGAAATTTTATAGTTTAGTCCGGACGAGGTTGCCACCACTCCTTCCAATCCCTTTGCTTTAATATAATTTGCAATAATTATACTATCGGCCTTTAATTGCTTCGCATAATCGTACGGTTCATAATCATCATTGCTATTTAAGCAGGCAGTAAAGCCTAATGCAATAGCCACAAATGAAAGTACATAAATAATCTTTCTCATAATCTTCATAAAAAAGGTCCGGTTAAATACGGACCTGACTTCTTTATTAGTTATACAACATTAATATTTCACCACTTCAACTAATTCAATATCAAAAACCAAAGGAGTATTTGGAGCTATTGAACCATTACCACAACTACCGTAAGCAAGATGCGAAGGAATCATTAAACGAATTTTTCCACCCTCACCTATCAATTGCAAACCTTCGGTCCAACCTGCAATTACATTGTTCATGGCAAATTGTGGCTTATATCCAGCCGAATCAAATGCTTTACCGGTGGTATCAGCCACACGAGAGCCTCGATAATCGGCAATAATTGAGGAGGTTGAACGAGGTTTTTGACCGGTACCTTCTCTATAAATATAATAAGAGATACCTGACTCGGTCTTTTTAACTCCGGTCATATGTTTACGAGTGATAAAATCACGAATAGTCCTTTGATCAAGAGTATCTTGGCTGGCAGAATATTCATTTACACAGCTAGCTGCATACGGGTCAGTACCACACATGCTCATCACAAAACCAATTGCGACCAATAATACAGGGAGGAGTAATTTCTTCATGCTTTGTTTAAATCTCAGTTTATTCTAAAATGCAAATATGCTCTGAATCGGATAGTTATAAAAATATTTTTTTGCTTTTATACAGAAAACATACTTACAAGACTCATAGGCCTTTTAATATTATTCTTTACCAATACCACAAAGCACTACCATTTCCTAAATAAAAAACGGCGAAACTATAAAGGTAACGCCGTTTTCAGAATCATAGTATTTGTTAGAAACAATATTTATTCTCTTCGATCAACGTTTTGGCAACTCTTTGACGAGCATCTTTAGTATTGAAAGGCTCAGTTTTGGTGAAACGTTTCAAGCCCATCATCATCATGCGAAGTTCATCACCTTCAGCAAATGAATTCAAGGCTTCCTTGCCGTGTAACCAAACCTGATCCATGGCTTCGTTTACATAAATGCGAACCATATCGATTTGATTAGCGCAAGCTTCTTCACCTCGGATGCCAACCAATTTTTCAGTACGTAACAAAGCAGATTCAGCAACGTATGCCAATGAGGCCATATCAGCAATGTTCATCAACACTTCCTGTTCTTTAGCCAAAGTCATCATTAACTTTTGAACAGCTGCTCCGGCAACCATCAAGGTAGATTTTTTGATGTTTTTGATTAACCTTTTTTCATATGCAAATAAACCTTCATCCGAAACATTAAAATCAGGAATTGACATAAGCTCTTGTGCAACAGCTTGCGCTGGGCCCATCAGGTTCAATTCACCTTTCATAGCTCGTTTCAACATCATATCAACGGTTAATAAACGGTTGATCTCATTCGTTCCTTCGAAAATACGGTTGATACGTGAATCGCGGTAAGCACGGTCCATAGGAGCCTCTGCCGAGAATCCCATACCACCGTAAATCTGCACACCTTCATCAGTCACATAATCCAATGCTTCAGAGCCATAAACCTTCAATATCGCGCATTCTACCGCAAACTGTTCGGTGCTTTTCAGTTTAGCCTTTCCAGGCTCCATGCCATCGGCAACTAAAGCTTCGTAAGCATCATCAATATTTTGTCCAGCGCGATACATTGCCGACTCTACCGCATAGATTTTGGTAGCCATTTCTGCCAACTTATGACGAATTGCTCCGAATTTAGAGATAGGTAATTTGAACTGAACCCGCTCATTTGAATAGTTTACCGCTTTGCTTAAAACTTCTTTTGATGCACCTATAGCAGCTCCAGCTAACTTAATACGTCCGATATTTAGGATATTTACTGCGATCTTGAATCCATTTTCTCTTTCCGACAACATGTTCTCTACCGGAACATGGCAATCATTAAAGAAGATCTGACGAGTTGATGAACCTTTGATACCCATTTTGTGTTCTTCAGGATTCATGGTTACACCACCAAAACCACGCTCAACAATAAAAGCTGTTAAGTTTTGGTCGTCGTCAATTTTAGCAAACACTACGAAAACATCAGCAAAACCACCGTTGGTGATCCACATTTTTTGTCCGTTGATCACATAGTGCTTACCATCTGCCGATAAAACAGCTTTTGTTTTGCCCGAATTAGCATCAGAGCCTGAGTTTGGTTCGGTTAAGCAATATGCAGCCTTCCACTCTCCAGTAGCGAGCTTAGGAACATATTTGGCTTTCTGCTCAGCATTACCGTAATACAAAATAGGCAAGGTACCAATACCGGTATGGGCCGACATTGCAACGGCAAATGAATGCCCTGCACCAATTACCTCGGCTACCAGCATTGAAGTGTTGAAGTTTTTACCAAAACCTCCGTATTCTTCTGGCACTGAAACACCCAAAATCCCCAATTCACCCGCTTTGGTCATCAGACTTTCCATCAAGCCTTCTTCCTGATGATCAATTGCATCTAATCTTGGATAAATCTCGGCAGCTAAAAAGTCAGAACAGGTTTTGGCGATCATTAACTGCTCCTCATCCCATTGTTCAGGAATGAATATATCAGCGGCTTCAGTTTCTTTAATTAAAAACTCGCCACCTTTAATTTTGTTTAGATCTGTGATTTGAGACATGAGATCTTAGATTTTTAAGGTTATAAATTAGTTTCTTTATAAAGAGATAGATGAATATGACTGAGACTATACAATCTCAAATCCCACATCCATTATCTCATATCTATTTTAACATTTCAAAAATACCCGCAGCTCCTTGTCCGGTTCCCACACACATGGTAACCATACCGTATTTTTGCTTCCGAGCTTTAAGTTCATTTAATACCTGAACAGTAAGTTTTGCACCCGTACAACCCAATGGATGCCCTAAAGCAATAGCACCACCGTTAACATTCACTACATCAGGGTTTAATTCTAATTTACGGATGATTGCCAATGACTGTGAAGCAAAGGCTTCGTTCAGCTCAATCAGATTAATATCATCCTTCTTCAGCCCTGCTTTGTTTAACGCAACCGGAATAGCTTCGATTGGACCAATACCCATTATGCGTGGAGGAACGCCGGCAACACCATAACTTACCATACGGGCAATTGGCTCAACGTTTAATTCCTTCAGCATTTTTTCAGAAACTACTAAAACAAAGGCAGCTCCATCAGATGTTTGCGAAGAATTACCGGCTGTAACACAACCATCGGCCGCAAATACAGGTTTAAGTTTAGCCAGCTTATCAATTGCAGTATCCCCACGAGGTCCTTCATCAGTATCAACCACGTACTCACGGGTTTTCTTTTTCATGTTTGCATCCAGGTAGTTCTCTTTAACTATAATTGGTAAAACACCTGCTTTTAATGCTCCTGACTGTTGCGCTTTAATTGCTTTTTGATGCGAATTGAAGGCGAAGGCATCCTGATCCTCACGTGACACATTGAACTCTTTAGCAACTGCTTCAGCTGTTAAACCCATTCCCCAGTAATAGTCAGGGTTTTCTTTGGCCACGTCGAAATTTGGAACGATTTTCCAGCCCCCAAACGGCATTCCCGACATTACCTCAACACCACCTGCGATAATACAATCGGCCATACCGGCTTTAATTTTGGCGGCTGCAATAGCGATCGTTTCTAAACCTGACGCGCAGTAACGATTAACGGTCATTCCCGGAACTTTGTCGGTTTTCAACCCCATCAGTGAAATCATCCGGCCAATATTCAGGCCCTGTTCCGCTTCCGGTGTAGCGTTACCAACTATTACATCATCAATTTTTTCTTTATCTAAATTTGGCACCGATGCCACCATATGACTTACTACTTCTGCAGCTAAATCATCAGCCCGCATAAAACGAAATACTCCTCGAGGAGCTTTGCCTACGGCGGTGCGATATCCTGCTATAATGTATGCTTCCATTGTTATTTGATTTGAGATATGGGATATGAGCCCACATCTGTAAGTTAAATACTCTCTTGTTTAAGTCTTTCCTGAAAACGATAGTTCATTTTTTGGATTTCGTCTAACTTTCCAAGCATATTATCAAGTTTCTCTTCAGTTATTAGCTCAAGTTTATTGGATATTATTAATTGAGTTTGCAGTTCGTATGAAGAACCGTTAGCAATTCCAAGAAAGTGACAAAATTCATTAATTGAGTTCCTACCAGCACCCTCAGAAATATTTGAAGGAATTGAGACAGCTGATCTTCTTATTTGAGAAGTCAGGCCAAATTTTTCTTCCCTAGGAAAATTTTCAGTGGCCTTATAAATATCAACGGTTAAGTCGATCGCCTTCACCCAGATTTTTAATTCTTTTAAATTATGCATAGTTGATGTATTTTTTTGTTATCTCAAATCTCAAATCTTATGTCTCATATCTAATTTCTAATTCCTCAAAGGCTTACCCTTGGTTAGAATAGATTGAATACGCTCCAGAGTTTTCTTCTCTGAACAAAGTGACAAGAAGGCTTCGCGCTCAAGGTCTAACAGGTATTGTTCAGTTACAATTGTTGGTGCCGATAAATCCCCTCCACACATTACCCAGCCTAATTTCTCTGAGATCTTTTTATCATGCTCCGAAATGTAGTTACCTGAATACATGGTATTTGCTCCTGCGTAAACCATACCTAAACCTGATTTTCCAAGAACTTTAATATCTTTTCGTTGAACCGGCTGAACGTAACCTGCTTCTGCAAGTTCAATGGCTTTAGCTTTAGCATCAGCAATTAAGCGGCTGCGGTTCATTGAAATATCAAACTTGTCTTTTTGTAAATAACCGAGATCAAACGCCTCTAAACCTGAAGTTGAAACTTTAGCCATTCCTATAGTTAAGAAACGATCTTTAAGCACATTTTGTTCGATCTGACCATCTCCAAAAGCATCAGAAGCACGCAATGTAAACTCTTTGGTTCCACCTCCTCCCGGAATCAATCCAACACCAAACTCAACTAAACCCATATAAGTTTCAGCATTGGTTTGAACAAAGTCCGCATGAAGACACAGCTCACACCCCCCACCTAAGGTTAAATTATGAGGAGCAGCTACTACCGGAATAGATGAATAGCGCATCCGCATCATCGTATTTTGGAACTGACGGATGGCGAAATCAACTTCGTCCCAATCCTGTTCAATTGCCATCATAAAGATCATCCCAACATTGGCACCCGCAGAAAAATTACCTCCATCGTTACCAACAACTAATCCGCGGAAGTCTTTTTCAGCCAGTTCAACCGCTTTATTCAATCCGGCTAATACCTCACCTCCAATTGTGTTCATTTTAGTATGGAACTCCAGGTTCAGAATTCCATCGCCCAAGTCAGTAATAGTTGTTCCAGCATTTTTCCAAACGGTTTTAGTCGGACGAACTGCATCTAAAATGATATAATTAGAAATGCCGGTAATTGACTTATAACTTTTTGATGGAATGTCGTAATAACGCTTTTCTCCGTTCTCAATTTTGTAGAATGAAGAATTTCCAGCAGCCAACATTTCCACTACCCAAGCTGCCGGAGCGAGACCATAATTCTTCATCATTTCAACGCCTTCGGCTACACCTAATGCGTCCCAAACTTCATAAGGACCTAATTCCCATCCGAAACCTGCACGCATTGCATCATCAATGCGATACAACTCATCCGAAATTTCAGGAATCCGGTCTGAAACGTACTCAAACAACCCGGCAAAAGAGGCCCTAAAGAATTCCCCGGCTTTATCAGTCCCTTTTGCGTATGCTTTCATACGAGCGCGCAAATCTTCAATAGGCCTCAGCATTTCTAACGTTGCTGATTTTACCTTTTGTTGCGGCTCGTATTCTAATGTTTTAAGATTTAATGAAAGAATTTCCGACTTGCCATTGGCTCCTTTGATCTTCTTATAAAAACCCTGATTAGTTTTATCACCTAACCAATTATTTTGCTCCATTTTGGCAACATAATCAGGCAGTTTAAATAGTTCACGAGCTTTATCTTGTGGACAATTGTCGTACAGCCCTTTCGCTACTTTTATCATGGTATCCATACCAACCACATCAGTGGTACGGAAAGTAGCTGATTTAGGACGACCTAAAATCGGACCGGTAAACTTGTCGACCTCATCAACTGAAAGCCCCATTTTTTCAACCAAATGAAGGGTAGCCATAATGCCATATACTCCGATTCGATTGGCTATAAATGCTGGAGTATCTTTACATAATACGGTGGTTTTTCCAAGAAACTTATCCCCATATTCCAATAAGAAATCAACCACTTCCGATTTAGTATGAGGAGTAGGAATAATTTCGAGTAAACGTAAATAACGAGGAGGATTGAAAAAGTGAGTACCGCAAAAATGAGCCTTAAAATCATCACTTCTACCCTCTGCCATCATATGGATTGGAATGCCCGAAGTGTTGGAAGTTATTAATGTGCCCGGCTTGCGGAATTTTTCTACTTGTTCAAAAACCTTTTTCTTAATATCCAGATTTTCAACAACCACTTCAATTACCCAATCGCATTTAGCGATATCCTTCATGTTGTCATCAAAATTTCCGGTAGAAATTTTATTTAGGATCTCTTTATTGTAAACCGGAGAAGGATTTGTTTTAACTGCGGTTTCTAATGAACTGTTCACAATTCTATTCCTAACAGCAGGACTCTCTAATGTTAATCCTTTAGCCGCTTCAGCCGAAAGTGGCTCTTTAGGAACAATGTCGAGCAATAAAACTTCAAGCCCGATATTAGCAAAGTGGCAGGCTATCCGGGAACCCATGATCCCCGACCCTAACACCGCGACTTTCTTAATAATTCTTTTCATATACTGAATTCACTGATTGATTGTTAACTAATTAATAACATAGGTAAAGGCAGCGCTTTGAAGAAGTTCTTCTACTGATCAACATCCCGTTTTATTTTTCTTCTACACCCTCGTCTTCAGGCTGATAATCCTGTGCGAGTTTGTTAATTTTTAAAAGAGCTTCAATACAAATGTTTTTTTCTTCTTCGCTAAGGTTTTCATCTAAATACTCATTGAATTTTTTAACAACCCCAGTGGCAATTTTCCGCTTCTCAATGCCCAGTGGTGTTAAAAAAATCTTTACCAAGCGTTTATCGCTTGAGTCTGTTTCCCTGTAGATCATACCCATATCTTCCATACTGTTGAGCAATCTTGATAAGCTGGTCGCTTTTTGCCCCAGTAAACCGGCTAATTGAGAAACTGTGGTGCCTTCTTTTGCTACGTTCATTAATAAGTAGCCTAGTGCATGTGTAATTCCATATTCTGAAGCTATCTGATTATATTTATTAGCAATACTTTGCCAGCTGACCTTCAGATAATAATCGATGGTATTAAGTTCTTTCAATGATAAATTGGTTTAAGTTGATGATATAAAAACTTTATGCTAAATTGGCTATGCCGCACAGCTTAATATGCGCGCATAGCGAATCTAGAAAAAAGAAAATTATTATGCAAGCATAAGAAGATATAAAATTTTTATTTTGTAAAACACTCAACTAAAGAGGCTGTCTCAAAAGGGGCAGCCTTTTTAGTTGCCGAGAATTGACTGTATATTTTTTGATTGA
>NZ_JAMWYS010000050.1 GCF_023914155.1 Solitalea agri | reverse complement strand
AACCATTTTCCATCAGCTAAATAACCTACTGCCCTAACGACCCTAAACCCGATTGCAATGGAAAGCCCGCAATGAAGCGCAGGTTACGGAGCGCTGGCATGAGGACTTGCAATGGAAAGCGGGACTAATAGAAGTAAAAGGTACTGGATCAGGATTTTCAAAAAATGACCTTTTTTATTAGATTCTTATTATTCCCAATGTCTATTTTTTACCAATGTTGGTTTATTAAGCGACCATATACCTTACTTTTCCTTGAAAATAATTTTACGCAATCGATTACGTGAATTTTTATACCAGTTAGTCGCTTTCTAAATATTAATTTGGCTTTGTATTGTTCATAGATGTCTTTTTATGAAGATTTTGATTGGAAAAATCATTAATTAAAAACCAAATTAAAAGTGAATTTCAAAATACAAACCAGAGCTATTCTACTACTAGCATTTGTTTCATTAATGTCGAGCCCTGATGCACGTGGGATGCAAGTGCAAGGCAAAGTAAGAACAGAAAATCAACCTGCTACAAAAATTGTTAAGGTTCAAAAGATTAATTCTAGTACAGTAGAAGTAGTTTTTGCTAATAATGAAATTTTAACCGTTGACTTTTACGGTGAAAATATCTTTAGACTTTTTAAGGATAATTCAGGAGGACTTATTCGGGATCCGGAAGCTAAACCTGCAGCCAAAATCTTGGTGGTAAATCCAAGAAGACCCCTTGATAAGGTTAATTTCTCAGAAGCGAATGATAAGATAACTATCACATCGAAGAATGTTTCAATCTTAATTGATAAGAATACAGCATTATTTAAAGTCATTAACCTGAAAAATAATTCGGTGGTAATGGAATCTACAGCTCCAGTTGCTTTTGATAAGAAAAGCGTAGAGTTGTCTTTAAAAGAACAACCGCAAGAATATTTTTATGGAGGAGGAGTTCAAAACGGTCGTTTTTCTCATAAAGGGAAAGCCATCTCTATTGAAAATCAAAATAGTTGGACTGATGGCGGTGTAGCTTCACCATGTCCTTTCTATTGGTCTTCAAATGGATATGGTATCCTTTGGCATACTTTCGCTAAAGGGAAATATGATTTTGGTGCAAAGGAGAAAGGCATTGTTAAATTAAAGCACGAAACCGATTATCTTGATCTTTTTGTGATGGTTGATGATGGTGCAGTAGCGCTTTTAAACGATTTTTACCAATTGACCGGAAATCCTGTTTTGTTACCAAAGTTTGGTTTTTATCAAGGACATTTAAATGCCTATAATCGCGATTTTTGGAAAGAGAACCCTGATGGAATTTTATTTGAGGATGGCAAGAAATACAAAGAAAGTCAAAAGGATAATGACGGTATAAAAGAGTCGTTGAATGGCGAAAAGAATAATTACCAATTTTCGGCTCGTGCAGTTATCGACCGCTATAAGGCACATGATATGCCATTGGGTTGGATTCTTCCTAATGATGGTTACGGTGCAGGTTATGGCCAAACGGAAACCTTGGATGGAAATATTCAAAACCTGAAAAGCTTCGGCGACTATGCACGCAAAAATGGTGTTGAGATTGGCCTGTGGACTCAGTCAGACCTTCATCCTAAAGCCGAGGTTGCTCCACTTTTGCAAAGAGATATTGTTAAGGAAGTTAAGGATGCAGGTGTTCGTGTTCTTAAAACGGATGTGGCTTGGGTAGGGGCAGGTTACTCTTTTGGTTTGAACGGAGTGGCTGATGTGGCACAAACAACTCCTTATTACGGAAACAACAGCCGACCATTTATTATTTCGCTTGATGGCTGGGCAGGAACTCAACGTTATGCTACTATCTGGAGTGGTGACCAAACCGGTGGCGTTTGGGAGTATATCCGTTTTCATATTCCAACTTATATAGGTTCAGGTTTATCTGGCCAGCCAAATATTACTTCTGATATGGATGGTATTTTCGGTGGAAAAAATGTAGCAGTTAATGTTCGTGATTTCCAATGGAAAACTTTTACGCCAATGCAACTAAATATGGATGGCTGGGGTGCTAATGAAAAGTATCCGCATGCACTTGGCGAAACAGCTACTTCCATTAATCGTAATTACTTGAAGCTTAAATCGGAGCTTTTACCTTATTCATATAGCATCGCCAAACAAGCAATAAATGGTTTGCCAATCATGCGAGCCATGTTCCTTGAATATCCAAATGCATATACACAAGGTGCAGCAACTAAATATCAATATTTGTATGGACCTTACTTTTTGATTGCTCCTATTTATCAGGCAACACAGTCAGATGATAAGGGTAATGATATTAGAAATGGCATTTATTTGCCGGAAGGAACCTGGATTGATTATTTCAGCGGAGAAAAATATGAAGGGAACAGAATCATTAACAATTTCGATACACCTATTTGGAAATTACCGGTTTTTGTGAAAAATGGAGCTATTATTCCGATGACAAATCCAAATAATCACGTTTCTGAAATCAATAATAAAACTCGTATCTATGAAATTTATGCTAACGGAAAAAAATCGTTTACCGAATATGACGACGATGGTGTAACTGAAGCCTATAAGCTGGGTGCGGGTGTATCAACCCTGATCGAAACCCAAACGGACGGCAAAGGTAATGCGCTAGTTTCCATTCAGCCGGCTAAAGGAAATTTCGAAGGTTTTGTAAAATCAAAAGCTACAGAGCTTAGAATTAATGTAACAGAAAAGCCTAAAGCTGTTTCGGTAAAAATTGGCAAGCAGCAATTGAAACTATCGGAAGCAAAGTCGTTGAGTGATTTTAACAAATCTGAAAATGTGTATTACTACAATGCTGCGCCAAATTTAAATCAGTTCGCAACCAAAGGGAGTAATTTTGAAAAGACAACAATCACCAAAAATCCACAGTTTCTTGTAAAGTTAGCTTCAGGCGATATTACTGCTAACGCAACTACCGTAGAAATTAAAGGCTTCAAATTTGAACCTACCGATAAGCAGCGTGTAAAAACCGGTAAGTTATCAACCATGCTTAATGCGAAAGTTGCTGATAAAAACGCTACGTCATATACTTTAAAGCCTACTTGGACTAAAGTTGCCAATGCCGACTATTACGAGATACTTTTTAATGACATGAATTACAGTACGATTAAAGATACCATGTTATTATTTGAAGGTTTATCTCCTGAAACTACCTATACATTTAAAATTCGTTCGGTAAATAAAGACGGTTATTCAAATTGGGACCAGTTTACCGCAACAACCAACGCGAATCCATTACAATTTGCCATTCAGAATATTTCCGCTGAATCAACTGCCAACGACCAGGAAGGTGAAGAGGTTTCAAATCTTTTCGATTTTGATGAAAGTAGTATGTGGCATACCACCTGGGATGGAAACTCGGTTCCATTTGATATGGTGCTGGATTTAAAAACTGTGAATCACTTAGATCGATTTGATTATTTACCTCGTAATGGTGGGAAAAACGGCGTTTTATTAAAAGGCAGCGTTTACTATAGCAATAATAAAGAAACCTGGACTTCTGCCGGAACTATTGATTGGAAAAGTAATAACGACTTAAAAACATTCACGTTTAGTGGTCAGCCTAGTGCGCGTTATATCAAAATTGCTGTTACCAGTGCAGTTGGAAACTTTGGTTCGGGCAGGGAATTATATGTATTTAAAGTTCCCGGAACCGAAAGCTATTTACCTGGCGATATTAATAACGACCGTTTAATTGATGGTAATGACTTAACTTCTTACATCAACTATACCGGATTGAAGAAAGGAGATGCTGATTTTGAGGGCTATATCAGTAATGGTGACATCAATAAAAACGATATTATCGATGCTTATGATATCTCTGTGGTAGCTACTCAATTAGAGGGTGGAGTTGACGCTACTAACACTGAAAAAGTTGCTGGGCGTCTGGAGCTACGAGTTCCAAAACAAGATTATACAAAGGATGAAATCATTGAAGTTACTGTTAAAGGTGTGGACTTGACCTCGGTAAATGCGCTAAGTTTTGCCATTCCTTATAACCCTCAAGATTATGAGTTTGTAGGAGTAAAGCAGTTGAATACTAAAGACATGGAAAACTTTACCAATGACAGGTTACATACCGATGGTAAAAAGGTACTGTATCCAACCTTTATTAATGTTGGTAATAAGGAAACATTAAAAGGCAATCAAGACTTATTTGTTTTACGTTTTAAAGCCAAGAAGAAAATAAAGTTCGACCTTAAAGCAGTTGATGGCTTATTGATAGATGCGAAATTGAATTCAGTTAAGTTTTAATAAGTGCTTATAAAAAACTGCCGGTAATTGAGGTTATCGGCAGTTTTTTTATTGAGATAATTGGGTTTTGCCTTTGGTTTATAAAAATCATTTTCAAATGATCCACTAAATAATAATTATAAATATTGATCTAAAAGCAGTAAGATTTCATACTGCTTTTCTTTTTTAAGAGCGATTAAATAGAATTTTTTACTTTAATGTCTTGTAATTCTTTTGCTTGTAATGGAAGATTTAAATTTTGAATTCTATTCTAAAACTATAAGGATTGTAGAGTTTTCGCTATTTGATTCGTATTTCCTCCGAATAATTTAGTTTCTTTGTACCAAGAGCCTAAAGCAAAAACCGAATGATAATTGCAATCAGCATTCTTTTATTCATTGTTACGTATGCACTTGCAGCCGTATGGGCCGAACGTAAAGTTTCAGCATTTATTCAGGACCGTTTGGGGCCAATGGAAACTGGAAAGTTTGGTTTGTTGCAAACCGCTGCGGATATTTTAAAACTGATACAAAAAGAAGGTATTATTCCTAAAGCAGCCGATAAGTGGCTGTTCGTTATTGCTCCAATAATTATTTTCGTATCTGTTTATATGGGTTTTGCGGCTATTCCATTAGCTCCGGAGATTATTGGTACTGATTCGAACTTAGGCGTGTTTTATGTTCTTGCCATAATATCAGTTGAAGTGGTTGGGTTTTTAATGGTAGGTTGGGGTTCTAACAATAAGTATGCTTTGTATGGTGCAACCCGATCTGTAGCGCAGATCGTTTCTTATGAAATTCCTGCAGGCATTGCGATCATTTCCGCAGTAATGTTGGTGCAAAGTTTAAGTTTGCATACTATCTCATTAAATCAGGGCATTTTAGCAACAGATACTATTAAGTTTTTAGGTTTTTGGAAAGTAAATGAGGTGGGTGGAATACTTGCCTGGAATATTTTCCAAGCTCCGCATATGCTCATCGCTTTTCTAATTTATTTTACCGCTTCCTTGGCCGAATCGAATCGTACACCGTTTGATATTCCGGAAGCAGAATCAGAACTTGTTGCTGGGTTTCACATTGAATATACCGGAATTCGTTTTGCTTTAGTGTTTTTGGCAGAATATGGAATGATGTTGTTAGTGTCGATGGTAGCGGTGGTATTATTTTTAGGAGGATGGAATACTATTCTCCCAAATATGGGCCCACTTAAATTAGCAACCTGGACAACTGGCGCTTTCTGGGGCATTTTTTGGGTTATGAGTAAATCACTAACACTTGTGTTAGTACAAATGTGGATACGTTGGACATTGCCGCGTTTTAGAGTGGATCAATTAATGGGTTTTGGATGGAAAGTACTTACTCCTGCCGCCTTTGCCTGTTTGTTTATTTCAGGTATTTGGCGATTGCTGGTGATGTAAAAAACTACCGCTCTAAACAAATGTTTTATAAACAGGAAATTCTAAATTAATCAGATATAAATTGAAAAATAAAGGTTCAAATATTATTAGCGGAATTGGTTCAGTACTGAAAGGTATGGGACTCACCATTAAACACGTTTGGGCAGCCAGAAATGGCCGTAAGTTTGATGGAGTGGCTAATGATAATTATTTTGAACAACAGGAAGGTATAGTTACGATTCAGTATCCTCACCAGGAGATTCCTGTTCCAGAAATAGGACGTTATCAGCTCGATGTGAAAATAGATGATTGTGTGGTATGTGACCTTTGTGCTAAAATATGCCCGGTCGACTGCATTACCATCGAATCTATTAAGGCGGTTGAAGATATTGGAAAAACATCCGACGGAACCACAAAACGTTTGCATGCTTCTAAGTTTTTTATTGATCATGCTAAATGTATGTATTGTGGCTTGTGTACAACGGTTTGTCCTACCGAATGTATTATTATGACTAATGAGTACGATGTCAGTGTTTTTGACATTAAAGAAATGGATCGTAAATTTTCGGTAATGACCGAGCAGCAGGCTGTTGAAAAGCAATTAATGCTCGATAAGTTTAATGAAGAGCGCGCCGCAGCAAAAGCCGCTGCAACTAAGAAAGATTAAGTTAACTAGTAGATTTAAGCATTGTTAAAGGCGATTTTTTACATTCTAAGTTTTATAACCGTTGCTTCTGCAATTTATACAGTTACCTGCCGGAATTTAGCCCGCGCAGTGTTCGTGTTTTTTTCCACGCTTTTTTGCTTAGCCGGTATTTATGTATTTGCTTTTGCCGATTTTATCGCCATAACGCAAATAATGGTGTATGTGGGCGGAATCGTTATTCTTATGCTTTTCGGTATAATGCTATCAAACCGGAATGTTTTTGCAGTACTAACAGAACCTAAAGCCGAAACCAATTTGTTTCCCATAAATGTAATAGGAGGGGTTTTGTTGTCGCTGGTAGTACTTGCAGGTCTATTGACCATTGTTTGGCTGGCTAATGTTGGTCAACTGCAATGGATAAAGCAGAATACTCTTGAAAATATTTCTTATGTAGGTGGCGAAAACTCTGCTCATGTGTTGGGCGTGAATTTTATGACCACCTATCTGCTTCCTTTTGAAGCTATATCGGTTTATTTATTGGCAGTTTTAATCGGAGCGGCTTATTTGGCTCGCAGAAAGAGGGTACGATAATGTTAAACGGAATACCTTTAGAACATTTTATGATCATAAGCGCTATTTTGTTTAGCGCAGGCCTATTTTCTGTCTTAAGCAGAAAGAATGCTATTATGATTTTGATCGGTATTGAACTGATGATCAATGCCGGTATTTTAAATCTGGTTGTATTTGGCGCCTTTGACAAACAAAAGAATGAGGGTCAGGTATTTGCTTTGTTTGCAATTGTTCTGGCAGCTGCAGGCGTAGCCGTTGCCCTGGCGATTATTCTAAACGTTTATCGACAGTTTAAAACTGTTGAACCGAATCAGGTGGAAGAAATGAAATATTAGTAATTGTTGGAAGTAGAAAGTATAAAATTGATTGAAACACAACATATCACAACTGTAATAGGAGCTGCACTAGGAGCATTGCTTTTGCCTCTGCTGTCGTTTTTAATTATTAGTTTCTTTAAACCCCGTAAAGGCGATTGGTTGGCAATCTGCTCTACTTTTATAAGTTTTCTGCTTTCTCTTTATTGCTTTACCAATATCTGGAATCTTCAGAGCTATCATTATTCTGCTCAATGGTTAAATACTGGAATAATAAAGCTGAATGCAGGTTTAACACTTGACAATCTTTCCGCTTTAATGCTGGTGTTGGTTACCTTGATCACTACATTGGTTCTTATTTATTCTACCGAATACATGAAAGGTGAAAAGTATTATCATCGATACTTTGCTCATTTAAGTTTATTCATGTTTTCGATGCTGGGCGTTGTTTTAGCTGATTCTCTGTTGCTCATTTATATTTTCTGGGAACTGGTAGGTTTTTCTTCTTATTTGTTAATCGGATTTTGGTTCGATCGTGATTCGGCTGCTGCAGCAAATAAAAAGGCCTTTATTGTTAACCGGATAGGAGATATTGCATTTTTTGTGGGCATTATGATTTTGTTCACCCAGTTTCGGACATTGGATTTAGGCGCTTTGTTTGGCACTGCTGACAAAGCAGGGTTAATTCAGCAATCAGTAGTTGAGAACGGATTATGGAAATTTACAGATATATCTGGAAATGCAAAAACACTAAACGCCTCCATGTTAACAGTTGCAGGTCTTTGTATTTTCGCAGGAGCAGTTGCTAAATCAGCTCAATTTCCTTTACACGTTTGGCTGCCTGATGCCATGGAGGGTCCAACTTCCGTTTCATCATTGATCCACGCTGCCACCATGGTTGCAGCTGGTGTTTATTTAACAGCCCGTGTATTCCCTTTGTTTAGTCCTGATGCATTGACTGTAATTACCTACATCGGAGCATTTACTGCTTTTATGGCCGCAACGATAGCATTAACGCAAAACGATTTAAAGAAGGTGCTAGCTTACTCAACTATTTCTCAATTAGGTTTTATGATAACCGCTTTGGGAATCGGAGCCTGGCAAGCTGCTTTGTTTCATTTAGTAACTCATGCTTTTTTTAAATGTTTATTGTTCTTAGGGGCTGGTTCAGTGATCCATCAACTTCACCACGTTCAGCATAAATATCATCTCGATTTCGATCCGCAGGACATGCGCTTAATGGGTGGTTTGCGTAAGCAATTGCCTGTTACTTACATGGTTTTATTAGTTGCGTCTCTTTCGTTGGCAGGCTTGCCTCTATTTTCGGGTTTCTTATCAAAAGACCTTATTTTAATAGGAGCGTGGTCATGGGAGAAACCGGGCTCGGCAATCATTGCAGTTCTTCTTTCAGTAACTTCAGCATTAACGGCTTTCTACATATTCCGAATGATCTTTAAAGTGTTTTGGGGTGAAAATCGTCTGCAAAAAACAGTTGAAAATATTGATGTAAGTGTGCATGAGTCGGGCAAAGCTATGACAATTCCGATGATGGTTTTGGCAATATTCTCTCTTTTCGCAGCTTTCAGTATCAATCCTTTACATGGAGCTCATTCATGGATTTATGAAGGATTAGTTGTTCCATTAAATTCGTTTAATCCTAAAATTCAGTTCACAGAGTTTGCCGAAAGTTGGGTGCCAATTATAACGGTTGTTTTAGCCGTTGCAATGGTTTTAGTAGCTAGAATAGCTTACTATAAACAAAAGATGACGTTTCTTACAGAACACAATTTTCTTTATAAATTCTCTTATAATGCCTGGTATTTTGATAAGCTATATAATTCGGTTATAGTGAGGTCGGTAGTGCTTTTAGCTAATTTTATACGATGGTTCGATATCAATATTGTTGATGGTATTGTTAATGGAGCTGCAACTTTAGTTCATCAACTATCAGCGGTTGTTGATTGGATCGATAGAAACATTGTAGACGGTTCTGTTAACGGCATTGCGTGGTTAGCCGCGCGAATTGGCGATTTTATTCGCGGGTTTCAAACAGGAAGAGTGCAGCAATACATGGCACTTGGTGTGTTTGGTTTGATTTTAATTATTGTTTTGAGTTATATTTTTTGATAAATGACGCTTAGTATACTCATTTTTCTTCCTATTCTTTTTATGGTATTGGTGGCAGTTTTGCCTCAAGCCCTTAAGAATACATTTAAATACCTAAATCTGGCAGTTTCAATTATTCAGTTGATCATTGCCGGATATATGTACCTTCATTTTAATCACAGCTTACCGGGTGTTTTCAATGAGCAATCATTTCAGTTTGTTGAGAAACACTCATGGATAAACCTGAATCTGGGAACTTTGGGTAAACTCCAAATCCAATATTTTTTAGGTATCGATGGTGTTAGTATTGGCTTGTTAATGCTTTCAACCTTCGTAATGGCCATAGCCGCTCTGGCTTCATGGGAAATTAAAACCAATGAAAAAGGATATTTCTGCTTGTTTTTATTGCTCAATGCGGCAATTATGGGTGTTTTCAGTGCGCTTGATTTCTTCTTGTTTTATATCTTCTATGAATTGATGCTGTTGCCGCTATATTTCCTAATTGGTATTTGGGGAGGAGCAAGAAGAGAGTACGCATCAATAAAGTTCTTCTTATATACCTTATTGGGTTCGGTTTTCATGTTATTGGTTATTATTGGTTTATATTTCTCAGTAAAAGATCCAATAACCGGAGCTCACACTTTTGATATGCTTTCAATGATGAACCCGGCTAATTATGTTCAGGGCTCAATCTTCGATATTCATTCTTCAGCATTGTTATTTGGGGTATCACCTCGACTTTTAGCTTTTGCCGTACTGTTTATCGCCTTTGCGATTAAGGTGCCAATTGTACCATTACATACCTGGTTACCTGATGCTCATGTGGAGGCACCTACACCAATTTCGATCATTCTGGCTGGAGTATTACTTAAGATTGGCGGTTATGGAATTATCCGGATTTGTATGGGTATTTTCCCTGACGGAGCCATATACTTTAGCTGGGTTATTGGCTTAATTGGAGTGGTATCGATTATTTATGGAGCGATGAGTGCTTTAGCTGCGTCAGATTTGAAGCGATTGATTGCTTATTCGTCGGTTTCTCACATGGGCTTTGTGTTATTGGGAATAGCTTCGTTAACCGTTGAAGGTGTCAGTGGAGCGATGTTCCAAATGATCAGCCACGGGGTGTTATCAAGTATGTTATTCTTCCTTGTAGGGGTTATTTACAATCGCGTTCATGATCGGGAGATAGCAAATTTTCGAGGGTTGTACCTACAAATGCCAACCTATTCGGTGTTTGTGTTTATTGCCTTTTTTGCCTCCCTTGGATTACCGGGCTTCTCGGCTTTTATTGCCGAAGCATTCTCGTTAATTGGCGCATTTAATTCTAACTCTATTCCGCGTTGGATGGCGGTTGTTGGAGCAGTAGGTATTTTGCTAGGGGCGGCTTACTTTTTATGGACCCTCCAGCGTATGTTCTTTGGTAAAGCCCGTTTTAAAGGGGGAGAAGACTGGTCAGCAAAACTTTCGGATGTTAATTTAAGAGAAGTTATCGCTTTAAGTCCGATGGCTATTGTTGCCTTACTTTTGGGTATTATGCCGTTTTTATTTTTCGATATGAGTAATTCTGCCATGGTTGAACTTGTTAATGCAACCTTAAAAAGTGGCGGGCAGCATCTTGAAACCTTAAGTAAATTATTGAATTAAGGATGGAAAACTTTGTTGGAATTATTCAATCGTCAATTAATGATACTTTAGGAAGTTGGATCTATCTGCTTCCCGAGATTTCCCTTGCCTTCATTTTTATTCTGATGATTGTTGCCGATTTATTTTGGGCAAAAAGAATCAAAAACCTGGTGGCAATAATCGCTGTTTCAGGTCTTTTTATTACCATTCTTGAAACACTCGATCAGTTTCTGCTCATCCATTCATCCGCAATTCCTTTATTCGGGGGTATGATAAAACTGAGTGTATCCTCAGTTTGGTATAAATTACTGATAGAGTTATCCGGGTTATTGGTGATGTTATTTTCATTACGAGATTTTCAGTTACGCAATACCGAGAAAGGGGGAAGCGAGTACTTCAGTTTGGTGTTGGTAGTTACTATAGGTTTAAACTTTATGGTAATGGCTCAAAACTTACTGATGATCTATTTATCAGTAGAATTTGTTTCAGTTTGCTCCTATATTTTGGCCGCTTATTTAACCGGAAACAAACGATCGGAAGAATCGGGTATGAAGTATGCCTTGTTTGGTGCTGTTGCTTCAGCTGTAATGTTGTACGGTATGTCGCTGTTGTATGGCTTTACAGGAACGCTGGATATCACCAGTTCAGCATTTTATAATGGATTGGCTTCTATAAGCTTAATGAGTGCATCCGTTGCACTTTTATTAACCTTGGCTGGTTTGTTTTTCAAGATTTCGGCATTTCCGATGCAGGTATGGGTTCCCGATGTTTATGAAGGTGCCCCAACTCCTATAACAGCTTTCCTTTCAGTTGCTCCAAAAGTGGCTGGAATAGCCCTTCTTATTACTTTTATAACTGCTGTAAATTCAACCAATACTACCACCGGGTCTGTGTTTTTAGCCTCCACAGAAAGTCTTTTGGCGGTAGTGGCTATCGTAACGATGACCATTGGTAACTTCTCTGCTTTGTGGCAAACCAATGTAAAACGTCTGATGGCTTATTCGGCCATTGGTCATTCAGGTTTTATTTTGATGGGTGTTGCTGCTTATTCAATGACTGGGCAAAAAGCTATCCTGTTTTTCCTTTTTGTGTATGCCCTGGCTAATATCGGAGCGTTTTTGGTTATCGGCTATTTCTCAAACGTTTTCCATTCAGAAGAATTAGAGGACTATAAAGGAATGGGAATGAAATATCCATTGATCTCGGTTGCAATGGTGATATTTCTGGTAAGTCTGACGGGTTTACCGCCAACAGCAGGCTTTGTAGGTAAGTTCTTTATTTTTTCTGCAGCAGTAGAAGCTTACATGATTGGGGGAAATGTTTTACTATTGATCATGGTCATTTTCGGTGTGGTAAACACAGTGGTTTCCCTTTTTTATTACTTTAAAATTCCATTAAACCTTTATTTACGAAAAGCCAAAACAGAGATCTCTCTTGAAAAAGGAAATCTGCTTTTCTCAGTAATTATTATCTTTTTGGCCTTGTTTACCTTATTTTTAGGAATCTTCCCTAGTAAACTAATGGGACTGATGAATTGGTAAGTGTAATGAGGTTTCTAAACTTTTTTTTGTTTGTCATTTTTAGTTTGATGTGAATGCATGGCATTGCGCAATCAAACTAAAAATGACTAAATGCTTTTTGTAAAAGGGATTTCAACGCTCTTTTCGTCTTCTAAGGATACCATCTATTCTACTTCAAGCCACAAATTAATTGGGATGATTTTCTAACAGCTTCCCTGTCTTTTGCCACAGTTACCAATAGCAGATTTGGTTATAAATGGAGCTCTTCTTCAATTGTCGATTAACAAGTATCATAGTATACTCCTCAATCTACTTTTTAAAGAGTAAATCGGAGTTAAAGCCTAATGCTCGTTATCCTTATGAATTGGCTCACGAACAACTTCGTTTAAATATTACACAAATAGTTGCAGCACGTTTCATTTAAATAGAAAATTTAATGTCATAAAAATGTGCAAGTTCTTTTTGAACCGTTAAGTCCCACTTTTTAACTTGTTATGCGCGCTTATCCTTTCGTAGAGTTATAATTTCCAATCATCATCTCCCAACAACATCTTTAAATCAGTTCATTCATTTTCCCGAAATAAAGTTTTAACAGTTAATGATTTGCAAAATAAAAAAGAATGTTTTATGTTCGTAATAGTATAGCATAGAATAGAATAATTAAATAATCTAAATTTTTTATATGAAGACAAAAACTACTCTTAAACTATTGCTGCTGGCATTATCCGTTTGTGGAGGGGAAGTTGGCCTGGTAACCAATGCTCAGGCGCAATCCGTAAATGTTCATGCAGAGCGAACCGTAAAAGGGAAGGTTACAGATGAAAGGGGACTAGAATTGCCCGGTGCATTAGTAACAATTAAAGGATCATCGAAAGGCACCACTTCCGATGTTTCTGGGAATTATTCAATCAGTGTTCCTACAGGAAAAACAACCCTCATTTTTTCATTTACAGGATTCACAAGTAAAGAAGTTACTGTAAGTTCAAATGAGGTGATTAATGTTCAGTTATTGCCAAGTTCAAAAGCATTGGAGGAGGTTGTAGTGGTTGGTTATGGTGTAAAGAAAAAAGTAACGGTAACAGGTTCTGTTGCTACGGTAAAAGGTGATGAAATTAAGCAAAGTCCTTCTGCCAATCTTTCAAATTCACTGGTTGGTCGTGCACCAGGTGTTATTGCTTCTAATCGTTCAGGGGAACCGGGAAATGATTTTTCTACGCTTTTAATCAGGGGAAAAGGAACCTTAAATGACAATAGTCCTTTGGTGGTAATTGATGGAGTAGCGAATCGGGGAGCTTTCGAACGACTAAATCCAGATGACATTGAAAGTATTTCAATATTGAAAGATGCTTCTGCAGCAATTTATGGTGCTCAGGCTGCTAACGGGGTAATATTGGTTACCACTAAAAAGGGAAAATCAGGTAAATCGGTTATAACCTATACCGGAAGCTACGGTACAACTCAACCGACCCGCATGCCTGATCCTGTGAATGCTGGGCAGTATGCTACTTATATCAATGAGGTAAATGATCGTTATGGTAAGCCTCATCAATATTCAAATGAAGATATTCAAAAATATTATGATGGAAGCGACCCAATAAATTATCCTAGTACCAACTGGTACAAAGAGGTGGTAAAGGATAATTCACCTCAAAGTCGTCATGCTTTATCTTTAAATGGCGGTGGCGAAAAAACGGATTTTTTCCTTTCTGGTGAATATTTGAAGCAAGAGGCGATTTATCATGAATCTTCTACTGGTTACAAACAATATAATCTCCGATCAAATATTAATACCCAGATTCTTCCGATTTTAAAAATGGGCTTAAATCTTTCTGGTCGTTTGGAAGATCGTAATTTTTCAAATTATGGAAGTGGTTCCATTTTTGGGGAAGTTTTGTCGGCTTATCCAACACTTCCTGCTTATTATCCAAACGGACTTCCTGGGCCGGGTTTGGCCGGCGGACGTAATCCAGTGCTTATGGCATCAGGGGCAACCGGCTATGATAAGATTAAGGATTACAATCTTTTGTCGGATTTATCATTCGACTTGAAACTCCCTTTTGTAACTGAGGGGCTTTATGTAAGCGGTTTGATGGCCTATGATTTTAGATTCAGAAATCAAAAAACCTTCAAGGACAATTGGGATGCTTACCGATATAATAGTAATACTGAGGAATACGAAAATGTTCGCAGTTCAGAAGGGCCAATCAACTTAAGATCAGATTATCGTAATTATCAACTTAAGACTTATAATGCTAAAATAGGTTATACGCGTGTGTTTGGAGCACACGATGTAAGTGCATTCATTGCTTATGAACAAAGTGACAGCTATAACGAAGGGATTTTTGCTTATAGAACAGGCTACCTAAGTGATAAGATTGACCAGATGTTTATTGGTGCTGATAAAGACAAGGATAATGGAGGTAATGCAGCTCAAACAGCCCGTCAGAATATTTTCGGCCGTTTAAGTTACAGCTATAAACAGAAGTACCTTGTTGATTTAGTTCTGCGTCATGATGGTTCTTACATTTTTCCAAAAGACAAACGTTGGGGAACGTTCCCAGGTGTTTCTTTGGGTTGGAGGGTTTCGGAGGAACCATTCCTGAAAAATAATGCTCCTTTCGTAAGTCATCTTAAATTAAAAGCTTCATGGGCTGAATTAGGAAACGACAAAGTTCTTCCTTATCAAAGCATTCAGCAGTATTATTTAGATGGAGGGTATTATTTCGGAGGAGATAGCCAGCTTGTTCAAGGTCTTTCTGCCGGAGTTACGCCAAATCCTAATATTACTTGGGAGGTGGCAAAAACTACCAATTTTGGTATCGAGTCATCTTTTTGGAATGGTTTGTTGACTGTAAATGCTGATTATTTCATTTCGAAGCGTAATAATATCTTAATTGCACGTAACGCCTCAGTACCTTCAAGTACAGGTTTAAATGGTAAGTTACCTGCAGAGAATATTGGTGAGGTAAATAATAAAGGTATTGAATTAGAGGTATCGCATCAACGTTCTGTAAATGAAAGCTTCTCTTATAACATCGGGGCAAACTTCACTTATACAAAAAATGAAGTGGCCTTTATGGACGAAGCCGCTAATGTTCCTGAATGGCAAAAAAGACAAGGATTTCCGATAGATTCGTGGTTAGTCTATAAATCGGAAGGCATCTATCGTACACAAGAGGAAATCGATAATTCTGTACACTTACCCGGAACTCGTCCGGGCGATATTCGCTATGTGGATATTAACGGTGATAAGCAAATTACTTCTAACGATAGAGTAAGAATTTACGAAGGAAATACGCCTAGAGGTATTTATGGTATTACTATGGGTGTAAACTTTAGAGGAGTAGGTTTAAGTATGTTGTGGCAAGGGCAAACCAATGCCCAACAGCTGATTCTCCCTCAACAAGGTAATGCGGTTACTCCTCCAACTTGGTTGTTTAATGATCGTTGGACTCCTGAAAATCCAAATGGCTCATTCCCAGCCTCATTTGATCGTAATGATCTTATAAATAACCGCTATTCTGATTTTTGGTTGAGAAATGCAGCATTCTTGCGCTTAAAAACAGTTGAACTCTCTTACACATTCCCTAAAACCCTTACACAATCGCTTCGCTTGCAAAACATGCGTGTATTTGTTAACGGTTTCAATCTGTTCACCTTTAGCAGCATCAAAGATTATGATCCTGAGCTAAGCTCAGTAACAGGCAGTTACTATCCTCAAACCCGGATTATTAGCGCCGGCGTTAATATTTCTCTTTAATCACTAATTAATAAATAGATAAGAATGAAAAATAAAATATACATGATTATCCTTCTCTCAAGTCTCTTTGTTGGACTGAGTGCATGTGAAAAAGATTTTCTTGATAGAAAACCACTTGATACTTATTCCGAACTGGATGTTTGGACAGATTTAAATCTGGTCGAAACCTATGTAAATTCAAAGTACAGAGTTTTGCCACATGTTTATAATTGGGACGTGGCCAGTGGCACCGGCTTATCTGCTGCAAGTGATGAAGGTTATTCTAGGTTCAATTACGAAAATGTGTTTCAGTGGAATCAAGGAACTATGAGTCCTGATAACCTTTCAATGGATAGCTGGACTACAGATTATAGCTATATTAGAGATTGCAATACTTTTTTTCAAAAGATTGACGGAGTAAGTGGAGATGAAAACATGAAAAAACGTTTGAAAGGTGAAATGAAATTTCTTCGAGCATGGTGTTATTTTGATCTCACTGCTCGTTACGGAGGTGTTCCGATTATCACTAAGCCGTACTCTTTACAAGATCCATCATTTGAAGTTGCCCGCAACTCATACGATGAGTGTGTGAATTTTATAACTTCTGAACTTAATGAAGCCGCTACTTTATTGCCAGAAAGCTACAATGGCTCTAACCTGGGTCGTATCACCAAGGGAGCAGTATTGGCCTTAAAATCGAGAGTATTGTTGTACGCTGCCAGCGCGCTCCATAACTCTTCAAAAGAGAAAAACAAATGGCAGGCCGCTGCTGATGCTGCAAAGGCAGTAATTGATTTAGCTAATCTGGGTTCTTATTCATTGTACCAAGGTGCGGATTATAAGCAGATTTTTCTTCAGAAGTTTAATTCAGAAGTGATATTATCTTATGGCATAAACGGAACCTATTGGGAATCTTTACTTGACATATTCATTGGTCCTAATGGGTATCATGGTTGGTCTGTTTATGCCCCCTCTCAAAATTTAGTAGATGATTTTCAAATGGCTAATGGCAAATCGATAACAGATCCAACTTCTGGATATAATCCGGCAAAACCATATGAAAACAGAGACCCTCGTTTTTACGCAACCGTACTTTACAATGGAGCGCTGTTTAAAGGTAGAGAAGCAGAGTATTTTAAAGGAGGATTGGACAGTCCGCAAAGCCCGGTTGAAAACTGGAATGCTACTCTTACTGGTTATAACTGGAGAAAGTATGCCGATGAATCGAATGATTTGAATACGAATGGAAGTTCTCAAAATTGGATTATTTTCCGTTTATCGGAAATCTATCTGAACTATGCCGAAGCTCAATTTGAGCTCGGTAATGAAAGTGAAGCACGTACTTATTTAAATCTGATTCGTAGCAGAAACAGCGTACATATGCCGGCTATAACTTCCAGTGGCGACGGACTTAAAGATGCAATTCGTAGTGAACGTGAAATTGAGTTATGTTTTGAAGGACATCGCTTCTTTGACGTTCGCAGATGGAAGATAGCAGAACAAACTGAGAATAAACCTTTGCGAGCAGTGAACATCACCAAAAACACTGATGGAAGTTTCAGTTATGAATACTATACGTTGCAAGAACGGAAATTTAATGAAGCTAATTATTTATTCCCTATACCTCAATATGAAAAAGAAAAGAATAGTTTGTTAGCTCAAAATCCGTTGTACTAATTTATTTGAATTATATTTTGGTCAAGAAGTAAACAAAAGTAGATCGGAGCATCATGCTTCAATCTACTTTTGTTTTTATGACAGTCGCTCATATAAATTCGCATAATTAAAAAATGTTCTATGTTTGTGTTGTGAGTATGGTACAAAATAGAATAGAGTTACCTACAATAACACCTTTGAAATTTGTTATGAAGAACATTTTCGATAAAATCCATAAGTTGGAAGAAGTTTCAGGCTACTCTAAGCATGAGCGATTAGTTCAGGGGTTTATAGATGCTATTGATGAAAAGCTACTTAGACAAGGTGATTTGCTACCTTCTGTTAATAGTATGATTAAAGAAACCGGCTTTGCAAGAGAAACCATTGTAAAAGGGTACAAGGAGCTAATTGAGCGAGGTATTGTTGAGTCGAAAAATAGAATGGGATATTTTGTGGCGAGTGAAAATACGAATCAAAAACTTACCATAGCCCTCATTCTCTATGCATTCGACTCTGTTCAGGAAACTTTTTACAATGCATTCAGGGCTGCTCTTGATCCGAGTGTTCATATCGATATTTTCTTCCACAACCATAACATTGACATATTTGAAACCATAGTAAACAAAGTAGCAGGCAGGTATGCTACGTATATTATTGCACCTATGCCACATCCACGAATTGCAGAAATCTTACAAGCAATTCCATTGAATAAGTTCTTAATGATTGACCGCTATGAGCAAATTGCCGGGGATTTTTCATATGTAGTACAGGAGTTTGAACAATCAACTTATCAGGTTTTGATGGAGCTGCATAATACGATAAAGCAATTTGATGAATTGGTTTTCTTTTCAAGACCCCCTGATTCTGATTCTCCACAAGAGATTCTCGCTTCCTTTAAAAAGTTTGTGGCTGATCAAAATATTAAGCACGATATTAAAACAAAGTACATTGCTGGTTCAATAGAAAAAGGGAAGGTTTACTTTTCTACCAACGACACACAAACCTGGATGATGCTTAAGGATTGCAAAGAGCAAAATCTGATCTTGGGAAAAGATGTTGGCATTCTTTCTCAGGACGATGATCCAATCAAAGAAATTATTTGCGATGGCATTACCACCTATTCTACTGATTTTGTTCAAATGGCCAAAAAAGCAGCCCACTTTGTACTTACCAAAGAAAAAGTCCGCGAAGTAATTCCTACTGCATTAATCAGAAGAAAGTCACTTTAGTACCTAGAAAACGATTCAGATCGATTAACTATATGTTGGTCTAACCTATCATATATTGCCTTTTTCTTCTACTCGGACTTTATTTTCTATTCGCTTTCCATCAAAAAACTAACTAACTGCCTGTTTATCAAAATAAATTTTGATAACGGAATAATGTTTTTATATTTGTTTAATAGTATAGAATAGAATAGATTAATCTGTTTTAAAACCAAACATCCTAAATGCAAGGGATGTTAAACACATCTTATTATTGATTTATTATGAGAATATTATTGACTTTGGCATTATGTATCACGCTATCTTCAACGTTTGCTCAGAAATTTGAAGGTTTGGCGCAAAAACCTCCCATGGGATGGAACAGTTGGAACAAATTTGAGTGTAAAATAAATGAAAGCATCATCAGAGAGGTTGCCGATGCAATGGCTTCTAACGGGATGAAAGCTGCGGGTTATGAATACGTTGTTGTGGATGATTGTTGGCAAATAGGAAGAGACAGTTTAGGAAATATTATGGCTGACACTGAACGTTTTCCTTCGGGAATGAAAAGTTTAGTTGACTATGTTCATTCAAAAGGGCTAAAATTTGGAATCTATTCTGATGCCGGAACTGCAACATGCCAAGGCAGACCTGGAAGCAGGGGATATGAGTTTCAGGATGCCAGAATCTATGCCAGTTGGGGAGTAGATTACTTGAAATACGACTGGTGTAATCATGGAAAGCAAAACGCCGAAGCTTCTTATACAACAATGAGAGATGCACTTTATAAGGCTGGAAGACCAATTGTATTTAGTATTTGTGAATGGGGTACTAACAAGCCTTGGGAATGGGGTAAAACCGTTGGACATTTATGGAGGACTACCGAAGACATTATCAATTGCTTTGATTGTAAGAATAATTGGGGAGGCTTAGGAGTACTGCAAATTATTGATTTACATACTGAAATAGGCGATTATTCGGGTCCAGGATATTGGAACGACCCTGACATGCTCGAAATTGGCAATGGAGTGTTAACTCAACCTGAAGAAAGACTGCACATGAGTATGTGGGCCATGTTTTCAGCGCCACTAATTGCAGGTAACGACATCCGTAATATGTCGGCCGAAACATTAAAAACTTTAACAAACAAAGAGGTGCTTGATATTGATCAGGATAAATTGGGTATTTCTGCTACAAGATGGATGAAATATGGTGATTTAGAGGTTTGGTTTAAACCTTTAAGTGACGGTAATTATGCATTTTGTTTCATTAACAGAAGCAACCAGCCGATTTCAATTAACCAGGATTTAAAAACTACCATCAAAAAGATGAAGGTTGATGATTCCTACACTGTCAGAGATCTTTGGAAACATAAAGATATTGGAACAACGAAAGATAATATCGTCGGTACTATTCCTGGACATGACGTGCTGATGTTAAAATTGACTAAAAAATTGCCACTTTGATTTTATAACAATTAAGAAATAAATAACTAAGCCAAATGATTCCACTTTTTAAGAAAGGTTTATCAGCGTTCTTATTTTTCATTTTTACTTTTTCTATTGTTCATGCTCAATCAATCAAAAATCGTTGGCGTATTGAACCGAATGGGAGCATTTACTGGAAAATAGAAGGTTCAAAATTGCCACATTCTGATCATATTGAAATGAGCGGTCAGCAGATTTCATTATGGCTGAAATATACTGTTGATACTGCAAAGCAATTAACAATGAGCAGAACGCTGGTGTTTCCTTCTTTCCGGATGAAACCAAATGATACACATGCCAGTTTAATGTACTCATTTGGCGATGATGACTTGCCTCGGTTTTTCATCGATGGGAAACCACTTGCTGCAGATATTATCAATGGTCGACATTTTAGCAATTTCCCTCAAAAAACTACCGGAATTTACCACAAGGGAATTATGGGGATTGATAGTAAATTGAAGAAAGAGGAATCATTAACCCTGAAACGCTATCTATATCCTTCGGTTGATAAACCTCTGGCAATCGAAACATTTGTGTTTGTTAATATAGATACCAAACCAGTAAAACTCGAAATGGAATATGCTTATCGCGAGTCCAAAACCGATACCTCACGAAGTGTAAACGGGCCGTATAGAGTTATTTGCCAGACAATAAATGATGGCATAAAATGGATAAAGCAAGGCGATTCAGTTTCTTTCTCAGTAAGTTATCAGGCGGCAAGAAACGAATCGCAAACGGTAAAAGTGAATGTGAATAATGAGGAACAAGCCAGAAGAAAACGAATTGCTGAATTTGCTTCTTTATTGCAATTACAAACACCTGATACATTATTGAATACAGCTTTTGCCTTTGCCAAGATAAGAGCCACGGAAAGTATTTTCGCTACTAAGGGTGGATTAATGCATGCTCCAGGTGGATTATCTTATTATGCAGCGATTTGGGCCAATGACCAGGCTGAGTATGTGAATCCGTTTTTTGCCATGCTGGGCGATTCATTAGCGTGTCAATCGGCTATAAATGCTTATCGTTTGTTTGCAGGTTATATGAATCCTTCGTACAAACCCATTCCAAGTTCGATTGTTGCCGAAGGTGATGGTTATTGGAACGGTGCCGGCGATAGGGGCGATCAAGCGATGATTGCCTATGGTGCGGCACGTTTTGCCCTGGCTTACGGTAAAAAAGAAACCGCTCAACAGTTATGGCCGTTAATCGAATGGTGTTTAGAATTTTGCCACCGTAAACTAAATGCTGAGGGAGTAATAACATCAGACAGTGATGAGTTGGAAGGACGATTCCCTGCCGGTAAGGCAAATTTATGCACCAGTACTTTGTATTATGATGCTTTATTATCAGCAGCTATGCTAAGTACTTCATTGAACCTTGATAAAAAGATTGCACTCAACTATCAGGATAATGCTCAGAAGCTACGGACAGCGATCGAGAACTACTTTGGAGCCAATGTGGAAGGCTTTAATACCTATCGCTATTACAAAGAAAACGACATCTTGCGTTCATGGATTTGCATGCCGCTAACGGTTAATATTTTAGATCGGAAAAAAGAAACGATCGATGCCTTACTTTCTTCACGTTTATGGACAGCAGATGGCTTGGCTACCCAAGCCGGCGATAAAACTTTCTGGGATCGATCTACCCTGTATGCCTTGCGTGGAATGCTGGCTGCAGGCGAAACAGAAAAATCGATGGCTTATTTGCGTTATTATTCACAACGGCGTTTGTTGGGCGAGCACGTACCTTATCCTGTAGAAGCCTTTCCGGAAGGAAATCAGCGCCACTTATCAGCAGAAAGCGGTTTATATTGCCGTGTTTTTACTGAAGGTTTGTTTGGTATTCGTCCTACAGGCTTAAGTCAATTTATTTTGACTCCACATTTACCCAACGATTGGCCTTACATGTCATTGAAAAACATCCATGCTTTTAACCAAGTGTTTGATTTAACTGTTAAACGAAAGAAAGGCGATCTGCTTTTATTAGAAATTAAACAAGGTGGAAAAAATAAAATCTATACGATCCAAAATGGAAAAAGTCTCTCTTTAAAATTCTAGTTTATATTAAGTTTAAGAATGAAAACAGGCTGATAATCATCGACAGCCTGTTTTTTGTTTAGAAAGTTATTTAATCTTGTTGTGAGTTAATGGGTTTGATCAATTTATAAGGAAATTTTATTGAACTTGATATTTATCATGTTAAGAAAGTATCCTTTTCAATAATTTTGCGGCAAAGAATAAGTGTGCACGAGATGTTGAATAGCCCAGATAAAAAAATAACTACCTTTTTACTTAATCAAACAGTTTTAACATTAGCAGTAAGCGATTTCAGCGACCTGCATTGTTGCATGTGTTATTATGTATATCACCCTGAAGAAAATATATTGGTTTTTAAATCAAAAGAATCAACAAAACATATGCAAATGGCAATTGAGCAGGTTAAAGTTGCCGGTGCGGTCAGACAGGATGTGCTTGATAAAACCCATATCCAAGGAGTTCAATTTAATGGAGAAGTATTAATTGAACCTGAAGAAAGTTTGCATAAACTTGCTAAACAAGCATATTATGCTAAATATCCATTTGCTAAGATTATGACAGGCACTATTTGGATCATTAAGCTCAACTATCTGAAATTAACTGAAAATCGGATAGGAATTATGAGCCATAAGGAATGGTTGGCCTCCAACTAAATTCATCCTTTTTTCTTTGGGGTTTGCTGTTTCATAAATGATTTAGCTAATTTTCTCCTCTGCTAATAATTAAATAGCATTCATCACGAATGAATAGAATTCAATTGCTCCTTGTTTCCATTTGGTTGCTTTCCATTGTTACCAAAACAACTTTTGCCCAAGATAAATATGTGCTAAAGATCGTTGAAATTGTTAAGCCTTATTCGAATGCATCCGACACCATTTATCACACTACTTCAACTAGCCTGAAGTGGAAAGATTTTGCAGCAAACCCTAATGAGAATTTTCCATTTGCGGCTATGACTAATAGTGGTTTCGGTTATAAATGGAGCTCTTTATCGGATGAGAATAGGACTGTTATTACCGTCATCATTTCTACTTATTTTATCAAAAGTAAATCGTGGGTGAAAGCAAATGCCAAAGGAGCGTATGAGCTTTCGCATGAACAATTGCATTTTGATATTACCAAACGACAGTCGGAACATTTTAAGAACCAATTGGCTTCATTGAGCTTAGATGAGAATTATGCCCAATCTATTCATCAACTTTATCTAAAGTATTATGCAGAGCTTAAAGCCTTACAAACGCAATATGATGAAGAAACCGATCATGGCTTGAGGAAAGACGAGCAGGCTTTGTGGCAACGGAAATTTAATTCGATTAATTAATCTTAATCTCGCTTAAATTGGTAGTTATTATCTCTTTAACTTCGCCATAGCTCTTACCGGAAATGTTCCAACCCCTTTAAATTTTGGCGGAATGGCGCTGAAGGTAAAGCCATCATCAGGTAACAAATAAAGATTGCATAAATGTTCTACAATCAGAATTTCTGCCCCTAACAAGGTGGTATGCACAGGCCTCGATCGGCCATTGGTGTTGTCAATATTGTGGGAGTCAATACCAACCAATTTCACATTACAATCTCTTAAATATAGCGCCGCTTGTTCTGTTAAATGAGGGTGATTTTCATAGTACATTTCTGTATTCCAGTGTTCATCCCAACCCGTATGAATTAAAACGGCCCTGTTCCTGACTTCATAATTACTTACATGCGCTTCGGTAATGCTTAGCGTTTCTATATGGGGCACTCTAATTACCACAGCATCCAAATCTGTGAATGCTTCCAAACCGACTTCCGAGAAATCTTTGCCACTTTCAAACCGGTGGAAGGGACAATCTATATAGGTACCAGTATTGGTAACCATTTCAATTTTCCCAATCTGAAATTCGGTGCCAGGGGCATAAAACTTCCGGGATTCTTCACGACTTAAATAATCACAAATGATAGGAGCGGGAAGTCCTTTGTAGGTAACTAAACCGTTTTCAATGTTATGACTTAAATCGATCAGGTAAGAGTTTTGGTTTGTTTCGTTAATAGGTTTTCTTTTATGAGGTTCAGTTATTATTTCCTTCTTTAAAATTTTAGTTTCACCTACCATCAATAAACGCATGTCGTCAACGAGGTAATCAACCAGGACTTTGTCAGAAATATCATCTCCAACGATATCAAGTCTGAAGTCCTCTCCTTTAATGCAACCTCCGTTGGTAAAGTAAATCTCGAAATCAAATTTTACTCTTTTATTCATGAGTGTTTCTTTTGATCTAAAGATAACTCATTGAAGATTAATTTTCCTTTTTCAACTGAGGAGCGAGAATGGTGATTAGTAGTGCAATTATAGCAATCGAGCCTATTGCCCAGCGTAAGCTTGTAGCATGTGCAATAAAGCCGATTACCGGAGGTCCAAGTAAAAATCCTAAAAATCCAATACTTGAAACAATGGCAATGGCAACGCTTGGCTGCATTGTTTTTGATCTGCCAGCCAAACTATACGTCACCGGAACTATCGCTGAAACGCCTAGTCCAATTAAGAAGAATCCAATAGTGGCGGTAGGCAGGGTAGGGAAAACCGTTGATAAAAGTAAACCGCATGCAACAGTAGTTCCTGAGAGTTTCAATATATTAACCACACCAAAACGGGTAATTAAACTGTCGGCTGCAAACCGTCCTCCGGCCATGCTGAACATGGCTGCTATATAACCCAGCCGTACCAGGTTTTGAGGTGGATTGATCACTTCTTCAAAATAAACACTGCTCCAGTCGAACATAGTGCCTTCACAAACTAATGAGACAAAGGCTATTAAACCCAGTATGCAAATCTGTTTATCAGGAAGGGTGAATTTCTTTCTTTCGTTTTTGCTTATAGAACTTTTGTCTTCCAAACGTTGCTCATCGCGTGGAAGTACCGAGCCACTCATTGCCATTAAAATAAGCAGTGTGAGTGTAAGAATGATACAAAAGTGGGTAAACGGGCTAATATACATGGCAACCATCAAGGTGCTGATCAAGCCACCAATAAATCCGGCCAATGACCATAAACCATGGAACGAAGCCATGATACTTCCCTTGTAAAGTCTTTCAACTCCCACAGCTTGGGTGTTAACCGAAATATTAAAAAGATTGGAAGAGATACCAAAGAGAAATAGTCCGATTGAAAGTTGCCAAAGAGTACCTGCTAAACCTAAAAGCACCAGCATTGAAGGATAAAGAATTGCTCCTTTCAATAAGATGCTTTTGCTGCCGAATTTGTTCACCAGCCAGCCCGAAAGTGCCATTCCTGTCATTTGTCCGATAGGAATAAAAAACAGCACTCCGCCAAGTTCGGCTTCGTTCATGCCTAAAGCCTGCTTAATATCCGGTATCCTGCTGGCCCAACTGGCGAACACGAGTCCATAGATAAAATAATGAGCGGCAACCGAAACCCGGTACCATGACTTAGGACTTTTATTTTTTAAACTGAGTAGTAGCGTTCCCCCCATATGACAATTTACTGGCACTGCAAAAATACTCAAATGAAATCGCTTGTGAATAATGGTTTTTTGCCCTTTTCTTCTGAAAAATTGATAAGAACTATTACTCGTTCAATTGTTATCCATGATACCTTCCTTTTATTTACCTTAACATTTTCTATTTTTAATGTATGCTGAGCTATTGGGAACAAACCTCGTTTATTCATTATGATTTTATTGTGGTAGGAAGCGGTATTGCCGGTTTATCTACTGCTTGCTGTTTAAAAGAGCGATCACCCAATTCATCAGTATTGGTGTTAGAGCGAGGAATATTTCCAACCGGAGCAAGTACCAAAAATGCCGGTTTTGCCTGCTTTGGTAATGTGGGAGAAATTACCGATGATCTTCGAAACTTGTCGGAAGAAAAACTGCTACAACTTTCTATCGATCGTTGGGAGGGTCTTGGGTTGTTGCGAAAACGTTTAGGTGATAAGGCCATCGATTTTCAACAAAACGGCGGGTATGAATTAGTGCTTCACACCGATTCCGAAGATTATCAGAATGATTATCAAGCCGGAATAGAACGTGTCAATGATCTTTTCAGGCCATATTTTAAAAAGGACGTTTATAAGGAAGATAAGCAAGGAGCAGATCGATTTGGTTTTAACAGATCGTTTGTAAAAACCATGATCTATAATTCACTGGAAGGACAGATTGATACAGGGAAAATGATGACCTCATTGTTGAAGTATGCGCAGCAACTTGGGGTTAATGTAATATCTGGGGCCGATGTGATGGATCTAAATGAAACAGCGAACAATGTGGAGGTCACAGTTAAAAATTATGTTTTAGGTGATAGCTCTTATCTGAAATTTAAGGCACAACAAGTAGCTATTTGCACCAATGCTTTCAGTAAACGCTTTTTTCCAAATGCTGATCTTGAACCCGGAAGAGGGCAAGTAATCTGTACTTCAGAAATTCCAAATCTTCCTATTAAAGGAACTTTTAACTTCACTGAAGGTTATTATTATTTCCGCAATATCAATAATCGCATTCTATTCGGCGGTGCTCGTAATATCGATTATGATACGGAAACTACTGATGAGTTTGCTTTAACCGACATAATTCAGAAAAACCTGGAGTATTATTTAAAAGAGATGATTTTACCTGATCAGCAGTTTACTATTGATTATCGTTGGTCAGGGATCATGGCTTTTGGCAAAGAAATAACTCCAGAAATAGCTAAATCAGGAGAGCGGATCGTAGCCGGATTTCGTTTCAATGGCATGGGGGTAGCGCTGGGAAGCAAAGTGGCCGAACGACTTTGCGATTTGTTGCTAAGGTAATTTAACTATCTTTGCGCCCAAAATTTAGCCTAATGAAGGCATTGCTCTGCTGTTTACTGTTTGCATTTTTATTTTTTAGCTCACCAGGCTATTCTCAATCAAGCGATTCTTCTAAAGTAGTTCAAAAAGATCTTTGGGATATTGTTTCTCCTAAAAAGGTGGAATCTATTGAAGATGAAGAAGCGCATAAAATCCAGAAAGGCTTGCTCCCTTATGCTTCTATCAATCCGGCAACGGGTGTTGAATTCGGTGTGTTTGGTAATTTGGCCGCTTATTTTGGTGATCATACTACCACCCGATTGTCGAATATGACCATGGGGGCTGCATATACAACCAAAAAGCAGTTCACAACCAATCTTCGAACCATCATTTTTACCAATAATGATAATTGGATTTTAGTGGGAGACGCGCGCTTTTATAAATATTCACAGTCAACTTACGGCTTGGGGTCTGCCAGTACTGGCAATGCAGAAGTGCCTCTAACTTTTAATATGATAAGATTCTATGAAACGGCCTTGCGAAAAATTTATAAGAGCCTGTATGCTGGGGGTGGAATTAATTACCAGCGACATTATTCAATTGGAGGATACACACCGGTAGACGTAACTGAAGGAGTCCCGGTTTCGTACGACGCTTACTCGCTTTATTGTTTTAATCATGATTTTAATCCCAATGAGTATACTTCGGCTGGGCTGAACTTATCAGCAGGGATTGATAGTCGGGACAATATTATTAATGCGTATAAGGGCATTTATTTCAGGACATCTTACTTTTTCTATGATAAAGTTTTGGGAGGATCGAGTAAATGGCAAAGCATAGGCACAGAGTTTAAAACTTATTTACCTCTCGCTAAAAAACATAACCAACGATTGGCCTTTTGGTACTATGGCAGCTTTTTAACCAATGGAAGAGCTCCATATATGGAATTGCCTTCTATTGGATGGGATACTTATGGGAATTCGGGTAGAGGTTATGTGCAGGGACGCTTCCGAGGAAGCTCAATGGTTTATGCCGAAACCGAATATAGATTAGATCTGTCAACCAACGGTTTGTTAGGTGCGGTTGCATTTTTAAATTGTTCCACTACGAGCAATGATGATACAGCAGAGCATTTGTTTAATACCATGAATCCGGCAGGAGGTTTAGGATTAAGAATTAAGTTGAATAAAATATCACGTACAAATATTTCAATCGACTATGGGATTGGGAAAAACTCCAATGGTTTTTACCTGAATGTTGGCGAAGCCTTTTAATGTTAGCGAGGCTTGGTAACAACTAGTTTGTACTTCAACTTATCCACTATAAACTGTTTCTCACTTTCTTTTAATGAATAAATATATAAAGTGTCGTAATTGCCAGAGATCCTCCAGGCAAATGGTTGCGATTTATCGTTAGCAGTCAGATAGATAATATTCCGTTCGAACTTAGCTCCATTTAAACAGTTTACAATACATACATTGAATTTTTCATAATCATCTAGTCCTGAAATCGTTCCATCGAATGTAAAACTGGTGATATTGCCGGTTGTATCGCGAGTATTAACATAGTTGTTTGCTACCGTATTTTCATTTACCGCCCAATCAAAAGTGCTTTCAAAGGAAGATGTACTATTCAGGTACTTTGCCTTGGCCTTTTCAAAAATGCAGTCAGGTCGAACTTTTCTTCGGTTCTCCTGGTCGGTGTTTTTTAAATTCAGTTGATCTGTGAATCTATCGTAAACGAAAATTAATGGGTCATTCGCTTGCGAATACACTAATAAAGTATCCGTTCCAATCACCTTTGCGGCAAATTTTTCCAATTTTTTCGTCCGATTTAATAACCAAACACTATCCTTACTATTTTCAGACAGCATCAATTCAAAAAAATGAGGTTGGGTAATAGAGCGATTATAATCCGAATTTCGCTTTGTATGCAATTCATCAAGATAGTCTTTGCACAACCAGTTTCCGTAGAAACGACTTAAAGGAGAATCGACGCTATCTGCAGTGCTAACGGTAGTTGATTGATCAGGACGGGCTTTACAGCCGAAAAGAAAAGAAAGCGTAAAGGTAATTAACAAGTACCTGGTCGTCATAAATTTAGAATGCCACTAAAATTACGAATCAAAAGGTTAAGATTGTATACTCAAATTGAAAATTATAGCCTTTTAAGAAATAAAAAGATTTAAATGAGGAGTAATAGGAGGGCGTAAAAAAAGCCGAATTGCTTCAGCTTCTTGTTTTTTATTCGGTTAAATTACCATAAACATTACCTATTTGCAGGTCCTCGTCAATTATTGTTTTCCATTTGGGAACAAATTCATTGGCGAAGAAAGGCGTTTCTGCTTTTATACAGGAAATCTCTATAAGATAGTCTTTCTTACGTTCCTGCAGTACAAAACGAGCCGTTTTATTGTCGTCATATTTAAACACTAAAATGTTCTCGCGCTCTGCAATGCATTCAGCATCATGTTTTCTGCAAAGCTTAAATACGATTTCTATATTTTCAATTACTTCTTGCATTTTATCTTTATCTAGCACGCAAAGATGCTTAAAATTTTTTACAGCCAGATATTCACGATGGAAGCTCCGTTTTTGTTCGAAGAGTTTCCTAGTGTGTCATTCTTTAAATAAATGGTACTTCCATCAGAACCAAGGTCCCAGAGTTTTCCTCTTAAGAAAACATTTATGCCATTTGAAATTCCTGCCCTTGCAGCCCGACCTCCCATACTGTATTTCAACCATGCATCGCGCTCAGTAATTTCATTTAAATCGTTTTTGTTGATATCGGATGGAGTGGCCCCTCCATTATAACCTTGCCAAATTGACGACCAGATATTGTTTGGAGCCGAATAGGATGGAATGGCGATCAAATCAGCTTTTTGTTGCTTTAACGTTTCATATACCTTAGGGTACCATGAGTCGGCACAAATGACCACACCTAACTTACCCGCATCAGTTTGAAAAACAGGAATGTTTTCGACCCGGCCTGAACAGGTAAATGCTTTTTCTTCATCAACTGGAAATGTTTTTTTTACCAAAGGCGATTTAAGCTCGCCGTTTGGTGTGAAGATGCCGCAGACGTTGTAGAGGCTTCCTTTTGTAATTCGAAGGTGTCCGTTATGTACTATTGGTTCCGGCAAAACAATTGATCCGCCTACAATAGTAACATTGTATTCTTTGGCCAGCTGAGAAAAACAACGTTCGTAAATTCCTGCCATTTCCTCTGATTTCATAGCAAATACAGCGTATTTGGCTTTGTCATTTGCTGGCGCCGAAAAATAGTTTTTGACAAAATTCAACGGATGCGTTAAAATAATAGTTGTCATTGCATCGGTAACTGTTGAAGCTGAGTATACCGACGATTTTTCATTGCTTGCTACCAGCCAGGTTCCGATGTATTCGGGGAATACAACAATGGTGTTGTCGGTTAGCCAATCTTTTTTTTGAGCTTCTTTTAAATATCCGGAAAGCTTATTATAAAAGGTTTTTTCGTTGGCATAATCGGATGGGTAAAGATAAGGCTGTATTCCCAATAGATTACCTTTTGAGGATTTTGTGCCCTTTTCTTCTGTTAAGGTAATTTCATCAGCCGAAGGGGTTTCTGATTTTACTCTTCCGCTTTGAGACCAAAGTTGGAAGCCAAAAATTAGCAGCACAATAAAGAGAGCAATCTTTGTAAATCTAAGCTTCATAAACGTTTAGCAGGTTTGCTATGCAATATAATTTTCAGTTAGAAAGCATGCAAACCTGCGCGAAAAAAAATTATGGAATGAGTAGGATTTTTCCAGTGCTCTTTCTGCTTTCGAGATATTGATGGGCTTTGGCTCCCTCGCTTAGCTTAAATCTGGCCGGTTCATCCAGTTTAATTGCGCCAGAATTGATCCATTCAAATAATTGTGCCGATCGTTTTATTCGCTCTTCTTTTGAAGTAAGATAGCTCCAAAGGTCACCACCTGTTAATGTTTTGGAGGTATCCATGAGCATACGTGGATCAACAGGTGCTGGATCGCCACCCGACATACCATAGAATACCACATGCCCTGTATCTCTTGTTGCCGCAAAACTATCTTGTAAAGTGGAACCTACTGAATCGTAAGCAACATCTGCTCCTTTGCCATTCGTAAGGGATAATATTTTCGTTTTCCAATCTTCAGTATATAAAACAACATCATTGCAGCCAGTCTTTTTAGCAATCTCGGTCTTTTCAATTGTTGAGGTAAGTCCAATTACTTTTGCTCCTTTTAACTTGCAAATTTGAGTAAGTAGTTGACCGACTCCGCCTGCTGCAGCATGAATCAAAACGGTTTCGTTTTCTTTTACCGAATGACTGTCGGTTGCCAGATAATGAGCCGTGAGCCCTTGTAATAATAGAGCAGCGGCGGTATCAAAACTAATGTAATCAGGAAGTGGAATGATATGGTTCTCGGGAACTTTCACCAGTTCGGCATTGGCGAAAGGTACATCGGCAAAGGCAACGCGATCACCAATTTTATAGACATCAGATCCATTGGCATTAACAATCACTCCGGCTCCTTCATATCCTGCAATAAAAGGGGGAGTGCCCTTTAAATGATAATTCCCTTTTCGTCGGTAAACATCGGCAAAGTTGAGGCCTATGGCCTTCATTTCTACCATTATTTCTCCCGGTTTACAAACTGGAGTCGGAACATCTCCATAATATAAAACTTCAGGGCCACCAAAGTGGTCGAAACATAATGCTTTCATTCAGTTGTTTTGAGGTGGAACATAAAAGATTGGAAATAGTTTTAGATCCGTCTTTTGTACGTGATTAGCAGTAATTTTCTGTCATCAGCTTTGCCACCGACTGCTTACTGCCTACTGGTGACTGCTTACCGAGTACTGCCGGTTGATCTATTTCTGTTCAAAAAATCGTACTTTTGCGGCAAATTTAAAACCTTATAAAAGTGGTAAAAGTAGGATTAGTTCAGATGTCGTGCGTAAAAGAGCCGGCCCTTAACCTTGAGAAGGCAATTACTAAAGTTCGTGAAGCCGCGGCTAAAGGAGCACAGATTGTTTGTTTGCAAGAACTCTTTACTTCATTATACTTCTGTGATGTAGAGGATTATGAGAACTTTAAATTAGCAGAACCTATCCCTGGTCCATCAACTGATGCTTTGCAAAAGGTTGCCGCTGAATTAGGTGTGGTAATCATTGCTTCATTGTTTGAAAAGCGTGCACAAGGCCTTTATCATAATACAACTGCTGTAATTGATGCTGATGGTTCTTATTTAGGGAAATACCGAAAAATGCATATTCCTGATGATCCTGCATACTATGAGAAGTTTTATTTCACCCCTGGAGATTTGGGTTATAAAACATTTAAAACCAAGTTTGCAAATATTGGCGTGTTAATCTGTTGGGATCAGTGGTATCCTGAAGCTGCCCGTATTACCGCATTAAAAGGTGCTGAAATTTTATTTTATCCAACTGCTATCGGATGGGCTACTTCACAAGATGAAGCAACCAATACCGAGCAATATAATGCATGGCAAACTATTCAGCGCTCGCATGCAGTAGCTAACGGGGTCCCTGTGGTGAGTGTTAACCGTGTAGGTTTTGAACAAGATGGATTGATGAAATTCTGGGGTGGTTCATTTGTAAGTAACCCTTTTGGTTCATTGCTTTACAAGGCTTCACACGAGGAAGAAGAAGTTGCCGTAGTAGATATCGACATGGCTAAAAGCGATAGCTATCGTACTCATTGGCCGTTCTTACGTGATCGTCGTATCGACAGTTATCAGCCTATTACAAAAAGATTTATTGACGAGGAATAATTTTGGGAAATAGTTGATGGTTTTATAGTTCATAGCATTCTTTAACGGAATATAAGCTCGTAGAAAATTGATATATTGGTTTTATAGCTAATAAAATCAAATGCCTTTTCGATTCGAAGAACTTAATATATGGCATAGAGCCATGGAACTAAACGACCAGATTTTTACACTCACAAAATCTTTTCCTAAAGAAGAAATATATGTTCTGACTTCGCAAATACGCAGGGCCTCGGATTCTATAGTTCTTAACATAGCAGAAGGATCTACAGGACAAACTAAGACGGTATTTAAACTTTTTCTTGGTTATTCATTGCGTTCTGCAATTGAAGTAGTGGGATGTCTTTTTATTGCTAAACGCAGGAAATATGTCGATGAAGAAAGGTTTCAGTTTCTTTATTCCGAATATGAAGTGCTTGTGAAAATGATAACATCAATGCGTAATTCTTTAAAGTAAATAATTTAATATATCATAGTTCATGCTACAAACCATGAACTATGAACTATGAACTAACTAATGACAAACCCTAACAATCCAATTCCTGCTGGCTATTATTTTCCTGCTGAGTGGGCTAAACATACTGCCACTTGGTTAAGCTGGCCTCATAAAGAAGCATCGTGGCCGGGTAAGCTGGATACCATTTATCCAGTGTACGCCCAGTTTATTAAAGTGGTTGCTGAAGGAGAACAGGTATGCATCAATGTAAATGATGAGCAGATGAAGTCATTCGCCATTGCCCAACTCGAAATGCAAGGTGTTGACCTTTCAAAAGTTTCTTTCTTTATGCATCCAACTAATGATGCATGGTGTCGCGATCATGGTCCTGCTTTTTTGATCAATCCAAAGGAGAAGAAAAAGATCATAGTTGATTGGGGATATAATGCCTGGGGTGATAAATATCCTCCTTATGAGCTGGATGATGTGATTCCAACAAGAATTGCTAAACATTATGATTTACCGGTTTACTATCCTGGAATTGTAATGGAAGGAGGCTCAGTTGATTTTAATGGTGCTGGAACTATCTTAACCACTTCAGCATGCCTTTTGAATAAAAATCGTAACCCACACTTAAACCAAGGGCAAATTGAAGAGTACCTGCGTAACTATTATGGTGCTGAACAAATATTGTGGTTAGGTGATGGTATTATTGGAGACGACACTGATGGCCATGTGGACGATATCACTCGTTTTGTAAATGAAGATACAGTAGTTACTGTTGTTGAGCATGATAAAAAGGACGAAAACTATGAGCCGCTAAAAGAGAATCTGGAATTGTTGAAAAAAATGCGATTGATCAACGATAAACAATTGAATATTATTGAGCTTCCTATGCCTGATGCGGTGATCTATGAAGATACTCGCCTACCTGCATCGTATGCTAATTTCTATATTGCTAATTCGGCGGTGGTAGTGCCAACGTATCGTTGTAAAAATGACGAGCTAGCACTAGATATTTTAACTCAATGCTTCCCTGATCGTAAGGTAATCGGACTTGATTCAACAGATATTATTTGGGGATTGGGTAGTTTCCATTGTTTGAGTCAACAAGAGCCGGCAGTTTAATTTTAAGACAATAGTCAATAGTCCATGGTCCATAGTCTGGGTTCCTCTATGGACTATCGACCATGGTCCATGGACTTTTTTAATGCAACGACAAGAACCATCACTCATACGACACTTTTTTAGTTTCCTGGCCAAGTTTGGCCTCGATGGCTTCATCCTTGGAATTTTAGGTGTAATCCTGTTAGCTTATTTCTTTCCGGGGCCGGGTGTTTATCATGGCACAGTTTCATTAAAATCATTTGCTACCTACGGTGCGTCATTAATCTTCTTCTTTTACGGACTAAAGTTGAATAAGGAAAAGTTGGTCACAGGCTTAAGCAACTGGCATCTGCATTTAATGGTTCAGCTTTCGACTTATTTTATTTTTCCGGTGGTGGTATTTGCAGTGTATAAACTGTTTGGCCCTGAAAATATGCCGATGTTGTGGGTCGGAGCCTTGTTCCTTTCTGCTATTCCCTCAACAGTTTCTTCGTCTGTGGTGATGGTTTCAATTGCTCATGGAAATATTCCGGCAGCAATTTTTAACGCCAGCATATCCAGTCTGATGGGGGTTTTTCTTACTCCGTTTTGGCTTCAGATCTTTTTCTCATCATCGGCTGGAACATTTGACGTTGGCGATGTGGTCATGAAATTAATAGTCCAGGTGCTGATTCCTGTCATACTGGGCTTATGGTTAAACCCTCGTTTTGGCCGCCTGGCGGAAAAGCACAAAGCACAACTTCGATATTTTGATCAATCGGTAATACTGATGATCGTTTACACCTCTTTCTGTGAATCGTTTGCCAACCACGTATTTGATGGCTATTCATTATCCGAATTGCTCTTGCTTGGTGCATTAATGATCGCTCTTTTCTTTGCCGTTTATTTCCTCATTTTGGCCTGTTCCCGTTTGCTCAATTTTAAACGCGATGATCGGATAACCGCACTTTTCTGTGGTTCTAAGAAATCGCTGGTCCATGGAACCGTTATGTCGAAAGTGATCTTTCCTAATAATCCTTCACTAGGGGTGATCCTGTTGCCGTTAATGCTGTATCACGCTATGCAGTTGGTCATTTGCAGCTTCATTGCTCAGCGAATGGCGAAGAAGCATTTTTCTGCTTAGGTATCTTTATATTCTGATTCGCTTCTTACGTTGTCCAAAGTTGGTTTAGGTGATATTTCCAATCATAGAAAGTAGCTGATAACATAAACCATGCGGAAATACATTTTTCTTATTCTTTTTATATCAGTTTTAAAGGTTAGCGCTCATGTTGATTTGCTTATAGGAACAGGTAATGTTTTAAAGGGTGGTACATTAAAGCTTAAAATGGTTTCTGAAATTGATAAATAATTCATTTTCTTTTATTGCTCAATCCTTGTGATATTTAGGAGTATAAAAACATGGTGAACTTATGTTAACATCGATCAATCCAAAACTACCCATGCGTAATAAGGCAATTACGAGGGATTACTATTTAAATAAATTGGAGTTTGTTGAGTTTGGGGCCGCCGATTTCGAGGGCTACCTGATGGTGCAAAAGGATCAGATTCAAATTCACTTTTTTGAATTTAAAGAATTGGATCCGGCCGAAAATTATGGACAATTGTACATCCGAACCAATGATATTGAGAGTTTGTACCAATGGCTATTGGAGAAAAAATTGGATATACATCCTAATGGGCGGTTACAAACAAAGCCTTGGGGGCAAAAAGAATTTTCGTTGCTCGATCCCGATAATAATCTACTCACCTTCGGGCAAAGTATGGATTAACCAATCAGTTATGAAGGTGACGGGGTTGCGATAGGATTGTAATCGTGTAAATTTTATACTGTTTGGATAGTTGTTGATTATCAGTTTGTTAGCCGTAAAACAATTTACATGGAAATGATATTATTATAAATATTCAAATTGGCTATTTGCTAAAAGTTTGAATAAAATATTAGTAGCTTTGCGGCTTCAAAAAAGGACTTAGTCCGAAGGATACTTTTTCATGAGTGATGCGATTAAACACGAGTGCGGTATAGCACTCATCCGATTACGTAAACCTTTAAGTTATTATCAGGAAAAATACGGAACGGCGCTATACGGTTTAAACAAGCTGTATTTAATGATGGAAAAACAGGTAAACCGTGGACAAGACGGGGCCGGTATTGCAACCATCAAATTAGATATCGAACCTGGAAATCGATACATTAGCCGCCAACGCTCTACTTCTTCAAGAGCCGTAACCGAAATCTTCGAATATGTTTTAGGTAAATATGCCGACCTTCATAGAAAAAATCCTGAACTTCTTCATGATGCACAATGGCTGAAAGAGCATATGCCTTTTATGGGCGAAGTGCTGTTGGGGCATCTGCGTTATGGAACCCACGGTCAAAACAGTATTGAGAACTGCCATCCGTTTTTACGCCAGAATAACTGGCAAACACGTAACCTGGTAGTTGCTGGTAACTTCAACATGACCAATGTTGAAGAGCTTTTAGCACAGCTATATGAATTGGGTCAGCATCCTAAAGAAAGAGCTGATACAGTTACCGTGCTTGAGAAAATCGGTCATTTTTTAGATGATGAGAATCAAACCTTGTTTGATAAATTTAAAAGAGATGGTTACTCGAATGTTGAAATTTCAAAGCTTATCGCTGATCATTTAGATGTTAATAAAATATTAACACGTTCAGCAAAAACCTGGGATGGTGGATATGCTATTTGTGGATTAATGGGCCATGGTGATGCGTTTGTAATGCGTGATCCATCTGGTATTCGTCCGGCATTTAAATACATTGATGATGAAGTAATTGTAGTGGCTTCTGAACGACCAGCCATTCAAACTGCTTTTAATATTCCTGTAGAATCGATTTCTGAAGTAAAACCTGGTCACGCTTTAATCATTAAAAAAGACGGAAGCTATTCGCAGGAAATGTTCCGCGAACCACTTGAGCGTAAATCGTGTTCATTCGAACGTATTTATTTTTCAAGAGGAAGCGATACAAGTATTTATCAGGAACGTAAAAAACTTGGTAAGCTACTAATTCCGGCTATTATCGACTCGGTAAATAAAGATCTTCAAAATACAGTATTTTCATTTATACCAAATACCGCTGAAGTTGCATTTTACGGAATGGTGGAAGGTGTTCATGATTATATCCGTTGCCAGCAAAAAGATTTGCTGAAAAATGCTGATCAGCTTACAGATGAAAAGATCGATCAGATTTTGAAGCTGAAACCTCGGGTTGAAAAACTGGCTATTAAAGATGCCAAACTTCGTACATTCATTACCCAAGATTCTGATCGTAATGACCTGGTAAACCATGTTTATGATGTTACTTATGGTGTTATCCAGAAAGGCATTGATAATTTGGTAGCCATTGACGATTCAATTGTTAGAGGAACCACACTTAAGCAAAGTGTCATCCGTATACTCGATCGACTTGGACCTAAAAAGATCGTTATTGTTTCGTCAGCTCCTCAAATTCGTTATCCTGATTGCTATGGTATTGACATGAGCCGTATGGGTGAATTTGTGGCTTTTCAGGCTGCAATTTCGTTGCTTAAGAAAGCAGGAAAAGAGCAATTGATCAAAGATGTTTACGATAAATGTAAAGCGCAGGAGAAACTTCCGAAAGAAGAAGTTAAAAACTTTGTAAAGGAAATTTATGAGCCTTTTACCGATGATGAAATTTCGAAAGAAATATCAAGAATCGTAACTCCTGAAGGTATTAATGCTGAAGTAGAAGTAATATTCCAAACCTTGGATAATTTACATAAAGCTTGTCCTAATGATTCAGGTGATTGGTATTTCTCCGGTGATTATCCAACTCCGGGAGGTAATAAAGTGGTAAACAAAGCCTTTATTAACTTTATGGAAGGCAGAAACCAACGTGCTTATGCATAATTAACATAATGTTGTTAACTTAATAACTTACAAAGGGACGAATAGAAATATTCGTCCCTTCGTTTTTACGTTCCTATTTATCGAGATAAAATGGGTGGGTTTAATGATGAGAATGCAAACCAATTTTATTCCCTTCAGAATCTATAATAAATGCGTAATAACCATACTCCGGGTTGATGATTGTTTTTGGTGTTTCAATTTTGCCGCCAACTTCAGGTATTTTGTTTAACACTTCCGACATGTCATCGCCACAATTCAAATAAATGTATACACCCGTTGGTCCCGGATGATGATTTTTCCCGGACACAATGGCTCCGCTTACGCTTCCTGCTTCGCTCGGGAAAAAGCCCATTCTGTCAGTACCCATGAGCATTTCAACCATATCAAATGCTAAAATATGCGAATAAAACTTCTTCGCTCGTTCAAAATCCGAAACAGGAATTTCAAACCAGTTAATGGCGTGTGTAGTCATAGTGTAGGATTTTAGTAAGCTAAGTTACTGAAAAATAGGTAATTGTAGTGTAAGATAGGAGGAGGGATTGGTGATTTCGGATTTTAGATTTATGATTAAATAGAAATTCAAAGCAGAAAGTACAAGATTATGATTTGTTGATTATGATTATCAACCAGTAAGAACTTCTATGCCGATTCTAAATCTAACTTCGTACTTCTAAAATCCAACTTCTTTAAACGTGCTTTAAAATAACAGGAATCAGCAATCGGAAAATGGCGTAGCCAGCAATAATGGTTCCTGCCACACGATTAAGCCAAAGTATATGTCGCTCGCTGATTTTACTCCGGTATTTGCTTACAAAGTATGATTTGAAAATATCGGAGGTAAGGATGGTCAATGAAGTAGCTACCAGAAAAAAGGCTAGCAATTCTGATGGTTCAAAATGTGAATGAATATCACGAGCCTGAAAAGTTTCTTTCGCCTTTGTAGAAATGGTGATCCAATAAAACAGCATCATTGGATTAAGCATGCACATTAAAAAGCCTTTGAAAAAGTAAGCGGTATTTTTCAGCACTTTGGTAGGTTCGTAAACTATTTTTACTTTTTTAAAGATATAAAAGCCACCAATACCTGTTAAAAACAAGCCACCAACAATATAAATTATTTGTCGGTATTGCTCTTCAAATCCAATCAATAAGCTGAAAACTACAGCTAAAAGTATGTAAATAATATCGCTTAAAAATACGCCAAATGCAAAATAAACGCCTGATTTAAAGCCTTTACTGATGCTTATTTTAAGTAATGAAAAAAAGGTCGGGCCTGTAAGTAAAGAGAGTACTAATCCAACAAGAATTCCCGCAATAATGGCCAAAAGCATCCGAAAGTTTCCAAAAGGTTTCGGTAAAAATCTTACTTCTAGCTTAAAAACCCAAATTATTTGTGTTTATTTTGAACTTTAATCAGAACAAAGCAATAAATGAAGCGACCAGCGTTTGACGATATTTTCATGCATTTGGCTATTGAACTGGCAGAACGGTCACATTGTGTGAAAGCACATGTGGGAGCAGTACTGGCAAAAGATACCCGTATTATTTCAATTGGTTATAATGGCCCTCCTGCCGGAACGCATAATTGCGACGAAGAGTGGCCGGAGCACGGTTGCGCAAGAGATTCGAAAGGAAGCTGTTCATTGGCATTACATGCCGAAGAAAACGCCATTTTGTATGCTGTAAAAAATGGCGCCTCGTTAGAAGGGTCTTCACTATATATTACCTTATCTCCGTGTTTGCCTTGCGCCCGAATTATTTTTACCTCAGGAATTAAAAAGGTTCATTATTTGAAATCATATGCAGAGTATAAAGGGTTGCCAAGCGATGAAGGTGTTGACTTTTTACGGAAGTTTGGAGTAGAGGTTGCTAAGTATGAACCGGTGGGCACTCTCTAGTAGGCAGTATTCAGTCTCCAGTCATTAGTCTTCAGTCTAGTCTCCATTAGGCAGTCTCCAATTCACAGTCTCCAGTTCGAAATCAGGGCAGATTTATATAAACCTATCTGTCTGAGCAATGTTAACTTCATGCAGACTGGACTACTGCCGACTGTTTATTGCGGACTAGGTACTTCAGACTGACTAATTCTCAACTTCTTCTGTCAAATTTATTTGAAAAGCCTATCTTTGCGCATGCTGGAAAAAATTATCATCCTTGATTTCGGTTCTCAGTTTACTCAATTAATTGCCCGTAGAGTTAGAGAACTCAATGTTTACTGTGAAATTCATCCTTATAATCACCTTCCTGAGTTTGATGAAAGCGTAAAAGGTGTCATCTTTTCAGGGTCACCACACTCAGTTCGTGAAGAAAATGCCCCTAGCGTTGATCTATCGCTGTTTCATAATAAATATCCATTATTGGGTGTTTGCTATGGAGCACAGTTCCTGGCGCAAACCATGGGCGGTAATGTTTTACCTTCTAAGATCCGTGAGTACGGTCGCGCTAACTTAAGCACGATCAACAACGACCATGAGTTGATGAAGGGTTTGACGGATAACTCGCAGGTATGGATGTCACATGGTGATACAATTGCTGAGGTTCCGGAAGATTTTGAAATTATTGCCAGCACCGACAGTGTTCGCGTGGCTGCTTTCCATATTAAAAACACTAAGACATATGGTATCCAATTCCATCCGGAGGTAACACACTCTTTGGAGGGTAAATTGTTACTGGATAATTTCCTGGTACAGGTTTGTGGCTTGTCACAAAACTGGACGCCAAACTCGTTCATAGATACTACCATTGCCGATTTGAAAGAAAAATTAGGTGATGATAAAGTGGTTTTAGGTCTTTCAGGAGGAGTAGATTCTACCGTAGCAGCAGTATTATTACACAAAGCTATCGGTAAAAACCTTTACTGCATCTTTGTTGATAACGGTTTATTACGCAAAAACGAGTTTGAGAGCGTATTAAAACAATACGAAGGCATGGGCCTTAACGTAAAAGGAGTTGACTCTAAACAACGTTTTTACGATGCACTTGCAGGTTTAAAAGAGCCTGAGGCAAAACGTAAAGCTATTGGCCGAGTGTTTATTGAAGTGTTTGATGATGAGGCACACCAAATTGAAGATGTTAAATGGTTAGGACAAGGAACGATTTATCCTGATGTTATTGAGTCAGTATCGGTAAAAGGTCCTTCAGCAACCATTAAGTCTCACCATAACGTAGGTGGTTTACCTGACTTTATGAAACTTAAAGTAGTAGAACCATTACGCTCATTATTTAAAGATGAAGTACGTCGCGTTGGAAGAACATTAGGTATTGCTGATGAATTATTGGGTCGCCATCCTTTCCCTGGTCCAGGCTTGGCAATTCGTATTTTAGGTGATGTTACTCCTGAAAAAGTACATATATTGCAACAGGCAGATGCCATCTATATCGAGAATTTGAGAAGTTCTGGTTGGTATGATAAAGTATGGCAGGCTGGATCTATTTTCTTACCGGTACAGTCGGTAGGTGTGATGGGAGATGAGCGTACCTATGAGAATGTGATCGCCTTACGTGCCGTTGAATCAGTTGATGGTATGACCGCTGATTGGTGCCATTTGCCATATGAGTTATTAGCAAAAATTTCTAACGAGATCATCAATAACGTAAAAGGAATTAACCGAGTTGTATATGACATCAGTTCTAAACCGCCTGCAACTATTGAGTGGGAATAATTTTTTAGGTGCGCTTGTTTTAACGGCTACTATTACAGTTTCTTCTTGTTCAAAGAAAGCTGTACCTCCTCCGGTAAGTTCAAGTAAACCAGTGGAAAATACGGTTAAGGAAGATGTTGCGAAAAGTGCGAAGGAACCAGCGGTGTTTTCTCGTAATTCAAATAAAATTCCGGTAATATCATTAGTGTTGCCTTTCAATGTTGATCAAGTTGACTTATCAACGGCAAGTACTAAAAAAGATATTGAGCCTTCGGCTGTAGCCCTCGATTTTTATCAGGGCTTCCGTTTGGGTTTGGATTCAGCTACCCAAAGTGGTAATAAAATTAAATTACAGGTTTTTGATAGTAAAGACGATTCTGTTGAGGCTCGAAATATAGCCCGTAAACAGGCGATCATTAACAGTAATTTGGTTATTGGACCTTTGTATCCTGCAGAAATCCGTTCAGTTAACCCTATTTCGGTCGAAAATCAACAGTATTTTGTTTCTCCGCTTTCACCGCGTGTAGTTGTAAAGGGAAATCCATTCTTTATTGTGCCTGTTTGCCCATTGGAGATCCATGCAAGGAAGGCTGCGGAGTTCATTATTAAAAAGTTTGAAACTAATAGGGTAATGATCCTAAAAGGTTCTGACTCGGATGAGGATAATTTTGTAAAACCGTTTAAAGTAGCTTTTGAAGAGCAAAGTATTGGAACGGCGATCAACGAATATCGAACCACAACTAATCTTTTTGATCCAATGGTCGCTAAATTGGTGAAAGGTCAAAATAATATCCTGTTGGTGTCTTCAGCAAACAAAGCTTTCTGGCAATCTCTCTTGAAGTTTTTGGATAAAAATGCCAAGGATTACAACTTTACCATTTTTGCTTATCCTGGCTCGGAAAAACTGACTAATTCATTAGGTTTGAAAAACCTGGAGAAGTATAATGTGTATTTTACTTCGTCCTATCATATTGAAAAGAACGATCCGGGAACGGCAGCTTTCTTTACAAAGTACAAACAGGTTTACGCTACTGATCCTAATGAGTATGCTATTAAAGGTTTTGATATCGGTTACTTCTTTGCAAAGCTTTTATCATCGCACATAACCGATTACGATAAGTACATCAACAAGTTTTATAACGGTATTCATAACAATTTTCAATTTGTTAAAACTGAAAATGGCTTTTTAAATGAAAGCCTTAAAGTTTTAAAGGTTGAAAACTCCAAGTTTGTAGAACAAAAATGAGGTTCGACAACCAATTAAGGATAGCGGCATCTATTATCGAAGAGTATAATTTCGAGATGCCGCTTTCTCGTTTTTTAGCAAATTACTTTCGGAAAAATAAACAAATGGGATCGAAAGACCGTAAAATGGCTTCAGACCTTGTTTATTCTTTTTTTCGTTTAGGCAAATCCCTTCAAAAGCAGTCGGTGGAAGAGTGTTTGTTAGTGGCCCAGTTCTTATGCCGCTCGTCATTCAGCCCTTTGCTCGATCAATTGCAACCTGTTTTTAATCAACAGATAGAACTTCCCCTGGATGAAAAGTTCACTTATTTAAAGACCTTATATCCGGCATTTAACCCATCTTTACTATTTCCCTTTTCAAATGAATTGTCAGATGGGGTAGATAAGGAGGCCTTTGTTCTTTCGCAATTAAATCAGCCAAAGCTTTTTATACGGGTAAGGAAAGGGGAAAACGAAAGAGTTAAACTAAAACTCAGAGAATTCGAAATTCCGTTTGAGGAGCTTTCTTCTACCTGTTTTGCTTTTAAGAATACTACTAAGTTAGATCATCTTTTCGAAGGTGATATTCCTCGTCCTTTTGAAATACAGGATTATAGCTCACAATTAACGGGTGCTTATTTTAAACCGGCACAGTGGGAGCAATGGTGGGACTGCTGCGCGGCCTCAGGGGGTAAATCGTTGATGCTTTATGAGCAGGAACCGGGTATTAAACTTCTCGTTTCCGACATTCGTGAGAGCATTTTGGATAACCTTGATGAACGTTTTAAAGCAGCCGGAATAAAAGGGTATCATCGAAAGGAACTGGATCTTACAAAGAATTTAGAACCATTTTTACCAGGTAGGGAGTTTGATGGAATTATTTTGGACGCACCATGCAGTGGCTCCGGTACCTGGGGGAGAACACCTGAAATGGTTTCGAACTTTGAAGAGGGAAAAATTGATTGGTTCAGCTCGCTTCAAAAGCGTATAGCTGCAAACATTGTAAAATGGCTTAAACCTGGTAAGCCCCTCATTTATATCACCTGTTCAGCTTTTAAAAAGGAAAACGAAGAAGTGGTACAGTTTATCAGCTCGGAGCTTGGTTTTGAAATTGAGCGTTCCCAGCTGTTAAAAGGCTATGAAAATTTCGCGGATACTATGTTTGTGGCAAGGCTGATCAAAAAATAATCCATAAATTCTCATTCTTTGAGTTTTACATAATCGTTTTTCAACGGTTAAAATCTGCTTTTGGTAATTCATGAAGCTCCTTTTTGAGGGGCTTTTGTATTTTTTACAGATCGCAGTTTTTGTTAAGCAAATTATTTTTATATAAAATTTAATTGTTTAAACATTCTTTTTGATCCAAAAAATGAAATTTCCCCTTGAATAAACCTAACCTTACAAAATATAATTTCAGCAAGAGTAAGTCGTAACTTCTTAAATTTCAGTAATATATAATTTACCTAAATACAACTTACTTGTTATGTTAATTTAACATCTATTGCAGCTACTCATTGTAAATTTGGGCATCATTACCAAACAACAAAGCAGAAAAACAAAAATTAGATACCTAAATATTAATACTATGGAAACTGTAAAATCGATTAAAACAAATTTTAAAATGGTCTCAGTAATAGCTTTATCATTAGGAGTTGTGACTGTTAGCTCACAGTGGGGAACTCATAAGTCGACCGTCCCTTTAAAAAAATCTTTCGCTTCTATAACTATGCCTACCGATACAGTATTGGAGAATAAGACAACAGAGGTAAGTTCATGCTTGTCACCTGTAATGCTTAAAAATTCCATTGCTGTGGCAAAGGTTTACCATGCGAATACAAGTATAATGTTCAAAGCTCCGGTGAATGAATTGCCTTCTGAAACTCAAACCTTGGATGAACTAGTAAAGTTTAAAATTGAAGCTCAACCAGAAGGAAACATTGAGGAACCTGTTGAAATGACTTTAGCAGAATTAGTGAAATTTAAAGATCCTACCAATAAGGAAGCAGAAATTCAGGAACCAGATAATTGTACCCTTAACATTTCGGAATTAATAAAGTTCCACGCGCCTACCATTGAGGACTCAGTAACTCATCTAGAGCCAATTGGTGAATAACGCTGTCAAATTAAAAGAGGTTTAATAAATATTACTTCTAAGTTTTAGTCCATTAAACTTTTTAAGGCCTTAAAATGATTGGGCATAGGAAGGATAACATTACTTAGCTCCATCGTTTTGTCGAAGGAATTCCAGAATTTGTCGGGCTTCATCATCAGAAACATTCTGAAAGGTCATTTGGGTAAGGTGTTCTGCCAGAAGCGCTTTTGCTACCGGATCCTTTTGGGTCATTTCTTGAGGGTTGGTCATCATGTTCATGATCCATTCGGGTGTACGACGTTCGGTTACGCCTTTTAAACCAGGGCCTACAATTTTTTGGTCGGTTGTTTTATGACAGGCCGAACATTTTGAAGTAAAAGCCGCTCCTCCTTTTTGGGCAAGCTCAACATCAAAACCATTGAGCTTTACGTCGGTAAATTTGCCGATACCTTTACTGTCACTATGAGCCTTTGTGTCTACAGCTGCTGATTCAGTTGTGCCTTCAGTGTTTTCAGCATCCGAGGATTCTGAAGATTCTTTTTTTTCTGATCCACCACCACATCCCATTAAAACGGAAACAGCAATAATTGTTAAAGAGGTAAATAGGTTTCTGATTTGTTTTTTTTTGAATGTTTTCATAAAAGATCGCTTTTGGGGTTTATCTAATTTACCAAAAAAGCATTATAAGAGTTAGATGTAAATCATTGATTTTGTGTTGTTTTTATGATATATTTTTAACTTTTAATGATTTACATAATAAAAAAGCCTGGAGAATAATGAAATTCAACCAGGCTACACAACTAAAAAAATGACCTCTTCTACTTTGTTTTTAAGTTTTTAGAAAGATAAAAAACCAGGTTATAGATTTTTCTTTTTAAAAATTTTCACACAGATTAATAAGGGAACAATGAACCAAACCAGCAGGATGGCTACAGAAATAAATAGCCCCCAGTTTGTACCTAATATCGTTTTATATAATGCGCCGGTATAGCCCATTAAGGCTGAAACGTCCATTTGGAGCATCACAATTATTCGCCCCAAATCAATGGGGTTAAATGCAGTAAGTACCAGTACCGTTTTTTCTAAGGGGTAATCGCTAAAACTGTACAATATGCCAAGGATCAATCCATCATAAATTACCGAGAAGAAGAACCAAATCAATAACGACAATCCCATGCCTTTTGCTTTATCTCGTGTGGCAACAGAGCATAAAAAAGCAAGTGACGTAAAAATAAGTGATAGTAATATACCAGTATAGAATAAAGTCAAGGCTAATGGGTTTAGCGCATACATACAAATAGGAATGCCCAAGCCAATTATCAGGGCCACAGTAAGTGAGCCGGCAATTCCTATATATTCGCCCAGCAAAATATTGGTCCGTTTTAATGGTTGGGCCACCAGCAGTTCAATAAATTCGTACGAATTGTAAAAATAGCTGGTAGTGAAGATCATCGAAACCAGCGGCACTATAATGTTGATAATGGTTAACAAGCTGCTTACGGCTTTATCAGGATTTTCGTCAAGGTAAAACATGCAGCATGAGAGCACAAACAAAAATACAGTGTAGGCAATAAGAATTTTATTGCGCACAATATCATGCAAAACGTATTTAGTTACTTTCAACATAAGTTTCAGCTTTAAGGTATTCCATAATTGCTTTTCCGAGTTTGTTTTCACCGGTTATATCTTTCAAATCGGCAATGGTGTAATTAAACTTAATTTGACCTTCCATCATGTACAGAATTTGGTCGGCGAGTTCGTCAACTTCGCTCATAATGTGCGAGGTTAACAGTATCAGTTTACCTTTTTCTTTTTCCTTGTGAATTTTCGCTTTCAATATTTCGGCAGCCACCGGATCAAGACCTGCTGTGGGTTCATCCAGTATTAGTACCGGTGGGTTGAACAAGCAGGCCAAAGCCGCACTTACTTTTTGCCGTGTCCCTCCAGAAAGAGTTCGCATCGGCTTATTAAACATGGAAGGTAAATCAAATTGGTGCAGCAGTTCTTCATCATGTGCCTTTTCTTGTCTAATATCTTTCATCATCTCAAACAACTGGCCTATTTTCATATTGTCGGGATAGCGACCTATCTGCGGCATATACCCAATCTTTTTTTTGTAGTATGGGTCGATGCTGGTGTCTTTCCCTTCAAACAAAATAGTGCCTGAATCAGGAATGACCATACCTAATATCGATTTTATGAGTGTAGTTTTCCCCGAAGCATTGGGTCCTAATATTGAAATAACCTGCCCCGGTTCAAAAGTTGTTGAAATGCCTTTCAGCACGTCCAGTTTGCCAAATGATTTACGTAGTTGGTTTATCTCTATCATCTTGCTATAGATTGTATGCGTGGTTGTTCGTCTTTAATAATTTCAGGAGTTATTGAAGGGATGGCTTTTTCAGCTTTATCCAGCAAGTTTACCATCAGGCTGCGCATTAACATAACAGCGTAAGGCATTTTTTCAAGTACCTGTGAGTATAAGCTTACCGGACGGTAGGGAACATCGCCTATTTTGTTGCGGTCCATATCATAACCTTCGTATTTATCCCAATAATTATTAATGAATTTATTTTGAAAATGAGTGCCATTGGTAGATAGATCGAAAGTATTTCCTTTGAAATTATTGTTTTCGAAATGATCGCTTTCGCAATTGGCCAGCAAACGTATGGCCCAGCCGTTTTGCAAAAAGTCATTATTGGTAACATTAATACGGCTGCAGCCTTCAAAATATATTCCGGTAGTATTTAAACTGAATTTATTGTGTTCAATACGGCTATCGCTGATGTCTTTCAGCAAAAGACCATATGACGAGCTGCCTGTATTCTTTTCAAATACATTTTTGAGCATGGTAATTCGCTTGGTATACATTACAGCTACTCCCGAACCATTATTTCTAAAGGTATTATCAATGTATTTGTCATCATCAGAAAACATAAAATGTAAGCCATAGCGGTTGTTTTGCTCACTAAGGTTGTTTTGAATCAAGCTTTGTTTGGCAAATTCGAAATAAATGCCATCGCGGTGCCTGCGAATGGTGTTGTTTTCTATTTTAATGCGATTGCATTGCCATAAATGTATGCCATTGCCTGATTGAGTAGGGTGGCCGGTACCGGTCAGTTTATTGTTTTTTACCAGTATATCATCTGCATCAGATAAATAAATACCGAAAAATGTATTTTGTAAGGTGTTGTTAATGATTTTAACGTTATTGGCCTTAAAAACACGAATACCGGCATAATCTTTTGAAGAACCGATATTGGTGTTTTTAATAATAAAACCGTTAACTGTTACCCCGTTCACTAAAATCGTCAATACTTCGTCTTTACCCTTACCATCTAAAACGGGTTGCCCTTGTCCGGTAAGAGTTATGCTTTTATTAATGGTAATATTTAAGGAAGTGTAGATCCCTTTTTTTACAATGATTTCATCACCATTTTTACTGGCAGCCAGTGCTTTTTCAATGGTGGTGTATTTTTCTTTGGGACCCACGATCAGCTTTTGCTGTGCCAATGCAATGCTGCATTGGGCTATAAGCAGTATGAAAAGGAATACTATTTTTCGTGCCATCTTGAAAGATTATAAAGCAAATATACAATCAAATAAATAAATAAAAGACCTTTTTATCTTTTATTTTAAAATTGTTAAATCAATCAGTTAGGAAGATATTATGGCTAAGACTTAGAACAAAAAAGCATTGGAAGTTGCTGAAACCGCCAATGCTTTTATAAAACAAAATGAAAATTTTTATGAATAGGGTAGATGAATAATGTTTAGTGAGTACGAAGCTTTTTCACTTGTTCCCAGGTTAACAATTCACCACCTGATTGTTGTTGCATTTTTTCGGCCTCCTTTTTTGTACCAAGGGCAGCCAAATGACCTCCCATTGGGCTATTAATGTTTTCTCCGTGAAGGAAAAATGCTTTCTGTACGTTAATTAATTCCTTTGGTTGCGAATGATCGGTAACATAAAACTGTTCAAGGTTTTCTGTACCGGTAAGCACATAATCAACCATACATTCTGCCGAATCGAATTTGAATACTTTGCCGTTTTTGTTAACGATCTCGGCTCCAAATTTATCGTCCATGATGTTCATTTTGCACATGTCACAGGCATCAGAACCATAGCTGATCGATTGTGGACCTTTCTTATTACAAGCCGCGGTTAACAGCAGCAGAAGAAGCAGATAATTTCTCATGATTAACTTTCTTTTTCGAACGTAATTCTACAATACTAATTGTAAATGCAGTAAGAATAGGAGTGATCACCATCCAACCGCCAATTGCCGGAAATGAACCAGCCAAAAAGTTCAATAATTGCTTGTATCCTAACAACGGAGGCTGATACGACATGCCCGGAACCTTTATTGCCGCCATTGGATCGAGGTTATGGCCGTAATCATACTCCCAAAGATAAAAATCAACAGCACCTGCAATACCAAATGCAAGCAGCATAACTGTCCAGGCGTACAACAATTTTTTACTATTTTTCCAATAAGTTAACAAGCCGAAACCTATAAAAAATGCTATAAGGTAGGGCAGTGCTTTAAGTTCTACAAATTCCTCGGCATGGATGTGCTTCATTCCGATGTAATGGTTCAAACCGTTAACCTTATCCACATCGCCGGTTATGTTATTGATCAATATATTCATTTGCAAGCCTTCGGGATATTGCGGGGCTTCCAATGAAATGGTCCAGATTGGAAAAATATAAGCGCCGAGCATCAGTAATGCACACACCAGCACCAATATTCGTGAAGACTTTTTCATGTAAGTGTAATTTTAAGATTTGATTCTCCTGGGGATGAATCGAACTCCTTTTCAGGAGGTAAAACAACCGTAACCGGCACTAAAATAACGGTTACGGTTGTTGCAGGCTGAAACAGATTAGTGTCTATTTCTGAGCTACTTGGTCTTTAGGAGCGGTATCTCCCACGCCATATTTCAAAGCAACGGTTGAGTTTGCAGCAGAAACTCTGGCATAACCCTGCATTTCCTGGTGAAGCGCCGAGCAGAAGTCGGTACAATAGAAAGGGAACACTCCAGTTGATTTAGGGGTCCATTTTATAGTTTGAGTTTCACCTGGCATAATTAATAACTCAGTATTTTCAGCACCTTTGATGGCAAAACCGTGAGGTACATCCCAGTCTTGCTCTAAGTTGGTAACGTGGAAATATACTTCATCGCCTTGTTTAATACCTTCGATATTATCAGGTGCAAGGTGAGAACGAATAGCAGTCATCCAAACATCTACACGTTTTCCATTACGAACCACTTTAGTTTCTTGCTCGTTTTTAGCAGCGTAAGGGTGCTCATTTTTGCTCAGTTCAAATATTTTTTTCTGATTTTTCATGATCACTTCTGCAGGACAAGCTTGTGCATAGTGTGGTTCGCCAATAGTTGGGAAGTCAAGCAATAAGTTCATTTTCTCACCCGAAATATCGAACAATTGAGCCGACTGCGTTAATTCCGGACCGGTGGGTAAGTAGCGATCTTTGGTGATTTTGTTTAAGGCGATCACGTATTTACCGTAAGGTTTTTTGTTATCACCACCAACTACACATAAGTGACCAATTGAATAATAAGTAGGAACACGATCCACAACTTCGCGGGTATCAACTTTCCACTTTACAATTTCTGATGAAACGAACATTGAAGTATAGGCATAACCTTTATCATCAAATTCGGTATGCAGAGGGCCTAAGCCTGGTTTTTGAACTTCACCGGCCAAAGCAGCTTCGTATTTAACAACTGAAACATTATCGAATTCACCATCAAAAGTTTTCTTAGCAATTGCATCAGTTAACTTTTTAAATGAGAATACAGGAATTACCGCTGCCAATTTACCACTGGCTACAATGTTTTCGCCATCAGGGCTTACATCGGCTCCGTGTGGAGATTTAGGACAAGGAATGAAATAAACGATGTCTTTTAATTCACGTGTATCAAGAGTTAATACTTCTTTCTCTACGGTTGATTTAGCTGAATGTGTTTTTTCGTCGTATTTGTTATGATAATACGTAGCTGGCATTTTTTTGCCTTTACCTTGTTTTACGTATTCTTCAGCTTTTTTCCAGTTTACCGCCATGATAAAGTCTTTATCACGTTGACTGGCATTTACTTCAAGTAAAGTGTGAGCTTGTTCTGAGTTGTAGCATGAGAAGAACATCCAACCATGTGAAACACCTTTACCGCTACGAGCCAAATCATAGTCAACACCAGGTACCAATAGCTGGAATGCAATGTTCATGTTGCCTTCTTTTTGGTCAACATTGATGAATGAAAGAGCTCCGCGGAAGTTTTCTTTATAGGAAGTGATCGGCACGTCAGTATTGTTTCCAATAGGCACGCTGAAACGAGTACCCGCAACCACATACTCGGTATTTTCGGTACAATAAGGAGAAGAGTGGTTACCGCCGGAGTTTGGAACCTCAAGGATTTCTTCAGTTTTAAAAGTAGCCAGATTGATACGAGCAATACGTGGGGTATTGTTACCATTGATAAATAACCAACGGCCATCGTCCATGCCATCGGTTTTAGAAAGCTGAGGGTGGTGAGCATCATCCCATGGAATAAAACCATGAGAAGTATTTAACATAGCTTTAGTTTCTTCAGTATATCCCCATCCGTTTTCTGGGTTTTGAGAAAATACCGGAATCACTTTAAGCAGGCGACCTGAAGGTATACCGTAAGCAGCAACTTGTCCGCTAAAGCCTCCTGAAGCAAACAAATAAACTTCGTCTAATTTACCAGGAGCAACGTATACCTTTTGAGCAGCATCCCCTGAGATTACAGTTTCCGCTTTTTTGGGTTTACAACCGGTAAATGCAGCTGTGGCGACAGCTACAGCTAACATTAATTTTGAATGTTTGATGAACGGTGTCATGTAGTTTATTATTAGGTAATAAAAAGACCTTTATATCTGTTAGTAGTTAAAATTATTTGGCTCCGTCGTTTTGACGTAAAAATTCCAAAATTTGGCGAGTTTCATCATCCGTAACATTTTGGAAAGTCATTTGAGTTAGGTGTTCTTCTAAAAGTGCTTTAGCAACCGGATCACTTTTGGTCATTTCAGTAGGATTGGTGATCATATTCATGATCCATTCAGGAGTACGGCGTTCGGTTACACCTTTTAAGCCCGGACCAACAACTTTTTGATCGGTAGTTTTATGGCAAGCCGAACATTTTGCAGTGAATACGGTTTCACCATTTTTAGCTAAGTCAGTGTTTAATGCTTCAATTTTAACTTCAGTAAATTTTCCAACCCCTTTACTGTCGCTATGTGCTTTGGTATCTACTGCTGCAGCGGCACTGCTTTCGGTAGTGGTAGCTTCAGTGTTTTCGGCGGTTTGATTGGAATCGGTATTGTTTTGTGAACCTCCGCAAGACGCAAGGAATAATGAAACGATAGTAAGTGCTAAATAAGGAAATAGAGTTCTTTTTGTCCTTTTTTCTGATAATCTATTGGTTTTCATATTATATAAATTAAATTATGTTGTTAATTAGTTTCTAAAGTGAATTTTATGACTTTACCATCAGCCACATCCGCAGCTAAATCCTGAATGGTTTTAGTTGAGAAAAGGGTGAATAATGATTGCTTGATCCCCTTGTAACTATCGTGTAACGGGCAAGGTTGTAAGTCGTTACATTCTTTTAGTCCAAGTACGCAGGTACCCAGGGGTTTTGGTCCATCAATGGCTATCATTACATTGATAATAGGTATAGGAGCAGTATCTTTTTCTACGTAAAAACCACCATTAGGGCCTTTGGTAGAAGAAATAATTCCCTGCCTCGAAAGTGTTTGCAATATTTTGGCTGTAAAATGCTCAGGCGAACCAATTTCCTTGGCAATATCTTTTATTCCCAGCTTATTGCCGTCCCCACTCTTATAAACAATGTAAATAAGAGCTCTGATTGCATATTCACAGGTTTTCGAAAGCATATCTTTTAGTTTAATCCAAGTTGAGTTTTACCTAGTTCGCTAATGTTATCTACAGTCCATTCGGGTTCCCATACAAGTTGCACATCAATCTGCCAATCCGAATAACGATTTTTCAATCGTTCCCAAATACAGTTAATGATGAAATCTCCGGCGGGACAACCCTTGGTGGAGAGTGTCATGGTGACATTGATTTCTTTTGTAGGTTCCAATGCCTCAATGTTATAAATTAAACCAAGGTCAACAATATTTAACCCCAGTTCAGGATCGATAACACTGCGTAAATTTTCATATAATTCCGCGATAAAAAAAGGTTTATTTTTCAGAATATCGATTTCCATACATTATTTCAATTAACGTTCATTCTGATCAGTTTTATTATGTTGCTAGTATAAAAAAAGGCGCTGAGGAGCAATAACATTCCTCCAAACGAAATTACTGTTGTACTTTTTAGTATGATACCCGCGATTAACAGCACTAATCCAGGTATGTAAAATGTAAATTGCAAATTGAACCAATTTTTATTGTACAAATCGGCAGGCTGTGGGATACTCTCCGCTCCTGCCATATCTTTAAATAGTTCGAGCCAAATAATGTAAGGCAAAATTTTAAATGTTTGGGCCAGAACCAGTCCGGTTAGAAATCCACCTAAAAATAGCACGCCATATGTTTTTGCCAATTGCAGAAAAACCTCATTGTTATTTAGGATCAATAAAACGGCTGCAATAATAACTGAAACAAGACCCAGCGTCAGCATTTTGTATGTAGTATTCATGGGCAAGTCAACTTTACGTTTCATTCTGTTTTTCCAAACGGAGTACAGGAAGTTGGCGAAACAGCTAATGCCTGCTGCTCCTAACAGCCAGCAAACAATGCTTAACCGGCCCTGGTTGAAAAACATATCGATAAGAAAGCCGCAAATGGCTCCGTTTACCAAATACCAACAAAGCCTTAATTGTTTACTGTTAGTTGTTTTACTAAGTAAAAACATTGGCATCAGTTTAGAAAGCACGCCCATAACTAATAATAGAAACCAGCCTGCAAAACCGATATGCGCATGAAGCTTCAGATAGTGTAAGTGATCTTCAGGCAAAAAGGCGTAGCTAAAATTGAAGACCAGTAACGTACCTAATATTGCAGTTACCAGCAGCCAGAGCAATGCCGTTTGAATAAAATCAGCTTGAATATTCTCTGCTTTATGTTTTGTCGTAGTTTTCCAAAGATTAAAGCAATATGACCCGATGCTTGCTAATAACAGCAATGCAGCAACTTGCATCAAAGGACCTGTTATAAAGTGATAGAATGTACACGCCAATCCGATAACGCCTGCTATCAGGCTGAAAAAGCTGAAATAAGCGAGTTTGTTGCTGTATAAGTTAACATCGAGGATAACCGGAACCAAGAGGTAGGTGGTGCCAATAATGATCATGCTGATCCAGCCTAAAGCGGCTAAATGAACCATGGCCAATAGTTGTGGATGGAAAAAATGCCCGGCAAACGCGTTACCGGACATTAACACTAGCACACACACTATCAGATAAGCGATGCTCCCGGCCATATAATGAGCAGAGATCATTTTGGCAGAAACGGTTTTAACTGATACAGCGTGGCTCATGATTTATAGATTAATGTTATCTGAAGATTAGAAGCTCTACTTTTTCTTTGTTATAGATCAGGTACTCAAAGTCGCGTGCCTTTAATTCAGGAAGCAAGAAAAGTGGTACTTTTTTATGGTGGACCAGTAATGCATGATCTGCAGGTAAGTGCTCAAGCTCAGCCAGGATGGTGAGCATGGGCTGCGGCATTTCAAGTTCTCTTACATCCACTTCGTGCAATTTGCCTTTAAAGGCATTCACAAGACTTGTAAATGTTTCGTCGTTGAAATCTAAATTGATTTCAGGTTCGTTAGAATGGCTTTTAACCGCTAGTGATTCAGGTTCAAAATAGGTATGTACCTCATTGTTACTTATGCGCTCTGTCCGGCAAACAAACCCTTTCGATTGCATGATCACATAGAGCGGAACGGGTTCGAATGGAGTAATCAGATGCAACCCACTACCAGTAGGGAGTGTGTTTACCGTCTCCATAATTTGTTTAAACGGATCTTGCTTTTGAGCAAGCAATGGCCTTACATCAAGCAATACCAAGTTTTCTGTTTCCATAGTTTTAAGGTTTTACAGAACATGAATTTTCAGATGGTTCAACTGACACATCTTTACCCATCAGCTCTGCTTCAAGTTCAATAGCTTTAGGGAATAGAATATTGTTCTCTAAATGAATATGATTATGTAAATCATCTTCAAACTCTTTGAGTTTCGCATATAAGACACGGTAGGTAGTACAGGCATCAGCTGGTGGAGTATAGTTATTAGACAGTTTACTGATAGCCTGCATTAATTCTCCTGCTGAATCATGCTCCATTTCCATCATATTTACAGGGTTTTTAACCGTGCCGAATGTTGGAGTTCCTGCTTGTTTGTTTTCTCTTTTTAGTTTACCTAATTGCTGAATATAAGGGAAGAGTACTCGTTCCTCTTTCATCAGGTGCATGTTAAGTTCAGCTGCCAGCGCATGAACGTTCTCTGCAATTTCAATGTTTTCAGGGTGATTGGCGCCATGAACTCTTGCAACCTTTTGAGCAAATTCAAGCATTACCGGCAATGAATCCTTTACGTAGGTGTGATGTTTATTTACAATATAATCAACTAAAAACTCTACCGACCATTGATCATAGTTTTCTGCTTTGGTACCAATGCTTTCTGTAGCATTTAGTGCGGTTTGTAATTCGTCATAGTTTACTCCTTTTTCGGAGCACACTTGTTTAACCGATTTCTTACCGCCACAACAAAAGTCGATTCCAAATTTTTTAAATACTTCAGCCTTGCGGAAATCCTTTGCTACCAATTCGCCTACGGTGCTGTCATTCTCGCCAACTAAATTTTTAGTGATTCGAACTTTCCACCATTCAGGGCCTTCCATTAGATATTCCCAGCTGAATGTCGCTCCGCGTTCAGCTAATAACTGATAGTAAAGCGGCTTAGGGTCATGGTCATTATGAATAATAAAACCTTCACCTGCTTGAAGTTGATCAAATCGGTTAAAGATTGTTGGATGCTTGTGTTTAGGTTCCAGAACGGTAACATCTAATATTTCCATGGTGTTCATATTTTATCTTCGTTTATAAGTCAAAGATAAAAACATATTTCAAATAAAAGATAAAAAGGTCTTTTATTTTTCTACTCTTTTTTTGAGTAGAACCAAAGGCCAAATAGCGCTGGAGGAAGGATTGCTGAAGCCAAGATTAAAATGTGTTGAAAATGAGGGATATATGATTTGCTGTTCATAAGTAGGCTTCCACCGAATAGCAATAGTTCGGTAATAATAATACCTGCAATAAATAAATAAGCTGCAGTAGAAAATGGTTTGGAAACTAAAATCAGCTTGTTATAAATACTGTAAAACAAAACCAAACAACTAAAACAACCTAAAAATACCATGTGCAGATAACCGATGATCAGGTGGCGGATTTGAGTGGCTAGATCAGCAAAATAGGGAAGGGCAGAGAGTAGTTGCATACTGGCTTTTAGAGTGAAAGCCAATACACCTAAAAGCAGCAACGTTTTTTGAAGTCGTGGCAAGGAGAATAGTATTCTCCATTGAAAGGTTTTAAACAGAAATAATAATGCAAAACATTGCAGCAGGGCTCCAAGACCTCCAATAACATAAGCTAATGCCGGCGGTTTGTTCCATAGGAGCGAAAGTGAATAGGTTAATAAAACCGAGATGAGCAACAACGAATAAATCAGTTTTGAACTGATTGGGGGAAATATAAATCCTTTTTTTTCAACTAGATTTATTAGTAATGATAAAACGCCTAGGCATAACCAACCATTGTATTGAAAATGCAGGTAAAAGTAAATGGCATTATAATAAAACGGAGAGCCTGATAAGCCATTGGCAATAATAGGCCCTAAGGTAAATGGGCCGATGGATGATAAACCTAAAAATATTAAGCCCAGTTGGGCTGTTTTAAGGGAAAGCGTTTTGGGGTTGTTATACGTTGCTTTGAAAAAGAATACGATAAACCAGGCATTTACTCCAATGAATAATGTTGAGAAAGCGATAGAAACAACGAAGTAACCCTTAAACGGAAATGAAAGCAACATTCCATAGGCTGTAAAAACAGTCAACCAAATCAGGTTTTTGAAATTCTTTTGTTCAAATAATTTCGCCGGAATGAAACAGTGGCTAAGTGCCAGCATTAAAGCCATAAATGCCCAACCACTAAAAGCGAAATGGCTATGAGCATGTAAAATGTACTGATAGTTCAGCCCTTTGATCGGACTAATCATAAGCCATCGCAACAGCAAGCCAACTAATGAAAGAATAAAGAAGTTGAAAAGTGCTATGCGGAAATACTTTTGAAGATTTAGCAACGGCATTTTAAGCGGTTATTTATTTTCTTCCTTGTAATACATCAAAGGAATTGAATAATACCTTGTGCAAACAACTTTATCAGCATATTGTGCCGGCGTAACTTTTCCGAGTTTTGCCGAAGCTTTCATCATTTCTAACACTAATTTTCGGTCGATGAAATTCTCATCGGTTGGAATGACCGTAATGGAGCCATCTTTACCAAATAGCAGGCCCACCTTTAATTTTACTTCATTGATGGTAGTTACATCAATGTTTTTATTAGCCGCTTCTATATCAAAGACCCGAGACTTTATATCTTTTGATGCGACAATATTATTGGCAATTTCCTTTAATAATTTGGTGTTGATACTGTTGTTAAATAGCAGATCCTCGGCTTTTCCATCTAAAAGTAATTGTGGTAGCTTGTCTACATCAGCAATGTCCATTGTATCAGCGTAATTTAAGCGAACATTCAGTTTCTGTTTCAAAATTTCTTTTGATTGCGTATCGCCCAAAGCCGCCGAACGTTGAAACAGTTCGATTGCCTTTTGCTTGTTGCCAAGTTCATATTGCAAAACAGCCAGGTTATATAGGGCATCAACGTGTTTAGGGTTCAGCTTTAAAACTTCTTCGAAGTTAACAATAGCGTTCTGCGAATCTTGCTTATCATAAAAGTTAAGGGCTACCTGGTAAAGGCTGTCGGCTTTGTTGGCACTTTGAGCAAACAAGGAAACAGAAGTGAATAGTGCTAAAACGAAGATTGTGATGCTTTTTTTCATATGATGCTAAAGTAAGTGATTTGTCTTTTGGTTTGTAGTGTAAATTTAATTAATCGTATTAAGATTTATTCCTTATGAGAAATCTGGCAGGATCTTTCATCGTAGCATGGGCAATAAAAAAATCCCACCTTTTGGATGGGATTTTTTATGAGTATATTGTGACTTATGCCTCGTCGCGAGGAGCCATATTGTGATATACAGCATTCACGTCATCGTCTTCTTCTAATTTGTCGATCAATTTCTGAACTTCAGCTTCTTGTTCAGCTGTAACTTCTTTAAAGGTAGTACAAAAGCGCTCGAACTCAGAGCTGATAATGTTCATTCCTTTATCTTCAAGAGCTTTTTGCATTTTACCGAAATCTTCAAACTCGGTAGTAATAGTGATCTCATTTTCATCCTGGAACACCTCTTCAGCGCCAAAGTCAATCAGATCAAGTTCAAGCTCCTCAACGTCAACTCCGTCAGCAGCAATGCGGAATACGGCTTTGCGTTCGAAAATAAAGTTCAATAAACCTGAGGTACCTAAAGTTCCTCCTGAGCGGGTAATATAGCTACGAACATTACCAACGGTACGGTTGATGTTGTCGGTAGAAGTTTCAACCAAGATAGCAACCTTGTAAGGGCCGTATCCTTCGTATACAATCTCTTCGTAGCTAGATGTATCTTTATCGGTTGCACGTTTAATAGCTGCTTCAATGCGATCTTTCGGCATGTTAGCACCTTTGGCATTCTGCATAATTACGCGTAAGCGCGCATTCGATTCCGGGTTGGGACCGCCGGCTTTAACAGCAATTACAATATCTTTACCGATACGGGTAAATAGCTTGGCCATTTTACCCCAACGCTTCATTTTACTTTGCTTTCTCGCTTCAAATGCTCTTCCCATGTTTTTATCTGTTCATAGTTGATCACTTTGGATTATCAACCTTGTTTATGTATGTATTTATTGTTTTAGTTAATCAATTTGACCCGGTTCGTAAAACTATTTTAAGATTATAAACCGGTATTGTTTCTGAACAACTTGATGGCAATTGCCAACAAAATTACGCCAAAGGCCTTTCGTAATATTTCCACCCCATTTTTACCCAGAATCCGTTCCAGTATGCTTACGTTTTTCAGTACAAAATAAACAAAAAGTAAGTTGATAATAATGCCTAAAACGATATTTATAGTTTGATACTCGGCTTTTAATGATAGGAGAGTGGTCATAGTTCCGGCTCCGGCAATTAGTGGAAATGCCAAAGGAACTATTGAGGCAGTTTCAGGCATTTGATCGCGAAAAAAATGAATTCCTAGTACCATCTCCATCGCAATAAAAAAAATAACCAGTGAACCGGCGATAGCAAACGATTTAACATCAACGCCGATAATATTCAATAACTTCTCTCCAACAAAAAGAAATAAGATCATTAATGCCATGGCTACCAAAGTGGCCTTTTCCGACTGAATATGACCTACGCGGTTACGTAATTCAAGAACAATAGGAATAGAGCCCAGAATATCAATGATCGCAAAAAGGATCATTGTTACAGAAATAATTTCGTTGATAGATAAATTCATATAGTGGCCAAAGATAAAAAAAAGAAAGAAGCTAAAAACTGTTCAAGGTTAAATCAAACCCATTGAGGGTTTAATGAAAAGAGGCTGTCTCAAAAGGGGCAGCCTTTTTAGTTGCCGAGAATTGACTGTATATTTTTTGATTGAGAATT
>NZ_JAMWYS010000059.1 GCF_023914155.1 Solitalea agri | reverse complement strand
AATTCTCAATCAAAAAATATACAGTCAATTCTCGGCAACTAAAAAGGCTGCCCCTTTTGAGACAGCCTCTATTTGAATTATTTAATAATGCAATTAAGCATCGATTTTGGCATATTTTGCATGTTTCTCAATGAATTCACGACGAGGAGCAACTTCATCACCCATTAAGACTGAAAAGATATGGTCGCATTCTGCAGCATTTTCAATTGTCACCTGACGCAATGTACGGGTATCAGGGTTCATGGTAGTTTCCCACAATTGTTCAGCGTTCATCTCTCCCAAACCTTTGTAGCGTTGGGTGTTAACACTATCTTCTTTTCCACTGCCTTTTAAGCGCTCAATAGCAGCTAATCGTTGGTCTTCCGTCCATGCATATTCAAAGTCCTTGCCCTTTTTAACCATGTATAAAGGAGGAGTTGCAATGTAGATATAACCAAACTCAACCAGCTCTTTCATGTATCGGAAGAAGAAGGTAAGGATCAGTGTGGTGATGTGAGAACCATCCACATCGGCATCCGTCATGATAATAATCTTGTGATAACGGAGTTTAGTGATATTTAGAGCCTTATCGTCTTCAGGTGTTCCAATACTGACACCCATAGCGGTAAAGATATTCTTGATCTCATCGTTTTCGTAGATCTTATGTTCCATTGCTTTTTCCACGTTTAGGATCTTTCCTTTTAGTGGTAAAATAGCTTGGAAATTACGGTTACGACCTTGTTTTGCCGTACCACCCGCCGAATCACCCTCCACCAGGTATAATTCACAAGCCTCAGGATCATTGTTCGAACAGTCAGACAGTTTTCCAGGTAGACCTGATCCTGTCATAACGGTTTTGCGTTGCACCATTTCACGTGCCTTACGCGCGGCAGCACGAGCCGTTGCGGCAAGCACCACTTTTTGTACAATCAGTCGGGCCTCTTTAGGATGCTCTTCTAAATAAATATTTAAAATTTCACCTACAGCCTGATCTACCGCACCTGTAACCTCATTATTTCCAAGTTTAGTTTTAGTTTGACCTTCAAACTGTGGTTCAGCAACCTTTACTGAAATAACCGCAGTTAATCCTTCTCGGAAGTCATCACCGGTAATTTCAACCTTAAGGTTTTTCAGTAAGCCACTTTTATCGGCATAGCTTTTTAAAGTACGGGTTAAACCTCTTCGGAAACCAGCTACGTGCGTTCCACCTTCAATAGTGTTAATGTTGTTAACGTAGGAGTGAACGTTTTCGGAGTAAGTACTGTTATACTGCAGAGCAAGTTCTACTGGAATTCCGGCTTTGTTACCATCAATGTAAATAGGCTCCGGAATCAAAGGTTCACGAGTACCGTCCAGATAGGCAACAAACTCTCTTAAGCCACCGTCTGAATAGAAGGTGTTAGAGACGAAAGAGCCATCATCATTGGTTTCGCGTTCATCGGTTAAGGTAAGACGAATTCCTTTGTTCAAAAAGGCTAGCTCCCGTAAACGGGCAGCTAATGTATCATAATTGTAAACAGTTGTAAGGGTAAATATCTCACTGTCGGGAGTAAATGTAACTATGGTACCGGTTACATTTGTGTCACCTACTGTTTTAACATCGTACTGAGGTTTTCCTTTTTCATATTCCTGCACCCATACTTTGCCATCACGATGAACTTCGGCTTTTAAATGGATAGATAATGCATTTACGCAGGAAACGCCCACGCCATGCAGACCACCTGAAACTTTGTAGGTGTCTTTATCGAATTTACCACCCGCATGCAATACAGTCATTACTACCTCTAAAGCCGATTTTTTCTCTTTAGTGTGCATGCCTGTCGGAATACCACGGCCGTTATCTTTTACAGTAATTGAGTTATTTTGATGTATGGTAACGTTAATATCATTACAATATCCGGCTAATGCCTCGTCAATTGAGTTGTCAACAACTTCATAAACCAAATGGTGTAAGCCTTTTACGCCCACATCGCCAATATACATGGCTGGGCGTTTGCGTACGGCTTCTAATCCTTCAAGAACCTGAATATTATCCGCTGAATAATTCGCAGCTTTTGTTTCTGCTGTTTCGCTCATGTTATCCTATAGTTACAAAAGTTCAAAGATACTCTTTTTAGGCCTCTTACCGAAATGAAAAGCGCCTATTAAGACCTCGATATTAGTAATTTATTAGGGATTATTAAAGCATTCTGAAATCATAATTATTAACATTTTTCAGGGGTCGAAAAGTATTATAAATAATGGGCTCTTTGCTTGTTTTTGTGTCGAAATATTTGAAGGTCCTTACATTGCTTTTTATTGATTTTTTCAGATCAGGCAACTTTTGTAAAGTTTCATCCGTAAACCTATTTGATAAAACAATTACAATATGAAACGCAATGAATTCTTGTCTAAACTTGGTATTGGGGCCGCTATAATTTGTGCCGGAAGTTTGTTGGATGCCTGTGGTGGTGGAGATAGCGCAGAACCCAATAATAATAATGGAGGAAATAATGGAAACCCATTAAACTTTACGCTAAATATTGACACCGATTTGCCCAATGTGGGTAGTTCAAAAACCAAACAAGGAGTGATTGTAGTACGTACTGCAAATGCTGTTGTGGCTAGTTCGTTTGTTGCATTGGAGGCAGTTTGTCCGCATGAACATGGCTCGATTTTTTACGATGGTACCAACAATCGTTTGGAGTGTAGCTTACATCAAAGCAGATATCAACTGGATGGTGCCGTTATTAATGGTCCTGTAAATGCTTCGGGAAGTACCAGAACATTGAAAAAGTATAAAATTGAGATTACTGGAAATATAATGACGGTTACTGATTTATAATTATCAAAGTAAGGAACTAGCTTTAGTTTTAATTAAGGTTCACAATTTTATTCTGATATTTTTTAAAAACAACTTTCAGAAAGAATTTTGAAAATGGTTTGAATAATTATATTTGCCGCAAAGTCACTATTAGATATGAACCTTAAAAAATCAATTGCTCTTTTACCAATAGTTGGTGTAGCTATTTTGGCTGCATGTTCTAACAACAACAGCGGCACGGCAAATCAAAAAGCTGATTCGACCGGAGTTAAAACCGAAGGTGTTAAATCAGAAATTATAGTTTACGTTAATTCAGACTCTTTACAGAAGCATTACAACTACTTTGTAGATGTTAAAAAGAGTTTAGAAGCAAAAAACACGCTTCGTCAGCAACAATTTGAAGGCAAAGGCCGCTCATTTCAGCAAGAAGTGGCAAATGCACAACGTGCTGCCCAAGGTATGACTCAGGATCAACAACAACAATTGAGCTTGCAATTACAAAAGAGACAACAAGATCTAGGGCAGTTGCAACAAAGTTTGGCAGGCCAGGCTGCTAAAGAAGAACAGGAAGAAACCGAAAAATTGTACAATAAAATTACTGAGTACCTGAAGAAATATTCAAAAGATCACGGCTACAAAATGGTGATATCTTACTCAAAAGGTAATAGTGCTATTTTATATGCAGATGAAAGCCTTGATGTTACTAACGATGTGTTGAAAGGCTTGAATGAAGAATACAAAGCTGAAAAGAAATAATTAATTTTATTTTAATTTCATTTCATGTTGCGGGTTGCGGACAATAGGATGTTCGCAACCCGTTATATTTCACACTATACTAAAGGCACTTTCAAACTATTTAATCGCCACTATTCCGTAATTCATCCAAATCACGCCTGTCGCGTTTGGTAGGTCTGCCTGTTCCTCGTTCGCGCGTGAAAACAGGAGCAGTGAATACCGACATATGCCTCGCTTCGGTATTTACGGGACTTAAGTCTTCGTAATATAAAATTGCTTTTTTTGCTTCTACACGGCTTTCTAACAAACCAGTAACTTTAACAATCTTTTTCTCAATACCTTTTTGAATATGATAAACCTCATCGACCTTAACTACGTGTGCGGGTTTTAAATTATTGCCTTCCAATTTTACTTTTCCACCTTTGCAGGCCTCGGTTGCCAGACTGCGGGTTTTGAAAATTCGAATGGCCCATAAATATTTATCAATCCTTAGTTTTTCACTTTCATTCATACTGCAAATTAACAATATCGTGATTTAATATCACGTTTAATTATAACAGATAAATGAGATTAGGGTTCAGAAATCTTGTTTAAAATTGCGTTATTTGCAACGGATTTTACCTTAAGTCCTTGTATTCAAAAAAAAGTTCATTTTTAAATTCCTTACAAATGCCGTTAACTGCTTTAAAAGACAAAGTTGAGAAAGCTTGGGAAGATCGTTCCCTGCTTAACTACAGCGATATCATTTTAGCTATCGAAGAAGTTATAGAATTATTAGATAAAGGTCAATTGCGCGTTGCTGAACCGGTAATGGGTGGTTGGCATGTGAACGAGTGGGTGAAGAAGGCAGTAATTATGTACTTCCCAACTCGTGAGATGGAAGAAATTAAGGCTGGTCCTTTTGTTTTCTATGATAAAATTAAATTGAAAACAAACTTTAAAGAGGCTGGTGTTCGTGTGGTTCCTCATGGTCTTGCACGTTATGGTTCTTTCCTTGCTAAAGGAGTAATCATGATGCCTTCATACGTAAATATTGGTGCATACGTTGATTCAGGTACCATGGTTGATACCTGGGCAACTGTTGGTTCATGCGCGCAAATTGGTAAGGATGTGCATTTGAGCGGTGGTGTAGGTATAGGTGGTGTTTTGGAGCCAGTACAAGCTTCTCCTGTTATTATTGAAGACGGTTGTTTCTTAGGTTCACGCGCTATTGTTGTAGAAGGTGTGCACGTTGAAAAAGAAGCTGTATTAGGAGCCAACGTGGTTTTGACAGCTTCAACCAAAATTATTGATGTGACAGGTTTAGAACCTAAAGAATATAAAGGTTTAGTTCCTGCACGTTCGGTTGTAATCCCAGGAAGTTATACCAAAGAATTCGCTGCAGGTAGCTACCAGGTTCCTTGCGCCTTAATTATTGGTAAACGTAAAGAAAGTACCGATAAGAAAACTTCATTAAACAATGCTTTACGTGATTATAACGTAGCGGTTTAGTACAGATTTTTTAGAATATTTTGAAACATAGTCCATAAATTACCTTTATGGACTATGTTTTTTTACAGCTATTTTGTTATGAAAAGAATACTTCTGTTTATTCCCATTCTTTTTTTCTGTTCACTCTCAAGTGTTTTTGCACAGAAAGAGGCTTTTATTGATACCATTTCACAGAAAATATGTAATGAGCTGAAAGATGTTCAGTTAGATAAACTATCACCCGATTCGGTCACAAGTTTATTTGGGAAAGTGATGATGAAAGCTTGTGCCGACCATATGGGAACTCTTTTAGAGTATTATGATTTGATGGGAGCGAACTCTGATGTGGCAGCAGAACAATTGGGTAATGATGTTGCTAAAAATTTGATGAAAAATTGTCCCCGTTTTCTCGATTTTGCTCTGAAAATGGCCAATGAGAAAAAAACGCCCCTTCCAATAGATACGGAAAGTGCGACTTCTAACTATAATGGAAAACTGAGCAAAATAGTAAAGGGTGATTTTTACAAGTTTATTTGTGTAAATGAACAAGGATTACAGGAAACATTTTATTGGCTACAGCATTGCGGAGCCGAGAAATTACTACCCGAACCGAATAAATATATTGGTAAAAAGGTTAAAATTAATTTTATAGAAGTTTCTTATTTTATTCCGGCAGAATCCAACTATAAAAAGATAAAGATGATGGTTGTTTTTGATTTGCTTAATTAAAACTTCAGTTAATCTATCAAAATTAAAAGGCGTAGTTTTGCCGTTAAAATGTATTGAACATAAATCAATATGCAAAAAGAAATAGAAAGTGCGCTCGAAGTGTTAAAATCAGGAGGGGTTATTTTATATCCTACCGATACCATTTGGGGTTTGGGCTGCGATGCCACAAATCCTGAGGCCGTAGAAAAGATTATTCAACTTAAAAAACGAGAAGGGAAAAGCTTTATTGTTTTACTCGAGAATCTTAATGATTTATTCAGATACGTAAAGGATGTTCCTGAAGTGGCTTATGAACTAATTGAACTATCAGAAAAACCGTTAACAGTTGTTTTTGATGGGGGGAAGGGACTGGCTCCAAATGTATTGAACGAGGACGGAAGTGTAGGCATCAGGGTGGTTAAACATCCTTTTTGTGAGCAGCTTATTCGCAAGTTCCGCAAGCCTATTGTTTCAACTTCTGCTAATATCAGTGGACAGCCTTCTGCTATGAGTTACGATGAGATTTCCGAGGAAATTAAACAAGGTGTTGATTATGTTGTTGATTTCGAGAGAAGCAAAAAATCAACTTCTCCGTCATCAATCATAAAGCTGGGCAGTGGAGGATTGGTTAAAATCCTGCGGAAATAGTATAAAAGAAGATAAAAGTACAAAGTTAGAAGTACAGGGAAGATGGATCTTTTAGATCAGCTAACTGCTCATAACTAAAAGCTAACAACCTAATTAGAATGAGAAAACATCTCAATCATCCAATTTTTAAAACAATATCAGAAGAAGCGCAACGATTAAATATTGAGGCATTTGTTATTGGTGGTTTTGTGCGTGATATTTTTTTAAAAAGGCCATCAAAGGATGTTGATATTTTAGTGTTGGGCAATGGTGTTGAATTTGCCACCGCAGTAGCAAAAAAAGTAGGTCTGGAAAAACGCTTGGCTGTTTTTAAGAATTTTGGTACAGCTATGCTTAAACTCGAAGATCTGGAGGTTGAGTTTGTTGGTGCACGCAAGGAATCATATCGTTCACATTCACGCAAACCAATTGTAGAAGAAGGCACACTGCAGGATGATCAAAATCGCCGTGACTTTACGATAAATGCAATGGCCATCCGGTTAAATGACGGCAGTACTTTTGGTGAGTTGGTCGATCCGTTTAATGGAGTGATCGATTTGGAATATAAAACGATTAGAACTCCTTTAGATCCGGATGTGACCTATTCAGACGATCCCTTGCGAATGATGAGGGCCATTCGTTTTGCTAGCCAATTGCATTTCGATATTGAAGAACAATCACTTAAAGCTATTACAAAAAATAAGGAACGGATTAAAATTGTTTCGGCGGAACGAATAACGGATGAGTTGAACAAGATTATCCTATCCAAAAAACCGTCTATAGGTTTTAATCTTTTGTTTGACACCGGTTTACTGGAGCTGATATTTCCGCAAATGGTAGCTTTACATGGTGTTGAAACCATCAATGGCCGATCGCATAAAGATAACTTTTACCATACGCTAGAGGTGTTGGATAATATTTGTAAATCTACTGACGATCTATGGCTACGTTGGGCAGCCATTTTACATGATATTGCAAAACCTGCTACCAAACGATATGATCCTGTACATGGCTGGACTTTTCACGGACATGAGGACAAAGGTGCGCGGATGGTTCCTAAAATTTTCCGTCAGTTGAAACTTCCGTTGAATGAAAAGATGAAACTGGTCGAAAAATTAGTGCTGCTACATTTGCGTCCTATTGTTTTAGCGCAAGAAATTGTTACCGATTCGGCTGTTAGAAGACTTCTATTTGATGCCGGTGAGGATATTGAGGCGTTAATGAAACTTTGCCATGCTGATGTGACCACTAAAAATGAGTTCAAGATCAAAAAATACAAACGCAATTTCGAACTGGTTCAGCAAAAGCTTAAGGATGTTGAGGAGCGTGATAAAATGCGCAACTGGCAGCCACCGGTTTCCGGAAACGATATTATGACTATGTTTCAGTTGTCGGCAGGTAAGGAAGTTGGAATTTTGAAGAACTTAGTACGAGAAGCGATTTTAGAAGGAGAAATTAAGAACAACAGGGAAGAAGCGCTCAACTTTATCGTTCAAAAAGGAGTTGAAATGGGACTGATTGTATACGACAGGGCTCCAATATCCGAAGAAGAAAAAGAAAAGAAACACGTATAAATAATATTCGGGCAAAGATCTTTTAACGGATTATTGTCTTTGCCCGAATAACAATGTTTTTAAGGTTTAATTAGTCTGAACCTCAGGTTTTCTGAAATCATACCAGTCCACCCTTCTCGAAATAAACATCACCAATCCTAATATTACAAATAAACCGATACTGCCAATTAACAAGGCATAATCTTCCATTTGCAATAAAATGTAGAGGAATAAATAAAGGGCCGAAAGCAAAGATCCCATGAGAATTGAGAGACCTCTACTTTTAAGCACTGTTCCCGAGAACCAGGTGATTAGTAAAATAGTTGCGGCAGAAGCGATTGAATAAGCTATTCCAAATGATAAATGCTCGGTAAATGAAAGCAACAGCGTGTAAAAGATCACCAAGGCAAATCCAACCAAAATATACTGAACAGGGTGAATCCGTTTTTTGTTTACTAATTCGATAAAGAAGAAGGCTGTAAAGGTTAGGCCGATAAACATTAACGCGTACTTTGCAGAGCGATATACCTTTTGATAGAAATCAACAGGCATTAACAGGTCAACGCCAAATGAATAATTGTCTATAACTGCGTTCTTTGCTTTATGTTCTCTTGTTTCAGTGGTCATGGCGGCGGCATCCAACTCTTCTTCAGCATTTGGGAAACTATATAGATCTCCTGTCCATTTTTGAGGGAAATTTCTATTTAGCTCCAGTACTTTCCATTTTGCCGAAAATCCTTTTTCGGTGACTTCACGGCTCTCCGGTAAAAATGCTCCTGAAAAACTAGGCGAACTCCAAGGCGAGTTCAGTTGAATATTGGTTTCTTTGCCTAATGGCCAAAAACTTAATTTACTGCTTCCATTTAAATTAATACTAAAGCCAAATTTTACTCCAGACTGCAATAGAGCACCTTCTTCCAATGGAAATGGAATGCTTAAGCCCGAATCAAAAACGCCACCTCTTTCTATACCCGGATTTACCGTATATGCCTTATCGTTCAGGTTTACCAAAACGGTTTCTTTTATACCTCTTAAATCACTAATGTCAATGGATATAAAAGCATCTTTCCATGAGATACTTTCAGGAACCACTTTCAATCCGTTCAAATCAGGAGTGATAAAATTCCCTGAAAAATTAAGTTTTCCGTTGTACAAGATCGCCTCGTAAATTCCATAATATCGGATTGAAGGGTTAATATTTCCTTTTACATCAAGTCGTTCCGGTAGAAAATGCAGGTAATCGAGTGTGATCTCTTCTTTGCCATTGGCGTCTTTGGTTAAAGTCCGATATGGCACATTTAGAATTGGCCCGGCTAGGGTTTGCGCCTGTCCCCATTTCGAATAGATATCGTTTACTGCATGATCTCTGCTTTCAGAACGCTCTATAACAAGGTTCTGAATCATTACCGAAGGGATTAGTAATAACAGGCTAATAAAGCCGACCATCATTAGTTTAATAATAATGGCATTACGCTCGAAAAAGGTTGGTGCCGGTTGTTTTGTTTCTGAGGTTTCCATGATTCTATGTGTGTTAATATTTAATAAATTCTTATCGTTGAACAGTAATTGCTATAGGTTTTAAGGGCGAAAAGAGGTTGTCTTTGTTAGTGTATTTTAAAGCTGTAATGGGCAGGTGTTTTTTAATTTCAGCAATGGGACAATGAAGAAGCGGGAAGAAGTCAAGATTATGAAAAGCGGAGAACGATCTACCTTCCTTGTATCTACTAAAAAACAGCGAAAACTGGTTGGGGTAGAATAAAGTCCCTAATAGAATTACCGATTTTAGATAAATACTCTTCTTGCCATTTCCAAGCAAGTAATATTGCAAAGCAATTTCTTCGATCACTGAAGTGCCTATGCCTGATAAAACATGGAAAACATCATGATTTTCTAATTTGGCTTGTAGTTCGAAATCATTTTTCGTTAGAAAACAACCTAATTCATTTCCTAATGATCCTTCCGGAAAGTCAAGTAATTGTTGAGGCGAAATGTTCCAGGCCTTATTGTTTTTAAAAAGAGCTTGATAAGGCTTTTTGCTAAGATTATAAAGACCGATTATGATGAATTTTCTCATTTTTTAAAATTAAAAGTACTTTGTATTTCAAAGTTGTTATGCAAAAAAAATTATCTGTTAGAATTTAGCAATTGCTCAAGGCTGTTCAGGTGTTCGACAAAAGCCTTTTTACCTAAATCAGTTACTGAATAGGTGGTGTTCGGTTTTTTACCAATAAATTGTTTAGTTATCATAATGTATTTAAGTTCTTCGAGTGCTTTTGAATGGCTGGCCAAATTACCATCGGTTACATTCAATAGTTCTTTTAAGGTTGTAAAATCAATGGTTTCGTTTACCATTAAAACCGACATAATGCCCAATCTGACCTTGCTTTCAAAGGCTTTGTTGAAATTGTTAAACAGATTTACGACCATTGGTTTCTATTAATTTAAGCGTTTAAGTTTAGGCTGCCGAATCGTATTTGCGGTACATCACTAAGCCATAAATAATGTGCATTACACCAAATCCTAAGCACCAAAACCAAAATCCATATCCGGTTACAAAAAGGTTGATCAGTCCAAGTGCGATTTCAGTTAAGCCTAAATACCTGATGTCGCCAATGGTATACTTGCTGGCATTAAAAAGAGCCAAACCATAAAAAATCAGCATGCTTGGAGCAATCAGTTTATAATTACCATCAAGCAATAAATAAATAGCGAAAACACCACCAGTGGCTAATGGAATGGCAAGGTTAATAGCCAACCGTTGCGCCGATTTATCCCAAATAGATTGCTGCGCTTTAGCCGCTTTCTGTTTGGAGAAAATAAAGGCGGTCACTATTGATAAAATCAAAATGAGCAAAGCATCGATCAGGCAGAATAATAAAAAACTGTTTTGAAGCGAAAACTCTGGTGAAAAGTCCTTAATCGGAATTCGTAAATGATTATAATGGATATTTGCCCAAAATGCAGCAGCCGCGCCCAATAAAGCATAACCACCGGCAAAAATACCCGATAAACCACTTAGCGAAATAAATTTTGAAGATTTCTCCATTAAGCTCCTGATCTCAGTTAAGGATTCAAGGTGCTTGTTTACGTTTATGTCCATTTAAAAAGAACTTTGTATTGCAAAGTTAAAAATGAGAATGAAAACGCCAAATTAGATTGAAAAAAAAATTTGATTGAAAATTTATCTAATAAGAAGTAAAAAATGGACTGCTTGTTTTTATAAAAGCCGTTGTTTAGCAGTACTTTATGTACTTTTTGTAAGGCATTGTTCATTGATTCGGGTGAGTTTCCTATTTTTGCAAAAAAAACCGGTAGTGCGTAGCATTCAGAGAAATTGATCAAAGCCGGATATTTAACCTGTTAATAAACAAATAGAATTTCATAAACAGTATAATAATGGCTATCTATCGATTCAGAGTTGCTTTTGAAGATTACGACGCGGTTAGAGAAATCGACATTAAATCGAATCAAACATTCGAAGATTTTCACTACGCCATTCATAAATCAATAAATTTTGATGCAGGGCATCCCTCGTCGTTTTATGTGAGTAATGATCAATGGGTTAAAGGTGAAGAATTAGCGTTTATGCCAGCTGAACGTAAAGTTTCGCAGGGCATAAAGTTGATGAAAGACTTTAAGCTTAGCAAATTCATTGATGATCCACATCAGAAATTCTATTATATTTCAAATTTTGATCGTCCATTCGATTTTCATGTTGAGCTTTCTAAAATCTTTTTAGAGCCCGAAGCTGGTGTTGAATATCCTGTTTGTGTTAAATCAACCGGTGATGTTCCAAAACAATTCCGCGTTTCGGCGGTGGCTGCAGCAGCAAATAAAGACCCTTTAGAAGTTTTGGAAGATGAATTTGACATTGAAGAACCGGAAGAACTAGATGAGTTTGGTATTGATGTAGAAGATTTTTCATCAACAACATCATCAAAATCAGATGATGAAGATAGTCAAGAAGAATCAGAAGCAGGCGAGGATGATGATGAGTTTGGTGAACTGGGCTTTGGAAGTGGCTCTGATGATGAGTATGGCGAACGTGATGATTATTAACTAGTTCATAGGAAATAGACCATAGTTCATAGTAATGGTATTACAATCGAATCTATGAACTATGATCTATGAACCATGAGCATTTATGAAGAATAAGAAACTTATCGTTATTGTAGGGCCTACCGCTGTAGGTAAAACACGCGCAGCCATTGAGCTGGCGAAGTATTTCAACACCGAAATCCTCTCGGCTGACTCCCGTCAGTTTTTTAAAGAAATAAGCATAGGTACCGCCAAGCCGGATGAATCTGAACTGGCAGAAGCTAAACATCACTTTATTAATTCTCATTCTATTTTTGATGAAATAAATGCCGGAAGGTTTGAGGTAGAAGCCCTTGCCTTATTGGATGATTTATTTCAGAAGTATGATACTCTGATCATGGTAGGTGGTTCAGGTTTGTATATTAACGCCCTTTGTGATGGTTTAGATGACTTGCCTAAAGCTGATGAAACCCTGCGACAACAAATTGTTGACCGTTATGAACTCGAGGGTTTAAGCTATCTACAAACAGAGGTTGAACGATTGGACCCAGAATATTTTAAGCAGGTGGATGTAAACAATCCACAGCGTTTAATGCGTGCTCTGGAGGTTTGCTTGATGACCGGAGAGCCTTTTTCAGCTTTTAGAAAAAAAGAAAGCAAAGAACGTTCATTCGAGATCATAAAAATTGGTCTTAATCTTCCCCGCGAAGAACTGTACGAACGCATAAATCATCGTGTTGATCTAATGGTGGAAGCGGGTTTACTTCAAGAAGCGAAAGTGATGCATCAGCATAAAGATATCTATGCTTTACAAACAGTTGGTTACACTGAGTTATTCGATTATTTTGAGGATAAGCATGACCTGCAACGTGCATTGGAACTTATTAAACAAAATACACGAAGGTTTGCCAAACGACAAATCACCTGGTTTAACCGCGACAAGAATACCCATTGGTTTAAGCCTGAAGAAGTAAAAGAGATTATTTCTTTCTTAGCAACCGAATATGGAGTAAGGGCTGAATAGTTTAAGCTCAGCTATTGCCTGTTAATCTTTCAGCTTCTTTTACAATCCATCGGAATTCGTTCATAATCATTGCAGTTGCTCCCCAAATGGTTTTATTCTCCAACAAAAAGCAAGGTGCTTCAAACTGTAAACCTTGCGAATTGGTTACTGATACCAGTCCTAAATGTAAATCATTCAGTAAATCCGCTATCGATACAGTTACTATTTCGTCTACTTCCTTATCGTCTTTTATTAAATCGGGTTGATGATCTTGATAACCCACAATTACATGAATTAAAAAGCGGCTTGGAGGCACATAAACAGGAGATAGAGCTCCAATAATTTTAACAGTTGATTCAATAATTCCGATTTCCTCATTAGCCTCTCGTAGTGCAGTGGCAATTGGTGAGCTATCAAAAGACTCCATTTTTCCTCCGGGAAGGCCAATTTGTCCGCTGTGAACACCGTCATAAATCGGTCGTTGGATAAATGGTATTAGAATGGAAGTTGCTTTTGGGTATAATAAGATTAAAACGCTGCTTTGTCGGGCATTTTCCAGGTCGTATCCCTTCTCATAATCAGGCAACCTGACGAAGGGTACCATTTGCAAATGAGCCTCTTTACCGGGCAACGGATGTTGTAATTGGCTTGATAAGTTCTTTATGAATGAATGAAAATGCACAGTGAAATTGATAGGTGAATAAAGATACTATTTCGGCTTAAACCTTTTGGCTAAATGTTGTTTTGCTCTTTTTTAGCAGTAACAATATTTTTTGATGGGATTTTACTAGCCGGAATTAATGCCAGTAAAATGAGAATTAATGAAACAGTAAATCCGCGGTGTAAGGCAAATTGTTCAGCCTCCATAGTAGAAAAGCCTAAAGCTATTTTATTGTTATAAACATTTTGATGAGTGAAAGTGAGCATGGCAATACCTAAGGAGCCTCCCACCTGTAGTAAAAGACTGTTTATAGAGGAGGCCATAGCAACCTGTTCGAGTTTTACCGAGTTTACAGTAGCCGATGAAATCGGACTGATTAAAAGGCCCAAGCCCAACCCACGTAAACAAACAGCAATAAGAATGGATGTTAAGACGCTGCCTATGCCCAAGGTTGAAAATTGAAATGTGGAAATAGCCAATATTAATAATCCTGATATGGTCAATCCCCGTGATCCGTATTTGTCGGCCAATGTGCCCGAAATTGGCATTAGCAAACCCATAACTAAAGCACCCGGAAATAAGATCAAACCCGATTGCAGTTCGTTGTATCGTAAAAGTCCCTGCAGTAAGAAGGGCGCCAAAAACAAACCACCGAATAAGGCGGCAGAACGGGCAATGGTAACCAGGATGCAGCTTACAAACCGTGTGTTCTTAAAAAGTCTCAGGTTGATGATTGGTGATTCAGCCCTTTTCTCAACCTTTATAAAATAGATAAATGATGCAACCAATATGACGAATAAGCCAATTATTTCTATCGAAAATAAACCGACGTTCTCAAGTCTTACCAGCACTAATTGCAATAATAACAGGAAAACGGTTAGACTTGCAAATCCTTTAAAATCGAATTTGAGATACTTTTTAGGAACCTGCCGTAGAAACCCCAGGGAGTAAAAACACATTCCGATAGCTACAACACTAATAGGCAAATTGATCAAAAAGATGCTGTGCCAGCCAAATTCACGAGTTAGAAAACCACCTAAGGTTGGGCCTATAGTTGGTCCAACGACCGATCCCATACCCCACCAACCAATTGCTTTGCCTCGTTCTTCTTTCGGAAACACGGTCGACATGATGGCCATGGCAGTAGGAGGAAGGCTGCCCCCGCCAATTGCTTGCAATACTCTTGATGCTACCAGTATTTCTAAGTTGGCAGAAATTCCACAGAGCAAGGAAGCCAGCGTAAACACTACCAATCCGCCAACGTATAAATTGAAAAAGCCAATCCGGTCTTTCAGCCAGCTTGTTAAGGGCATAAAGAGTGAAAAGCTTAACATGTATGCCGTAACCACCCATTGGATCTGGTCCATGCGGCAATCAAAATCTTTACGAATAATAGGAAGGGAAACATTAACAATGCTCGAATCGAGTGAACCCATCAGGGTACCGATCATTAGAGTTGACAGAATAACATATTTATTCTTCATCTGCCGATGTTGGAACGCTAGGTTTAAAGATACTAATCTGTGGGGGCAATTTATAAGTAGGTATAAAAAAGGCCCGAACCTGATTGTCCGGGCCATTACAAACTAAACTTGGTGTCGATCAAACACTAATTTCTTCCTCTAGGCCTGCCTTCACTATGAGATTCGTTGCGTTCTGAACGTTGTTGCTGACCTCTGCTCGATCTTTCAGGACTTTGAGAGCTGCTGCTTTCTCTGCTATGTCGTTCTTGTGATTGTGAAACCTGACGATATTCAGGTTGAGAACGACGCTCTTGTTGTTGTGGTTGCTGTTGAGCATATCGTTCAGTTTTTTGCTGGCCTTGCTGATTATAATCACGTTGTTGATTCGGTCTGCTATCGTTTCTACGACTATCAGGTTGCTGATTCGTCCAGTTGTCATTTCTGCGATTTTCCTGTTGTGGAGCCTCTGTGCGTTGACGACTGTTTTCGAAACGGTTATCAGTTCTATATGAATCATTGCTACGGTTGTTATCGTAGCCATATTTTGGTCGGCTATTTCCAGGGTAATCGTTACGGCTACGTGGTTGTGTTTCTCTATTTGCGAAATATTCTTTACCTCTTATATCTGCAGGACGACAGCTTGGACGATTAACAATTCGTGGACGGTATACGTAAACGTTTTGATTATCGCATCTGGTGCTACGCGGCTCGTGACATTCGCGAACAGGAACCGGACGAGTATAGCAGCCGGGACGACTATTGTACTCGTGTACTCGTGGGCCGCAAGTGTAGCGGGTGCGGTTATAATAACTGTAATTGTTAACCACGGTTACATTTCTAACAATGGTAATGTTGCTGTAAACAGGCGCACAGTAAGCAAATAAGCGAACGCTTGAAATATAACGTGGTGGAGCAAATACCCAATAGTTGCTTGGAATGCTTCCGATATTTATTGAAACATTAATGTTCCATCCCGGAGCCATAGGTGCCCATCCGTAGTAATCACTGTTTGAACTCCAAACTACCCAGGCAGGAGCCCATTCGTAACCAGGAATCCAATACCAACCTAAATAAGTATCAAATTTCCAACGTCCGTAATGGAAAGGTGCCCATCCCCAACTATAATCCGACGCCCAGGTCCAGCCAATTTCACTCGAAACCCAGTGACCACCCGAACGATAAGGCATAAAATCAGGACCCATATCCGGACGCCAAACGTAGCCATACTGGTTGTCGTAAATCCAATCGCCGTAAGGACTTAATTCATCATAAAAAGTTTGGTAGCTTACATCACGATCATCCTCATCATATTGCTGTCCACCGTAACCTTGCGCTGATGCATTGCTAATACCCATACAAAAGGACAAGCCTAACGTTACTAATGCAGCTACCAATGTAAATTTTATAGTTTTCATATTGATCCTTTCTTTTTATAACCGCTTTGGGCGGTGTTTCTAATACTATGACGATTCAAATAAAAGAAGGTTGTATGATAAGAAGATGAAAAATGGAAGAAAATGAGTAGGGTTAAATTGTTTTATTGATAAAGTGTTGTGTATTAGTATTTTGTTGCGTTTTATGCTTTTGTTTGTATTCTAAACGTTACAATATTGGTTGAAAAAAGCTATTCTTTCGATCGGCATTAAGGTGAATTTTATGAGTAATAATGGTAAGAAGCTTGTAAACTGAAGCAGAGCGATTCCACAGCTTAAAACATGAATGATAACAGTAGAACGTTTTGGTGGTTAATATAGAAATAATATGTACATCAGATTGCTTCATCTAATTTGAATGAATACAAGGGATTTTTGCTTGTGAAGAATAGCCATTTTCATTGTTGTAAAGCATAATTGCGGAACAATTGGAGCAGTTTCCCTTTGAGTTAGCGGTTGTGCTTATTTGTTTAAGGAACATTGCTTCATCGGGTTGAAAAGGTCCTTTCTATCAATGACATGTTCCTTTCGGAGAAAGGACTTTTTCATCTCTGTTAAGCATAATTGCTATCTGTTGAAGGAATTTTGCTATCTGATGAAGCAATTTTTCTATCTGTTAAAGCTTAGTCTCCTAATTCAAATAAATCTGGATTTTTAGTCATCCATATCCCCAAAAGCGACGCTGACAATCCTATTCCTATCTCTATTAAACCTATACACACTTTGTTAAACGGGGAGTCGATAACATAGTTTTGAGGATTTTTTTTGGCATAATAAATAACTAATGAATCACTTCTGTTTAAATTATAGCCATCATAGGGCAGCATATATTCTACTGTATTTGGTTCATGGTTACTATCGTTAAATTTAATAATAACAATTTTTTTATCTCCACTATCTGAGTCATTAACATACATGCTATCAATAACCGCATTTGTTTTTTTTCCATAGAAAACTAAATAGGAGTTATTAGTCAATTCGTACAAGCCAAATAATATGAAAATGATACCTATTATTAAAAAGCCTCTTCCTGTAAAAACCTTAAGGTATGTGTCTTCCGCGTTCAATTTTCTTTTATAATAGACTATAATCCTACAATTTCAACTTAATCTTCCTTTTCTCTAACCAACCGGTAATCAAAATAATAATGAGTGAATACAGTAAACATTTAATAATCCCGATTCCTCCGGTTCTTAGTATTTCAGGTAATTGCCAACCAATAAGAGTGAAAATAGGGTAATGAATGTAGGGCAACAAATAAGCTGTTAAAGTAGCGGTTCCTGCGGGTTTTAAACTATTGAACCAGTTTTCTTTACCCTTTATATCAACCAGCCAAATTAAAAGCATGAAAGCAATAAGTGTAATACCCGAACAGATAGTGGTCCATGATGGAGTGCTGCGCAATTTAGAAATCCCCCAAAGCGGACGTGTGCTAAAACCGTAGATAAACATTACAAGGGCAAAACCGCCTAAAAGCAACCAAAGACTGCTATTTTTATCGCTATTCTTTTTATAGATAAGTCCAGCCAGAATACCTCCCATTACCAGGGTAGCGTTTGAGCCATCGCCCATGAGCCAGAAATGTAGATTTTTAGGTATATAGTTTAAATGAAAGGCCGAATTGATGGCTATTAAAGCAATTAAGCTGATAATTACCGCAACAACGTTTCCCTTACAAAGAACATGAATAGAACTGCATAAAAGGTACGCCCAGCCAATCAAACCCAAAATTCCCCACCATTGGTGTGTCATCCAGCTTGGATGTGCAGCGTCTCCTCCTTTATAAATCGCAGCCAGAATAATCAGCATTAAAATTCCGGTTCCTTGTAATAAAGTTTTTTTGCGCTTATCGAAATCTTTTGGATAGGCCAGCCAGATCAGGAAGAAAGCAATGGTGATCAGTATTTCCCATATAGGTTTTGAAAGAATTGCCTCCGGATTATAAGTTTCGAGGTTAACATGAAAGAAACCAATAATCAATAATGCCAAAGAGCGAATAGCTATATGCTTTAGAATTTCAAAAGTTGAATCGCCTTTTTTTAATCGGTTTTCAACTGCAAAGGGAATTGATAAACCAACAATGAACAAAAATGCAGGGAAAACGGTGTCAGCCAAGCCCATTCCATCTGTGTTTACGTCAACATGTTCGAGCCATTTTGGGATGCCGATTAAAGTCCAAAGGTCATTTACAAAAATCATCAGGAACATGGTCAATGCACGAAGGACATCAATAGAAGCTAAGCGGATGCTTTTTATTGTCATTGCAATTGTCTTTTTAAAAAATAAGCAATATTTAAAATGTTAAAATAAAATAATTTTAAATGTTTTGAAGTATTATTTTGAAGTACTGAAGGTTAAGTGCATAAAAAAAACCATCAGATTAACTGATGGTCTTTAAAAGAAAAGGTTCGTTTCTATTAACTTCCAAAGAAGCCTTTAAGTTTATTTTTAATTTCTGATTTTACTTTTTCGGTAGCTTGTTTTTTAACGGTATCTACCTTTTGTTTGGCTTGCTCTGTAGCTTGCTCTTTCAATTTAGTCACTTCTTCTTTTACCTTAGTTTCAGCTTCGGCTTTCTTTTGATCAATTGCCTGCGCTAAAACAGTTTGAGCAGCTGATTTGCCATCGCTACCTCCTGCTAACTGTAGTTTAACAGTTGGCTTGGTAATACTTCCGCCTAATATGGCATTTACCTTAACGGTTTCGCCTACAGAAACATTCGTTCCGGTTTTACTATTGAACTGTGAAACCAATGAATTAACAGTTGCATTGGCCTGAGAGCCTAGCATACTGCGAGGAACATTTAATGCCAATTTGTAATCCATTGATTGATCAATACCGTTTGAACCCTGAACATTCATCAGGAAATCGCCTTTCTTAATATCAAAAGGAGAAACTTTTAAACGGCCGTCTTCAATTCGGAATTTGGCTAACAGGTTATTTACTTCGAGTTTCTTGAACTTATCAGTGTTTAAAGCCATCGAAAGCTTATTCATCGGTTCAAAGCCTTCAACAATCGCCTGAATAATATTGGTCATACCTTCGGCATTGATCGAAGAATAAACCGGCATCATGTTCTGATTTAAATCCGTATTGAATTTAAGGTTAGTTGAGAATGAACCGTTGGTGTATTTAGCAATCGGCGCCAGCATTTTAACGGTGTTAAACGTTGCAAAGGCCTTTTGAATGTTCATTTTATCAATTCCGAAAGCAATATCCACTTTTGGTTTTTTAGCATCGGTGGTTGCATAAGAACCGTTCATGGTTACCGAACCGTCCAGCATGTTCAGCGACATATCCTTGAAGAAAATCGTTTTGTCTTTAACGATCATCGCACCACGTGCATTTTGTATGTCCATGTTATCATATAGCACACGGGCAACTTTAGCTGTCATGGTGAAATCGATATTTCCAGGAACTTCAACAACACTCAGCTTAGTAGTATCATTTTTTGTTTCAACTGCTGCCGGACCCATCAATTCATTAACATTGATCAGGCTTGATGTTACATTGAAAGTTCCTTGTAAAGGCTGATCTTTCTTGAATACATAGGCCATGTAATTATTCACTGTTCCATTTGCCTGAAAATCACTCGCACCAACTTTAGCCGATAAATTGCTTAAGGTAATGTTTTTAGGATTGAAGGTCATGCTGGCTGAAGGAATGCTTACCGGTTTTGGAACATTGGCACCCGAGTAGTTAAACGCCGTTAAAGCCATTTGTCCGCTTGCTTTAAAGTTTTCATATTGGCCTTTGTCAATTGACGATTTACGACCATTGGCTTTTAAATCCGCATCTAAAACACCGCTTAATTGCATGTCTTTCATCGGGAAAATGGTAGTCAGTTGTTTTAAATCCAATTTACCTTTCATTGCCATATCAATGTATGGGTCAGAAACAGGATTTTGAACTAACAACTGTCCGTCAATTGGAGCGCTACCAAATTCCATATGGAAAGCTGGGACTTTAATTTCGGTATGGTCAATCACTCCATCAGGGTTATTGATAGTGGTTTTAACCTGGATATTGTTGATTGCAGAAGGTAATGAAGGATATTTAATCTTACCGTTTTCAACCAATAGGTTAAGATTAAATGCTGGTAATGATTTTTCGTTATAAATACCTTTGGTAAAACCATCCATGGCAAATTTACCCGAAGCCTGAAGATCTTTGAAATTAGCTGCGTAAATGGCCGGAATTAATGAAAGGAAATGTTTTAAATCTGATTTCTGAGCATCGAATTTAAAGTCGATTACCATATCGCCGTTTGCCGGCATGGCTAAACTACCCACAAACGAAAGTAGCAGCTCGTTTAACTTAATTTCATTTTCTTTTAAGGTAAACTTCATTTGCTTCATGTCCATCTCAATAGGAAGTTTTGCATCGAGGTTTACTTTATTCAAATAAGGAATACCTCCGTATTTAACCGTTAATTTTTCAATAGACGATTCGGTTTCAAGTACGAACAGATCCTGGGTGAAATCACCTTTGCCGCTGTGATTAAGGTTGTCAAGTTCCATGAAAAACCCTAAAGAAGCATCGTCGTAGATTACTTTACCTTCATTGATACTATATTTCTTTAAAGCAGCTTTAAAAGTAGTAGGCTGTGATGGGGTAGGTTCTGCTGGTCCCGGTTTAGCAATGTCCCAGTTGGCTTTCCCGCTTTTGAGCACTTTTGCATAAATCGAAGGCTTATCCAATGAAACTGAACGGATATCAAAAGTTTCACCCTTAATTACACTCATTAGGTTAACATCAATTTGGAGTTGCTCAATGTTAGCCAGCGTGTCGGTAGCAAAACTGTCAACTCCAATCACGGTAAGGTTATTTAATTGTAAACCTAAATTAGGGAAGGAACTAATCAAAGTTAGATCGAAGTCTTTAAAATCAACTTTAGCGTTAACATTTTCGTTGATCGATGTTTTTACTTTAGCGACGATGCTATCTTTGAAAAAATAGGGCACAGCAATGGCTGCTGCCAGTAATACCGTAATTACAATGGCACACGTAATAAGTATTTTTTTTAACATGTTTGGTAATATGGTTTGAGTATGATTTGATTAGTACTGTTTAGTACTTAAACGAATAAAAACGACTAGGGTTATAAAATTTTAGCAATAAATAAGTGATATTTTAAGATATGCTTTTTCCTAAATCTAATTATATCTTTTCCTGTTTTCTGTAAACAATTGATACTACACTACCTGTGACAAATAAAAGGCCTCCAAGCACGGGTACCCAGCTAATTTCTTTATAGTTGGGGTCATCAAATTCAACCCTTCCAATTTTAAAATCCTTTTCCTTAAAAATCATACTGAAAGCGCTAAATGCTAAAATGGCAATGCCAATGGTTAGCAAGGTTAATCCTGTTGTTCTCATCTTTCACATAATTGATTAATGGTATATTCAGCATTTTTACTGGCAACAATTGCGAGTAAAGAATGTTGGTTAATTGAAACGAAATCGAGTTTTAGCTTTTAATAAAAATGAAACTAATTATAGGGTTATTGGGGATTGCGGTTTTGGTTTGGCTTATACGCAATTACCTCGGTTTGAATAAAAAAACATCAGTAAGAACTTCTATTGCAAATTTAGCCACAATTCTCGAACAAGAAGTGATGTTTTATCAGCGATTATCAATTCATCAAAAGCAACAATTTGAGGAAAAGGTAAATCAGTTTTTGTCAGAGGTGACTATAGAAGGAGTAGGACTGAATATCACAGATGAAGATAGGGTATTGGTAGCGGCGAGTGCTGTAATTCCGGTTTTTTATTTTGATAGCTGGACGTATAAAAACCTGAGCAATGTACTTTTGTATCCCGATACGTTTAATGAATCCTTTCAATATGATAGTGATAAGCGAAATATAGCTGGAATGGTTGGTACCGGTTTTATGAACGGGCAAATGATTCTTTCACAAAGAGCTTTGCGACAAGGTTTCAGAAATAATGCAGATAAATCAAATACCGGTATCCATGAGTTTGTTCATTTGTTAGATAAATCAGATGGTGAAACGGATGGGATCCCTGAAAACCTGCTTGCTCATCAATACACTATTCCATGGTTAAAGTTGATACATGAAGGAATAAGGGATATAAAAAAGGGACAATCGGATATTGATCCTTATGGTGCAACCAATGACGCAGAGTTTTTTGCTGTTGCAGCAGAGTACTTCTTCGAACAACCTCAACGTTTCCAACAAAATCACCCCGAATTGTACGCACTCATGCAATTGATTTTTCAAACTGAGGATAAATAGTTGTGCTCTAATGTGTTTGTATTTATTTGTTCATGGTAGTAATAATTGAAGGTGTGTCGGCTAAGCAGAAACAAAACTTGTAAGAAGAGTTGGGCGAAAACTAATAAAGCATTAATAATTTACTTCAAATCGAAATTCAATTTAAAATAAATGATTAATACTTTAAAAGATTTATACAGAAAATGCGAAAGTTAGGAATGGATTAAACCACTACCAAATCGTATTCATTGTAATCTTCGCAAATTTGGCGGGCATAATCTTCATCAAAATACAGTTTCGCTCCGTGTTTAGCAAAAACCGGATATCGGGTATCGGGTTTTGTTTTGTCTAAAAAGTTGTAGCCTGATAGAAACAGGTCAACTGTAGAAACTTTTACTTTAAAAACACGACGATGTTCTGCTTGATCTAGCACATCCATTAATTCAGAGCGCTCAAGAGAACTTCCTGCTTCTAATTTAACCCTGAAAATTTCGGCTCCGGCTTTTGGTTTGTCCGTAAAAATCAGGTCGAAGTTTTTTACATAGCACGAAAGGCAAAAAAGATCATTATATATTATGGCCGGACAATTTGGATCCCCTAATAATTTGATTGAAAAGCCTGAACGGGTAAAAAAATCTACAACTCTTTTATTCCGACGTAGAATATCATTCTCTGTAATCATATACTGCAACGATAAGATCGCTCTTATTTATTTTTGATTAGTAAGTTTTTAATGGTTCTATCTGTAAAATTGTATACAAAAGTATAAAAAATCAAATGGTTATCCGTTATGGATCAATAAAATATCTACAAGATTAACGCCATAATTCTCCCTGCTTTAAAATTACATTTATACTGAGTATTGAACAACGAGGAAGAGGTTTTGTTTTGAAGAAAAATTCGGCAAATAGACTTAATAACTAAGAGTGGCAATAATGATAGCACCACTCTTATGTTATTTATAAATTATTGCTTAGGTTTCTCTAGTAATTTGAAGAACTGGTCGAGTTGTGGTAAAATAACAATACGAGTACGACGATTAGTCGCCCTTCCGTCGGCTGAGCTATTATCTGCAATTGGCATAAATTCACTTCTACCAGCTGCTGTCATATGCTCAGCAGGTAGTCCGTAATCTTTTTGCAATACTCTTACTACAGCGGTGGCGCGTTTCACACTTAAATCCCAATTGTCTTCTATACAATTGTTTTTAATTGGTTTATTGTCGGTATGCCCTTCAACCATAAACTCAATATTTGGCTGATTAAGTAATACTTTAGCTACTTTTCCTAAAACAACTTTCGCCTGGTTAGTTATCGTGTAACTACCGCTGTTAAACAAAAGCTTATCTGAAATATCAATATAAACCACGCCCTTATCTACTTTAATATTGATGTCTTTGTCATTTAAATCACCAATAGCACCTTTTAGGTTCATCACCAGCGCCATATTCAGCGAATCTTTACGCGCCATTGATTTCTGCAAATCCTGAATGTAAACATCCTTGGCTCCAATATTTTCCATCGATTTTTTGATGCTCTCGGCTTGAGAAGCCGAGATTACCGATAAATCTTGTAGCTGCTTTAAAGCCGCGGTATTGTTTTCTTTTAAATAAGCCATTTGTTGATTTAAATTCTCAACCTGTGTATTTGCTTTGCTTAGCTGGCTTTCACAGTCTTGCTGTTTGGCAAGCAACTGTTGATATTGTGTGTTTATATCCTCTTTTTCGGCTTTTACCAGTTTAAGTTTTTTGTTGCTTACGCATGAAAATAAAAATGCGGTGCAAAATATGGCTGCGGCCATTGTTACTTTTTTCATATACCAATTTTTTATGTTAGAAAATTACCTGCTGAATAATACAATCAACAGGCCATTGAGGTAGGATGTACTTGTATAACGACCGAAAACGCGCGATTAGTGCCATCATTACGTTCGTTGAGTCTATTGATGGAGGTAAGTGGTTGAAATCATAGTGGTTATAGTTTGTAGTGGTTTTGATGGAAAAAATAATTTAACTGTGATTTTTTGCCACATCAAGTTAATAATTGGTAAAGATTTTACTTAACTGATTATTTTATGGAAAAGGAAATTGCAAGAAGACAGAATTTAATGACAGTTCTTATATTAATAGTGGTGTTGCAAACTGAAATAAGTTTTGTGATACGAAGTATTGAGCAACAAATTAATGTTGAAGGGAGTTTTAATTGCTCCAAAGAGAGTTCATTGGTCTGTGCAAGAACTCTTTTTAAATAGAAAATGATAATGAGTAAGGAAGAGTTTCTATTACTGCTCGAAAAAAACAAAGGACTTATCTACAAGGTTGCCAATTCTTATTGCAAAAATAATGAGGATCGGAAAGATCTGGTTCAGGAAATTATTATTCAGTTGTGGAGGTCATTTGATCGCTATGATCATAATTATAAGCTGTCCACATGGATGTATCGGGTTGCATTGAATACTGCTATCTCCTTTTATCGCAAGGAGAATAAACGAAAAGATGTGAGTTTACCTTTAATGGAGGAGTTTATTGAAGTTGCTGAGGAAAATTTATCAGAAGACCTCGAAACTAATATTGGATTGTTGCAACAGTTTATTAATGAGTTAAAGGAGCTGGATAAGGCTTTGATGATTTTGTACCTCGAAGAAAGCAGTTATAAAGAAATGGCTGAAATTTTAGGTATTACCGAAACTAACGTGGCTACAAAGATTAGTCGCATTAAAGAGAAATTAAAACAACGTTTTTCACTTGTAAATAATTGATTGCGATGGACGAGTTAGAATTAAAAAGCTTATGGCAACAACAAAGCCGAAAGCTGGAGGAAACATTAATATTAAACAGAAGGCTGATCGAAGAGATTCAAACCCAAAAGGCCGAATCGAAAATCAGGGCGTTTTTAAGAAACCAGGCTGTTTATGTTGTACTTGGTATTTTATGGGTATGGCTCTTAGGCTTTCTGGTTTATCATACTTCGAATATTTTCTTCAGAATATCTATAGGAGCAATTGTTCTATTCAATATTTACGCGGTGGTGGTTTATATGAAGCATATTGCTATACTCAACTCCATTAATATCGCCGAAAGCATTACCGAAACCCAACAGAAGCTTACTGAAGTAAAAATATCCTTATCGAGTGTGGGCCGTATATTGATCTTGCAAACACCGTTTTATTGCACATTTTGGTATAGTACAGAGTTGTTTCAAAAAGCGGGAATACAATTTTGGATAATTAATCTAAGCATTGTCGCAATTTTTGTCGCTGCTTCCATTTTTTTGTACCAAAAACTTACCTACAAAAATATGCACATAAAATGGGTGAAGCATGTGATGGAAAGCTTTGGAGGTAAAACCTTATCGCAAGCTGTTGAATTTGTAGATGAGATAGAAAAGTTTAAAAAAGGTTAAAATCAGGGGAACCCTGCATTAGGGATAATAGTATCAACCATGATAAACTCGAGAAGCAACGATTTTCCCCTCCTTAATCTCCAATACTTCAGCGATCATCATTTCAAACTCCCCTTCAACAGATCTTAAATATTCCATAAAAACGCGATCATCATTGGCCGTTAGCGTTGTGGGTTTATAATGCAAGGTTGGTAAACGGTCAAATGCATCGTGCCACCATTCGTGCAAAGCAGCTTTGCCTGTTACAAATCCATGTGTTTCGGGTCTTCGGGCTTTTAATTTGGGACTAAAATGAATAGCTTCATCATCATAAAGCGATAATAGTTTTTCCAAATTATGTTCATTAAAGGCTTCAAACCAGGTTAAAGCAATCTTTTCATTAATTTCGGCTTGCATCATTCATAAAGTTTAGGTAGTGCAATTTAGCTTGGTTTTCATTTTGCTCAAAATTAAATCCTCTATCTTTGAGCTTCCATTAAAACAAAAATCATGAATAAAAAAATAATGCTGTTGGGTTCTGGTGAGTTGGGTAAAGAGTTCGTCATTGCAGTAAAGCGTCTGGGGCAATATGTAGTAGCAGTTGATTCTTATAATCACGCTCCGGCAATGCAAGTAGCCGATGAACGCGAGGTAATCAATATGCTTGATGGAGCAGAATTAGATCGGATAGTAGCAAAGCACCAACCCGATATTATTGTTCCGGAGGTGGAGGCTATTAGAACCGAACAGTTTTATAATTATGAAACCCAGGGAATTCAGGTGGTTCCTAGCGCCAAGGCTGCTAACTTTACTATGAATCGTAAGCAGATCAGGGATTTGGCAGCAAAAGAACTTGGCCTGAGAACGGCTAACTACCTTTATGCCACGACTCTTGAAGAGTTTAAACAAGCTATTGATCAAATTGGCTTGCCTTGTGTGGTGAAACCGATCATGTCTTCGTCGGGTAAAGGCCAATCGGTAGTACGTACAGCTGATGATATTGAAAAGGCTTGGGAGTCGGCAATGACTCAAGGGCGTGGTAAAGTGCAGGAAGTGATCATTGAAGAATTTATCCGTTTTAATTCTGAAATCACCTTGTTAGCAGTTACACAACAAAACGGACCCACGCTATTTTGCAGTGCCATTGGTCATCGACAGGAGCGCGGCGATTATATGGAGAGCTGGCAACCTGCTCTAATCAGTGAAGCCGATTTACAAAGCGCACAAGATATGGCCGCAAAAATTACTAAAGCTTTGAAGGGTGCCGGTATTTGGGGTGTGGAGTTTTTTTTAACAGATGCAGGTGTTTATTTTTCAGAGTTGTCACCTCGTCCGCATGACACAGGTATGGTTACTTTAGCGGGAACCCAAAACTTCTCAGAATTTGAATTGCATGCGCGGGCTGTTTTAGGTTTACCGATACCAGAAATTACTTTAGAGCGTAATGGGGCAAGCTATGTAGTGCTGGCTGCAAGCGAAAATGCAGGTCAGCCTGTATACGATGGTTTAAAAGAAGCCGCCGCATTTAGCGAAACTGATTTTAAAATCTTCGGAAAGCCTTATACTAAACAATATCGCCGGATGGCAGTTGCTTTGGCTTATGCTGATAAAACTACTTCAACTGATGTGGTGCGTGAAAGAGCGAAACAAGTGGCTTCAAAAATTACTGTGAATGGAGAACAGTCGCCGAGTGTATAGCAAAAACAAAACGGAGACACTGTCTCCGTTTTGTTTTTCGATGTTAATGCTTATAAATATTTCTCAATTTGAGCATATAGTTCTGCTTTATGACTTGGATATAAGGCGTTTTTTTCAACAATATTTCCCTGCTTGTCAATAATGATATAGGTAGGTACAATATATCTTTTCCCATCCCATATAAGTTGGTCAAGATTAGCCATTAATTCTTTATTTGCGCGAACATGAAAGCCTTCAAGTTCATAATATTTTATCATTTCCTTCCATCGTTGATCGTATTTATCTTCATCAATAGATATATAAATCATTGCAACATTATTCTTCTTTAGAAACGTTTTTAGTTCTTTATTATATTGGAATTGTGCTTTACAAGGAGGGCACCACGTAGCCCAGGTGTCAATAAAAATGGTTTGACCTTTAAGTTTATCAGTAAGCTCTTTTAAGGTATTAATTTGATTATAATTTTCAATGATTGTTTCTTGTGGTGTATAATTAGCCTTTGCTTTGTCAGAAAAGGCAACAGCATCATTTACATATGGTTGAATGTAAGATGAATATCGGCTGTTTGGAAATTGTTGTTTGAAATCAGCGAACCATTGAATAATTGCCGATTGAAAACGTTTTTCTATACCCAATGAATATAGAGATTGAGCATGAACAAATTCCGCTGTTTTAGAAGGAAATTCAGTTTTAATTGTGGCGCTAATTCTTATCAGGTCTTCATTTTCATGGCTTATTGGCGGTATTTCTCCTTTGTTTTCCATCAAAAAGCATTTGTATGAATTAAGATAAGTAAAGTAATAATCATTAATCCAGATTGTTTGTGTTGCTAGTAATGATTGAGGAGGGTATTGCTGATAGGTTCTTTTCCAAAGTTCTTCAAAATCAGAAGGGAGCTTTCCAGAATGAAGATTACGATCTTTTAGTTCTCTAAATTTTCTTAAATGATTCCTTATTGCCTCTGCAGTTATACCGGCATAAAGGTAATCTGATGATGTTTTGAGATAACTGTAAAATACCGAATCAATTTTCTTTTCAGTATATAGTTTTTGAGAGGTTTGTAAATCTGCAAGGTGTTTCTCTTTAATCTTTTTCTCCATATCAACCGCGTTACTATCTAATATATAGGCATAATATCCTTCATACATTGGTACGCTAAAGTATCGACCTTTGGGTAAAAATCGTTCCGTCAAAAATTGTTGGCCTGCAGCATTATTACCGTTAAATTTGAAAGGCATTGTTTTGTTGGCTGTGTCAATACTCAGCTTTATTTTGTCTCCTTTTTGTGTATAAAAGAGTGCTTTTTTGCCCAGTACCTCAATTGTTAGCGGGCCTGTTTCGTTCTCATTCAGTTCGATTTTTAAATAGCCTGATGACGTTAAGTTTACTTGTTTTTGGTTCCCATCAAATGCACTTTGGTTTACAGGGACTCTGACCTTAACCTCCGCATTTTTTACATTTTTAATATCTAGCTCGATACTGGTCAATTGAGCGAATAAAGGAACATTACAAAAGAGAGAAACAATTGTAAATAAAATATGTCTTTTCATAATGGAATTAGGTTGGTAGCAATATAATTGTTTTTCATTATTTCATATTATGTTCTTTATAGTTAAAATTTTTTAATATCAATAGATAGCTAATGCGTCTTAGCCTGCAAGCAAAAAAAATCGATGTAAGAAATAATTTCCTGTTTTTGCTCTTTTGTACCACCATCCCACATGTCATTGTGCTTGGTGTTTTTAAGACTAATGATTTGAATGCCTAAATCCTTTTGTTCTTTATCTGTAGGTAAAACACCTGGGTCGGCTGGCATATCAATTGATCGGAATGATAAAATTTGCGGTTGTTTTACCCTCGGAATTGGCATTCGACGATTATCCAACGAAATCACTTTCCAAATCATTTCAGGATGTTCAGAAGCCATTAACATGGCCATATCTCCGCCATTGGAATGACCAATAATTAACAATTTTTCAAAGTTCCAGTTGTTGCCAAATTTCTTTAAGCTTTCTAGTGTAAAAAGCATGTTTTTTACACCTTCTTCCCAAACTGGTTTTCGAAGTTTGAAAAGATCACCACTAGTGGCCATTGGTGGATCTCCGGGTAAATCATGCTGAATGCCAATTACTACAAAGCCTTTTTTAACAAGGTGATTGGCAATGTATGAATAGGCGGTATTTGTCACTCCATAGCCATGATTGATAATAGCAACTGGTGATTTGGTTACAGTATCGGTGGTATTTTCATTTTCATAAATTACAATTGGAACCAATCGATTTCGACCTTCATCTTTAAGGAAAAAATTATGGACACTAACCTCACAATGTATGTTTTGTGCCTGACTAGAAAATGAAAACAAGGCAAGTAGCAGTATTAGCAGATAGGTATGCTTTTGTTTCATGTTATGCTTAATTTTTAACGAATAACAGTGTTAAAATTCTTGGAATAAAGTTTTTGTCATTATTGTCAAAATATTCATTCAGGTGTGTTAACGTTAATCTATGCTTTTTTGCCGTTTGAATAAACTCTGAGATGTTGTGAGTGTAACATTCAACAATATGTTGTCCTTCTTCGGTATCAAATCGGGCTTTGGTGCCAGCGTATTGCTTAAAAGGATGAAGTTCGCCAACATAGACATGACCTCCGGGTTTCAAGCAATTTGCTGCTTTAGCGAAAATGGGATCGAGATTTTCAATATGTTCTAGTATCAGGCTAAAACTTATTAAATCATATGAATCTTTAGCGAAGGTCCAATCTTGCAGAATGTCGGCTTGAATAAATTCAACCCGGTTTGCATTCACTTTTTCTTTAGCGCGCTGTAACATCTCTTCAGAAAGGTCCACGGCCGTAATGTGTTTAGCTTTTGTTGTTAACCATTGAGTGTTTTTTCCGGTGCCACAACCAATTTCGAGGCAGGTATCAAACGAAATATCGGCCAATGTTTCTCGCAAGCTTTTAGCTTCTAAATCCCTGGTTTTATTTTGATTCGTATCGTATTGTGATGCCCAGCTGTTGTAGGCTTTTCGAATGCTCATTTTCTAATTTGTAATGTGAAAGGTAATTACGGATCGGTATAAAGTTAAAAATGTAAGAATTGTTTTAACTTCATTGATGAAAAATACATTTAATGAAGCAAACCTTAAACACACTTACCCCTGATATATACAGTTCGTTTTTAGATCATCTTTCACGTTTTGTTTCTTTAAATGCTGTTGAAAAAGAACGGATACTTGAGGTGTTTGCATTTCGGAAGGTTAAGAAAAAGGAAAACCTCTTAACTGAAGGACAGGTATGCAGCTATAACTATTTTGTCGTTAAAGGTTGCTTGCGGGTTTATCTAATTACCAATACCGGACTAGAACAAATTACCCAATTCGGCATTGAAAACTGGTGGATGACTGATTTTGACAGCTTCGAAAATCAAACCCCTTCACAATTTTTTATTCAAGCAATTGAAGAATCAGAAGTGATTGTAATTGAAAAAAATTCACTGGAAAGTCTGTACATTGAAGTACCTAAGATTGAACGTTATTTCCGGATTATCCTTCAGAAGAACTTTGTGGCCGCGCAACGACGAATACTCTGGATCCATACCATTTCTTCAGAACAGCGTTACCGCAACTTCGTCGAGTTGTTCCCTTCCTTCGTTCAGCGTATTCCTCAATATATGCTAGCTTCTTATTTGGGAATCACACCAGAGTTTTTGAGTAAAATAAGGGCGAAAAAGAACCCCTAAATCCACTAAAGGAAACTTGTTGGCATTAAGTCGGTTTGGTAAGCAAACCAACTTGCTAAGCACCCTTAATAGTTTTGTTATTTCTTAAACTAGATTAATTTTTTTGAGCAGCGGACTCACGACTTTTGAATTGTAAACAATAACAATTATCTGAAAAATTAAAAGTCATGAGTAACAGAATTAACATTAATCAGGTTGAACCAGCTGCTTACAAATCAATGTTGGCTTTCGATAGCTATTTAAAAACCACAGAGATTAACCCGCTGCATAAAGAGCTTATTAAAATAAGAGCATCGCAGATGAATGGATGCGCATACTGTTTGGATATGCATACGTTTGACGCTCGTCATTTAGGAGAAACTGAGCAGCGCCTCTATACTTTAAGCGCTTGGAGAGAAACCCCGTTTTTTAGCGAGGAAGAACAGGCAATATTGGCTTTAACAGAAGAGATGACTTTATTGCCTAAAGGCGTTTCTGATGCAACTTACCAACGTGCCGAAAAGATTTTGGGAGAAAAACTATTGGCCCAGGTTATTATGGCCATTATCATTATTAATGCCTGGAATAGAATAGGAGTTACTTTAACAATGACGCCACTAGTAAGACAATTTAGTGCTAAAGAAAAAGAGGTTGTCTAAAAAGATTTGATTTAGTCACTCTGAGCGTAGTAGAAGGGTGTTTCGACTACGCTCAACATGACTTCGACTCGCTCAACATGACTTCGAGGCTCAACATGACTTCAACTACGCTAAACATGACACAATGTTGTTAATAGAGCTTTTATAGACAGCCTCTTTCGTTGAACTTTTACCGGATAAATCGATAAGTCCACTTTATCAGGAATGTATTGCGACCTTGGTCGGTAAACGCATTGTCGAGCAAGCTACCCATTATTGGTGTGTCAAGTTCATAATTTGAACTAGAAGTACTTCCTTGCGACCATACCAAGTATAACTCCGAGCCAGGTCTGTATTCCCAACGGGCAATTAAGTTTGACCGGAATTGTACAAAGTTGAAGTCAGGCTTAGCGAAATCATACTTTATCGTTCCGTCTCCTTTCTCATCAATAAAATATCGCCCGTCACTTTCGCTTATTTGGTTGGTAGTATAAGGCGTGAACCTATCGTCATAATGCTTGGCCAATGGATCCGATACGTAAGCGAAGTTACTGTAGATCGGTCGGGTAATGTAAGGCTGTGCATAGTATTGAAGCGTTAAATCCGGAGTAATGTTAAAATTCATTCTTCCTGTAAAACGAAGCGTGTTTTGGTCTACTGAGCTAACAATTGAACGGATTATGTCTTGACCTTCTACTTTAGCATTGGTTACAAATTGATCTTGACGACGCCAGTAGTAAGAGTAATCAACTCCTAAACTCATTTGAAGCGCATTTAAAGGCTGGAAGATTAAGGCCATACCTAAATCAGTTCCTTTAACCGTATTTTCAAATCCCCAGAAATTATTGAAATAAAAATTAGTATATATTTTTTTACGATAGTCGCTGTTAACATACCAGTTTTGGCCTATACCTGCCGGCTTGCGTAATGATGAAGTGCCCTGTAAAGTATTGTTTGAAACATCATAGGGATTCCAGGTTAGGCCTACACCCGTTTGCCAATTGTTTTTGAAAGTTGCATGAGAATTGGTATTGAAAGCCTGGTAAAGGAATTGACCTCCAAAATCCCACCTTGACCAATGATTGTAGTTGATCCTTGCAGTACGGAAAATAGAAAATGGTTTTTGAAATTGTAATCCGGCCCAGGTAAAATGATTGATTTCGTTGGATGTTAGCATGAAACCAATATCATTTAATTCGAGTTCGGGAGAACGGAAGGTAACACCGGTTTCAAATTTAAACACCTGACCCATCTTACCTGGTCTTCCTCCAATTTTACCTAAGCGAAAAGTACCCCCTGTACCAGTCAGCGATGTGCGGTCAGGATCCACCGAAACCTCTGGAGCTCCTTGTCTTTGAAATAAGTGTTCGAATGCCGTTTGAATACCTAAAACGGATTCTTTGCTTCCTTCTAAATGACTAAACACCATATTTCCCCTTATGTACCAGGTGCGTTTTTTCCAGTAATGAAGAAAATCAAAACCGCCGGAAAAGGCATTTTTCGTCAACATGTTATTCAGACCCTCTCCTCGGTTTACTGCTGTGAAAATACCTCCTAAAACTGTATTGCCACTATTTATGTCTTTCTGTAATCTTCCAACAAAGTAGTTGGTGAGAGGTTCAACTAATTCACTTCGTCTAACCCCCAAATTATCAATGGTGGCCATCTCGCGTTGGGTTACACTTTCGAGGACGCCAATACTCCATCCTTTTTGGGTTTTACCGCTAAATTTAGCTGCTCCCAGAATTGAAGTGTTTAAAGGAACATCTGCAAACTCCCCAGCTCCGGTAGTTGGATAGCTGTGTGGTGAACTCCCAATACGACGAGAGTAGAAGAGTAGATCAGAGTCGTAATCTCCTCCGGCCTCAGATCCGGTAAGCTGGTAATTAAATATGTTTCGACTTTCAATAAAGAATGGGCGGCGTTCCTCGAAATAGTTCTGAAAACCATCGATCCGAACCTGAGAAGGATCTGCTTCCACTTGTCCGAAATCAGGGTTTACCGTAAAATCAAGAATTAGGTCATTTGTTACGGCAAATTTTCCATCAAGTCCCATGGTCAGTTTTTTGTCTGATCCGGTGGCGAAAGGGTTTCCCGGAGTTGCCTGGTATTTGTCGGCTTGGGCAACAAGATAAGGGGCAATTTCAACCTGTCGATGGGTTGGGATATTTTTAAGGCCATGCAGCTCCCCAAAACTGCTTACCCAAACCCCGGAGTTTTGTGGAATATACTGCCAGGTAGAACGCTCTTCTTTTCTGAAAATGCGGCGCATAACCTGTATGCCCCAAACCTTTTCTGTTTCATTACCGTAACGCAGCTGACTTAGAGGAATTTTAACTTCGGCAGTCCATCCCTGATCATCTACATGGGTTTTAGCAAACCAAATTGGATTCCAGCTCGCATCCCAATTATTACCATTCTCTGAAACAAACTCATCGTTACGAACGCCAGATACAGATAAAGTAAAAGAAAAGGCCGTGCGTAAATCATGATAACTGTCTATATTAATTTCTACCCAATCGCCCGGAAATTCATCTCTTCTTCCCATACGCTTAATGATCGAGTCAGGCGCTAAATCCTGGCAACGATAAGCGATATATAGGTACTGATTATCATAAAGGATTTTGAAACTGGTTTTTTGAGAGGGAGATTTTCCTTCATTAGGTTGCCATTGGGTGAAATCACTTCCCCATTCAACAGCATTCCAGGCTTCTTCCTGTGGAATACCATCGAGATTGATACTCCCATTTATTGATTTGGTAAAGTATTTCTTCTTGGTAATCGTTGAGTCGTTTTTTTGACTGTAAGCGTTAAATGTCAAAAGTGTACAAATTAATAGCAGAAAAGTTTTGTTCATGAATCAATATTAATAATTGTTAGGCTACTTAAAGGTGAGCAGATTGTAACAAAATCGAGGCTTTACGGACCTTCTAAAACATAGATTGTTTTTACTGCTTCATTAGCTTGACAAAAAAATATTGAGGATGTTGCACGGGGGAGGAAAAAGATTCTTATGCCTTTTAAAGTGGTAAATTTTAGGAACTAGGAAGAATTTGTTGAACAATACTGTGCAATAAAGTGGTGAATATTTATAGAAAGTTGAATTACAGAAATAAAAGACCAAGTGAAATTGCATAAATTAATTCTGGTTGAGGCGACTTAGTATTTTTTGAGATGATTTGTGTAAATAGGCATTTGGATCATGATAAATAGCGCCTTGAGGGAGCCAAGACCACCAATCTCCTAAGTCTCTTTTAATAATATTGATATAAAATTCAGGGAGTTGTTGTGTTTCTCCTTCAAAATAATCTCTAAAAGCCCTGTCTTCAATTAGATTTTTACGTACCTGCCGATAAAATTTTAGACGTCCCCAACCTTCGGAAGAAATAGCACGCATAAAATTCATCCATTTTGAGGTGAAGGTTGGAGTTCCATTGAAACGCCGGAAAATTGCTTTTTGTGAAAATGAATATTCAGTTAGATCAATCACTTTGTCATAAAAATCAACCCATTCATAGTTTTTGGGCTTCACATTCATTGCCAGGTGATTATTCAGGAAATGAAATGGAAACGGTAAAACACGGTTTTCTTTTTGATATTCAAGGTTCAATGGTGCCGCTTCTCCAAATGCCGAAAGCAATGAATACCCTGGAAAAGCAGCGGGCGATAAATCGACAAATTGTTTGGTGATTTCAAATGGGTCTGATCCCTCGTCAGAATCTAATCCCAAAACAAAGTTTGTTTGCAGGTATGGTATGTATTTAAAGATCGTGTTTACATGTTGCGAAACGCGCATCATTTTTTCCATACCAGTATTATGGGCTGTTCGTGATTTATTGCCAAGTTCAAACCATGATTCAATGCCCGGTAACATGGCCAAAAATCCATTTTGCTGAAACACTTTCAAATGTTCTTCGGTGAGAATGGATAAGCTGCTTTCGGCAATAAATTGAAAGCTTTTAGGTGGTGCAACACTTGCTATCGCATTCATGTAATGTTCAAATCGTATCCCAAAATTAGGGTCGTGCCACACAATTAGTGGCTTTTTAAATTTAGTTAGCAGAAAGCGCAGGTCTTTTTTGATGGTTTCTACATCCAACGGTTGATAAGGCACCTCCGCGTCAATACAAAATGAACAGGTATAAGGGCAGCCAACACTACCGATCATTGGTACAATTTTAAGGAAAGGAGCCTTTTTTAAGGTTTCTTCAATAAACCTCCAACGCTCAATTACTCCCGGAAAATGTCCCGGTTGTCCTTTTTCGGTTAAGTGTTTTCCCTCTGGTCGTTGAGGTGTACAATTATTGGTGATTTCAGCTATTGTTGATTTATGTGCAAAACCAACTACGTAGTCGAAGTATTTAACGGCATCATCGGGATAGCAACGCGCGTGTGGTCCTCCAAGTACGGTTACAACCCCTTTACTTCTGAAATAGTTGCTCAGGGCATACGCAAGCAAGGCAGCTTGGGTAAATCCGCAAATAAATACCAAATCAATCCCTTGCGGAATTTCTTTACGCAAATCTTCCATTCCCGTATAACAAATCAGTTTTACTTCATGACCATCCTGTTCGCACCAGGTTGCCACAACCTGAGGCATTATACTGGCCATGTTTGCATGCATTATTCTGGCCCAAAGTGTGTTTGTTGGTCCTTTACTAACCAAATCAATAACTCCGATTTTAAGTTTTGGCATGTTGATGATGTTAAAAACAAGATTCTCCGAAAAGCCGGAAATAGCAATGATCTAAAAAGGTGTTAGAAAATATAAGAAGCAGTTAATGTATTTAAGTTAATGTTTATTAATGAATTATTAAAGTGTTGGTTAAGGTTTGTGTTATTTAAAATCAGAGAAGCGGATAATGAAGGAGGAGACAATTTGTTTTTAAATTAAAATGATAATATTGTTTTTGATTGATTTTCCATCATGGATTTTAACAAATTGTAGGTTTAAATAATTTTAAAGGAGATGTGATTTTTGAGAAACTTTAATTTAGCCCACTTTTCAACACCTCTCTAATAACTCCCGCTTTTCTTTACCTTTGAAATCGCTTATTTAGACCATGGTCCATAGTCAATAGACGATTGTAAAGAGCTGTGAATTAATATCTAATGAGCTTTAAGCATTAACGTTCATTAATCTAATTTCATCGACTATCGACAATGGTCTATGGACTAATTAAAACTGCAAATAAAAAAGAATGCCCGAATTCAGTCACCTCCACGTACATACTCAATTCTCCCTGCTCGACGGAGCGGCGGATATTTCCAAACTATATAAAAAAGCCGCTAATGATGGCATGAAAGCCCTTGCCATTACCGACCACGGTAATATGTTTGGCGTATTCAAGTTTGTGGCCGAAGCTGGTAAGCACGACAATAAAGTAAAACCTATTGTAGGTTGTGAGTTTTATGTGGTGACTGATCGTCACGAAAAGAAATTTACCAAAGAGAAAAAAGATAAACGTTACCATCAGCTGTTTCTTGCAAAAAATGCACAGGGTTATAAAAACCTTACTAAACTTTGTTCTTATGGTTTTATGGAGGGTTTGTACAGCAAGTGGCCACGTATTGATAAGGAATTGATCCTCCAATATCACGAAGGGTTAATTGCTACCACCTGTTGTATCGGAGCATCGGTTCCACAGGCCATTTTAAATGAGGGTGAAGAAGCAGGGGAGAAGGAATTTAAATGGTGGCTGGATATTTTTGGTGAAGATTATTACATCGAATTACAGCGACACAACTTACCCGAGCAAGAGAAAGTAAATGAAGTTTTGCTTCGCTTTGCTAAAAAATACAATGTAAAAGTTATTGCATCTAACGATTCACACTATGTGGATCAGGAAGATGCCAACGCTCACGATATTTTATTGTGTATCAACACCGGCGATATACAGGCAACACCAATTGCAACGGATGAAGAAGGCGGTAAAGGTTACCGTTTTGGTTTCCCAAATGATCAGTTCTTCTTCAAAACACAGGCTCAAATGAACGCCTTGTTTCATGATATTCCTGAAGCCATTGATAATACCAACGAAATTGTTGACAAGGTTGATCTACTTAAATTAAAGCAGGATATCCTGCTTCCAAACTTCCCAATACCACCGGGTTTTATTGACCAGATGCAATACCTGGAACACATTACATGGGAAGGAGCCAGGGCTCGTTACGGAGATACATTGGATGCCGACAAAGAAGAACGTATCAATTTTGAGCTGCATACTATCCGTACTATGGGGTTTGCGGGATACTTCCTTATTGTATCCGACTTTATTAAAGCCGGCCGCGATATGGGCGTGTTTATTGGTCCGGGGCGTGGTTCGGCGGCGGGCTCAGCGGTAGCTTATTGTATCGGTATCACCAATATCGACCCGATTAAATACAACCTCCTGTTTGAGCGTTTCTTGAATCCTGACCGTAAGTCAATGCCCGATATTGATACGGATTTTGACGATGAGGGCCGCCAGCGTGTAATTGATTATGTGGTTGATAAGTATGGTAAAAATCAGGTAGCACAGATCATTACTTATGGATCTATGGCAGCAAAAATGTCGATTAAAGACGTTGCTCGCGCCTTGGATTTACCATTACCTGATTCAAATGCCATGGCGAAACTGGTGCCTGATAAGCCCGGTATTTCTTTGGATAGGGTGATGAATGCGCCTATTGATGGAGATAAATCTTTAAAGGATAAGGAAGGTTTAGGTCCGGAAGATATTGAGAACGTTAAGCAGCTTCGAGAGATAAGGGAAGGAAAAGATCTTCGTTCCAAAGTAATTAAGGAAGCTTTAATTCTTGAAGGCTCTATTCGTGGAACCGGTATTCATGCAGCGGGTATCATTATCGCTCCGGAAGATTTAACCAATATCGTTCCGGTTGCCGTTGCCAAAGATTCCGATCTTTTGGTTACACAGTATGAAGGAAAAGTAATTGAAGATGCGGGCGTAATTAAGATGGACTTTTTGGGGCTGAAAACCCTTACTATCATTCGCGACGCATTGAAGATGATAAAAGAGAATCATGGAGTAGAGATCGACATTGATTATATTCCATTGGATGATCAGCAAACCTTTGAACTTTATCAACGGGGTGAAACCAACGGTACATTCCAGTTTGAGAGTCCGGGTATGCAGAAGTACTTAAAGGACCTGGTGCCGGATAAGTTTGAAGACTTAATTGCGATGAACGCCCTGTATCGTCCGGGACCTATCGAGTACATTCCAGATTTTATTGAGCGTAAGCATGGTCGTAAAGCGGTTGAGTATGACTTAGCCGACATGGAAGAGTACCTGTTCGATACCTACGGAATCACCGTGTATCAGGAGCAGGTGATGTTGCTATCGCAGAAACTGGCCAACTTTACCAAAGGTGATGCCGACGTGTTGCGTAAAGCGATGGGTAAAAAAGATCGTAAAACACTGGATAAACTGAAACCTCAGTTTATTGAAAATGCGAAAGAAAAAGGTCATGATGCGAAAGTATTAGAGAAAATCTGGACCGACTGGGAAGCCTTCGCGTCCTACGCATTCAACAAATCTCACTCTACTTGTTATGCTTTCGTAGCTTATCAAACTGCATATCTGAAAGCCCATTATCCCGCTGAATATATGGCTTCGGTATTAACCCATACAAAGGGTCAGATCGATAAGATCACCTTCTTTATGGAAGAGTGTAAGCGTATTGGTGTACCTGTTTTAGGTCCTGATGTAAACGAAAGTTCACTCCACTTTACAGCAACTAAGAAAGGCCAAATCCGCTTTGGCTTGTCGGGGATTAAAGGTTTGGGTGAGGCAGCCATTGAAAGTTTGGTTTCGGAGCGTAAAGAAAACGGACCTTATGCATCGATTTACGATTTTGCCAAACGAGTAAACCTGCGGGCGGTTAATAAAAAATCGTGGGAGAATTTAGTGTATTCAGGTGCCTTTGATTGTTATGATGAATACCACCGTGCCCAATATTTTGGCGTAAATGTTTCGGACCGCTTGAATGGTATTGAACGTTTAGTAAAGTTTGGGAATGATTTTGTGGCCAATCAGAATAGTGCTCAAAACTCTTTGTTTGGAGGAACGGCTGATGCTCATGTTCCAGAGCCTCCAATGCCGGATTCAGAAGAATGGAGTTTATTACAAAAGTTGAGTTTTGAGAAAGAGGTAGTGGGAATGTATATTTCCGGCCACCCTTTAGACGACTATAAATTGGAAATTGACAATTTCTGTAATGCAAGGATTACGGATTTGGCTACACCTAAACCAGGTACATTGGTGGTTGCTGGTATCATTACTGCTGCCGAAGAACGTCTGACAAAACACGGTAAACCTTTTGGAGGCTTTACTTTCGAAGATTATTCAGGTAGTCATCGGATGATAATGTTTTCAGAAGATTATCTGAAAAATAAACACTTCTTCCAATCGGGTTTATGTGTGTTTGTGAAAGGCTCTTTTAAACCACGTTTCGGTCAGGCCGATAATCTGGAATTTAAGGTAGAAAGTATTCAGTTACTCTCAGAAATACGTGAAAAGATGGCCAAAAATGTCACCTTGACTTTTCCATTGCACGAACTTACTTTAGAGTTTATTGATAACCTGGAAACCCTCTGCAAGGCGCATCCTGGTAACTGTAAATTGAAACTCAACGTGATAGACGCTGTTGAGCGTATTGTGCTTGACCTTCCTTCTAAGTCAATTAAAATCGACCCTAATAATAATTTTATGAATGAGATAGGCAAGTTTAAGAATGTGAACTTCAGCTTGAATTAATTGGGTTAATAATATAGAGACAAGGCAGTGATTTTTTAATTGCTGCCTTGTCTATTTAGTAGCCTTCCACTACGCTCAGGCTGATCAATAGTTGTTAAAACGTTGTTTGTTTCGTCTCGCGGATTTCTATGACAAAACCAAATCATTTTTATAGGTGGTTTGGTTTTTTATTAGGGCATATATCCTGTGAAT
>NZ_JAMWYS010000009.1 GCF_023914155.1 Solitalea agri | reverse complement strand
GTGGGAGAGTAGGTCGGTGCCGATTTTTATACAAGCCCTGCAGCAATGCGGGGCTTTGTTTGTTTATAGCCTTGGCTAAATGGTCAAATTGCTAAATTGTTTTATGGTTATAAAAGGATAACCGCAGAGGTGCACAGGCGCAAAGGCTTTCACAGGTAAAGTACTTTGTGCAACGCTGTGCAACTCTGTGGTTTAGTTTTTAACAATATGACCCAATAGAACAATTTAGCCATTTCCAACATCTAATAAATGGCATTCTGCTTGTCCCACCCTAAACCCGATTGCAATGGAAAGCCCGCAGCCAGGCGCTAGCTTTGTGTCGGGCAGGCGAGGACTTGCAATGGAAAGCGGGGCTGAATGGTGTTTGCTAGAGCTTGCTAAAGATTTTCGACTTGATTTTTTATTTCAGCAAGATAATTTGATGTTCAAAATTTACATTTTTGCAGCGGTTCAATTTGCGCAATTGTAAATTAGGCCTTTCAAATTTTGGGACCTTTTAAAATGAGAAACGGTTTATTGTTTATTTTTTTGTTTTTAATGATCAATACAGCTCATGCTGATAATTCTATTGATTCAATTGCCGCTCATCTAAACGATATATTAAACAATAAACAACAATATGTAAAAGAGAAAGAAGCTCGTATTGCAGGCCTGAAAAGTGTGAATCGGCAAGGGTTTTCTTTACTACAAGACTATCAGCTTAATAATAGTTTGATTAAGGAGTATCGAAAGTTTAAACTGGATACAGCAATTTTCTATGTTAAGCAAAACCTTGTAATTGCTGAACAATTAAAGAATTTTGACCTGATCAATGATTCGAAGCTTCAATTGGCTCTTCTATATTCATTTTCTGGCAAGTACCGCGAGTCGGAATCGGTATTAAATAATATAAACCCCAGATTGCTTTCAAAGGTTGCATTGGCTGATTATTATGAAGCAAAGTTTCGCTTTTTAGAACATTATGCCACTAATAGCTACAACGAGGCTTATATTAAAGAGATTAGTAGTTATCGTGATTCTTTGCTTTCGGTGTTGGATACTTCATTAATTCGGTATAAAATTACACTGGCTCAACAGCATGTTAATAATAATCGCTTAAAAATTGCCGAACAGGAACTACTGCCTCTTTTTAAAATTGTAAAACCTGATAGTCCGGACTATGCGATGGTTACTTATTTATTAGGAGCTATTTATAGAAGCCGGCAAACTACTGATTTGCAGAAAAAATATTTCATGCTGTCGGCAATTGCTGATTTGAAATGCGCAACTAAGGATCAAGCATCGATACAGAATTTAGCCCTTATAAGTTTCAGGGAAGGCAATATTGATTTGGCTTATAAATTCGTTCAATCGGCTATTGAAGATGCTATATTTTGTAATGTTCAGTTTCGTACAACCCAATTATCATCGTTTTATACCATTATCAATACGGCTTACCTCCAGAAGGAAGCTAAGCGTAAAAGTCAGCTTCAAAGTTATCTGATTGTTATTAGTTTGCTATCGGTTTTTTTGGTGTTATCGATAATTTACGTTTATCGACAGATGAGAAAGGTTTCGAGGATTAGAGTGGAGCTTCATCAAACGAATGAAAAACTGGCCAAACTTAATCAGGAAATTGGTCAAACCAACGAACAGTTACACCATATCAATTCGGAGTTATCAGAATCTAACCATATTAAAGAAGAATATATTGCCCATTTCTTCGACCTCTGTTCGGCCTATATAAATAAACTGGAAAACTATAGGAAAGACCTGAACAAAAAGGTAAGTGATAAAAAGATGGATGAGTTGTATAAAATGTTAAAATCGACCACTGTGGTTGACAATGAGCTGGATGAGCTTTACCATAACTTCGATCATATCTTTTTGAATCTTTATCCAACCTTTGTTAAAGACTTCAATGCCCTTTTGATACACGATGAGCAGATAGTTTTGAAACCGGGTGAATTGCTAAATACCGAATTAAGAATTTTCGCCTTGATTCGTTTAGGTATTAACGACAGTGTTAAGATAGCTGCATTTCTTAGGTATTCGTTAAGTACTATTTACAACTATCGAACAAAAGCCCGAAATAAGGCCGCCGTTTCTCGTGATGAATTTGAAAGAATGGTGATTAAAATAGGCTCGCTAACTGAAAAATCAGCCTAAAAGCATTGTTTTTTACTACTTTTTTATCTCTGGCTTTGTGTTTAGTTTGTTGAATATCAGCGGTTTGATAATGTTAATTCGCTACTTTTTTTGTTCAACACGTTTTAGCCCAATTTTATTTCTCTAGTTTTAACTTCAAGTAATTAAGCTCAGTTACTCCTATAGCTGAGTTGCAACCAATTTGAAAAATATTAAACTATTGTTAGTTCTATAATTATGAGAAAAAATACTCTTATAGCTGTTGCCTTATTATTTGGTAGCGTTGTTAGTGTTTTCGGGCAAAATAAAGTTCCCGTTTATTTAGATGATAGTAAACCTATTAAAGAACGAGTGGAAGATGCACTATCTAAAATGACATTGGAGGAGAAGATTGCCATGTGTCATGCTCAATCGAAATTTAGCTCACCTGGAGTGCCCCGTTTAGGGATTCCGGAAAACTGGATGACTGACGGTCCACATGGTATTCGTACAGAGGTTTTATGGGATGAGTGGTCTCAAGCAGGTTGGACGAATGATTCGTGTACGGCTTTCCCTGCGCTTACTTGTTTAGCCGCTACCTGGAATAGAGATATGGCCTTATTATATGGTAATTCAATAGGACAAGAAGCACGTTACCGTAATAAAAACGTTCTGCTGGGCCCGGGTGTAAATATTTATCGTTCACCATTAAACGGAAGAAACTTTGAATACATGGGCGAAGACCCCTTCCTGTCAGGTCAAATGGTAGTGCCTTACATTAAAGGAGTACAACAAAATGGTGTAGCAGCTTGTGTTAAGCATTTTGCATTGAACAATCAGGAAACTGATCGTAACACGGTAAATGTAAATGTTGATGACCGAACATTGTATGAGATTTATCTACCTGCCTTTAAAGCTGCAATTCAGGAAGGCGGAGCTTTGGCCATCATGGGTTCTTACAACAAGTACAAAGGACAGCAGTGTTGTCACAACGAATATTTATTGAAAGATATTTTGCGTAAAGAATGGGGTTTCGAAGGAGTTGTGATTTCTGACTGGGGAGGTGTTCACGATCTTAATCAGGCAATTCATAACGGCTTGGATATGGAGTTTGGTACCTGGACAAATGGTTTATCATGGGGAACCAGTAATGCCTACGATAACTATTACCTAGCTCAACCCTATTTAAAATTAATTAAAGACGGTAAAGTAGGAACAGAGGAGTTGGATGAAAAGGTTCGTCGTATTCTTCGTTTATCGTTTTTAACAACGATGAACCGGAACAGACCATATGGTTCATTTGCTACTAAAGAGCATGCTTTAGTCGGTCGTAAGATTGCTGAAGAAGGGATTGTGCTTTTAAAGAACAAAAACAATATGCTTCCAATTGACCTGAATAAAACAAAGAAGATTGCTGTAATTGGTGAGAATGCTATTAAGATGATGACTGTGGGAGGAGGAAGTTCTTCTTTGAAAGCAAAATATGAAGTTTCGCCATTGGATGGATTAAAGAAACGAATTGGTTCTCAAGCCGAGATCGTTTACGCCCGTGGTTATGTAGGTGATGCTTCAGGGAGCTATAACGGCGTTGCTTCGGGACAGAATTTAGCAGAAAAACGTTCTGCGGCAGAGTTGCAGGCCGAGGCTATCAATGTGGCTAAATCTGCTGATGTAGTAATCTTTATCGGTGGCCTAAACAAAAGCGATCATCAGGATGCTGAAGGCGCTGACCGTAAAGGCCTTGAACTTCCTTATGATCAGGATAAATTAGTTAGCGAATTAGTGAAGGTAAATAAGAACCTGGTATTTGTTAATATTTCGGGTAATGCAGTGGCCATGCCATGGGTCAATGAAGTTCCGGGCATTATACAAGGATGGTTTTTGGGTACCGAAGCTGGAAATGCTCTGGCTGAAGTATTAGTAGGTGATGTTAACCCATCGGGTAAATTGACCTTCACTTTTCCTGTAAAATTAACTGATAACGGTGCGCATGCTTTAGGTGATTTCCCTGGAAAAAATAACGAGCAAACTTATCGTGAAGGCTTATTTGTAGGTTACCGTTATGCTGATAAACAAAAAATTAAGCCTTTGTTCAGCTTCGGTCATGGTTTAAGTTACACCACTTTTGAATACGGGAAAGTAACTGCCGATAAAAAAGAGCTTACTGCCGATGATAAAATTACCTTTAATGTGGAGGTGAAAAATACTGGCAAGCGCGATGGTGCCGAAGTGGTTCAATTATACATCACTGATTTAAAATCGTCATTGCCTCGCCCGGTTAAAGAACTTAAAGGTTTTGAAAAAGTAGCTCTTAAAGCCGGTGAAAGCAAAACAGTTTCTATTACCGTTGATAAGTCAGCCTTGAGTTTCTTTGATGATAAAAAACATGATTGGGTAGCAGAACCTGGTGATTTTGAAGCACTGATTGGTGCCTCATCTTCGGATATTAAAACCAAAGTGGCATTTAAATTAAAATAACGATTGGAAAGCCCCTCCTCCATAGGGGGGCTTTTTATTTTGTTTTTTAACTTGAGCTTTAAACCAAAAACTATTCAATATCTGTGAAACCACACTTTCCTATCCTCGACGGCTTACGAGGAACAGCCGCCATTCTGGTTGTCATCTTTCATTTATATGAAGCTAAATACATCGATTATTCCATTCATCCGATTCATCATGGTTATTTAGCTGTTGACTTTTTCTTTTTGTTATCAGGTTTTGTGGTAGGATATGCCTATGATGACCGCTGGGCAAAAATGAATGTCATCGATTTCTTCAAAATTCGATTGGTTCGTCTGCATCCCCTGGTGACTTTAGGTGTTATTTTAGGCGGAATTGGCTTTTGGCTCGACCCTTATACCAATGGATTTCATAATTGGGGTTGGCTAAAACTAAGCGGATTAGTGCTGTTGGGCTTTACGTTAATTCCCGGACCTGATGTTAGGGGGTGGGGAGAAACACATTCGTTAAATGGACCGTGTTGGTCGCTTTTGCAAGAGTATCTCGCTAATATTATTTATGCGCTAGTAGGCAGGAAAATGAATAAAACGGCTTTGTCGATTTTGGTAACAATCAGTGGTATTGCGTTGGCTGTTGTTGCTATCTACAGAAACGACATTGCTACCGGCTGGAGCTTTGAAACTTTTTGGACAGGTGTTACCCGGATGATGTTTCCATTTTTTGCCGGATTGTTGTTGTTCCGCTCAGGAAAGTTGATCAAGCTTAAGCATGCTTATATTCTGTGCTCGGTTGCTTTAATTGTCTTGCTATGTTTACCTCACCCAAAATATAACGGACTATATGAAGCAGCTTGTATTATTCTGGCATTTCCGCTAATTGTGGCTGCAGGAGCAGGTGGGGAAGTGAAAGGCTGGCTTGCTAAAGTGTGCAAATTCTCCGGAGATCTATCGTATCCTATTTATATCCTGCACTATCCTTTTATGTATGTTTATATAGGGTGGTTTTATAAAGAAAAACCTGCAGATAACATGATGTTTTATGTAGGAGCTGCATTGTTTATATTTTGTATTGTTTTGGCCTATGCAGCATTAAAACTATATGATGAACCTATAAGAAATTGGTTGAAACAAAAACTTTCGAAAAATAAGGAGGTAGAGCAGGTAATTGGCTAAACTGATAAAAAAGCCAAAACTTTATCAATTAATATTATTGATAAGGTTTTGGCTTTTTATTAGTTTCTTTTGTTTTAAATCAACTTAATTGTCCAGATAAGCAAGAAAGTTTACCAAATTATGGTCTGTTCCCGTTAAATTCAGTTTTTTCCTAAGTCGGGTACGAGCTACATCTATTGATTTTGCATTTTGATGAGTAATGGCCGAAATCTCTTTGGTGGTCATATTCAGCTTAAGAAAAGCACATAACCTGCGTTCACTTGGCGTTAAATTCGGAAATTGTTCATTTAAGTTTTTATAGAACTTCTCGTGAACTTGTTGGAACCGGAATTCAAACTCTTCCAATAATTCGGGCTGAAGATTCGACTGCAGATCAAGCATTATTTTTTGAACAGCCTTTTGTGAATCCTCACCCACTTCCTTTTTCAGTTCAACCAGTTTTGTGGAAATAGTGTTGATTAGTTCATTTTTATTTAAAAGATGAATGACATTGGTTGTCAGTTCTTTATCCTTAATTTTCAGGTTATCCTCGAGGTTGCGTTTCTCTAATTGTAGTTTAAGTTGCTCGAGCTGAGCGTTGCGAGCTTTATTGCGTTGCAACAAAAAGAGCAGTGAAACAATGGTTAATGAAAGTAAAAGGCCAATTCCCCCAATCCAATAGTAGAGTTCTTTTTCTTTTTGATTGGCATCTAAAAAACGTCTTTTCTGATCAAAATCAAATTGCATTTCGAGTTCGGCTATTTTTCGGGTACGCTCCTGGTTAAACAAACTGTCATTTACCTGTTTGTTTAATTCTAATGATTGTAAAGCTTCATTATACTTACCTTGCTTTTTATACAATTTATACAATGAAGAAGAGGCCTCATTAACAGTTTCCCATGCACCGATACTACTACCTAAATCAACTGCATCCTTAAAATATTTTTCAGCGGTGTTTAAATCTTTTTGCTGACTAAAGTACAATTCGCCAATTTTAATATATGAACGAACCAAGCCGAGCTTGTCGTCGTTGTTTTTGCGAAGAGTTAACGCTTCGTTGTAATATTTAAGAGCCAGATCATCTTGTCCCTGATTTCGGTACAGCTGTCCCATGTCGGTAAGCACATTGGCAATGCCCCCTAAATGGTTGATCCTTTTATTAAGACCAAGCGATTCGTTATAAAAGGCGGCTGCTTTATCATATTCTTTTTCCTCATTATAACAATTACCAATGTTGTTGAGCAGTGTAGCACGCAAAAGAATCTTTTTACGATTGGTTTCAGCTGCCGTAACGGTAAAACCTTTTAATGCTTCATTATAATAGGTTAGGGCCTTATTAAAGTCAAGTTGAAAATAATAGATGTTACCGATGTTGCCATTTATCCTCGATAACATGTCTAAACCGATGTATTTTTGAGCATCCTTTATTAGTTTTTGATACAGTTGTAACGCTCTGGGGTAATTACCCAATTCGAGATATGCAGTAGCCAGGTAAAAATTCGCTTTGTATACCAATGAATCGGGGCCAAGGCTTTCTGCAAGTCGTAGCGCTTCATCTGCATATTTAAAGGATTGCTGAGGAAAGGTGTTAATACTAAGCTCTGAGAGTAATAAGGTGATATTTAATCGTTCCTTAGGGTCGTCGGTACGTAACAAGGCTCCTTCCAGACTATCAGTGTTAGCAATCTGACTGTAGCAATTTAAACTAAGAAGAAATGTAAAAATTAGTAATATGAACTGTTTTGAAAGTAAATCAATTCTATTTTTTTTATGGCTTAATGAATGATCGGAAAGGGAATAATTCACTGAACTGATGCTTTATGTTAAGAACTTACAATGTTATGAAAATGTAGCAATTGAAAAAATAGCTAAAACCAATTTACAGCAAGTTCTGCTTATGGTTATCAAGCTGGATAAGAAAGTCGGTCAAATTTAAATCGGTGCCGGTTAAGTTTAGCTTTTTGCGGAGTCTTGTACGGGCAACATCTATTGATTTTGCACTTTGGTGGGTGATTGTCGCAATTTCTTTAGAGGTCATGTTAAGCTTAAGTAATGCGCACAATTTGCGCTCGTTAGGGGTAAGGTCGTCAAACTTTTCATTTAATTTTTTATAAAAATCTTCGTGTATACCCTGAAATCTTATTTCAAACTCGTCTAATAATTCGGGTTGTAAATTTGCTTGAAGTTCATGCACGATTTTTTGAACTGTTTTTTGAGATGTGTTGTTTAAATCTTTTTTAATTGCCAGCAATTTATTCGAAACATCATTAATCATTTCTTTTTGATCGGCCAAATTCTTCATATTCAGCACAAGTTCTTTGTCTTTGGCTTCCAAGTCAGATTCTAAATGCATTGTTTCCAGCTGTAAGTGCCTTCGCATAAGCTTCATTTTTTTGATTTTATTACGTTGCAGCAAGTAAAGAAGAAAAACACCTGTTAATAAAAGTATTAGCGTTACCGTACCTAACCAATAATGGAGTTCTTTTTTGCGCTGTTGAGTTTTAAGTTCAGTCTGCTTACGGTCAAACTCATACTGCATCTCCAATTGTTGCATTTTTTTAATCCGCTCTCTGCTATATAAAGTGTCGGTCACTTCCTTGTTCAATTCAAACGTTTGAAGTGCGTTTTTGTAGTCTCCATTTTGTTTATATAGTCTATAAAGGTAAGAGGATGAGGTGTTTACGCTGGGCCAGAACTCTACTTGTTTCCCTAGCGTAACGGCCTCTTTTAAATAAACCTCAGCGTTGACATAATCCTTTTGATTAAAATAAAACTGGCCTATATCCAGGTATGAAGTGGCTAAGCCCCATTTGTTATTATGCGCTTTTCTTATCGCTAAAGCACTAAAGTATTGTTTAAGGGCTAAATCTTTTCGGCCTTGGTCACTCAGTAAGGTCCCCTGGTTGCTGATTACATTGGCCATTAGCTCATAATTGTTTTGCTCCCTGGCTAATGTTAATGCCTGATCAAAGTAATAGGCCGACTTTTGATAGTTTTTTATCCCTGTATAAGCAATACCAATATTTTTAAGCAGATAACCCCTTCGCTCTATCAATCTTTTATTAGTAACTTTTTTCTTCGAAAACTGGCTAAGAGCAGAAAAAAAGTACTGTAATGCTTTGCGATCATTGTTTTGATAGTGATAAAGTATTCCAAGTTTTTCATAGGCCGAGAACAATGCAAAGGAGTCGCCCGACTTTTGGGCTCTCTGGATAGCTTTAAGATAAAGTTGTAGGGACTGGGAATAATTGCCCATATGTAAAAATGCCGTAGCCTGGTTTATATAGGCGTAGTTTAATAAGGAATCGGAGTTGATTTTAAGAGCAAGTAACTCCAATTCATGTGCATAAACCAAAGCTTGCTGGGGATTGGTTTTATATAACTCTTCAGAAAGCTCTGTGGTAATATTTATTTTCGTGGGGTCACTTTCGGTATGTTTTAAAGCAGCTTTTAGGCTGTCGATAGTGGAGTCAGACTGAGCCCATGCAAACTGAGCGAGAAAAGTCATCAATAAAAATGAAGCCGATAGTCGTATCATCTCCAAACTTTTTTTTCGTTTACTTAAACGTACAGGAGGGTAAATTATACTTCTGCAATGCGCAACATTGATTAATTTAATAAAAAACCACGACTTATTAGTTCAATTTATATTGCTGCAAGATTATTGAACTCAAAATAATTTGCTGCGTCAATTACTGCTTCCAAAATTTAATTTCCCAGACTTTTAGGTCCTTTTTTAACCAAGTTGAGTGATAACTTTTCTTAACTCTTCGTTTATTTTCTTGCCTTACTCTGTTTAAAGCCATTTGAAATACTTTATGTAGTAATGAAATATTGATGTTCTTCATGCTTTGTAGTGATAATGTAGTGATCCGCTATGGCCTGATAATCAATATAAAAGGCTTATTTAGGTTTTCAATTCAATAAATAAAATCGATTCAATGAAACAGAAAGTACATTATTGGTTCGCTTTAGTTTGGCTAATCTGCTTGCTTTGTCAGACGGGTAATGCTCAAACAAAAAGTGTTAAAGGGACAAGGTCAAACAGTCAGGACACAACCCTTTTTAAAACGGTTACCGTTTCTGTAAAAGACCTCGGTAGTTCCAAAGTATTAGATAGTGTTCGTGTAACATTAGGACAAGAGTCTAAATTTACGACCAATGGACAAGTGGTATTCGAAAATAATCCAAGTCGAAATCTTGTTTTGCATAAGCCCGGTTATCGGAGGGTAGCTAAATATGTTACTTCTGAAACTGTCTCGATAGCAATGGTATCGCTTGATGAATCTGAGGGATTTCTTATTAGCACAGGTCAATCTAAAGCAGTTAGTCCATTATTCTCTGGTTCAACTGTTACAGTTAAAGGAAACGATCTTCGAAAAGTTAATTCCATCAACTTTATTGATGCTTTAAAGTATTATGTTCCATCGTTAACAGTTATCTATAGCAATAATAATGGAAGTAACCCAAATTCACTTCCTGAAATCAGATTGCGTGGTGCAAATAATTTGCCTTATGCAACTACCCTTGCTAACTCTACAAATGCAGGTTCAGGTGTTCAAAAGAATCCTTCTGCAGCTGACTATGTTGCTTCAAATGTGACTTCAAATAGCAGCCCAATTATTTTATTGGACGGTGTTCAGGTAACGCTGCAAACGGCAATGGATATTGATTTAAACCGTGTTCAAAGTGTTACTGTGTTGCAAGATGCAGTATCTACCGCCAGTTTTGGATTGAGAGGTGGTAATGGGGTGATTGCAATTCAAACATCAAAACCTAAGAGTGGTTTAAATATTTCTTTCAGTGAGCAGGTGCAAGGTGCACAAGCTGACATTTCTTCATTTAATAGTTTAAGTGCAAAAGAAAAGTTTGAGCTGGAAAACGCTGCAGGTTTATATCCTTCAACTACAGATGCTGTTTACCAAAATAGATATGACCAAGTTTATAATAAAGGTAATAATACTAACTGGTTGCAAATTCCTTTACAAAATGGCATAGGATTAAAACATTCTCTTGCTGTAAGTACCGGAACTGAGAATATTTTTTACGGTGTGACTGCAGCTTACAATGATATTCAAGGAACCATGAAGGGGTCAAACAGAAAGAACTTAGACTTAAGTACTGATTTTGGCGGTAATTTGGGTGGTTTCTCTTTTAGCAATAAGTTTAGTTATCTGGGATCTGATGCCTCAAACTCTCCATACGGGAAATTTAGTGACTATACGAAGCTAAATCCTTACTGGACCCCTTATGATTTAAACACCGGCAAATTTCAAAAGTATCTTGAAGGAGATGTTTATTTAAACCCTGCATACAATTCAACTTTAGCAACTACAGATAATGCTAAGTATGCAAGATATAACAACCAAACCAATTTAAGTTTACTCTTAGGGGCTGGATTCCAATTAAATGGGATTGCAAGTATTACTAAGCAGTCTGATGAATTGAATTATTTCTTACCTCCAAGCCATACCAACTTCGGTAATATAACCGCAGCCAATATTTTAAGCAGAGGATTGTATAATTATACTGCTAATTCATTCCTTGATGTTCAGGGTGGGGCTAATTTACAATACCAAAAGAATTTAGGTAAACATGAGATCTCTGCAAATTTTGGAGAGAACATCTCTCAAACATCTAGTGAATCGGAATTAATATCGGTAAGTGGTTTTGCAATTGACCGCTTGGCCGATATTGCTTATGGAACTGCGTACAAAGGCGAGAAGCCTGTAAGCAGTAAAATTGTAACTCGTTATGCCTCTACTTTTGGTAATGCTTCATACAGCTATGATAAACGTTATCAAATTGATCTATCTGGGGCACTGGATAACTATTCAGGTTTAAGCAGTACGTCAAAGTTCGGTGCTGTTGGTTTATCATGGAATGTTCAAAATGAGAGCTTCTTAAAAAATGTAAGTTGGATTAATCTGTTAAAAGTTAAAGGAAGCTTAGGTATTACCGGTAATCAAAACTTTTTATCCTATTTAGATAGAACAGCTTATGATTATTATACTAACCAGCAATATATACCAGGCACAGGTAATAGTAGCACAATCGGTCAAGGATTAGGATCGTATTTAATCGCTTTTGGTAATAAAAACTTAAAAGCTCCTGAAACCTATAAGCAAGATGCTGGAATTGATGCAGCATTATTTAATAACAGATTAGCGCTAAACTTCAATGTTTATCAGCAAAAGTCTTCAAATATCATAATGCCAACACTTTCAGCTTCATCAACAGGTTATCAAGGTTTTTCATACTATGATAATTATGCGGGAATTGAAAACAAGGGTTTTGAATTTGGTATAGCTGGAACTGTTTATAGATCGCAGAAAAATAACTTGAGTTGGAATGTGATGGTAAACAGTCTTCATAATACAGACAAGATAACTTCTATAGCTCCATTTATTGAGCAAGTAAATGCAAATAATAATACGGTTTCATCTCAGGATAAACCACAGTCGCAATACAAAGTAGGTTACTCACCTTCGGCAATTTGGGCAGTTCGCTCGGTAGGTATTGATCCTATAACAGGCAACGAAACTTTCATGTCGAAAGATGGTTCTCTCACATTTTTATGGGATGCTGATGATAAGGTATTTGCCGGTAATTTAACACCTAAATGGCAGGGTTCATTTGGTACGGATGTTACTTTCAGACAGTTTTCGTTAGGAATGTATTTCGATTATCAGTTAGGTGCAAAGGTTTACAACCAAACGCTGGCTGATCGTGTTGAGAATGCAAACATTATGTTCAATGTTGACAGTAGAGCGGCTTCGGCGCAGCGTTGGCAGCAAGACATGAGCAATCCTCTTTACAAGGCACTTTCTTTAAACGGTATGGCAACTTCACCAACTTATGCCACAACTCGCTTTGTTGAAAAAGACGATAAAATACAGTGTGCATCTATGATGATTGGTTATGCAATGCCAAAATCAATTGCTGAAAAACTCAAGGCTCAAAGCATGGGCTTCAAATTTATAGTTAACGATGCTTTTGAATGGGGAGGCGCTAATATGGAACGCGGTATTTATTATCCTTTCCAACGCAATTACACCTTTACGTTAAATGCAAACTTTTAATCACCTAAACTGAGTTTTATGCAAATCGTGAAAAAGAAAATATTAGCTATAGCAGGATTGTTTGTCTTGCTTGGCACCGCATCTTGCCAAAAATGGACGGATGAAACTCCGCAACCATTGGAAGTTGATGAATCGAAAATATTCTCTACGGAGAAAGGTTTTCGTGAAGCACTTAATGGTGTTTATCTGCAAATGGGTGCACCCTCACTTTACGGAAGAGATTTAACCATGGGGGCTCTTTCATTGGCAGGAAGAAGCTATGATAGCGTTAGTATTAAGAAAGTAGGTTATACCTATTATCAAGCAGCAAGTCTTAACTTAAATGATGCTTCCATTAAAGGTTATTCGGCTGACGTTTGGAATAAAATGTATAGCGCAATTGCTAACGTGAATAACGTATTGGCAAATATTGAGAACAAACAATCCATCTTCAGCGGAGATAATTATAATACAATTAAAGGAGAGGCATTAGCATTAAGAGCCTATTTACATTTTGATTTACTTCGAATGTTTGCTCCAGCTCCCGCACTCGATGGCTTTACAAATGCAGCAATTCCCTATGTAACTGTAAATGATTATAAGGCTACACCAGTAAGTACGGTAGGGCAAGTTTTTGATCAATGTTTAGTTGATTTAACCGATGCCGATAAATTACTAAATACAAATAATTTAAATACAACGCAAATTAACGGCTGGGCGGTAAAAGGCTTAATGGCCCGTTTATACCTTTATAAAGGTGATAAAATTAAAGCTAATGAATATGCGTCAGCTGTTATTAACGGCCAAAAGTTTTCATTATCAACCACTAAAGCAGATTTATTTTTTGCAAACGAGAGCTTGTTTAAGCTGAATGTTTTTGGTCTTAATTTCTATGCACTTCGTAAAAGTGTATTTGGGGCTCCTGCACTGATAGGTACATCTGTTTCGGCACAAAGTGCTTTATATGGTGATCTTACCCCTGATTATCGTAAAGCCTTTTCTTTAACCTTGGATGATGCAACTAAAACAGGTGGGATCATTCCTGCAAAACTTGCACTATCATCAGCAAATGTGTTTCCAATGATCCGTTTAACGGAGATGTATTACATCGCGGCGGAATGTACTGATGATATTCCAACAGCTTTAGGGTATTTAAATACAGTAAGAAAAGCAAGAGGTATTATTGTCGATTTAACTCCTGCTACGGTTACTGATGCAGCGGCTCTTTCAACTGAAATTCTGAATGAGTACAGAAAGGAATTTGTTGGAGAAGGACAAGTGTTTTTTTACTACAAGCGTAACAATACCGCGTTTACAAGCTTGCCATTTTATACTAATAATGTTGAAAAACCACCGTTAGGCCGGGTAGCAGTTGTGCCAAATGCAACTTATACGTTCGTAAAGCCTGAATAGTTGTTGAAGAATAAAAAATTAATTGCAAAACGATCATGAGTAGCAATAATATACTATTAAAAAGAATTGGCGGTAAAGGAGTGCTTTTACTTCTTCTCCTAAACTTTTGTGCAACAATCCTTTTTGCACAGAACGTAGTGATACGTGGTACCGTAAAGGGTGATGTAGGAGAACCTTTGGCTGGTGCAACAGTAAAACAAGTAGGGACTAATAATGTAACCGTTGTTACAAAGAATGGTACCTATGAGTTAAAGAACGTAGCGCCTGGAGCTTCTTTACAGGTTACGTTTATTGGTTATAAAAACGAGGTAATTGTTTTAAAATCTGGCCAAACAACTGCGAACTTTGTGTTAAGAAATAACATTGTTTCGCTTAAAGAAGTAACCGTAAATACTGGTTTATATAAACGTCCTGTTGGTAACTTCACCGGTTCGGCAAAAACTTATACAGGTGAAGAGTTAAAGGTTGTTAACCCGAAGAATGTGCTTCAGGCCTTAGCGGTTGTTGATCCTTCTGTTAGAATTACGCCAAATAACCAATTTGGTAGCGATCCGAACCAATTGCCAAATCTACAGGTACGTGGGGCAAACAACCTTCCTTTAACAACCAATACCAGTGGCGCTAACCCGGTTTCAAATGGAGATTTTGCAGCAAGCTATTTATCCAATCCTAACCAGCCATTAATTATAATGGATGGCTTTGAAACTACTTTGCAGGCACTTTATGATATGGATATTAGTTTAATTGCCAATATCACAGTTTTAAAGGATGCTGCTGCCACTGTAGCTTATGGATCAAAAGCTGCTAATGGTGTTATTGTGGTTGACACCAAACAACCTCCTATGGGAAAATTACGCGTAACTTATTCGATAAACGCCAGTACCGAATTACCTGACCTTTCATCTTATCATTTATTAGATGCAGCGGGCTTATTGGAGGCACAAAGAATAGCAGGTGTTTATAGCGACAAAAATCAATTTAATGACATTGCAAAGAAACAATGGTATGATTACCGTTTAGCCCAGGTTAAAAGTGGGGTAAATACCTATTGGCTTTCTCAACCATTGCAAGTTGGCTATGGTTTAAATCATAGCTTGCAATTAGCAGGTGGTGGAAGTCAATTCAGATATTCTTTCTCTTTGAATTATAACAATAGTGAAGGAGTAATGAAAGAATCGGGTAGAGATAGATATTCTTTATCCTATAATATTGGATATGTAGGGGGTAGAGTTAAAGTTAATAACAACACCAGCGTAGGATATGTTAAAGGTAATAACTCTCCTTGGGGTTCTTTTTCTAGTTATTCTTCACAGTTTCCATTCTTTAAAAATAATGACGAATCAGGAAATCCAATTAAAGTTTTAGAGCCGAGTTCTGGTGATTTGGGATTTGCTATAAGTGCTCCGGGTAGTCTTGCATTTCTAAACCCATCATATAATTCAACTTTAAATGTTTCTGATTATAACTCTAGTTTAAGCATGAGTAATAAGACAAACATAGAAGTGTCTCTTACTGATGATTTAAAACTTACCGGTAGTTTAGGATGGCAAAGTAATGCACCTTATGCACAAGCTTTTTTGCCGGCTGATCATACTTCTTTTGCAGGTTCTGTTACTTCTTCTATGATGGACTTAGGTTCTTATTCTCAGTTGAAAGGTAATAACAATGCTCTTGATGGTAAAATTGGTTTAAATTATCGATTAAGTTTCGGTAGAAGTACCTTATTGGCAGCAGTAGGAGGGCAGTTACAGAAGACTGAAAGTAACAGTACTCAGATAAAGGTATTGGGTGTTCCTAATGATTATTTAGATGAAATTGGTTTGGCGAATGGTTATGGCACAACTTCGACTAAACCATCATCAAATATCAACCTTACGCGAAATGTTTCAAACTTTGGTAGCATAAGCTACAATTTTGATGATCGTTATACTGCAGAGTTTACAGCTAACCAAAGTGGTTCTTCTCAATTTGGTTCAAATAGTAAAATGTCTCCTTTTTATGCGGCAGGTCTATCCTGGAACATTACAAACGAGAAATTTTTTAAACCTAATGATGTCATCCAATCGGCAAAATTAAGAGCCAGTATGGGTACCACTGGTAATCAAAACTTCTCTTCTGATATGTCTCAACAAGTGTATCAGTATAAGTTAGTTAACAACTATCGTTTATTGATGGGTACCGTAACTACTTCTTTTGCAAATCCTGATTTGGAATTCCAAAAAACGCTGAAAACGAATGTTGCGTTAATGTTAGGGATGTTTAAAAGTAGAATTAATGTTTCAGCAGAGTATTACAACGAAGTTACTAACAACCTGATCTTGCCTTTGGATATTGCCCCTTCTACAGGTTTTATTACTTATCAGGATAATTTAGGAGCTACTAAAAACGAAGGTTTCGAACTAGGTATTAGCGCTAATGTTATTAAAGACCCGCAACGTAATATATTCTGGACTGTTGGTTTCAACACCGGTCACTATAAGAATATAATTACCAGATTATCTCCAGCGGTAGAGGCTATTAATAATAAAAATAACCTTGACATTGATCCAAATGACCCGAATAATAAAAGATATCAAACTTCGCCACTACCTCGTTTTGTAGTTGGTGAATCTACTAGCCGAATTTGGGCGGTACCTTCATTAGGTATTGATCCGGCTACTGGTAAAGAGGTATTCGTTAAGCTGGATGGAAGCCATACTTTTGAGTGGGATGCAAATGATAAGCGAGCGATAGCCGATGCTACGCCTAAATTTAAAGGTGCTTTCTCATCCAATCTAAATTACAAGAACTTTGTACTCAACTTTAATTTAATGTACCAATATGGCGGTTATATGTATAACCAAACCTTGGTGGATAAAGTGGAGAATGTAAACTTAGCACTTGGAAATGCAGATGCAAGGGTGTTAACCGAGCGTTGGAAACAACCTGGTGACATTAGTTCATTTAAATCTCTTGTTTCAGATGGAACAAATGGTTTACAAACAACCAAAGCAACCTCACGCTTTGTTATGGAAGATAGTTTCATAGATCTGGCGAGTTTAACCGTTGGTTATAATTTCCCTTCAACCTTAAAATGGGTTAAAGCAGCGCACTTATCTGCGCCTCGTCTAATGATTACCCAAAATAATCTGGCACATTTTGGAACTATTAAAACTGAACGCGGTACAAGTTATCCGTTTGCAAGAAGTTTAAGTTTTGGTTTATCTACAAATTTCTAAGCCATGTTAAAAATGACTCAATTAACTAAGCAAAAAAATGGGGCATCCGCTTTTGTAGCGTTAGGATGTATTCTTTTGTCTTTCACCATGCTACTTTCACTTAGTGGCTGTGAGAAATTCTTAGAGTTGCCTATTAAAGATAAAGTTCCTCAGGATAAATTATTTACTGATGAACAAGGTTTTATAGACGCGCTAACAGGTATTTATGTTGGAATGGATAAACCTACCAATGGCGGATCTTATGGCTTGTATACCACCGATCTATCAATGGGGTTGGTATCTACATTAGCAAATAATTATCCCGCAGCCTCATTATTTAACGGTAAGGATGGATTGTATTCAAGTGCTGCAAAATATGATTATATGTCTTCTGTTGTAAGAAAAGAGATTGATGGTATTTGGGGTGGTATGTATAATAATATTGCCAACATCAACAATCTACTGTCGCATATCGATGCTAAAAGAGCTGTTTTTTCTCTTGACAGATATCAAAGAGTTAAAGGTGAAGCTTATGCATTGCGTGCTCTTTTTCACTTCGATTTAGCGCGCTTATATGGTCAAAACCCTGTTACTGGTTTAAATGATAAGGCAATTCCTTACGTTACTAATTTCAGTGCTGTATCAACACCATTTGTACCATTAAATGTAGCATTAGACTCTTGCATTTCTGATCTGACAAAGGCAACGGTTTTATTGGCACAAACTGATACAACTGCTCTTACTAAAGTTTCTTTAGATCTATTTAATGGATTTACACAGAATCACCTTAATTATTGGGCAACAAAAGCCTTGTTGGCCAGGGTGTATATGTATAAGGGAGATTATGCTAATGCAGAAAAATATGCGCACGAAGTAATTGGAAGCAATAAGTTTCCTTTGATCACTAGTAATGTAAATAGTGCCAGCAGTGCCACCAGAGATCGGATGTTTTCTCAGGAATTACTTTTCAGTGTGTACTGTAACAATTTGCGGAATTATAGTGATGAGTTGTTTTCAATTAGTTCGGGTGTATCACTTCGATTCCCTCTAGCTAACCAAACCACTCTTTACGGAGGCCAAGCACCAACAGGTGTAGATTGGAGATTAACCTGGTTCGAAAAGAATAATAACAATAATAGTTATGAAAGACTGACAAAATACACTTTTGATACCTCTCCAGAGCAGTATGGTATGCTACAATCAAATGTTCCTGTACTAAGGATCTCTGAAATGTATTATATAGCTGCTGAATGCGCCAATAGAAATGGGGACATTGCCAATGGTTTGATTTATTTGAATAGTGTGAGAAGAGCTCGCGGGTTAGCCGACCTAACGAACATTACTAATTCAGCTACACTTACAACTGAAATTACCAAAGAGCATCAAAAAGAATTTATTCAAGAAGGACAAACATTCTTTTATTATAAACGATTGAATTTGGATTTGAAGGCGGTGTCGGGTACAACCGCAGTTGTTACGGTTCCTGAAACAGCGTATGTTTTTCCAATTCCTGATAAAGAGAATGAATTCAATCGTTAAGCATGTTTAATTAACTATTCAAATCATGAAACTTAAAGTTCAATACATATTTGTCTTTTTTGCTGCACTTTCCATTATCGGATGTGCAAAAGACCCGGCTCTTTACTCAGAATCTGATGGCCTTTATTTCGGAACTGGTGACAGTATTGTTTACTCTTTTGCCAAATATCCGAAGAAAACGTTTGATACCATTCACGTACCGGTAAAGGTATTAGGCCTTTCATCAGCTCAAGACAGACCCATTACTCTTGAAGTTGTAAGCCCAGAAACCAATGCTGCTGTAGAAGGTAAAGAGTTTAAATTACCGGTTGATGCATTGGTAAAAGCTAATTCCTATACAGGAACAGTTCCGGTAGTTGTTTATCGCACCCCAGATTTGGAGACCAATACGCTTTCATTTTATGTAAAAATAAAGCCAAATGGGAGTTTCCCGGGTGAAGCCATTACAGCTAGCCAAAAAGTAAAAATCAAAATTGCCTATATGCAGCAACCTGCAAATTGGGGTGATTTAAATGGTACAACAAGCACAAAATGGGCAGGGTATAAAGACTATTTTGGAACCTGGACACCCACCAAATACAAAGTAATTTTAGATGCTTTGTACGATGAAACAACCGGTACAACGATAACTGAATTCCCAGGAGATAGGTTTGTTGGCCAATATCCAATTGTTTACAATTCATATATAACCCGTGTTAAAAATTACATTAAGACTAACTATCCGGGCAATTATAATGGGGGGAAAGGTGTTGTGTTGCTCGATCCTGATCACAACAATGATACGGTTAGGGTTGGTGATGCCAAGTACGCTTATTAATAAAGTAGATTCATTTGAAAACTAAAATAAAATGAAACAGATGAAAAAAGTTTTAGGTATTTTCTTGGGCACAGTTATTTCAGCTGCTGCTTTTACCGGTTGCTATAAAGATTTAGGAGGATACGATTATAAGGATATCAACTCTCTTAACATCACAACGGACATGTCTGAAGCTGATCCTGCAGTTTTTATTACTCCAGATTCAATTATCGTAAAACCAAGTGATGTTTTAACAGTAAAATTGAAGGTCGATCAAACGTTAGGAAACGCGGAGAATTTTGACTATCAATGGATGGTTACACAATATGCTCAAGCCGGATCAAATCCCAATCAATACGTATTAGGAACGTCAGCCGTATTGAACAAAAAGATTTCCTTGTCACCCAACTTATACAATTTAATTGTAAGAGTTACAGATAAAAGTACAGGTGTTTCGTTTTATAAACGATTTGCATTAAATGTAACCGGAAAATGGGGTAGTGAAGGCTGGCTGGTTTTGCAAGAATTTGCAGATGGATCTGATGTTTCTATTATTGCAAGCAGAGATGGTTCAACCCATGGAGCAATCTATGATAATGTTTATTCAATCACTAATCTTCAGAAATTGCCTCTTGGAGCGTATTCGATAAATGTTGTAAATCATCAGGATGCGACCAAGGCACAAAAAATTTCCATATTCCATCCAAATGGTGGTGTAGAGGTAAGATACTATGATTTCATGGATTCTGTAAAAGCAGAAAACTGGTTTGCTCAAAAGCCCGGTTTAGTTCAAATGGAAGCCAATGGGAATTTTACAGCTTCAGGAGCCGGCTACGAATATGTAATTAATAACGGTCAAATTTCTGCTCGTCAGGTAGGTTTAGGCACTATTGGTACTCAGCCATTTTATTTTACTCCTCCATTTGTAGGCTCTTTTACCTTAAGTCCTTTTGTGATTTCATCGTATTCAAGTGACAACTATGTCACCTTGTACGATAAAGCACATCGTTGTTTCTTATTAATGACGCTTAACGATGGAAAAGTTAGAAGATCTTCTACAACAACTGAAGACGATATTCCAAATAGGCATTTTGTTGATTATTCGGTTGCGGGTGATGATGTAAATAAAACAAAAGCAAAAGCAGCTTTAGACCCTGCTACAGGTTCAGGTTATGATATGAATAACATGAAGGATAATTTAATTGCTGCCGACAATGCACAGGTTATCACATCATCAGCTACTCCTTACTGGAATTGTGTTTTCAGAAATGATGCAGGCAACAATACGTATATGGTACAATTCACTCGTCAATGGGCTGCAGGATATCCTAACACTGCAACTGCGGGCCGTTACAATTTAGTGGATGCAGTGGGTAAATGCCCGGATATTAATTCGGCAACATTATTTGCTGTTCCAACCTTTTTAACTGTGCCAGGTGGCAAGTTTTATTATGCAAGTGGAAATAAAATTTACACCTGTAGTTTAAAAACTCCGCAGAACTCTTCAACAGCTGCGGCTCAGATAACCTATCCAGAAGGAACTGTAATTAAAGCGATGAAAGTGTTTAAGTCAGGTTATAAAACTGCAAACCTTGCTACAATTCCTGATGGTAAAGTGTTAGTAGTTGCAACTGATGAAACGGCAAGTGGTGGGGGTAACAATGTATACTTCTATAATTTGGTTGCTACGGGAACTACTGCAGGAGATATCGGTCAAAAAATTGATTCCTACTCAGGTTTTGGTAAGATCACTGACATAGCATTTAAAAAAGCCATTGGACAATAGTCCAATGATGCTTTTTTCGCATAATTCACTAATAAAATATTAGTATCAATTAACAATCATTATGAAATTGAAATTTATTCCTGTTTTAGCAATTGCATTATTCGCTGCAAAAACAGGGTTTGCGCAAGATTCTGCTGGGGTAAAGAAACCTTCAATTGCGGTAGCCAAATTGAAACCTTACAAAGAGGTGATTTCGGCTAAAGCTAAAACCCAAACCGGGTTATTCAAAGTGCACAAGGTAGATGAGAAATACTACTTTGAAATTCCGGATTCTTTATTAAAAAGAGAATTCTTATTTACTACCCGTTTCTCAAAAGTGGCAAATGGCAGTCCTCGTTATGCAGGAGAGCTGGGTAACGGAATCATTGTTTCGTTTGAAAAAGCGCCAAATGATAAATTATTTGTTCGCGCGGTAACCAGCGTTGCTTATAGCGATTCTTCAAATGCAATTTCACGTGCAGTTCGCAATGCGACTATCGATCCAATTATTATGACATTGGAGTTGAGATCGCGTGGTGATAACAATAAAAGTTCAGTAATAGATGTAACCGATTTCTTTATTAAAGAAAATCAACTTTCGGGGTTACATCCTCAGGTAAAAAAAGAGTTGATGCTTTCAAGTCCTGCAGCTGACCGTTCTTTCGTGTTATCGATGGATGCTTATCCTACTAACATTGAGGTAAAGTCGGTTAAAACCTTTGGTATGGCCAGCGATGGTCCAAGTGCCGGCGCTACCTTTGAAATCAGTAACTCGGTAATGGTATTGCCAAAAACTCCAATGGAAGCCCGTGCTTATGATCCGCGTGTAGGTTTCCTTGGCGATGGTTACAAAGTATTTTCCGATGAGCAGCAAAAAGTTGAAGAAAAACAATTCACTGTTCGTCTTCGCTTAGAGCCTAAGGATTTGAATCGTTACAAAGCGGGAGAACTGGTTGAGCCTAAAGAGCCGATTGTATTTTATGTGGATCCGGCAACTCCAAAGCAATGGCGCCCTTATATCATTCAAGGTATTAATGATTGGAACCAGGCGTTTGAGGCGGCAGGTTTCAAAAATGCTATCATAGGTAAAGAGTGGCCTGAAAACGATACCACTATGAATATTGATGATGCTCGCTATAAAGTGGTTCGTTATTTTCCGTCTACTTCTCCAATTGCTACGGGTAACCGCATAAACGATCCACGTACAGGTGAAATTTTAGAAACATATGTAGGATGGTCTCACAGTCAGATCACTTTCTTACATCATATGTACATGGTTCAGGCTGGCGCTACTGATCCGGGAGCAAGAAGCATGAAGTTCAGCGATGAATTAATGGGAGCTTTGATCCGCGCTGATATCAGCCGCGAAATTGGTCACAGCCTTGGTCTTCGCGACAATATTGGTAGCAGCAGTACCATTGTGTTCGATAAATTAAGAGATAAAAAATGGTTAGAAACCCATCCATATAATAACTCAATTATGGATTATAGCCATTACAACTACGTAGCTCAGCCTCAAGATCAGGTTGGTCGCAAAGGTTTGATCCCACAAATCGGCGATTATGATAAATGGGCGATTAAATGGGGTTACGCTTATACCGGAAAAGATGACTTTACTGCAGATAAAAATGTACGCTTAAAATGGATCGAAGAAAATGTGAAGCCTAACTCTGCGTTATGGTATGCCGCTTTTAATTCCGCTAATGCAAGTGATCCAACTGACCCAAGTGTGGTACATGAAGATTTAAGTAATGATGCAATGAAAGCTGGAGAGTATGGTATTAAGAACTTAAAAGTGGTAATGTCTGATATCCTTAAGTGGACAAAAACTCCTAATGAGCCTTATTATAACGCTTCAGAAATATACAATTTCGTTGGAATCCAATATGCATTCCTTATTCGTAATGTGTATGCTAACATAGGTGGGGTGCATGAAAATGTTAAAACTTCAGGACAAAGTGGTGATGTATATTCTCCGGTTGCTAAATCAGTTCAAAAAGCAGCGGTTGCGTTCTTGGGCAGAGAAGTGTTTACCACTCCTAAATGGTTAATCGATGCTAATGTGTTGAACAAGTTCAGCAAGCCTGCTTTAAAAGATAAAATTCTTGACTGGCAAGAAAATACCATTATTTATGCAATATCAGATGCGCGTTTTTATCGCTTGAATTCGCAGACAATGCGTTATGGAGCTGAAAAAGCGTATTCGGTTGATGAATATTTAACTGACTTAAATAAAGTGTTGTGGGGCGAATTAACAAGCCGTCAACCAATTGATATGCATAAGCGTGTTTTGCAAAAATCAGCTTTAGCTAAAATGATCAAGATCGCGAAAATTGCCTCAGAAGTGCCAGATCTAACAAAACCTGCTCCGACAAATGATCTGTCAGGAACGGATGTTCCTGCGGTATTAGAAGCTCATTTGAGAAAAATTGCGAGTCAGAGTAAAGCGGCCATCCCAGCTTATACTGATGCTGCAACTGTAGGACATTTAAAATACGTTGTAGCTAAGATCAACGCTTATTTTGAATCAAAAAACTAAGTATACGTTCATTTAGAAAGAGAGCTAAAAATGAAACTGAAATATATATTGATGGTGGCTATTGGACTGTGTGCAAGCACAGCGATGGCTCAGGAGAAGGGGAAGGACAAGAAAAAAGCGAAAGACAAGCCATCTGTTGCCAAGGTTGATTCGGTTAAAACTCCGGTTAAACCGTATGAACAATACACCAAAGGCACTGTTGCTAAAAAAGGCTTATTCAATATTTATAAAAAAGGGGATAAGTATTACTTCGAGATTCCTGATTCAATTATTAATCGGCAACTGATGGTAACCAACTATTTAGTTAAGGTTCCAGGAGGAAGTCCGAAGTTTGGTGGGGAGGAAATGAACACAACAGTGATGACTTTTGAAAAAGGCAAAGCTAATAAGTTGGTGTTACGTGTGATTTACAATGTATTACGGGCTGATTCTAGTAACGCTGTTTCAAAGGCAGTTAAAAATTCAACCATTAATCCCATTGTTGCTGTTTATGATGTAAAAGCAAGAGGAGAAGCTGATAAGAGTTCGATCATTGACTTTACCGATTTCTTTGAAAAGGAAAATATATTCACTGCGCTGAATAATGAGGCAAAAGGTGGAATGCAGCTTTCTGCTATGGTTGCCGACAGAAGCTATATCAAAAGCTTTGCTACCTATCCGATCAACGTGGAAATGAAAATGGTGCGCACATATAATGCCGCAAGTACACCTGGTAAAGGACCTGCCGGCAGACCGCTACCACCGTTAGAAGCCGGTAAAATTGGCGGTGCCGCTACGTTGGAACTTTCTACTTCCATATTGCTGATGCCTGAAAAACCAATGATGCCTCGCTACTATGATACACGTGTGGGTTATTTTGCTGATGGTTTATATGATTATGCTGATGGTCAGCAACAGGTAAATCCTAAGGTATATATTGTTCGCTATCGTTTGGAGCCTAAAGATGAAGACATTGAGAAGTACAAACGAGGTGAATTGGTTGAACCTAAAAATCCAATCGTTTATTATATCGATCCGGCTACACCTAAACAATGGCGCCCATACCTGATTCAAGGTATTAACGACTGGAACAAAGCTTTTGAAGCTGCCGGTTTCAAAAACGCCATCATGGGTAAAGAATGGCCTGAGAATGATACAACAATGAGTTTGGAAGATGCACGTTACAAAGTGATCCGTTACCTTCCTTCAGAAACGCCTAACGCTTACGGCCCTAATATTCACGACCCGAGAAGCGGGGAGATCTTGCAAAGCTATGTAGGATGGTACCATAACGTAATGACTTTGGTTCACGATTGGTACATGATCCAGGCAGGTCCGAATGATCCTCGTGCACGCACCATGAAATTCAGCGACGAACTGATGGGTCAATTGATCCGTTTTGTGTCTTCGCACGAGTTAGGTCACACCTTAGGTTTACGTCACAACATGGGTAGTAGTTCTTTAACTCCGGTTGAAAAATTAAGAGATAAAGAATGGGTGGAGAAACACGGTCACTGTAATTCAATTATGGATTATGCTCGCTTTAACTATGTAGCTCAACCAGAAGATAAAATTGCTCCTGAAGGTATCATGCCTCGTATCAATGATTATGATAAATGGGCTATTCAATGGGGGTATAAGCAAACCGGGGCTAAAGATGAAGAAGAGGATAAAAAAATCGTTTCTCAATGGATCGTAGACAGCTTAAAGGCAAACCCAAGATTATGGTTCGGTGGTGAAGGCATGAATAATGATGGTCGTTGCCAAACTGAAGACGTAGGTGACAATAACATGGTGGCAAATACTTATGGTATTAAAAACCTGAAAATTGTAATGAAGAACCTGCCTGAATGGACAAAAGAGGAAAATGATTTGTACATAAATCTAAATCAAATGTACCGTCAGGTGCTTAACCAATATATGCGTTATGCCAACCATGTTGCAAAAAATATAGCTAGTGTTGAAGAAACAATTTCTACACCTGAGCAGCCAGGGAACGGCGATGTTTATGCTTCAGCACCTGTTGCCAAGCAAAAAGAGGCCGTAGCCTTTTTAAATAAAGAAGTGTTTGAAACCCCTTATTGGTTATTAGATAACAACATACTTAACAAAATCAGTAAACCTGTCGGCCTTGGTGGCGTTTCTGTTATTCAAGACAGGGTAATGGATCAAGTGTTTTCTGATCGTGTGTTCAATACCCTGAACATTATGGAACAACGCTACGGAAAAGCCAATACCTATTCATTAAATAGTTTATTGAATGATGTTAAAGTGGGTGTGTGGAGTGAGTTGAAGACCAATAAGCCGATTGATATTTTCCGTCGTAGTGTGCAAAAAAGCTATGTTTCAGCCCTTCTTATGCGTATCAATGAAGCTGAAATTGGTGCCAATGCGATGGCGGGACTACTTGGAGGTAATATGGCCAGAGAAATGGCTCCGGTTACTTTAAGCACAGATGTCGGCTCGGTGGTAGGCTTACACCTTGAAAACCTTCGTAAGGAGATTTTAACCGCTCTTCCTTTAGCAAAAAATAAGGCTTCTAAAGATCACTTACAGTATGTAGCTGATCAAATTCAAACAGGTTTGAAAAAGCGTTTCGCACTTGCGAATTAGTAAGCCAACAATTAATCACTTATCCCCGGCTGAATATCTCGGCCGGGGATTTATAAATTCAAAATTCCATGAAGAAATTACTTGTATTTGCGGCATTCCTTCAGTTTTCTGCGCTTGCTGTTAATGCTCAGATTACTGGATCGACCATTTCCTGCAAAGTAATAGGGAGCAATGATAAAACAGTTGTAAGTTTATTTCAGGTGAAAAACGGAGAAGCTGTTAAAGTGGCTTCAACGAAACCCGACCAAAATAAGATTGCCTTTTTTAAGGTAGCTGAACAGAAGGAGGGGACATATTTTGTTGTTCCTGCCCCTTCACATGGTGCTATTTACAGAAATGCTATTTATCTGAAAAAAGGTGACCAGATTAAGTTAACTGGCTATATCGGCACTTCGATGACAATGGATTTTGATAGCTGTAAGTTGGACAAATCTAATTTGGAAACCCAGCGCTTAAATAAATGGTTGGTGAAGTTTGCTGATTTTAGTACTGCACGTTGGAAAGAAAAAGATTCGTTTAATTTCTATACCGAATATGGGAAGTTGGAAACCTTTGCTACGGACTTAACCAAAGTAAAAACACCTAACAATCAGTATAATGCTTTCTTAAAAGACTGGATAAATACAGACCTTCATTTTTTGAAAGCCGGTAATTTCTTTTATTTCAATATTTCTGTAAAAAAACTTAGCTATGATAGCAGCGCGGTGGTCCAACCTTTCTACAAGTCGTTAAACGATACGAAGATCCTTACAACCACAGCTGCATTTAATTCAACGCGCGGTTTTGACATGATGAAATATGTGCTTTCATACTGGGTTTACCAAAAGAAATTGAAACCTGAATCTCCTTTTGATAACACAGGTATGATTGCAAATGACAACTTAAAGGCGTTCTATTTGGCAAAATTCTTCGAAAGGATTAATACCTATGAGGAGTTTGCAAAATATGTGATGCCTTATAAAGAGACCTTTACAAATCCCGACTTAAAAGATAGTTACAATCAAAAGTACAATGCACTAACCAAGTATGCTAAAGGCGCTCCTGGTTTGAATTTCTCTTTTAATGATGTGAATGAGAAAACCTACACATTGAAAGATTTTAAAGGAAAAGTAGTGGTTATTGATCTGTGGGCTACCTGGTGTATTCCTTGCCGCCGTGAAAAACCAACCTTCATGAAAATAGAAGAAGAGTATCATGGTAGAAATGATATCGTCTTTATTGGTATTTCACAAAACCAGATCAAGGAGAAAGAGTCATGGAAAAAGTTTGTGAAAGAGAACGCTTATAACGGTTTAGAATTACTGGATTACCAAAACCAGTTTACCGATTTTTATAACCTGGCTGGTATTCCACGTTACATGATCTTTGATCGTAACGGAAATGTGTTTACAGTAGATGCCCCTCGTCCAACCACTCCAGAGTTTAAAAAGACGATTGAGCAGGCATTGGCTTTAGGGAAATAATAACCTGCCGAGGAAAGGATGAGAAAGGGAGAGAAATGAAGAATGTGTTTTAGCCGGATTAAGGTTGGGTGCCTATTTCCAAACTCAAAACGAAGGCTGAAAATAATTAACTATTAATCACTTATTCCCGGCTACGTTTTTAGGCCGGGAATTCACCACACTACATGAATTATGAAAAAATTAATTGTATTTATAGTTTTTTTTCAATTGTGCTCGTTTGTAACTAAAGCACAGAGCCCACAAGCATCCATTACCTGCAATATTAAGGGAGGGAATGATCGAACAGTTGTAAGTTTATATCAAATTCAAAATAGTACAGCAGTAAAGTTAGAAGAGCGCAAACTTGATGCGAGTATGTTGGTCACATTTAATGTTGATTTAAATGAGGAGGGAATATATTTCGTTTGTCCGAATGCTTCACATGGTTCTATTTACAAAAATGGAATTTATCTTAAGCCAGGTGATCATGCTAAGTTAACTGGATCTGTAGGCGGCGGCATGAACATGGATTTTGAGACGTACGAGCAAGCTAATCCTAATTTCGAAACCGATAAATTAAACTCATGGTTAAACAAGTTCGCTAAGTTTAGTAATGATCGCACCTTCAATAAATCATTCGACTTTTATTCTGAATATGCGAAACTCGAGGAATTTGCAACAATATTAACCAAAATTAAAACGTCGAATAAATATTTCAACGAGTATTTGAAAGACCTGATAAGTACTGATCTTTATTACTTGAAGGCCGGTAATTTCTTTCAATTTAATATCTTAACTAAAACTCCAACATATGATACAGCCGCAGGGGTGCAGCCTTTTTACAAGTCATTAGATAACGCCAAGATCCTGTCATCAACTGCTCCGCTTAACTCAACACGTGGTTTTGAGATGATGAAATACCTGCTTTCATATCAGGCTTATAAAAAAGGATTAGCTTATCAATCCTTCTTTGATTATACTCCAATGATCAATAATGACTTGTTAAAGGCCTGGTACCTGGTTAAGTTCTTTGACAAGGTTGCAACTCAAGAAATGTTTGCACGATATGTAGAGACAAATGTGAAATGTTTTTCTACTGAGGAGCTTAAAGAGCTTTTCTCTCAAAAGCAGGATGCTGTAACCAAATATCTTAAAGGTGTTCCAGCTTTAAACTTCTCACTTAAAGACGTGAATGGTAAAGTGTATACGTTAGAAGATTTTAGAGGGAAAGTTGTGGTTATTAACCTGTGGTTTGCCGCGGCTAATACCAATCTTGCAGAAAGAGCTGCATTTAAGAAAACAGAACAAGATTGTAAGGCTACGAGACCTGATGTAGTATTTATAAGCGTTGCTCAAAATAAACTTTATGATTTAGCGATTTGGAAGAAGATATTGGCGAATGACACTTATAAGGGTATTGACTTACTCGATGTTGAATCCCGTTTTAGGTTGTATTATAATTTTAAGGTACCTAATCGTTTTATGATTTTTGATAAAGAGGGTAATGTGTTTTCTATCCAGGCTCCACCTCCTACATCTCCTGATTTTAAAAAGACTATTGAGCAAGCTTTGGCAGTAGGCCAAATATAACTAATAAAGAAAGGAAGAGTGATATGAAGAAATTGTTAACATTTGCTTTAGCCGCATTAAGTTTGGGTGTTAATGCTCAAACAAAAACGAAGGCTAAGCCTGCACCTAAACCTGTTGTTCAAACGGCAACTATAAATTTTACCGTTAAAGGTAATTTGGGTAGCGGCTTGTTTTTACATGAGTTAAAAAATGGTGAAGGGGTGAGTTTGGGTTTTAAACGTCCTGATGCTAATGGGAAACTTTCTTTTACAGTAAATCCTAAAAAAGAAGGTGTTTTCTTTTTTAAAAGAGCCGGTGCTGCTCATGGAACTTCATTTGATAACGTTATTTACCTGAAAGCTGGTGACCAGAAAAATGTGGAAGTTACTGATTCAGGTATTGTTTATAAAAACGTAAAAATTGAAAAGCCAAACATAGAAACGACCACTTTGCAGGCCTGGGTAAATGCCATGAATGAGTACAGCCATTCCGTTGCAGCTAAACCAAGCGTTGGCCGTACTAAATATGCTCAATTCGAAAAGTTTGCAGCTTCATTTTTGAAATCGAACCAAACTGCCAATCCTTATTTTAATACCTGGCTAAATGATAAAGTGACTATCGACCTTAAATATTTAAGAGCCGGTAATTTTTTCGGTTTGGGGAGATTAAATGGCTCTTGCGACAGTTCGCTAAGTGCTCAGGAGTTTTATAAACCTTTACTTGATAAAAATACGATCAACGATGTTCGCTTGCTTCGTTCGGAGCATGGAATGGAGTTACTTGATTTTGTTTTCGGGTATTGGAAGTTCAATGAAGTTAAGAATCAACAAAAAGTGGTCGATAACTTCTTTTCTGCAGAAAATGGTGCCAAAATCAGTAATGATGCAGTTAAGGTTGCGTTTTTAATGCATAAAATACCTGGCATTAAAGAGTATGAGAACTTTGTAAAATATGTTGAACCCTATAAAAGCGCCTTTGTTACCCCTGAGCAAAAAGAAGCTTATAATAAAGTTTATAATAATTTAGGACCATATGCCAAGGGTAGACCGGGATATAATTTTGAACTTAAAGATGTAAACGATAAAACCTACACTTTAGCCGGTTTCAAGGGTAAGATTGTGGTTATTGACGTTTGGGCGATGTGGTGTGCTCCTTGTTTAGCAGAAAAACCGATCATGGAAAAAATTGCAGAAGGGTATCATGACAGAAACGACATTATCTTCATTGGAATGTCAGTTGATGGTCATGATAAAACACAAATTTGGAAAGACTTTGTGAAAAAGAGGGGCTTTAAAAGCATTGAATTAATAACGCAATTCGATGAATCCCTTTTTAAATTTTACAAAATATCGGCTATTCCACGCTTCCTGATCTTTGACCGTGAAGGTAAAGTGGTAACGGTAGATGCGCCTCGTCCTTCAACACCTCAGTTTAAAAAGCTAATTGACGAAACGCTGGCCGCGAAATAATTCAACAGCATTTAACACTAGAGTGCCTGCTGATTGGATATAATGATCCTATCAGAAGGTTTTACTGATTAAAAGAAAGAGATATGAGAAATTTCATTAAAAGTTTAGCGCTTGTCCTTTTATGCATTGCCGCAGCGGTAAATGCATCAGCACAATCGCGGCTGGTAACAATCACCGGTTCTTTTACCCAAAAAAAGTATTATGAGATCACGATTGCGGGAAAGTTGGGTGATAAAGGTTTCAGAGTAGTTCAAAACAATAATGATCCCGGCAATACTAATTTTTCAATTGTTTTTCCAGCAAATGCAGAGGCAACCTATCAACTGAAGGTAAGGGTAATGAAAATGGGCCATCGCAGGTTGGAACCTGAAGCGGAGGCCACTTATCCTTTAAACCTGACAGGAAAAAATAGTTTAACCTTAACTATCGATCCTGCCCTGTTTGCTCAAAAATCTGGTTTTAAAATTGAAAAGCTGCCGGTTAAATTCTCAACGGTATCAATTTCAGGTGCGTTTAACAATTCCAAATTTGGGGTGGATCTTAGTTTCGAAAAGGTGGTTGAAGGTCGGTTGGAGCAGGTTCAAACCATTTTTGCTAAAGCAGGAGATTCTGTTTTTAATATTTTGGTACCGCTTGAAAAGGAAGGGTTGTATTACCTTTCCACTATGGGCTGGAAAAAGCAGGTATACCTAAAGCCTAATGATCAGTTGCAATTGGTTTTAGATAACAGAACCGGAGCGCAAATCAGTGCAGCTAAATCAACCGAAGAAAATAATGTGCTTCAGAAATGGGAGGAATTGAAAAGTCCTCTTACTGAACTGCTAAAAAAAGCGAATAAACAGACTAATCTGGAAAGCTTTACAACAGTTTATCAGCCGCTGCAGCCGACGATCAAAACATTTGTACAACAAGTTAAAACCAAGAACGCTAAGTTTAACGCGCTCTTTAAAACGGCAGCACAGCTCGACAACAATATGGCCGCCTTGAACATGTTGTTAAAAACAAATAGCGTGAACAGAGGGTCATTTTCGTCTATGTATAAAGAGTTTGTAAACGTTCCTGATTATTACAAACAGACATTAAAAGCGAATACCATCAACTCAGCCGATTTATTGAAATTGGGTGAGGGTGATAATTATATCAATCTGAATGCAAAACTAAGTTTGGATGAAAGCAAGGCCAAAGAAATTACAGATGCTGAAAAGGTGAAGGTTTTAATGAATTCGACACCCAATGATACACTAAAAGCTTATTTATTAAAATCGCAGTTGAATGAACTGGAGCTCAACGTGAGTAACTATTCGGAGTTCCGTGATATTTTCCTGCCATACAAGAAATATACAAAAGTGCCTTCTGTAAAAGCGAAGTACGATGGTGTTAGCGGTATGTATGCTGCCGACACAGCATATCTTGGTAAATCAGCCTATGATTTTATTTTGCCTGACGTAAACGGCAAAATGGTGTCGATGAAAGATTTTAAAGGCAAAGTGGTTTTGGTTGATGTTTGGGCTACCTGGTGCGGGCCTTGCAAAGCGCAAATGCCTTTCCTGAAAGAAGTTGAAGAACTCTATAAAGGAAATGATAGTATCGTTTTTGTAGGTATTTCGCTGGATGCCGCAAAAGACAAGCAAAAATGGATGGACATGATTCATGAAAAGCAGCTTGAAGGAGTGCAGCTTTTGGATGATTTCGGCAGAACATTTGGGCGTAAATACAAAATGAATGCGATTCCCCGCTTTTTACTAATCGATAAAAACGGTAACTGGGCGGAGGTTCGTTGTCCACTTCCTGAAAGTAAGGAAAAGCTTAAGAAATATATTGATCGTGAATTAAATAGGAATATTTAAGCTTCATGAGCTTAACAACGAAAGTGGCCTTCAGCAAGACCACTTTTGTTGTTTATACCATTACCTTTAAAAACAATTAATCTATGAGAGGAAAAAGGATACTAATGTTCGGGCTATGCATGTGGTTTGGGGGCTTTCAAATTGATTTGGCATTTGCTAAAGGCCCAAAAACAGAAGGGGATACGTTGCGAATATTAACCTATAATGTCCATCACTGTAATCCTCCAGGTAAAACAATCATTGATGTTCCGGCCATAATTAACGTGGTAAAACAGAGTAATGCATCAATAGTGGCGTTACAGGAAATTGACGTGAATACTTCAAGATCAGGCAAAGAGCTTAATGAGGCTGAAGCTATTGCTAACGCTTGCGGTATGTATTTTTGTTTTGGCAAAGCTTTGGATTTTGCAGGTGGAGGTTACGGTGTAGCCATTCTTTCAAAATTTCCAATTAGTGAGGTGCAGTGTTATAATTTACCAAAGGATGCCAAGCCCCAAACCGAGCAACGCGTTTTATTAACGGCAACACTTTCCCTTAGTGATAAAAAACAAATTCGATTTGCAAACACGCATTTGGATGTACAAAGCGCTCAGAATCGGGAACTGCAAATCAATGAAATAATTAAAATAATAAAAGCAGGGGGCAAAAAGGTGCCTTTTTTAATTGCTGGTGATTTTAACGATACGCCTAATAGCTCGACCATCAATCTTTTAGATAAAAATTTCCAGCGCAGCTGTATTGATTGCGAGCCTACCGTTCCTCAGGATATTCCTCATCAAACTATTGATTTTATTGCTTTTGAAAAGCACTTGCGTAAGAAGATCGCTGTTGTGAAGCATACTGTAATTGAAGAAACCTATGCTTCGGATCACCGACCTGTATATGCAGAACTGTTAATAAAACACTAGTTTGCCCATTGCCAGAAAATCATGATAAGTTTAAAGCTTATATCGATAAAGCCTTACTAAAGAAAACGGCTTTTTTGTGGCAATCTTAAGCGTTAATAATGAGTCATCCTTGTCTTATCTTCCTCCTCTTTGATCCTATCTTCCTTATCGGTTGATTAAGCGTTTTTCTTTTTTAATCATCGTATTCAGGGGCTTAATTGCTATTAAAGCAACCCTTGCAAAGTTGCTTTGTCCTTCCATTAATATAAAATATGCTTTAAATCAATTTTTTTCATAAATGAAATTATTGCCTGTTCAATAGAAGATGTGCAGAATTAAATTTCATCATCTGGCGGCCTCATTGCTTAAAATTCTACTGTTTTAACCTCTTTTAGCCTAAATCTCACCAATTGTAGTAATTATTTATTGATACAAAATGATCCATGTAGTGATATTGTAGTGATGTCTTATGTGTTGATAATCAGTTAGAAATGCGAGTTTGTGCTCCTCAATCACTGTTTGAAATCAACAATTCAGCAGGGGTTTAATTGTTGGTTGAAACATATAAGTTTTTATAGACTCTGAGGGATACGGAGTCGGAATCAACCAGAAAAGGCAAAGTTAATTAACCAAACCAAATATAAAGGGGCTCTTATCGGAGCCTCTTTTTAAAGAATGATTTGCCGGGCAGCTTATAATAAATTATTCAATAGGAACAGATGACATTGATTAAGCTGTTTTTATAAGTGTGAAACAATTAAAGCGAATTAGAATAAGGGGTATTGCCTCCAAATTCTTCTGAAATGCCAATGTTATGGTTAATGATGTTTTGCTGTTTTAGGTTTCTGCGAAATTAAAATTCATTTTTTTAAGAAAGGCAGTCACCCTTTTCTCAAATAACTGCTACGTATAATGGATAGGCGGTAGTAAAGTCATGGAGAAGGGATAATGATGTAGATAAGTTTTCATTGCAAAGTCATTAGCAAAGATTTAGTGCATTTAATTTAACCAATCATAAAACACCTAAACCAAAATTACGCGCAAGAAATAGAGAATCGCAGTAGCGATTCTATTTCTTAAGTAATGTAATTCTGAGTTAATAGGCTAAAAAGATTTACTGAACGATGGGAGAATTGTACGCGAATGTTGAAATTTCATTGGAGCAATTTGAACAGCTTTTTCATAAAAACTATGAAAAACTATGTTTAACAGCTCTTCAGTATGTAAAAGACCGTGATCTTGCCGAAGATCTGGTGCAGGAGTTTTATATATATGTTTGGAACAAGCGTCAGCAAATTGTTCTGCAATCATCTTTTGAGGCTTATGCCCTTAAGGCAGTGAAAAATATTTGTATTACTTTTCTTAAGCGACGGAAAAATCATATCTCATATCAGTCGGATGAACTCCCAGAAATGTCTTTTGATCCTGAGCAATTAATCTCACTTGAATTGTCTAAAAGCGCTGCTGTTTCAAAACTAATGGCAGCGATTAAGGAGCTTCCTCCCGAACGCCGTAAATTATTTTTAATGAGTAATCTCTTAGGATATACTTACTCTGAAATAGCCCTGAAAAATAATATTTCCATTAATACAGTTAAAACGCAAATCAAAAAGGCATATGTAACTTTGCGTATTAATCTATCTGACATATCGACTGTTGGCCTACTGTTCTTTTTCGGTTTGAGGGGTTTGCAAAGTTTAATTTCTTTTTTTTAACAATAGCTATAGCCCAATTTTTTCAGGTGCTATGTTAAAAGTCAAAGCGAATCTTATTTCTTTATTGCAAGTGAAGAGTGATTGGAAGAATTCAAACGAAGAAAAAACCAGACAGCTGCAACTGCCAAAAAAGTAAATTAAGTTTCAATTTTAATGTCCTCTAATTATTTAAGTGATACTTCAAACAGAGCCGGCAATAGCCGGCTTTGTTTGAAGTATAGGCAATTGTTATTGATATCCAATTTTAACGATCATTAACAAAAGGTTTTTTACCCCCCCATTTTGCCCCAATATGGGGTGTGGTGAATACTTATTTTGTGTTTCGCGATTTATTCAAAATAAAAATTCATTTTTTTTAAGAAAACAATCACCCTCTTTTTTATTTCCTGTTACTTATAAGTGATGAACAACAAAAAATCTATGGAAAATAAAAAGTGGATTCATGAAGTGTTGGATGATCAGGTGCAGAGTGAGGGGTTCAATATTGAATTGGACAGCGAAGGGGAGGATCAATTACAAACAGCAACTGGAACACAGGGGACTTTTAATTCAGTGCAGGCATGGGCAAAGATCAAAGGACGTTTGAATAATACTGCTCAAACTAATAATCGTGTAGTTACGCTCCCTCTTGGTCTTTTAAAATATGCTGCTGTTATAGCAATTCCATTAATGATTGGTACGGTAGTGTATTTATCAACGAACAAGCAGGTTTCGGCTAATAAGCAACAACAAGTGGTTGTAAAGCCTGCTAAAAAGGAAACCAATAAGGTAATTCTGATCTTAGAAAATGGTGACCAGGTGAATTTAAATGCTCAACAAGATTTAAGATTGGGTAATAAGGTAATTTCTGAAAATAGCCAGCTTGATTATAGTCAAACAGAGCAAACTGCCCAGACGGCAAAATTCAATACCCTGATTGTTCCTAAAGGCACAGATTATAAGCTGTTGTTGAATGACAGCACCCAGGTTTGGGTAAATGCCGACTCTCGCATAAAATATCAGGTGAACTTTGCCGCAACGCAAACGCGTCTGGTTTACCTCGAAAAAGGTGAAGCTTATTTCAAGGTGACTAAAAACCCTGCAAAACCTTTTATTGTGCATCACGGGGACATGGTGGTAGAAGTGAAGGGAACATCTTTCAACGTTAACGCTTACGCAGATAATGTACAAACCACCTTGGTGGAAGGGAAAGTAAATATTGAAGGTGGTAACAAGCAATTAATACTAACTCCTGGTCAACAAGCTTCATTTGATAAAGCAAGTGGCGCATTAGAAAAACAGGAAGTTGATGTGTTTCCTTTTGTAGCCTGGAAACAGGGGGTGATTGTGTTTCAGAATATGAACATGGAACTACTGATGGAGAAAATAGGCCGCTTGTATGATTACGACATCGAGTTTAAGGATGATAGTTTAAAGCGGCTGCACTATACTGGCAGAGCCGATAGAACAGAATCGATACAAAACATATTGAACAATATTCAAATAACAGCCAAGTTGAAATTTACGATTAAAGAAAGGAGCATTATTGTAGAAAAGTCGACTTAGAATTAGCCTAAAACCACTAAAACTAAAACGGGTAATGTCCGACCATCACCCGTGAACGGTAAGTTTTCATAAATCATTTGCGCTAGGCAAGCAACAAAGATTTAATGTGTTTAACTCAACCAATCCAAATCTAATGAAAAAAAATTACGAAGAAATTAACTACATACAAAGCACCCTGAAAAGAGGGCTCAAAAAGGCAGGAGCATTAACCCTTCTGTTTTTAACTATCTCTCTTAACATCATGGCACAATCGGTGCAAAAAATAAGTTTAAATGTAAAGAAAGCTCAACTCTCAACAGCCATTGATGAGCTTCAAAAGCAGGTTAACCTTTATTTTGTTTACAATCACGAAGAAGTTAATGCTTTTCCAAGGGTTACCCTTAATGTAAAAGATCAACCTTTAGACAAAGTATTGGAACAGTTATTTGCCGGTACGGGTTTAGATTTTGTTTTTAGATCAAACACCATAGTTGTTGGACCTAAACTAGCGAAACAAAGTAGCTCGTCACAAAAAAAGGTAATGGTAAAAGGTGTTATTACTGACGAGGATAAAAATCCTTTGTTACGTGTTAACATTGTCGAAGTAGGAACTACTAACGGTGCCTTTACCGACGAAAATGGTAGCTTTCAATTAAACGTTAATGATGATGCTGTTTTAAGTATTAACTATTTGGGTATGGAAACCCAGCATATTTCGGTTGCCGGAAAGACATCAATTAATGTAGTGATGAAGGTAAGTAATACAGCCATTAAAGAAGTGGTGGTAACCGGTATTCCTTTTAATCGTAACGCTGAAAGCTTTACGGGGGCAGCAACAAAAATTACAGCGAAGGAACTGCAGCGCGCGGGAGCCCTAAATATTTTTCAAAGTTTGAAAAACCTGGAGCCTTCATTGAATATTCAGGAAAACATTGCCAATGGATCTGATCCTAATAAGATCGCGGATATGTCAATAAGAGGATCTTCTTCATTTCCTGATTTGAAAGGTCAATATGCTACCAATCCTAATCAGCCATTATTTATTGTAGATGGTTTTGAAATGAGCATTGAGAAGGTAAATGATCTGGATATTAATCGCATTGAGGCTGTTACTATATTGAAAGACGCATCAGCAAAAGCTTTGTATGGTTCAAGAGCTGCTAATGGAGTTATTGTTATTGAAACTGTAAAAGTGAAACCAGGAGAATTGCGGGTTAATTATATAGGCAGCTTTGGCATTGAAGCCCCAGATCTGAGCAGTTATAATCTGACTAGCGCCGCTGAAAAGTTAGCCTTGGAGAAACGACTAGGAGCCTACAATGTAGCTCAACCTATTTTAGGGTTAAACAAAGACAGTTTGTATTACGCTAATTTAAAACAGATACAAAGTGGTGTTAATACCAACTGGTTAGCGCAACCAACTCGTACAGGGTTAACCAATAAGCAAACTTTTGGATTTGAAGTTGGAGATGATCGTTTGAGAGCCGGTGCTACATTCTTTATGAATAACACCCAGGGTGCAATGAAGGGAAGTGAAAGAAATAATATGGGTGGAGCTCTTACTCTTACTTATCGATACAATAATATATTGTTCAGAAATCAGCTTCAGTATACCAAGATGAATTCTGCTAACTCTCCTTACGGCGATTTTTCACAATATGCCAAATTAAATCCTTATTGGAGACCTACTAACGATGATGGTACCGTTAATAGATATTTGGGCGTTGGTCCTGTTTATACCGAGCAGGTTTTCAATCCGATGTATAATGCTACTATTAATACTAGATCAACTTCTGAATATAGTGATGTTACCAACAACACTTATTTAGAATGGACGGCGAGTAATAACTTGAAAGTTGTAGGTAGGGTTGGGTTCACTAATACCGTAAATGGTTCAGAGGTATTCTTGCCGGCTGGTCATACTAACTTTATGGGTAGTGCCTATACTGGTGATAATCTGTTTTTGAAAGGAAGCTACGACAAAGGTAATGGTAAGGCATCAATGGTGAGTGGTGACCTTAATATGAACTATTCAAAAGTTTGGGGAAGACACCTTCTCTTTTCAAATATTGGTGCGAATATAAGAGAGGATAACTCAGAAAATTATCTGTATTCGGCAATTGGTTTCCCGAACGATAAAATGGATAACATCATCTTTGCTAAACAATATGCTTTAAGCAATAAACCAAGTGGTGGTGAATCTATCAACAGGGAAATTGGTACGCTGGGAGCCCTTAACTATTCTTTCGATAATAGATATTTTGCCGACGCTTCTATTCGTTACAGCGCTTCTTCACAGTTTGGTTCTAACAATCGTTGGGGTGCTTTCTGGTCAGCTGGAGCAGGATGGAACATTCACAATGAGAAGTTTCTGGCCGATAACAAATACATCAATCTCCTGAAAATAAGAGGGTCATTGGGATATACCGGATCACAAAACTTCAACTCTTATCAGTCGATGTTGTTGTATAACTATTTTACAGACAATGCTTACCAAGGAATGCTTGGTACCTATCTAAATGGATTAGCAAATAACGACTTAAAATGGCAACAGCGTTTAGATTATAACGTAGGGTTAGATGCTGAACTATTGAACAGTTTAAGTTTACGTGTAGACGTTTATAAAGCGATCACTAACAATCTTTTAACAGATATAACTACGCCACCGTCTTTAGGTTTTACTACCTATAAAGCCAACCTTGGTCAAATTGTTAACAGCGGTATAGAATTCAGATTGAATTACAGGATGTTAGTAAATAACGCCAACAGACAATCACTTAACGTATTTGTCTCAGGTGCTTCTAACAATAATAAAATTGTTAAGATATCAAACTCGCTGCAAAGCCTGAACAATAGTCAGGATGTGCTTTCGAAAAACACAAATAAACCTTTGGTTAGATTCCAGGAGGGAGAGTCGCTAGATGCTATATGGGCAGTTCGTTCTAATGGAATTGATCCTGCGACCGGTAAAGAGATCTTCGTGAAAAAAAACGGAACGATAACAGATACCTGGGATGCAAGTGATAAAGTGATCGTAGGTGACAACCAACCATTGGCATCAGGAAACATGGGAGCAAATTTCGAATATAAAGGAATTAGTGTAGGTGTTATTGGTCGATACAGAGTAGGTGGGCAGATTTATAACCAAACCCTGGTGGATAAAGTGGAGAATGCTTCGTTGAACTACAATGTTGATAAACGTGCTTATTATGATAGCTGGGTTAAACCGGGTGATAATGTTCTATTCAAAAGCATTGGTACAACAAACGCCCTAACACGTGCTTCTTCTCGCTTCGTACAAGATTTAAGTCAACTGGATATCTCATCGGTAAATCTTGGATATGATTTCTATCGTTTTGCATTCGTTAAAAAGTTAAAGCTTCAGCGTTTGCAGACCATATTAAACTTTAACGATGTGCAGCAATTTAGTACTGTACGTGCTGAAAGAGGTACTTCATACCCATTTGCGCGCTACTGCACCTTTACGATGATGGCCAATTTTTAATTAATCAATGAAATTAGACATGAGAAAAAGATTATATACGGGACTACTGTCACTTATCATACTGCTTTCTGCCACTTCTTGTGAAAAATGGCTGGATGTTGAGCCACGTACAAAAGTGAAATCAGATGAATTACTAAAAACCGAACAGGGGTATAAAGACGCTCTTTTAGGAAGTTATACGCTTATGACAGCAGAGTCTCTTCATGGGCGTGAATTGTCATTTGGTTTTTTTGACGCTTTGACAAAGTTCTACGAACCATCAGCAGCAGACTATAAAGATCTTATAAGTAATAGTAGTAACTCGGCTTTGTATACTTTAACAACTGTAAAGCCAAGAATAGATCAGTTCTGGAATGGCTTGTACAACGTTATTGCTAACACAAATAATATTTTAGATCATATTGATGCGGATAAAGATAAGTTTACCGGCAATAACTATGCGATCATTAAGGGAGAAGCACTTGCTTTAAGAGCTTTTATTCACCTTGAGCTATTTAAAATATTTGCATCTAATGATGTCGTGAGTTTAACTCAACCGGCAATTCCTTACGTGAAAACCTTGTCGACCAATGTTACCAAGGCTTCTACAGGGACTGAGGTATTAGGTTATATCCAACAAGATTTGACTGATGCGGCAACTCTATTGAAAAGTGATCCGATTTTAAAAGGGCAAAAGAAATCAGCTGATGCATTCTTAAATGACCGCAACTTTCACCTTAATTACTATGCAGTAAAAGGATTACAGGCGCGCACCTATTTATGGCAAGGTGATTATACAAATGCCTTGGAAGCAGCCAAGGAAGTAATGACTATTGGAAACAGTGTGTTTCCATGGGTGAAACCCGAAAATCTTACCGTTAGTGATAATAAAAGCAAAGACTTTTCTTTTTCAACAGAGCATTTGTTTGCATTAAGTGTGTTCAAATTACCAACTATAACTAATAATTGGTTTACCGGGGCATCGGTTAACAATCAGTTGTACAGGAAAGGACATACCACCTCGGGAACTTCTACAACCTATTTTTATGAAGGTTTATTTGAGAATACCAACACCGTTACTACTGGTGCAACGGATTATCGTCTGGTAAGTATTTCTATGCCTGGTATAATTCCGGCAGATGCTACTACCACCTATTACATGAACATGAAATATTATCAACCTGCGGGTTATAATGCTCAATATGAGAGACGTATTCCATTGATTCGCCGTTCGGAAATGAACTATATCGCAGCTGAATGTCTGTTAAAGTTAAATGATTATCCAACTGCAGTAGGTTATTTAAATGAAGTTCGTCAACATAGGGGGATCACAACTGATTTGTCGAGCAGCTTATCTGCAAGTAGCCTTCGTTTAGAAATAACGAAAGAATACTGGAAAGAATTTCAGGGCGAAGGTCAGTTCTTCTTTTATTGTAAAAGAAATAGAACTGAAGGGGTTCAGATCCCAACTCAGGCTACCTCTACGGGAGCATGGGCCAATTACGCTACTACATTTTCATCCGCTAATTGGATATTGCCAAAACCGGACGCTGAAATTGAATATAACAAGTAATCAAAGAACATTTTTTACCTAATTAAATTTAAAAAATGAAGAGATTATCATACATCGCATTTATTGCAAGCGTTCTGCTATTGAATGCTTGTACGCAAGACGATATTGCATCTTATGAGCAAGATGCACGTATATACTTCCGGATTCCCGGCGAATTTAACACCAAAGAGTCACGTGATTCTTTAGTGTATTCCTTTCCTTTTCACCCAACTGCCGTTGAAAAAGATACCATTTGGTTTGAGGCAAATATCATGGGTAATGCAGCCCCAAAAGACCGAGAGTTTAAAATTGAGGTAGATACTGCAAATACAACGGCTAAGGTAAATGTTGACTATAAGATTGTAGATAGTATAATACCGGCTGGAGTATTTAAAAAGAATATTCCTGTTGTTATTTATAAAACCGCAGAATTAATTGCCTCAGGTAAACCTTTACGATTACAACTTAATGCAGTTGAAAACCAAAATTTCAAAGTTGGTTACGATCGCTTTAATAAAGCCGTTCTTGTATGGGGATCCAAATTTATAAAGCCGGCTAATTGGGATGGCCAAAATTATGAGAAAGCTTTTGGAAGTTTTTCACAAAAGAAGGTTCAACTTATTCTTGATGTCTGCAAAATTACCCAATTGCCCAATCCGGATAATATCGACATGATTGGCTACTACAATCTGCTATTGCGTGCTTATGTAGCTGATTATAACAGAGGTAAAACTTTTGCAAATCAATTAAAGGACGAGAATAACGTCAATATATTCATTCCAACATATGGGGCTCCTGGGCTTGGTTAATTGATAATTAAACGTATTGCATGACAGCAATTTTAAAAAAGCAAAATGCATGATTTAATTTTTAAGTTAAAAAAAATAGACTGATGAAAGTTTTTAATTCAATTATATTATTGTGTCTCACAGCTCTTGTGTTTTCAGCCTGTCAAAAGGAGATAGGAGGCGATTATAAAGACCTGAATACAACGTTTGTAGATACTTCAAAATATGCCAAACAAATTGTAGCAAGACAAAATGAAGTATACTCGATTTCCCCGTCTTTTATAGAGGGAGTTGACCCATCAAAATTGACATATGAATGGCGTTTGACAAAAGTAGAATATACTGCAGATCCTGTTACAGGGAGATATATTGACACTGTTTTGAGCACCGAGCAAAATTTCTCAAAAAAGATTCCTTTTAGCCCCGGTTCTTATGTGTTAAGGTTGCATGTTTTTGATCCGAGCAACGGAAATATAGCCCAAATTATTAATACTCCATTTACTGTAAGTTCCTATGCCTTGCAAGGTCTTATGTTATTACATGGTGATGTTAACTCTTGCGATGTTAGTATTTTGGTAAACAACAGAGTAAATACAGTAGTGCCTGCAACTGCAGATTCTATACAAAAAAATATTTTCTCTATTATAAACGGAAAGAAAATAGAAGGCGAAGCCCGTGCGGTAGCTTTTAATAATCATGGAGCCAGCGGAGCAAGGAGCAAAGTTTATGTGTTAACCTCTAATGGGGGGTATAGAACGGAGTTTGGTGGATTGAAAATGGAGGATCCGTATAACAACTTGTTTAGTGCTGCACCTTCTACTGCAAATTTTCAGGCATACGGAACAGCTGGTACTAATGAATATTTAATTAATAATGGAGCTCTGTATTATCAAGGGCAAACTCAGCCAGCAATATTTAAACCTTTTGGTTCACAATGTTATTTGCCAAGCAACATAAGTCCGGGTACGTATACCGCAACCCCTTATTTTGCTATGGATATTGACAATGTGAGCCCTATTAATGCCCTGATGGTTGGTGTGTTTTATGATTCAAATTCAAGACGTTTTTTATATTCTAAAAACGATAACACCATAGGCACATTTACAGGTACTGCTCCTGCAGGTGGTTTTGCCCTAAGCACCGTTGGTAAATGGATGGTTTATGGCGAACAAGGTAATAGCCCAACCCAGCTTAGTCCATACTTTTCCAGATACTTTTATTGTGTAATGTCAGATCTCAACTTTACGGGTGGTATTTCAGCAAAAGCTGGTACTCGTAAAGTATATATAAGTGACTTGGGAAGACTTCCTGATCCTAACTTCCCTACTGATGTTACTAAATCAATGTCTCTTACTAGTAATTTGAGGGGTGTGGCGGTTAAAGATATTAGTGCTGCAACGGATATTGATAATGCCAAATATTTTGCATTCGGTAATAAAGGCAACGTGATGTATTATGCCACCAATGACAAAATCTATTTGAGTAATGACTATCAAACATCTAATCTTTATTATGACATTCTTGCTAACTATTCGGGGAATGTTATAACCAGTATGCAAGTGTTTAAAGTAAAGGGTCATCCTAAGGATGGGCAGCTGCTATATGTAGCTCTTTATAATAGCGCTACGCAAAGTAGTACCCTGTTAGAAATTGCTATTAACGGTATTAACGGTACAATGAGTGGTACTCCGAAAGCATATACCGGTATCTCCGGAAAAATTTCAGCAATGAATTATAAACAGTTTTAGAATAAGTTGTTTAAGATAAAAAGTCTGACTTTTCAATCAGCAGGCTTGCCTGCTGATTGAAAAAGTTGAGCGAATGGTACTTAATGAGCCGTTTTAACAAATGAAAAGATCTATAATAAAACTAACCAATTCCTTATCTGCATTGGTTATTGTGGTGGCATTAGCTATTTCTGCCTGTTCAAAATCAAGTTCAGATCCAAGTGATGATCTAACTCCTGGTCCGTCCGGTAATAATTACCCTAAGCCTAAATCTTCACAAGAGGTGTCGGGCTTGTTGTCGACAGCTATAAAATCACTTAAAACAACATTAATTCTTGATATGTCAGCTATGAATTTGGCCGATAATCAGGTAGAGATAACTGTCGGGAATGCATACAGTAATGTAATTAGTCAGGATAACTCTCTAAAATATGCTTACAAAGTTGTTCAGATTTATAATCAGAGTGCTAAGATTTTACAGTGTGAAATAAAATATATGCCCTACAAATTAGGTATAGATCCTAACACGGTGCCAACAGGTACTAAAAAAATCAATAGTTATAACGATATCATTACTGCTACATTAAATGCGCCCTTAGGACAGGAAATTCCAATTGCCATTACTAACAAAAATCTCGATGTTAATACTATGCAGCAAGTGCTAAGCGCCCAATGCGGGTATGCATATCTTATTTATAATTTTAACCCTGACGCAACGTCCATTACCTGTTCTTCCTCTCCAATGGGACTACCTGGAGCGCCGACGAGTATTAGCGACTGCTTGTCAAGAATCGCCGTAGTTAAAGATTCGGTTAATAGAATTTTGACCCGTATTATAACTCCTGGTATGACCAACAATCAAAAACTTACCGCGATTTATAATTATGTATCAGCAACTCAATATGATTGGGATTTTAATACGCCTAATTTGAATTATGATTCTCAAACGGCTTTGGGTGTTTTTAAAAATAGAAAAGCTGTCTGTGGGGGATACTCCTGGGGGCTAAATTTATTGGCAAACGCTGCAGGGATACAATGCTATAATGTTTCAGGAAAGGCAGGTAATGTTGGTCATGCCTGGAGTATGTTAAACTATAACGGCGGGTATTCTTACTTTGATGCCACTTGGGATAATAGCTTCACGCCTCCTCGTACCTACCGATATTTTGCTCAACCTGAAGCTTTTTTTCTTCAAAATCAGCATGCTTGGGATAACACTATGATTAACGCTTTGGTGGCTGAAAAACAATAACGCATTCTTATTCCAATTTTTTCTTTTAAACCATAAAATGATAACAAATAAACTAAAATGGGGCTTGGCAACAGTTTGTGCTATTGCTTCTTTTCAAGCTAATGCACAAAGCAAAGATTGCATAGTTAGTGGAAAAATCAACGGAATAGATAAAACATCGAAAATAACTGTTGGTCGCGACCATGGCGACCATGGTGGCCGAGAAGTTTTAAAGCAGTCTACAATAGATGCTGACGGGAATTTCTCAATTACGCTTCCGGCTCAAATAACTAATGAAGTATACGATTTGCAGATTGAAGGGGTTCGATCATCTGTTAATTTTGTGGCAGAAAAAGGTCACGTTGAAATTACGGGCGATAAAAGCAAACTTTACGCAAGTGAAGTGAAGGGAACCCCTCAAAACGAACATTGGAATAACTTCCACAAATTCTCCCTGGCGCAAATCATGAAGAGTAACCAGGTGATGATGAATAGCCAGCAATATTCTAAGGAAGAAAAGGTTGCTTTTTTCAAGAAAGCTGAAGCTGAAAAAAAAGCTTATACCGATTCGTTGATCAAGAATTATCCGAATTCCATTGTTTCATTGTACCTGGCTAAGGGTCCTTTAATGATGATGAAATGCGATCAGATCGATGCTGTTCTAAAAAACTTCACCCCCTACTTTGCAAAGCACCCATATTACCTTGCCATGAAGAAACGTGCGGATATCATCCGTAAAACGGCTCCAGGTGCAATAGCTCCCGATTTTACTGTATTTGAGAAAGATGGAAAATCTAAAATCACACTTTCTTCATTCCGTGGTAAGTATGTAATGCTTGATTTCTGGGCCTCTTGGTGTGTTCCTTGCCGTGCCGAAAATGTGCATACAAAAGAGATGTATGAAAAATATCATACTAAAGGCTTAGAGGTTATTTCCTTTTCATTGGATCATGAACTCGACAAATGGCAAGAAGCTCTGGCGAAAGATGGTTTAATATGGAATAATGCTTCTGATTTGATAGGTGGCTTAAAATCACCGGTTGCCCAAAAATACGGTATTGATGGTATTCCTGCTATCTGGATCATTGATCCAAACGGAAAAATTATTGCCGAAGGTGTAAGAGGTGAGGAGTTGAATAAAGTGCTGGAATCAATCTTTGAGCAAAATAATAAGGGATAAACAATCTTCTTAATAACAGCCAAAAACAATCTATTGTCATGAGTGGAGTCATTTGGCTTCACTCTGACAAGGGTTTTACATCCGTTAATTGTCCTTGAGGGTTAGGTCCTCTTCGTTAAAAAACCAATCAATAGAATAAAACTGAAATGTACAAGAAAACCATTTCAAAATGGTCAATATTGCTAGTTCTGCTGTTGTCCTTTTCTTCTCAACTGCGTGCCGACGATGGTATGTGGTTGCTGGCTCAGCTAAAGCGTTATAATGCAGATGAGCTAAAGGCAATGGGACTTAGAGTTCCAATTGAAAAACTTACGGGGGAAAATGAAGACGCCTTGAGCGAAGCTGTAGTGGCATTCGGATCGGGCTGTACTGGCTCTCTGATTTCCAATTCAGGGTTAGTGCTTACTAATTACCACTGCTCTTACAGTGCTATTCAACAGTACGTTTCACCAACTAACGATATTTTTAAAAATGGGTTTTGGGCTAATACTGCTGAGCAGGAACTTCGGGTTAACGATTTAGTCATTACCATCAACAAAAAAATACTTGATATCACGGAAGAAATTAAAGGTGCCGGTGAAGGTAATATCAAGAATGCAATGGCTGCTGTAACTCAAAAGTATCAGCAGAAATATCCCAAGTATAAGATTGCAATTAAGTCTTATAAAAATAACTCGCTGTTCGTTTTGTTTCTGCAATTGCAGTACACAGATGTGCGTTTGGTAGGTGTGGCTCCAAAAAATGTAACAAAATTTGGGGGAGAAACTGATAACTGGATGTGGCCTCGTCATAGTGCTGATTTTGCTTATTTCAGGGTATATGCTGATAAGAATGGAGCTCCTGCTGCTTATTCAAAAACCAATGTTCCATTGGCGGTGAAGAACTACTTGCATATTTCTACTGAAGGTTATAAAAAGGGTGACTTCGCCATGTCGATGGGCTACCCGGGTATGTCTGACCGTGATGCAAGCTCATCTCAAATCTGGCAGAAAACTCAGGTGTTGAATCCGCCCATGATTGCAGTGCGTAAACTCAGACAAGCGATTTTAGAAGATGAAATGGCTAAAAATGGGTTTATTAAACAGTTGTACGCTGAAAAATATTCTACCTCTGCCAACTACTATAAAAATGCTGTAGGTATGAATTATTGGGTGAATAAACTCAATATCATTGCTAAAAAGGAAGCTTATGAGAAAGAGTGGATGAATTGGGCTATGCAGGATGAGAAAAAGAAATCGTTTTACTCAACTACCCTGCAAGATCAGAAAGCGGCAATTGAAGCTAATGCGAAATTTAAAAGGGCCGAAACCTATTACAACGAATGTTTTGGCCAGGCTTGTGATTTAACACAATTCTTTTCGGCATTTGGGAGATCTTTCTATAGCTATCCGGTGGATGTTAAAAAGAATCCTGCGCGCCTTAAAGACCTTTCAAGCACAGTTCGTTTCTACTACAGTAAATTAAATATTGACGTTGATAAACGGATCACCAAAGCAATGCTTAAGCTCATTAAAGATAGCTTGCCGGCAGATCTTCAACCAGACCTATTTGCTTCCAGTAATTTTCAAACCGGCGGGCAAATTGACAGGTATGTTGATGAGGCGTTCAAATTATCAGTTTTTGCCGATTCAACAAAGCTGCAAAATTGGTTAAAAAAACCTTCTGTTTCTCTTGAAAACGACCCATTGATTCTTTTAATGGAATCAATTAAGAAAAAGGATTACGAAGTGTTCCACGTTGCAGAGTCAAATGCAAAGATGATTTATCGATTGACTGACTCCTATTGCCGAAGTCTTGCCGAGTATAAAGGTGGTCGATATTATCCCGATGCTGATAAAACCGTCCGTCTTTCTTACGGAACAATCTCTGATCTTCAGTTAGAGGATAAAACAATTCCATACCAAACCTTTTTCAGTGGTTTAATTGCAAAGGCAGCTGACACACTTAATAAGGATTATCAGCTCAATCCAAAATTGAAAACTATATGGCAGACTAAAGATTTTGGGAAATATGGAATAAATGGTGATATGCCGACTTGCTTTGTGACCAACGGGGATGTAACTGGCGGAAATTCTGGAAGTCCGATGATGAATGCTGATGGTAAATTAATAGGCTTAGTCTTCGACTGTAACTGGGAGTCAATGACCAGAGAGTTCAATTTCGAAAAAGACCTTCACAAAGTAATCTGTGCTGATATTCGCTATTTACTCTTTATTACTGAGAAGTTTTCTGGTTCAAATAGAATCATTGAAGAGCTTAATCAGGCTAACCAATCTGTGAATGTAAATTAAATAATAAGGCCAGTAAATACGATGATGGCAGCTAGTCTGCCGTCATTTTTTAACTCAAGTGCATATGAAAAGAATTCTTAAGCAGGCAGTGGTTTTCATTGTTTGCACATGGATGTTTGCGATCCCTGCCTTTGCAGTAGAGGGTGTGAAAACCATTGTAAAAGGCTCGGTTAAAGGCTCGGATGTTAAATATGTTCAGCTATGCAATCGCAAAGCCATGCGAAGCAACATTGTAGATTCATTAAACGCTGGGCAATTTCAGTTGAACTTGAATTTGAAAGAAGCCGGTTTTTATGTGTTAAGCAGTAATTCAAGTAATCTTGATTTGTACCTCAATCCGGGTGATCAAATTACTATAAACGTAGTGAATGGTGAAATGGAAATGAGTGGCAAGGGAAGTAAATTAAATCAGTTTCTTTACGATATCGATAAAAACTTCCCATATCAGGATGCAAGTGCAACACTTTCACAAATCTATAATTATCGTGTTAATGCAATCAATACTTCTAAAAATGAAGAGGTAATCCGTAATAAGGCGCTTTTGTTGGGTAATGAACAAGGGGAATACCTGGACAAGGTTTTTGGTCCGGTAATCGAATACAAAGCGCATGGTGGTACCCCAGATATGATGGAGGTGAATTTTAGCGATTTAGATATTCACCTGGTGCCGGAAATTATGGTTTATCCTAATTGGAATGAAATAGTCACCGAGCTGATGTTTGCCAAAATAAGATCTGGCAACTTGAAAGTGAGAAGCATTAACACCTGGATTGCCGATTTTGGAAATGCCATTGAGCATCCAAAATTAAGAGAAGAGTTTATTCTGGAACTAATCAATTATTCTGCTTCGAATGGCGACCTCACACTCAATAAAGAGATGAAAGAAGCATTGCCTTTGATCAAGGACCCCAAAAATATTGTCCGATTAAATGCAATAAAAGGCAAGCTTTCCATGAACCTGAATAATTACAAATCAGCTCCGGAGGGTACCGATATGAGTGCGTACACTTTCCATGATTTAAATGGTAAGCAGGTTTCGCTCAGCGATTACAAAGGCAAAATCATCTTTATTGATATTTGGAATACGGGTTGTCGGCCTTGCATTGCCGAAATGCCTTTCTTAAAGAAAATGGAGCATGAGTTGAAGGGGAAAGATGTTGTGTTCCTTTCAATTTCTTGTGACTATACCACCGAGGTTTGGAAAAAGTTTTTGGAAAAGCGAAATCAAACCGATGAGCGTCAGTTGATCATGGGCAAAAAAGATCCATTCTTTGAAAAAATAGGTAGATCAGGAATACCGCGTTTTGTGGTTTTGGATAAAGAAGGCAAAATGATTAACAATAACTGTTGCAAACGCCCCTCGAACCCTTTATTAAAAGTTTACCTCACTGAATTATTAAATCAATAAACCAATGAAAAAATACTGTGCATTTTTTGCCCTTCTTTTGAGTGCGGTTTTTTCTGCGAATGCGCAATTCACAGAAATAAATGGTGTTTCAAAAACCGTAAAACCTAATAACGTTAGGCTGTTTAAAGTGGTTATGGGCCGTATTGAAGAAATTGCCAATACTACCCCTAATGCCAATGGGTCATTTACTTTAAAGTTTCAACCAGAATACAAGGGATATTACGCGATTGGCTTTGGTGATAAATATGAAATTTTGGATAAATACAAGATTTATGCAAAAGGGAATGATAAGATCAATCTGGAGTTGAATGATTCTACCTATGTTCTCAATGGTGAAAATACCAAAGAAAATCAGGTATTGTACCAATGGTATAAGTTAGCCTACAAGGTTGAGTGTAGATCGGTGTATTTTAACCGTGGAAAAAGAAATATGCAAGGCTTTTTCCCCGAATTACAAAATCTGGTTTCAACATCAAGAAATTGGATGACTGGTAAAGAAACAGGTAATGCGGAGTTTGATCAGTTAATGAAAAGCACAATTGATCATGACCTGGCTTATTTTACAATGGCTTTCATCATTTCTCCGCGAGCGTCAAAACCTAATCCTAACGACTATACCGAGTATGTAAAGAGCTTTAACGCAGAGCAGTATTTACAAACTGAAGAGCTGTTGAAATTTCCTTACGGAACTACATTGCTAAGAAGTCTGGTAGCATTTAAGACTCAAGACTATTACAATAGTGCTTGGGAAAAGCAGTTACCTGGAATTTCAAGTGATGTTTTGAAAGGAGAGTTTGTATTAAGTAAAATGGCTGCTGTAAAATCATATACTAATTATCAGGAGCTAAACGATGCCTATAACAAGTACTTTCTTACAATTGATCAAAAAGAACGGGTAAAGAAAATTGAAGCAGGATTGCAAAAGTTTAAGCCAGGAACAGCAGCTGTCAATTTTACTTGTTGGGATGCCTCAGGTAAAGAAGTTTCTCTTTCAGATTTCAAAGGTAAAATTGTATTGGTAGATGTTTGGGCAACCTGGTGTGGCCCGTGTAATAAAGAAATTCCTTACTTGAAAAAACTGGAAGAAGAGTTTCAAGGTAAGGATGTAGTTTTTCTGGGTGTTTCAGTTGATGAAGTGAAAGACAAAGAGAAATGGAAGAGTTTTCTAATCAATAATCAATTGGAAGGAGTTCAGGTATTTGCAGGAGGATGGCATCAGTCAACAATTGCCAAATCGTATAACATTAATGGAATTCCAAGATTTATGCTGTTCGATAGAAATGGTAACATCATTAATGTAGATGCGCCTCGTCCAAGTGATCCGAAACTGAAAGAAGTACTAAATGAATGGCTGAGTAAACCATTATAACTGAATGTTTATAATAGGAGCGCCCTTAAAGCACATCGATAGTTAAAGAAACACTTCTAATCATACATTATACTTTTCTTCATGGGCCTTTCCGGATTTCGGAAGGGCCTTTTTTTCTTAACAATCCCTTCCTTATTCTTTTCGGCATATAAACGACCTCATTTGTTATTTAACAGAAAGTCAAACTTGCCATCTTCTGAAAAAAACAAGTTATTTTTTTTAGTATATTAAAGTAGTTGTTTTACAGATTTTTAACTGTAAAACAATATTTCGTATAAAGCTCATTCCATTCTTCTTATTAAGCAAGTCAGCCCTTTTTTAAATTAATTAAACAGCACTTCAATCCTAATTCAAGTGATTGTAAAACAGAATGGTAAAACCTGCTAGCCAATGTTTGTACAAGTTATTATTAGCCTGGGGATTATAGCTTTAACTATCGTAATTCATGGATTAGGCACTTTTTATTTACTAAACCTCATTATACGCAGGCATGGTGGAAACGGTGAGTTTTTAGGGTTCAATAAAACAATGCAGGTACTATCGTACACAGCAATTACGCTGATGTTATTACATTATTTAGAAATCGGATTGTGGGCATTGGCCTATCTGTTTATCCCTGAGCTCGATAAAATAAGTACTTGGGAGGAAGCCATTTACTTTTCCACCGTTACCTATACCACATTGGGTTACGGAGATATCACTCTTCCTCCTATATGGCGTGTGATGAGCGGGTTTGAAGCCATGAATGGCATTTTGTTGTTTGGCTGGTCAACAGCCATGTTTTACGCGGTAGTTGAACGTATGCTGGTAATAGTTAATAAGCAAAAGAAATAATACGGTTTGTAACCCTTAGAAAGCTTAATAGTTACAGGTTCTAAAAATTTAAACAAATCAATATACTATGAATAACGGGCAAGAAAACAATGCGTCATCGGAACGAAGAACCATTGACATTTCGATAAAACTATTATTAATAGTGCTACTCCTCGCTTGGTGTGGGATGATCATTCTACCCTTTGTCAGTCCAGTTTTATGGGGAGTAATATTGGCAATTACCATTTTTCCAATGTATAACGGTTTGCTTAAAATGGTGAATGGAAAAAAATCCATCGCAAGTACTTTAATAACGATTTTACTCCTGGCTATTTTGTTGGTTCCCACCATAATATTAGTGTCATCAATTATAGATGAAGCAGGAGAGCTAAAAACCAGCTTAAATGAGAATAAGTTCGTGGTGCCGCCGCCAAACCCAAAGGTGGCCGACTGGCCTCTTGTCGGGGAACGACTTTATAAAGAATGGAGCCTTGCATCTAAAAACTTAGATTCAGCCATGGTGCTCCATCAGAAAGAAATTGTAGAGTGGGGACAGAAATTAGTTGGAGCTGTAAAAGGGGTATTTTCCAATATCTTAATGTTCAGCTTTTCAATAATTATTGCCGGTATCTTTTTGGCCTATAGCGATGAATCGGAAAAATCGGCAAATGCATTTTCCCGGCGCCTTGTGGGCAACAAAGCCGAAGAGTTTACTAAACTGGTTGTTCAAACAGTGCGCAATGTCTCCAAGGGGATTCTGGGCGTAGCCTTTATTCAATTTATTATTATGGGGCTCTGTTTTATGCTTGCCGGGGTTCCATTTGCAGGTGTATGGGCACTATTGGTGTTTTTACTCGCTCTTGTTCAGCTGCCGGGAGCCATTGTTGCAATCCCAATTATCATTTATTTATTCTCAGTTAGAGAGCCTGTTCCGGCAACTATTTGGGGTATCATCATATTAATTTGCGGCCTTAGTGATAATGTGCTCAAGCCATTGTTAATGGGTAAAGGCGCTCCAGTTCCAATGATTGTAATTTTTCTTGGGGCCATCGGCGGCTTTATTTTATCAGGCTTTATAGGCATGTTTACCGGCGCAATTGTATTGTCGCTGGGGTATAAGCTTGCCGGATTATGGGTGCACGAAACTCCTGAGAATTGAGGAGTGAAAATGAAGATCAATGCCAACAGCTAGAGTTCATTTGATAAATGGCGGTACAACGTAAGATCCATCGCATTGCTTTTGTGTTTTTTGTTTTAGGAATAATTGGCCTCATACAGCCATTATTTGCGCAAAACAGATCGGGGTTAACTGTACGGGAAATTAACCTCGACGAAATCCTCCTGTTAGCGAAACAAAATAATCTTACATTAAAAATGGCTCATAAAGACAATGCCATTGCCGAAGAGAATATAAAAACAGCAAAAATTGCTAAAGCTCCTTACGTTAATTTTGGAGGCAACTATAACTTTATAGGGAACCCTGTTTTGTATCGCGATTTTTATTCAAATGATACCTCCATTAACTACTACCATCATCAGGCCAGTTGGCTCTTGGCTGCCGGATTTCCATTGTACCTGGGCGGGAAAATTAGAACGCAAATCGAACAGGCCGAAATTGTCAGTAATATTCAAAAGGAAGTGTTGACGATGACTGAGAACCAATTGAAGCTTTCAATTATTACGCAGTTTTATACACTCTACAAATTATATCGTGAAGTTGAGATCATTGAGGCCAATATTAAAAATGTAAAAATCAATATTAAGCAGTTAGAGTCGAAGGTGGCAAATGGTCAAAATTTGGTCAGTGATCTTACCCGTACGCAATTACAACTTTCCAACTTTGAAATCGATGTGTTTAAAACATGGAACGACATTGATCTGCTGAGCAATTTTCTATGTATTCAAACGGGCTTACCTACAAATACCAGGCTACGGCCTGTCGAGGTAGTTTTGGCAATTCCGAGTGATAGTTTGCAGTATAAACAGTGCCTGGAAGAGGCCTTTGCAAATCGAAATGAAATAAAACAATCACTATTACAGAAGAACTATTCGGAATCGTCACTTAAAATGACCAGGAGTTTCTACAAGCCGGCAATTTCTGGTAATGCAATTTACAGCTCTAATTTTCCGGTTCCAGGTACATTTCCGCCTCAACCTGATATTTTAAACTATTGGGCCGTAGGGGTAGGCTTAAGCTACGACCTGTCGAGTATTTACAATTTGAAGCACCGTGTAAAGGCTGATAAACTGCAAATTGAAAAGGAAGATTACAATATTGCGCAGGTTAAAAATAATATCGATCAGGAGGTAAAGTCGGCTTATGTGAATTTTGCAGAGAGCAAAACCAATATTGTAGCCTATAGGAAAAACGTGGAGATGTCGGAGCTCAATTATCGGGTGGTGAAAAGTCGGTATGATAATGATTTTGCCCTGATCATTGATTTGATTGATGCAGAGTTACAGGTTAACGATTCAAACTTGTCGCTGAACAAGGCTATCATCGATTCGATCATCCAATATTATTCATTGTTATTCGCTATGGGCAAATTGAACTAAAGATTATGGCCGAGGAAAAAGACATGGAAACTGAGAACAAAAAGCAGGAGGTTCGGAAAAACCGGTTGATTGAAATTATTGCCCTATTATTTTTAATAGCGGGAATGGTGTGGATGGCATCGCTGTTTTTTGATTTTAGTAATGCTATTAAAACCAACAATGCACAGGTTGATGCTGATATTGCAGCGGTAACATCTCGTGTAACAGGCAATATTAAAGCGATAAAATTTACTGAATACGGAACAGTACATGCTGGAGATACCCTTGTGTTGCTAGACGACGAGGAATTCTTGATTAAAGTAGCGCAGGCAGAGGCTGATTTGGCTATCGCGCAGGCAAATCTTGCCACCATTAAGCAAGCGGTAGTAACCTCAAGGTCTTCAGAAGCCGCTACGGCTGCCAGGCTAAAAGGCAATGCAGCCAACCTCGAAAAAGCAGAAAAAAACTATATACGCTTTACCAATATGTACCGCGATTCGGCAGTAACACTCAATCAGTTCGATCAGGTAACGGCTCAGCTTAAGTCGGAAGAAGCCAATCTGCAGGCCATGAAAAATGATGTGGTAGCCAGTAAATCTATTACAGAGCAAAACATGTTAAATATTGAATCTGCAGTGGCAACGGTTAAGCGTAAGGAAGCTGATTTGTCGGCCGCTAAATTACAATTGTCATACACTGTTATTGTGGCACCGGCCAATGGAATAGTTGGAGAACGGACGATTCACCTGGGAGAATTAGTAAATGTGAACCAGGTGATTGCTGAAATTGTTGTTCAGAATAAAAAATGGGTAATAGCCAATTTTAAAGAAACGCAGATGGAGGATCTTAAGGTTGGTCAGCAAGTAGATATTATGGTGGATGCTTTGGGTGGAAAAGTTTTCAAGGGGAAAGTAAGTGAGCTGTCACCGGCAACAGGCGCGAAGTTTTCAATGGTGGCTCCCGATAATTCAACAGGAAACTTTGTGAAAATAACACAGCGTATTCCGGTGCGCATTGAGTTTGCCGACACCGCTGAAAAGCTTGGCGAAATAAAACCAGGAATGAATGTTTCTGTAGAAGTTATAAAATGAAGTAGATGAAGTGGAAAAAAGGGGAGTTGTTGAAAGTAACAGGATTGTACCTGCTCATCGTTCCTTTTCTGAATGTGCTCAATGCTACGGGATATGTAAACTCGCAGTTGCAAGGCCATTTCGGAGCCTCATCAGTGGAGTTTATGTATATGAATCTGGTGCCGGTATTTGCTTTGGTTGCCGGCTTACCTTTGGCCCTTGAACTTGCCAAAATATTCCCTTTAAAGTCAATGATGCTTTCCATAATCCTGATTTGCATTGTTCTGAATACCTGCTCTGCTTATGCTCCCTCCATTTTTTGGTTCATCCTATTCCGGTCATTGCTGGCTTTTTTTACCATTTTCGGAATAGTAGCCGCTATTATACCAATTGTAGTGTTGTATAATCCGACGCTTAATATGGCAATTATGTACGGCATCGTGCAGTTCATCATTCAGGGAAGCAGCAATCTTTATAAGTTTTCGGGAGCTCACTTTTCAACTATCTACAATTGGCGCATCTCGTTGTTATTGCTCAATATCAACTTCTTGCTATGTATTCTATTAGCCTTTGTGTTTTTACGGAAAGATGTTGCCTTGGGTAAACAGCCCTTCCGTTTTGACTTTAAAGGATGGCTGTTCTTGATCTTGTTTTTATTTCCATTGCTGTTCCTTGCGGCAGAAGGTCAAAATCGCGAATGGTTTTCTGATTCAAAAATCAAGTTGGCAATAGCATTGTTTTTGGTGATAGTAGGAGGGTATATTTTATATGCACGGCATAACTCTACGCCCCTGATCAATTTGGAGGTTTACAAATACAAAAATGTAGCGATAGGCACTTTGTTCTTTTTTTTTATAGGATTGGTAAACGGTACAGGCAGCGTGATAATGGGTTTTATGGCTGGCTTGCTTGGTTTTGATGAACTCTATATTGCCCGATCGCATTTGTACATATTTCTCGGACTGGTGATATCGGTTCCTGTATGCACGTATATGATGTATCATAAAGTGTATTTAAGTGTGGCAGCCATACTAGGGTTTCTTGCTTTTTGCTTGTATCATCTTTTAATGTATTTCAGGTTTTATCCTGGAATTTCAGAAGATGACTTTATTTTGCCTTTTATCTTAAAAGGTATAGGTATTGGATTTTTATACCTGTTAAGTGCTTTATATATTTCTGAAAATGTACCTAAGCCTTTAAGCACTTCGCGAATGATGAGTGGAGTACTTGCCCGGATCATTCTAGCTACAATTATTGGAGGTTCGGTATTGAGTACTTTTATTGCTAATACTACCACATTGCATAAAACCGGGATCAGCCAGCAGTTAACTGCAGGAAATGAAGCAGCTGCCCAAAAGCATAAAAACACAAAGAATTATTACCTGTCGAAAGGATTAAAACCAAATGCCGCTGATAAGATGGCTGATAACCCACTTCAAGCAGAAATGGCTGAACCGGCCACCTTATTAACTTATAAAGACATTTATTTGGTGATGGCCGCCCTGAACTTTATCCCTATTTTGCTGGTATTGTTTCTTGGAATAGGAAGACGTTCTCTACAAACCATTGAGGTAGAGCCTTTGCCTTTGTAAATCCTTATTTCAGTTTCTCATTGAAAAAATCAATGGTACGTTTCCAGGCTAAATCGGCAGCGGTTTTATCATAACGTGGAGTAGTATCGTTATTAAAACCGTGATTTGCATTGGCGTACATATAAGCTGTATATTCTTTATGGTTCTCTTTTAACGCTTGTTCATACGCGGGCCATCCTTCATTAACGCGGGTATCCAGTTCGGCATAATGCAAAAGAAGAGGTGCCTTTATTTTAGGAACATCTTCCAATGGAGGTTGCCCACCATAAAAAGGAACAGCTGCTGCCAGATCAGGAAGGCGAACCGCCATCATATTGGAGATCCATCCACCAAAGCAGAAACCAACCACACCCACTTTGCCATTACAATCCGGATGATTTTTCAGGTACTCAAAGGCAGCAATGAAATCTTCCAGCATTTCATTTCGGTCACGCTTACTTTGTAATTCACGGCCAGCATCATCATTGCCAGGGTAACCACCTAATGGTGTTAGGGCATCTGGAGCGAGGGTGATAAAACCTGCTAAAGCAGCCCTGCGAGCCACATCAGCAATATGCGGATTCAATCCTCGGTTTTCATGCACTACCACAATGCCTCCAAGTTTCTTTTGGGCATCGGCAGGCTTGGACAATTGTCCTTTAATGGCTCCTCCGCCTTTAGGCGATTGATAAGTAATAGTTTCTGTGATTAAACGAGGATCATCGACTCTAATTTGTACAGCATTTACATAATCAGGCATAATAAAGCTCATAAGCGAAGCAACCGTCAATCCTCCAACTGCATAAAGAGAAAGCTGCTGTATAAATTCACGGCGGTCAATGCGACTGTGGGCATATTCATCATAAAGGTCAAATACCTCTTGTTTAATATCTTCTTTTTTTAGTTCGTTCATGATTAGGAATGTGTTTTATTAAAGATAGGGATGGACCCTTAAAAATTGATAGTCAAAATGGTCAAAAGTAGTGTGAGAATGTTTTTCATTTTTGTCTTTATTTAAAAGTTTAAGAGGTTTGATTTTTACATAAAACGATCTTTTCATCTTTTATTTCCTTTCATACTGATTTTTCAATTCCCTGTTGTTAATCTTAACTCGGTAATTACATTATTAGCCTGCTCAAAAAGCGTTAACCAGATCGATGAATTATTTTCAAAGTTTTTCATTTCTTCCTGTCCAACAAAAATCCCTTTGTTAGTCAGTAGATAAAACTTTACTAAGTTTTTAGGAGGAGTAGGAGTAGATGTGGTTTGGGTTGTTTTTTCCAAGAAACTTTGCGCCTTAAGAACAAATTCTTTAGCTGCATTACTTACATTCTGATATTGTCCTCCGCCGATAATTGCGCCTCCTGTACTCATATATAAACTTGCATCACCAGTTTGATATGAAACTGTAGTCACTGTCGCTCCATCCATTTCCCAATCCATAATTACACCAAATACAATCGTTTTGTAATTTGGAAGGGAAATACCAAGTTTTTCCGGGGTTGCAGTAAATGCTAAGTTTCGAAGATCCTCAAAAGTGTTTTCTTTTGTATGATAAGCTTTTAATCTGCTAGTGTCTTGTTTGGTTGTTGTTTGCTTGTGTTTTTCGGATGATTTGTTTGTACAACTAGCCAAATAAAAAGCAAATCCTCCGGCTATAATTACTCCAATAATGTAGATCATTTTCATAGTTAATGATTAAAGTTTCAAATGGTAATAGCTAACGCATTTCTCTATGCAACGTTTCTTAGGTATTAGTATTTATTTAAATCCAAAGTAAGCTAATCTGTTTCATTTTTTTGAATAGCGTCTTAATAATGAAGAAAAAACTACCAAGGTTACCGTGGAAATTCTTCCTGCCAACTATTTAGTTGTCTTAGCACCCAATTGTTTGCCTAATTTTTCATATTCAATGTCGTTGGGTTCCCAGAGCTCTACTTTGTTTCCTTCTGCATCAAGAATATGAACGAATTTACCATAGTTGTAAGTTGCAATGGTATCGAGTATCGTTACCTTATTGTTTTTCAACTCTGCAACAAGCGCGTTTAAGTTTTCAACTCGATAATTGATCATAAAGTCCTTTGTTGATGGTTCGAAATACTTGGTTTTTTCATTGAACGGGCTCCATTGTGAAAATCCTTTTTTGGTAGAGTCGGCACCTTGATACCATTCAAAAACCGACCCATACTGATTTACACTTAGTCCAAGATTAGTTTCATACCACTCTCTCATCTTTTTGGGATCCTTGCACTTAAAAAAGATGCCACCAATGCCAGTTACCTTTTTCAGGTTGGCCGCATTGCTAGTTGGCTTTGTAATTATTGTTTTAAATGCAAAGCCTGAAAGAAAAGATGCTGTAATGATTAATAGTAGGAATGATGTCTTTTTCATTTTACCCGAATTTATTCTAGAGTAGATGACTAAATAATACTCACAGCAATATAAAAAATAATTGATTAGCTCGATTAAAACTATTGGTAGCTGCTTAACGGAAGAAGATTTAATTTTGAAGCTCTGGTAAAAGAAGAATGCTATAAAATACAAAAGCCCCAATCGGGGCTTTCATTTTTGCTAAGCTGTAGGGGAAGGGGTCGAACCTTCAGGGAGTGGTTATCACTCAATTGCTTGAGCTTTCCCATTATTCTCCGCCACCGAGACAAGGAGGTGTGTTTGCCAGTTTCACCACCCTACATTGTTTTGTTTTGTTGATACAAATATAGGTACATTGTTTATTTGAATGCAAATTTATTAATCAAATTTAATAATTATTGCCAAAGTGTTAAAGTTGAGTGAAATGTTGGTGAAAATGAAAGATTTCACGAGGTCGTAAATTTTCAAAATAAAATTTGTTAAAGATTTATATTTGCAAGTAATTGTTTTGAAAGGTGTTTTCTTTTTGATGTTTTCTGCAAGAAGAATAATGATATTTGGTAAGTATTAGAAATACAATTGTTTGCGAAATTTTCAATGTGTTTTGTGAATTAAGTCCTTTAGCTTTTTCCTTAACAGACCTTTGCTGATTGACACTTAAGGCTCAAAAATAGTTTCATACTACTCCCTCATCTTTTTGGATACGCGTATTTAATAAAGATGCCTCCAGTGTTTGGTTACATTTTTACCTGGCAGGATTGCTTTTAAATTTGGCATGTCAGGATTAATATTCTTGCTTATCTACTTAAATTATATGGATAATAAAGAACAGGAATTAGATTAATTTGAAGCACTGGTAAGAAGAATGCTATAAAATACAAAAGCCCCAATCGGGGCTTTCATTTTTTGCTAAGCTGTAGGGGAAGGAGTCGAACCTTCAGGGAGTGGTTATCACCCAATTGCTTGAGCTTTCCCATTATTCTCCGCCACCGAGACAAGGAGGTGTGTTTGCCAGTTTCACCACCCTACATTGTTTTGTTTTGTTGATACAAATATAGGTACATTGTTTATTTGAATGCAAATTTATTAATCAAATTTAATAATTATTGCCAAAGTGTTAAAGTTGAGTGAAATATTGGTAAAAATGAAAGATTTCACGAAGTCGCAAATTTTCAAAATAAAATTTGTTAAAGATTTAAGTTTACAAGTAATTGTTTTGTAAGGTGTTTTCTTTTTGATGTTTTCTGCAAGAAGAATAATGGTATTTGGTAAGTATTAGAAATACAATTGCTTGCGAAATTTTCAATGCGTTTTGTGAATTAAGTCCTTTAGCTTTTTCCTTAACAGACCTTTGCTGATTGACACTTAAGGCTCAAATAGTTTCATACTACTCCCTCATCTTTTTGGATACGCGTATTTAATAAAGATGCCTCCAGTGTTGGTTACATTTTTACCTGGCAGGATGCTTTTAAATTTGGCATGTCGGGATTAATATTCTTGCTTATCTACTTAAATTATATGGATAATAAAGAACAGGGAATTAGATTAATTTGAAGCGCTGGTAAGAAGAATGCTGTAAAATACAAAAGCCCCAATCGGGGCTTTCATTTTTTGCTAAGCTGTAGGGGAAGGGGTCGAACCTTCAGGGAGTGGTTATCACTCAATTGCTTGAGCTTTCCCATTATTCTCCGCCACCGAGACAAGGAGGTGTGTTTGCCTGTTTCACCACCCTACATTGATTTGTTTTGTTGATGCAAATATAGGAACATTAATTGTTTTAGTGTAAATTTATTAATCAAATTTAATTATTATTATTAAATTGATAAAACAATGCAAGTTTTCAGTAAAAATTGAAAATTTTGAGAAAACGCGAGTAGGCCAAATAAAAGCATGGTTCTTTTTGATATTCGTAAGTAATTGTTTTGCAGTGCATTGTGTATTTGATGTTTTCTGCTAGAAAAAGAGTGTTTATTCGTAACTCGTAGAAATACAATTGTTTGCAAATTTTGTAATGCTTTTTATATCCCATTGTATGAAAATGGATTAAAACTAAAAATAGTAAGATCAATAACTTAACGACTTGATTCATCATTTTAAAATCCCAGTGTATAGTTAATCCAGGATTTATTCACTAATCTGTATAGTTATTTCAGGACGGGTCAAAAGGGTATCTAAAGCGTAGATAATGCGTACATAAAGCGTACATAAAGTATGAATAGCGCATGAGTAAAGTTGTTTAATAAGATCGAAGTAGGTGAAGTCATTCCCCGAAATTTCATTATACCTTACGAGTCTTACGTGTTCTTGTTTTGTAATTCAAAATGAGTCAACTTGGGTGTCAGCTTGTTTCATGACCGGACATATCTAAACTAAAAAAGGCTTTTAGATTTCTCTAAAAGCCTTTTTTCTTTCGTAGCGGAAAAGGGAGTTAAACCCGTTCAGTCCATCCTTAATTGGCCTGAAGTGAATTTTAAATCTTCGCATCCATGGTAGTTTTGGCTTTATTCAAAATTTCCAGCAACGATGGTATATCTTTTTGTTTTAGCCATACATATGAATCACTATCGTATTTTTCTAGTTTCAAAAAAAACACCCAGTCTTTTTTCTCAGAGGTATAATAACAGCCGGCTGAAAATCCATCTCTACTGTAATATTTAACTTCAGTATAGTTCCCAGGAGTGGTATTTATAATTTTTTCGTTGATATAGTTGATTGAAGTGATTAATCCGGAAAGTTCATCAGTATCAATTGTTGCAATACTTGTCGTACCACCCCCATAACTTTTTGAGGTGTATTTTTCAAAACGTAAGGCTAACAGCTTTTCATTTTTTAATAGGTCAGTAAGTATCACTACCTGGGCCTTAGCGGAACCTCCCAATAAACCCGAGCCACCTATATTCCCAAGATCAATAAATTCATTACTAATTAATGAGCCACTTCGTTCAGAAAATTTATCTGCTTTACTTTGTTCTTTAGGAGCAGATGATTCTGCTTTTTGTTGCCCAAATAGGTTGAGAGCGAAAATTAAGATAGATGCTAACAATAAGATTCTTTTCATATAACAGCTTTTTAATTGATTAAATTTTTATTCACTCCAAAAAGGAAGCATTTGATTTAAAGTTTATAATTAATACCAATACCACCCCAAATGGTATATTTTCCTTTCATAGGTATGTTGTTAAACTCTGGTAGAGTTGCATTAGTTATTCCATCATGGATATTAGATAATTGCAATGTGTATATAAGATTACCTTCAAAACTTACTTTAGGACTTAACTTGTACCCAAGCCCCGTGGCAGCTCCTATAGAAAATGGTGAATTAAAATTCGACATTTCTACATTTTGATAACTGTTATTAACACTGTTTTTATTTTTTGCCTCTAAGAAGTTATTATATGTTCCATTTACTTCAAGGGGAAGAAATAAAGATTTAGTAAGGTTAATATCATATTTAACACTTATTGGAATAGTAAAATAAGTGTAATTGTAGCTGATAGTAACTAATTTACCTTGGAAAACTGATGGATCATTAGGGTCTGATGGTTCTAGATGATCTATTATATCTCGACGAGAAGTGTTGCTTAAATATCCAATACCAAGACCCACTCGAAAATCTTTTAACACTTCATAATAAATCCTCGGTTCAATTTTATAGGAAAATCCCGCTTCATAATAGCGATTACCTACACCAAAGAAGTTGTCTTTAAAGCCGCCAGCAGATCCATTAAATTGTAAACTCAATTTTGATTGAGAAAACACATTTAAAGAGGAAATTACGATAACAGCTAACAATAGCATTCTTTTCATTTCTTAATGACTTAATTTTTTATGTACCCCCTTTAATGAGATACAATTTTGAAATAGTTGATTTTTTAATACTAAAGGGAGCGTATTTAGGTTTGTTATGAGCTAGTTCCTTATCACTGTAAAGTAAAAACTTCATCATCGTTATCGCCAAGTAGGTGATGTTATTCCCCGAAATTTCATTATACCTTACGAGTACGTCTTACGATGTTCACCTTCGAGGGTCAGGAGACGTTCTTGCTATTGCTGAGTAATAGTTGTTGTTTCCAGATGGGCTTTTACTTCTGCTAATAGAATGGATATAAAGCGATCCAATTCATTGTTGTAAGAACCAATGAATTTCGAAGCCAGTTTTTTGGCTGTTTTGTTGGGATTTGATTCTGTAGCCAATTTATTTTCCTGCATAAAATCTTTCTCCAAAACTACTTTGCCTTCTTCATTTATAACCTTATAATTTCCTTTGAAATTCATCTTCTCCGGAGCTATGTATTTTTTCATTGAAACTATGTAGGCAAAAATCAAAATTGCAACATCTCCCTTTTCCTGAAATTTAAATTTTGTTGGCAACTCATCAATATTGATTACGAGTTTATTGTTTTTCAAAGCTTTATTCAACCCAAGAGCTTCAATTTTACTTTTGGCTACTTTCTCGATTTCATTGGTAATCGTTTCCTTGCTGAACTCGCCCTTCACTTCCGAATTCCAGCCCCAATAGAGCAACGCCGGGATATATGAACTTTTCTCTTGCTTGCATTCATTTCGCAATTCTATGTTTTTATTAATCTGGATTTCGATGTTTAGATTTGAAGCATTATCCTTTTTCGTTTCACTTATTTTTGATTGCACTATTTTTTGCAATCCGATACTGTTCACCGCGCAACCGGTGGTCAGAAGCACTAAAAAAGCACTAATTAAAGTCAAGATTCTTTTCATGTTTTTCAATTTATGATTAGCGCGGCGAATGTATTGAATTTTCAATGCGATTACAATGGAAGAGAATTAATTGTGCATTTAACTTCACCACAAAGAGTCTTTGCGGGTTGATTGCAAAAGAGCGATCCTTATTAATCGCCTTTCTCTTCTATAAGAATTACATCTAAAATATTTCCTCTTCCATATTTGCCGCTTCGTTTGAATACTCATACCTATAACTTATGCTTGCTATTTCTCCTGTTTTTGGAACGGTATAGGAATAGAGTCACATTCGATCTTCTTTATCGAACCTGGGAATTTCTTTCCAAAGAGAGCTTTGCAAGTAACTTCATTGAAAGTGCCTTTTATAGAAGCTTTCTTTGTAATAGAATACACTTTACCTATTACACTAGATTTAATCAAATCAAGTTCTCCTTGAAGAATTAGAGCGAAAAAGGTTTCTCATTGTGCATTTTGCCGTTCTTTAAAATCAATAATTGCAACAGCCATAGCTTTAAGATTTTTTGTTTTCCAGAAGCCGCCTGTATAGCTTATTTAGGATTAACACCATCCAGTGTATAGTTTATCCAGGATATATTTAACAATCCGTATAGTTGTTTTAGGACGAGGCAATAGGCTCCTTTAAAGCGTATCAACGCCGAGTATATGTCGAGTATGCGTCGAGTATACGCCTAGTATACGTCGAGTATGCGTCTAGTATACGCCTAGTATGTGTCGAGTCAACGCCGTATGTATAGCACCTGAGTAATGCTGTTTGATAAGATCGAGGTAGGTGATGTCATTCTCCAAAATTTCATTCTGCCTTAAGATGTTCTTGTTTTGTATTTTAAAATGAGTCAACTTTGGTGTCAGCTTGTTTCATGACCGGACATATCTAAACCAAAAAAGGCTTTTAGATTTCTCTAAAAGCCTTTTATCTTTCGTAGCGGAGACGGGAGTTGAACCCGTGACCTCAGGGTTATGAATCCTGATTTTTAGCTATCAGAGCCCTTCTACAGCTATTTAAAGGCCTTTTCTTGGCGAAATTTAACAATATTTGGCGCATCTGTTGGCGCACAAGAATTAATAATCAATATTAAACTAAATCGACATTCACATCAAGAGCGCGTGATATTTTTGTGAGAATATCAAGGCCTATTGAATAGTTATCACTATCTATCCGAGAAACAATCACCGCATTTATATTTGTCAAGAGTAAGTTGTTTTGATTGCGTACCTTTCTCCACTCGCAACTGACAAGTTTTTGCACCAATCGTTCACATTCTTCGCTTCGATCGCTACCTTCGTTCAGGACGCCCGAGCCATTGTGATTAGTACCGAAATTGCTGATTTAAAATGTAATTTTCTTTAACAATGCGCTGAAGGCATTAAAATTTCATTTTGTTTTCATCTTGTGCATATAGCTTTGTTCAACTTAAGTTATTGGCAATTAGTTTGAATATAAATATTGAAACTAATTGAAATTTAAATAGTATACAATAGAAACCAATTAATATAACTCACATGAAAACAAAACTTAGTTTTTTAGCCTTAATTACTTTGGCTCTTATTTCCTGTAAAAAGGAAGAAGATAAAGCCTCTTCCTTTAGTTATCAAATTAAAGCAAGTAATACTGCGAATAGTTTAACTTCATCTTCTACAAAAGAGGTAAACTCCGCAACGAAAGCGGTCAATGGTGCTCCAACTATTAACTTTACGGCAGGTTCTTTACTGGTTTCGGAAGTAAATTTTAATGCCGAAAAAGATGAACCGGAGGGTCAGAATGAAGATAATACCGAAATGGACTTTGAATTTAAGGGGCCGATTCAAGTTGATCTATTTGGCGCTAGTCAATCCTTTGGGAATGTTAAAGTGATTGCAGGGGCTTATGAAGATATTTACGTAAGCATTAAAGCTAAAAACCTTGCCTTATCTGGCACATATGGTACTACTCCTGTTGAAATTTTAGCCAATGGCGAAGTGGAGTTTGAAGGTCAATATGGAAAGTTTCTCGTAAATGAAGACATAGATTATCTTGGCTTAATTCATATGAACCTTGGTTTGTTAACTGCCAACATATCAACCACTGAATTAGATAACGCTACCAAAACTAATGGTAAAATAGTAATCAGTAGTACGTCAAATCAGGCTATTTATGCTAAAATGCTTGCAAATTTGGCTGCACTTGCCGAGGTAAACTTTGAAAACGAAGACTAATCAGATTTGATATATCAGAAAGGCGATCATTAATGATCGCCTTTTTTTGATATATTTCAGCTTGTTTAATAGCCTTAACTTTTCCTTTTCGTTCTTTGCCTTATTGGGAAAGATGGGTAATGAGATTCGGTTCCCGTTGTACTCTCTTTGTCGAGCGCCATCGAAATAGTACTCAATGTAAGCTCTGTTTGAAGAAAATTTAATTTCTGGTTCTGTAAACATTTGGCGCATCTGTTGGCGCACAAGAGAAAAGCAATAAAAGCTCAAAGTAGCTTTAAACCAAAAAAGGCTTCTAGATTTCTCTAAAAGCCTTTTATCTTTCGTAGCGGAGACGGGAGTTGAACCCGTGACCTCAGGGTTATGAATCCTGCGCTCTAACCATCTGAGCTACCCCGCCAATTATGGTTTTTATTTGTATCTTTATTGATACCCCTTTTCTCAAAAGGTTTGCAAATATAAGAGGAAATCACGTACTTTAAAAACATTATTGACCAAAATTTTTAATTTTTTGTGCCGGATGGGAGCTAAAAAGAAATACAGCCTTGAGTATGAGATACATTCGTCTCCTAAAATTTTATTTAATTTCATCAGTACCCCTAATGGTTTATCACAATGGTTTGCAGATGATGTTACCGTAAGAGACGATATGTATACTTTTAAGTGGGACAATGAGCAACAACGAGCACGTTTATTGGGTTTGCGGGATAACAAGTCGGTGAAATTTAAATGGGAAGACGATGAACCTTACTGCTATTTTGAACTTGAAATTCTACAGGATGAACTTACCGGCGATGTTGCCTTAGCTGTTACTGATTTTACCACTGAAGATGAGAAAGGCGAACGCAAATTAATATGGGATAGTCAGGTAGATAATCTTCTGGGAGTTATTGGTGCATAGGGGGTAATTTATAATACCTTCGTGCCTCAACCTGGTGGATTGAAAAACTCCATAAACTCATTGTTATATCTTATTTACGCCCTTTTGTAGCCATTGTCTTTATCGTTTCTTTCATCTGGTCGATGATCTTTTTGTCAAAGTATTGGCCGCTGAAATACTCATTTTGATTGCCTGTGATAAAGGCTTTGTTTGTACGCTTATCATTGTTCAATGAGATGAAGAGCTAAGGTTAGAAATGATGGGGAGTCGAAATACTGCAACACATAACCAGTTTTAGAGTATCTGTTGATGAGTAAGACGAACGTAAATTACTATAAGAGAGCTAGGTTGATAATCTTCTGGGAGTTATTGGTGCATAAAGGTAATTTGTGATACCTTTGTGCCACAAACAGATGGGATGAAAAAACTCCATAAACTCATTGTTATATCTTATTTACGGCCATTTGTAGCCACTTTTTTTATCGTTTCCTTCATTTTGTCGATGATCTTTTTGTCAAAGTATATCGATGAACTGGTAGGAAAGGGGCTAGAGTGGTATACCATTTTGCAACTGCTTGGTTATAATTTTGCCGTAAACGTTCCGCTTGCACTCCCTCTTGCCATCCTTTTGGCTTCCATCATGACTTTTGGTAACCTTGGTGAACAGTATGAATTGGTAGCTATAAAAGCCTCCGGAATCTCCCTTTCTCGTGCTATGGTTCCTTTAGTGTTTGTAATGGTCTTACTAAGCATCGCCGCATTCTATTTTTCTAATATTATTATGCCTCGCTCTTTCTTAAAAATGGGAAGCCTCCTTTATGACGTGAGACAGAAAAAGGCAGCTTTTGCTATTCCCGAAGGGGTTTTTTATAATGATTTAGAAGGTTATTCAATACGGGTTACTAAAAAAGATCCGGATGGGAAAACGCTTTATGATCTCATGATTTATGACCATATGCAAGGGAATGGTAATATGAATGTGGTATTGGCTAAGAAAGGCGAGATGTTTAAATCGGATGATGACCGTTACCTTGTGCTGAACCTTTACGATGGGGTACGGTATTCCGAAAATCCTGGCGATAATGGCTATAACGATCGTCAAAGGCAGGTACGTATTCGATTTAAGGAGTACGGATTGAAGTTTGACTTGTCAGGGTTCAATCTTTCAAGAACTAAAGAAGAATTGTTCAAAGACCATTACCAAATGCTAAATGTTCGTCAGTTGCTGGTGAAAGAAGATTCGCTGCAAAACCTGATGGCCCTAAAGCAACGAAACTTAGATGCATACATTGAACCCACATTTTTACTTTATAAACCGCACAGTAACTATAAAACTATAAAACCCATTAAAAATCTTTCATGGAAGAATAAAGATGTCATTATGAATATTCTTCCTGCTACTGATCGATTGATAGTGGTGGACGATGCCATTAATTCAATGCGAAATGTAAAGAGCTATCTTACTTCAGCAAAGGAAGAGGCAACAACACAATCGGAAATATTGAGGAAGCATATGGTGGAGTTTCACCGTAAATTCACCTTGTCATTTGCTTGTATCGTCTTGTTTTTCATTGGAGCACCAATGGGAGCAATTGTTAGAAAGGGCGGTTTGGGATTACCGGTTGTTATTTCCATCCTCTTCTTCCTGGTGTTTCACGTTTTATCAATCAGCGGGGAAAAGTTTGCTAAACAGGGTAAGCTTGAGCCTTATCAGGGAATGTGGATGGCAACCTTAGTATTAGTGCCTATAGGCATTTTTCTTACCTATAAAGCAGCTACTGATTCAGCAATTTTTGATGCTGAAAAGTACCAGCGCTTTTTTAAAAGACTTTTTTCGAAGAAAGAAAATCAATAAATTATTATACTCTTGAGCCACACAAAACTTAATTACCTTTTGTGTTGTTCAATCAATAAACTTTATACTAATGCTGAATAAGATAGAGGACGCGATTGAAGATATTAAAGCGGGTAAAATGCTGATTGTGGTGGATGATGAGGATCGCGAGAATGAAGGCGATTTTTTGATGGCCGCAGAAATGGTTACTCCCGAAGCCATTAATTTTATGATTACCCACGGTAAAGGCTTGGTTTGTGCCCCAATTACCGTTCAACGATGTGAAGAGCTAAAATTAGAAATGATGGTTGGCCGTAATACGGCAACTCACGAAACTAATTTTACCGTATCTATCGATCTATTGGGTCATGGCTGTACTACTGGTATTTCGGCGCAAGACAGGTCCAAAACCATTAAAGCAATGATCGACCCTAGCATTGACCCGAATGAGTTAGGCCGTCCTGGGCATATTTTTCCATTAAGAGCTGTTGATGGTGGCGTTTTACGTCGCGCAGGGCATACCGAAGCTGCAGTTGATTTAGCTCGTATGGCAGGCTTGTTTCCTGCAGGTGTGATTTGTGAGATCATGAATGAAGACGGAACGATGGCCCGACTACCTGAACTAATTAAAATGGCCGAGAAATTCGACCTTAAAATTATTTCTATTCAAGACCTGATCTCTTATCGTTTAAGTACTGAATCACTAATTAAGAAAGAGGTTTCTGTTAAATTACCTACTGAATGGGGTGACTTTGACATGGTTGCCTTTACTCAAATTGATACAGGTGAGCATCATTTGGCATTAGTGAAAGGTAGCTGGGAACCCAACGAACCAGTTTTAGTTCGAGTGCATTCATCGTGTATAACTGGTGATATTTTTGGCTCTTGCCGTTGTGACTGTGGTCCGCAGTTGCATAAAGCAATGGAAATGGTCGAGAAGGCAGGTAAAGGACTTATTATTTATATGCATCAGGAGGGTAGAGGAATTGGCTTAATTAATAAACTTAAAGCCTATCATTTGCAAGAGAATGGTTTGGATACGGTAGAAGCCAACCTTCAGTTAGGGTTTAAAATGGATGAACGCGATTACGGTGTTGGTGCACAGATCATTCGTTCATTGGGCGTAACTAAAATGCGTCTGATGTCAAACAATCCAACCAAACGAGCAGGTTTAATAGGTTACGGACTTGAAGTAGTTGAGTCTGTTCCTATTGAGGTGGTGCATAATGAGCATAACGAAAATTACTTGCTTACAAAGCGTGATAAAATGGGACACGCCATAATGAAAAATGATCCTGAATAATCAGGATCATTTTTTATTGTTCAAATTCTATTAGTTCGCTATCTGAATCGCCACCGCTATTATCAATTTTCTTCTGTTTTTCTTTTTCTTCCAGCTCCTTTTTCTCTTTTTCTAAGCGCTCTTTTTCCTCCTGTTCTTTTTTGCGCAGCTCGGCTCTTTCCAGTCTTCTAGCTTCTTGTCTTTTGTTCTTTTTACGTGTATTCTCAAAAAATTCTTTCCAAGTGTCGAAGTCTTTCCTGTATAAAATACCTACTCCTTGTTTATAGTCAGAATCGTAGGTGAGGTTATTGGTGCTGTTGGTGGTATTAGAGTGATTGTAGGCCTTTAAGCGTAAATTGCCTTCCGGAAATATCAAATACTCGATGTCAATATCACTACTCAATGCTGAACTATTGTTAGTGTTGTAGTTGCTGTTTCCCGTCACATTTTTATCTCTTGAAGTAAATGAACCGTTAATAATAAGACGCTCATTTAATAAGCGAACGTTACCGCCAAATTCGGCTTCACCACTTGCATTAATATTGGCGTTTAAATCAAAGTTTTGAGAACCAATAGCTTCATTTAGTAATGATGAAAATTTACTACTTGCTGCATCAACAAGTGAATTCGTAATTATTCCCTGTGAAAGTGTTGATGAGCCCGCATCACTTGTAAAACCGCCGGTAGTAATTAAGCCGAATGCCTGTTTCTGCTCATTTGCCTCGCTGCTGAAATAGGACGCAAAGGTGTTGTTGAGGTTCTCATTTTGAGGAAAGTCGATCTTAAACTCATAGGTCATCTCATCAAGGCTCCCCGTTACATTAATAATAGTGTTTACACTGGCCTTCTGGTTGGTTACATCTGTCGATTCCGAAATACGCGCATCATTATATAAATTACTCAAGTTCGCTCTGAGTGGCACATATGCGCTTACGTTCATACGGGCATCGTAAGGGTCTCCATTAAATCGAACGGTACTTCCATCAGATATAATAAACTCTTTTTTCAAACCCGGAATGCTCATGTCGTATTTTCCTTCTGTAAGATTATACAATCCATACATCTGAAAATCGCCTTGAGTGTTGATCCGAAGCTGAAGATTTCCATTACCCTTTCCGGTCATAGTTCCTCCCGAATTGTCACCCATTAAAATAGAAACCTCAGCCGTTGGAGTTACTGAAAGATCGAAGTTAAGCCGAAGATTCATTTCAGCTTCATCCTTTTTCTGTAGGTTGTTTATAGTATCGCGAGTTAAGAAGGTAACCAGATCATCACTGCCCACGCTGCTTTCACTTGAAATAGGGAGGAAGAATTTTGTCCCTTCTGTGGTTGTTGCATTTATCTCAATGAGCATATCTCTCAATGAGCCTTTAAATAAGAAATTACCGGTAGCGTTAGCAGTTCCGTAATAAAGTTCATTGTCTTTAAAGGAAGTATTTAATGCCTGAAAACGAGTGGCATTTAAGCGGATATCAAGTTTAATATTGTTAAGGTCTGATAGATCGAGGTTTCCGGTAGCTCTGGCTCGGTTATTATTCACATCACGAAGTGTAAATCCATCGAATAAAATTTTTCCATTCTCCACTCCAACTTTATCATTAATGGTATAATGCGTATTTAAATAATCAACTCTTACACCTGCATTGTTAAAACTGATAAAGCCATTAAGTTGTGGCTTTGACGTGCTGCCACGAACGAGTAAGTTAGCTGATGTTTGTCCGCTGAGGTTTGAGACCAAACCAGTTAAAAATGGCTGGAAAATTACCAGGCTGGTTTCATTTAACTCTACATCAGCAAATAGGTTATCTTCTTTTTTAGTAGGCTGAACATTTCCCGAAACACTTATGGTAGTAATATTATCACGAGTAACATTCATCGAAAAGTTAACATCATTGGATTCGCTATACCAACGCGATGAAATCTCAGCGTCTCCTAATAAATTATTATTCAATCCCAGCTCATGAATAATTAAATCAGAACTAACCTTCGGGGCTTTAAGCACAGCTGTAGTACTTGCATTTCCCGTGGCATATCCTTTTATTTCAATACCTGAGCTTTTTAAAAACGGGTTAAGAATATTTAGATTAAGATTTCTCAGGTTTACTGTTAATGGATCGTTATCGTTTTTCGAAATGGCTCCTTCTACCGTTAATTGCTGGTCGTTATTGTGTAGTGTGAAGTTTTCAATTTTATAGCCCTCTGTTTCAAACAAAATCCTAAACCGGTCATCAATTTTCCAGCTCTCGTTATTAAGTTTTAACTCCGATGGTAAAACACTAAAAATGGTTGAATCTTTTGAGAAAAGTACTTCAGAGTTTAGATCGAGTGCGTTCAGATTGCTTGGGTCAGCAAGTTTTAAATTGGAGTTAACCCGGTCGTTTTTCATGTAATTCGACATGGCTACATCATTAAACATTAAGCTATCCATTGAAAGGGTTCCAAACGCTAAGTTTAGAAATAATGATTCAGAGCTGTTTCCTTGGTCAACAATAAGGTTATTGGTCTCGAAATTTTTGAACTTTATCTTAGGTACCGAACCATTAATAGACATTAGATTTTTTAAGTTATTAAACTCGCCAACAAACATTGCCTTTTCCGGAATTTCAAGATCAGGAATGAAAATGGAAGTAATAGGTTCCATATCTTTTAAGTAGATCGAAAATTTAAAATTCTGATCGACCGTTGCTTTAGGGTTCTTCCATTTAAAGGAAGGAAGATAGGCCGATAGCATTCCTTTTAAAGCCCCTTCGAGTTGGGTTAACTTATATTTTCCAACAAAATCAGCATCTATCAAATCAGATTTCAAAATGAGCGACTTTGCAGTGTCGGCTTGCCTCTTTGACAAAACACTAACAGTATCGATGTTAAATGAGCCATGGTTGGTTTTTAAATGAGTGTCTTTTAATAATAAAGACCCCAGAAGGTTGTCGATGTTTGATCCTGAAAAGTTGCTGCTTACATAGGAGGAAACCTCTAGTGTGTCTTCCATGAACTTTAATGCCTTAAAGTCTAGGTGTTTTATATCAGCGCTAAAGTCACAAACAGGAATATTTCCGGCTAAGTTGAATTTGCCGTCAAAGTCAATGGCAATATTTTTATCATCTATATTAAAAGATCCATTAAACTTTTTACGTTCTAGGTTTCCATTAATTTTTATATTCTGGTAGCGGTAACCATTATAATCGAAATAGGCTATTTGCGCGGTAAGATCTTCTTTCATGTCAGCCATGTTGAAGCCATAGCCGTCAATGTTCGCTTTAAAGGTTGTTTTACCAAGGTTGTTAATATTGGCAAGTTTACCAAGGTCAAGATCGGTAGTACTGATAAAGCCTTTATACAATGGTTTTTTCATGTTTCGAATATCCATCGCTAAATCAGTAAGAGCAGATCCAGCCCCGCTAACCAGTATCCCTTTTACCTTAAAATTATTGTATTGTCCTTTATATGTACCTTTAAAATCAACATTCCCGAGAGTGGAAAGAATCTCGGGAAGCTCAACATCTTTTTGGTCGATGCTCGCTAAAATTCTATTAATGTCTTCTCTGTTAGTAATCAAACGTGCAAAGTCTAAATTCATGTCCGTTTGATTAATATTCGGTAAGCCTTTTATCGAAACATTTCCTTTGATCAGGGTTTCATTGCCAGCTGTTAATGTGATGTTTTTGGTTTTAAGATCGGTTACAGTGCCTTTCACACTGCCGTTCATGTTAACTTTTAACGTGTAATTCTTTATTTCAGGAGCGAAATAGGTAATATCTTTAAAGTCGAGATGTGAATTTTGAAAATCAGCATCCATGTATACTTTGCTTACAAAATGATTGAAATCACCAATCTTATTGAATTTAAATGCGAGATAATGACCGATTCTGCTGTTAGGAGTAATAATTTTGAGATTGTTTATTTCGATTTCTTTCGGAGTATACTTTACTTTTCCAGCAAGCTTATTTAAAACAAATCCGCATTTTTCCCTCGCACTTAAATGCTTTAAATTGGCAAGTATAGTATTTCCATCAATGCTTACATTATTGGCCTGCAGATTTACCTTCGAAGCTTTGATATCACCATAGTCCATACCAGAGGTTTTGGTTGTATCGGTTTCATCATGGTAAATAAAGGTCAGGTTTTGTATGTCCACTTCATCAACATTAATCTTCATCGGTTTCGATGGAGTTGTAGTGGTATCAGGTGAGCCGCTGAAATAATCAATTATGAAGCTTAAATTGGTTTTCCTGTTCTTTAACTCTTTGTACGCGAAAAAAGCATTGTGAAGTTTTAACTCGTTCACGTCAATTTTTCCTGCATTCAGGTTAAGCTTGTTCAAGTCAAGCTCTAATAAGCCAGTGTATAACAGCGTGTCTTTTTTCTGGTCCTCAATGTATAAGCCTTCAACTACAACTGATTTGACAAATTTGATATAAAGGCCTTTGATTTGAACTTTGGTTTTGAGTTTTTTAGATAGATATTCGGCACCATACTGTGCGGCTTTAGTTTGAAACCATTTGGTTTGGCCGGCAAAATACAACACCACCAGCAAGATAATAATCAAGCTGAACAGGTATAACAGCGTTTTGCCTAATATTTTAATAACTTTGCCGATATCCTTTTAAACGTTTAATTTTTAGTTTCAGATATAGTTATGCCAGTAATCTTGGGAATTGAATCATCATGTGATGAAACGTCTGCTTCGGTTTGTGTTGATGGCCAAATTCTGTCAAATGTGATAGCCAATCAAACCGTACATGAAGCTTTTGGCGGCGTTGTGCCTGAATTAGCTTCCCGAGTTCATCAACAGAATATTATTCCTGCTGTTCATAAGGCAATAATTGACGCTAAAGTAAGTAAAAAAGAGATAAATGCAGTAGCATTTACCCGTGGTCCTGGCCTTTTAGGCTCACTTTTGGTGGGTACATCCTTTGCTAAGTCATTCGCCTTGGGTTTAAACATTCCACTGATTGATGTTAATCACATGCAGGCGCATATTTTGGCCCATTTTATTGATGATCCAAAGCCTCAATTTCCATTCCTATGCCTGACAGTTTCGGGTGGTCACACACAAATCGTAAAAGTGAACGACTACTTTGACATGGAGCTGATTGGTCAAACTACCGATGATGCTGCCGGTGAGGCTTTTGACAAGGCCGCAAAAATGTTAGGATTGCCATATCCTGGAGGTCCACTGGTTGATAAATATGCCAAGCTGGGTAATCCAAATGCTTACCAATTTCCCGAACCTCAAATACCCGGGCTAGATTTTAGTTTCAGTGGGTTGAAAACTGCGTTTCTTTATTTTGTAAGAGATAAGCAAAAGGAAAATCCGAATTTTCTGGAGGAGAATATGGCCGATGTTTGTGCCTCAATTCAGCATCGAATTGTTTCGGTTTTAATTAACAAAGTAAAAAAGGCAGTTAAAGAAACTGGTATAAACCAGGTTGCTATTGCCGGTGGGGTTTCTGCAAACTCAGGTTTACGGGATGCGTTATTAGAAGCAGAGAAGAAATGGAAATGGAAAGTGTTTATCCCACAGTTTCAGTATTGTACTGATAATGCCGCTATGATTGCTATTGCGGGTTACTATAAATATTTAAAAGGCGACTTTGTAGGGCAAGAGGTTAGTCCATTGGCCCGATGGAGTGTTTAACGAACGAACAAAGTCGGTAAGCAATTATTATAAATTTCCAGTTTTTGTTGAAAGCTCATACTGGCGTAAGCCGGCGATGGCGACGGAAGTGGAATAATTTGTATTTGGTTGTTCCTTTGAATAATTTCTTTAAACTTACTCCTAAACTCAACTTCCATTGATTTACCTGTTAAATAAATCTTTTCGATTGGATTATTGATCAAAATAGCCTCAATTACTGTTGTGTTATAGATCTTATTGATCAGATTACTATCAAGATTGCTGTTATTCTTTCTCGAACAGCTTAAAATAATATCGGTATTGGCTAGTTTTAAGTCAGAGAATAATTGTTGTTTTTCTGCTTTGTTGCTTAACGAACGATTGTATATCGTTCTGAATAGTTTCCAAAATTGATTTCGTTCACTTTCAAAGGTCCAGATTTCAGGTCTAGGGTTTAGAGTAGAGTCTCTCCCCGGAAAAGTTCCCATAATCAGATACTTGGCGTTTTCAGGAATAAAAGCTGGAAAAGGATGGTGTTCTACAAGCATAACTGAAAATTAAAAAACTCCGGAACAAAATTCCGGAGTTTGATATAAATTGAATGAAGACCAAGCTTATTTCACTTCTTGATCCGCAAGACTTTCACCTGTTACCACTGCACGAATCTTAGTTTCCAATTCTTCCATCAGTTCAGGATTGTCTAAGATCAACTGTTTCACTGCGTCACGGCCCTGGCCTAATTTGCTATCACCATAGCTGAACCATGAACCTGATTTTTTGATGATTTCATATTCAACACCAAGGTCAATGATCTCTCCGGCTTTTGAAATTCCTTCGCCGTACATAATGTCAAATTCGGCTAAGCGGAAAGGAGGAGCAACTTTATTTTTAACAATTTTTACTTTAACACGGTTACCTGATACTTCCTCTCCATCTTTAATTTGTCCGGTTCTACGAATGTCTAAACGAATAGAGGCATAAAATTTCAAAGCGTTACCACCAGTAGTAGTTTCCGGGTTACCGAACATTACTCCAATTTTCTCACGCAATTGGTTGATGAAAATACAGCAACATCCAGTTTTGTTAATGGTTCCAGTAAGTTTACGCAGCGCCTGTGACATTAAACGTGCTTGTAAACCCATTTTAGATTCACCCATTTCACCTTCAATCTCACCTTTAGGTACCAATGCAGCAACCGAGTCAATTACAATGATGTCAATTGCTCCGGAACGGATCAAATTATCTGCAATTTCAAGAGCTTGTTCACCGTTATCAGGTTGAGAAATTAAAAGATTGTCAACATCAACGCCTAATTTTTTAGCATAAAACTTATCAAAGGCATGCTCCGCATCGATGATCGCAGCAATTCCCCCTTTTTTCTGAGCTTCGGCAATTGCATGAATAGCTAAAGTGGTTTTACCCGATGACTCTGGACCATAGATCTCGATGATACGTCCTTTGGGTAAACCACCAATCCCTAATGCAATGTCAAGACCTAATGAACCAGTTGAAATGGCTTCAATCGGCTCAATTGCCGTATCGCCAAGCTTCATAATGGTTCCTTTTCCGTATGATTTTTCTAATTTATCTAAGGTAAGTTGTAAAGCTTTTAGCTTTTCAAGTTTGTTATCGCTCATTATCAAGTAGTTTCTAATGTTAAAAATAGTGAGATAAAAATAGGATATTATTTTCTAAAAATGCTAAAAATTTTTTCAAAATATTTCCTGAGTACCACTTTTTTTAGTCTTTTTCAGGTTATTTTGCTCAAAATATTTGCAAAAATAAGTTAGTGGGCAAGCTTCACATTTAGGACTTCTGGCTAAACAAGTATAGCGCCCATGTAAAATTAACCAGTGGTGAGCTACGTGTATCAGCTCCTTTGGTATATATTTCACCAATTGCTTTTCGGTAGCTAAAGGTGTTTTAGCATTACTTGTTAAGCCAAGGCGCGCGGAAACCCGAAATACATGAGTATCAACAGCCATTGCAGGCATATTGTAAATTACTGACGCAATTACATTGGCTGTCTTACGGCCAACTCCGGGCATTTCCTGCAATTCGTTTACACTTGACGGAACCACACTCTTGAATTTCTCAACCAATAATTTCGCCATTCCAACTAAATGTTTGGCTTTGTTATTTGGGTAGCTTATGCTTCGTATATAGCTGAAAACTTCGTCTGAACTTGATTCTGCTAAAACTTCAGGTGTTGGATAGCGCTCAAATAAAGTAGGGGTAACCATGTTTACCCGTTTATCGGTGCATTGAGCAGAAAGAATAACCGCAACTAACAGTTCATACGGATTAGTATAGTTTAGTTCTGTTTCGGCGTTAGGTTGATGTTCGGAGAAATAATCAATAAATGCTTTGTAACGGTCTTTTTTGAGCATGGCCAAAGATAGTTTTTTTTGGAATTCATTAATAACGCCTTATGAATTCAAGGCATAAACGAACGGCACTAATTGGGAGGAAACTAAAAAGGTTTAAGCCATTTGTTATGACTTAAACCTTCTACAGATACATAAGAAAGCTGAACTACTTGCGTGTTGAATTTGAATACTTCAAAATGTTTTCAACAGTGTGTTGGCCAGGTTCTACCAAAAATTGGTTCAAGGCTTCTTTTATACTTACCAGATTTTCATATCCTTCGGTATAAGCCTCTTCAGCTGCCAGGGAATTCTCCATCATTTCAGCTTCTTCGGAAGTTTCTTGAGTTCGCAATTCAGTTTTTGGGTTGTGTTGAGTAAAGGTTTCAATCATATAATAATCTGTTAGCGTGATTATTTAATTAACGACCCTTGTTTCTGTTTATTTTATAATTTGAAAAAAATTATGTGTAAAGTTTTTTGGTATAAGCTGCTGACATAGAGCGTTAAACTGAAATGCTTCTTAATTTATGCAATTATTTCGACGAATAAATAACCTCATATTTTGTTATTGCCAGCTATCATTCATTCTTTTATTAAAGCACATTATATATAGTAAGGTTTTTCAAAGCATAGTAGTCAAGTATGCCACTTTTCTTAAAGCTAAGTGTATTCCGTATTTTTGCCCCTCGAAAAATTAAACAGTATAAATATGGCAGTAGTTGTTAGTACCGACCAGGATTTTAAAAATACATTAGATACCAATGCTAAAGTTATAGTTAAGTACTATGCTGATTGGTGTGGATCATGCAAATTGTTTTCGCCTAAGTATAAACGTTTATCTAATGATGAACGCTTTACAAATGTTGTTTTTCTGGATATAAACGCTGAAGAAAATGAAGCGGCCCGTAAACTGGCAGGTGTTGACAATTTGCCATTTTTCGCCACGTTTAATCAAGGTGAGTTGGTTGAAAGTTCGGCATCTTCTAAAGAAGAGGTGGTAGTTAAAATGATTGAAAACTTATTGTCCAAGTAATGAAAATTCCCGCTATTAAAAAGTTAGTAGAAGCTTATGATTTAGCTTCGTTGCAATTAGCCGAAGATGCTTTAATGGATGAACAAATGCCGGCAATTGAAGTTGAGGGTGATGATGAGGGAGAGCAGTTAACGCATATTTTAGCGGCCATTTGGATTAAGCAGGAAATTGATAAAACAGGTGATGCATTTCCGAAGGCCTTGCGAGCTTATACTTCGAGGGTGAGAACCTCAATATCGTAAGTGATTCCACTGATTTAAAAAGATTACACCGATAATAAAAATGGACCGCTTTGGGTCCATTTTTATTATCGGTGTAATCACACAACTAAATGGTGAAATCCTTCTTAGTTTTCAGAGAAATAAGAAGCAACACCACTGAAAGTTGCATCCATTGCTTTTTCACCTTGTTTCCAGTTTGCTGGACAAACTTCACCTTTGGTTTCGAAATATTGTAAAGCATCAACCATACGAATCGCTTCATCAACATTACGACCTAATGGTAAATCGTTTACAATCTGATGGCGAACTACACCTGCCTGATCAATTAAGAATAAACCGCGGTAGGCAATCATAGGGCCGTTTGCAGTCAAAAATCCTTCTTCGTTGTATTCATACTCACCTGCTAAAACGCCAAAGTTAGTTGAGATCGCTTTGCTTGTATCAGCAACTAAAGGATAAGTAACACCCTCAATACCGCCTTGTTTTTTAGGTAGCTGTAACCAACCCCAGTGTGACTGTTCTGTATCGGTTGAACAGGCAACAACGGCAACATTGCGCTTTTCGAATTCAGCTAACTTTTCTTGAAAAGCATGTAATTCTGTAGGGCAAACGAACGTGAAATCTTTTGGATAAAAAAAGAATAATACGTGTTTTTTACCTATGTATTGCTCTAATGAAAAATCTTCTACAATCTCCTCACCGTTAATAACTGCAGGGGCAACAAATTTAGGTGCTTTTTTTCCAACTAATACTGACATAGTTTATCTGTTTTTATTGATTATTAGCTTGTTATACTGATTTTAAAATCAGCGCAAAGATACTAATAATGCCCTTTAAAAAAACAGTTGATTGCAAAAAATGATTAGTTTAGGTACTGAGGTGTTCGGGCTATTCGTTAAATATAAGAGTAAATTGAGATTTGCTTGATTCGGGTAATAAAAGCTTGTCCATTCCTGATGCAACCTCTCCGTTACGAGCTGTAATTGTAAGAGGTTTTCTTATGGATGAATTCGGAATGTATATACCTATTTGAGTGTTCTCGGGTTGTTTATTAAAACTATAAATGCGTAATAATTTGCAGGTGTGGTTTTCTGATTCCCCTTTTATAGTTTCTTCAATAATGAATTTCTTGTCTTCATTAGTAACCTCATAACAAATACAAATGGAGTTCTCTTTTATGCTAAATCCCATGAATTTAACAGCCGGACTATAGCCTCGTCCGCTAGTATCAATCAGTTTAATGTCACTATTTAGCAAGTAATTCTCATAAAATAACTCTCCAACAGCCGAAATGCTTGAATCATTTGCAGCTAATCCTCCTCGCCAAACTTTATATAAGCCACATTGAATGGTGTCATAAGCTATATAGAAGTTATCTCCTAAGGCAAAAGTTAGCACATTGTCAGAGTTATCAAGTGTATACTTTAATACTCGTACGTTATATTCAGGCTTTAGTTGACTTTTAGAGCATAGGGTTAGAACCCCCAATCCAATAAAAAATACTACCAATAGCTTAAAAAGCTGTTGCATATTTTGAGAGCGTATTAAGATTAAATTAAATTTAGTTGGTGGAACATATACATAAATCATTCCTTAAAAAAATAGTGTTAAATATACACTCAAAACCGGCTTAAGCTATTGATAATGATTAGTTTTTAATAAGAAGTTGTATGCTTTTTCAGAAGTGCTTTATAGGGTGAAATTGTAGTTGTTTTGAAAACCTAGAAACGTTGAAGAATTAAAAATGTAAAGTATACCGATCACTGTGGCTGGTGGTTTTAAGCTATTTGTTGCCCATTTTCAACTTTCTTGTCAGGGGCTAACAAGGTGACAGATTTTCCATCTCCCAGAACTCCTAATATTAGGCATTCAGAAACGAAATTGGCAATTTGTTTAGGAGGAAAGTTAACCACTGCAATTATTTGTTTGCCAACCAATTCAGCGGTTGCATAAAGTACGGTTATCTGAGCCGATGACTTTTTAATGCCCAAAGGCCCAAAATCGATGGTAAGCTTATAGGATGGATTTTTAGCTTTAGGAAATATTTCAGCATTGATAATTGTACCAACCCGTATGTCTATTTTTTCAAAATCTTCAAATGTTATCATATAAAAAAACTTGGTGTATCTCACGACAGACCAAGTTAATTATTAGTTATATAAAGAAAAGGCAGAATGGTTAATTAATAACGGTAAACAAAACCAATATTAAATCCCAGGTAACTTAGCTCGTTAACCTGATCGGTTTCGAAATTGTAATTGTATCTTACGTTAAAGTTTATTCCTGAAATAGGATTGATATTGTATTCTACTCCAAGCTCTGGGTACAGGCCAAACATCCAGCCATCGCGGTAGAAAGAAGTGATCCCAAAATCAGTATTTTGTTTTTGCCAGGTAGTTCCTACTCCTATGCCAACATAAGGAGTAGTTTTAGAAGATGCGGGGTCTTTAAAATAATAATTTGCTTTTCCGTAAATAGGAAGCGCATTAATATAGTTGTATGGAGTGCCTGTAACCGCCCCTCCACCTTCTCCAATATATGTTTGGCGGTTTTTTGCCTGATAAAAAACATTCCATCCGGTTTGAAATGAGAGGCTAACATTGGGCTTAACAAATCCACCCCATTCAAATCCTACACCTCTTACACTAAATTTACTGATGTAATCAGATGTGGGTGACATTGGTAGGGCGGTGTTCCAGGAAAAGTTAACGTAGTATTTATATTGTGCCATTGCACTACTGCTTAATAAGCAAACAATGAGCGCGAGACTAAGTGTTTTATAAATAAATTTCATGATTTCGAGGCTTTTGAGATTAATTTGTTTTTAAATAAGGAGATTGTAAAAAGGCTTGATCAACACCTTCTGTTGCTCGTTGAACATTGGAAGTGGTTCCGTTCAAGACACCCTTAATGGCAGACAGCCATAGTGTATTAACCTCATTAGTTCTACCGCCCGATGGAGAGCTCATTGAAATCATTAAACTACCCGTATCAAAAGAATAGTAATAACCTCCTCCAGGATACCAACCTGGACCCCAAGGGTAGCCCCAACCACCCCATGGATAATAACCCCACCAGTACCACCAGTACGGATAATAAGCGCCAACATAAGTTGTTTCGATCGCATAAGAGGTGATGGCTACATCAGGAGCTGTAGGATTTCCGGGTAGGATTTCGGTATAGCCATTTGCCGTCATGTTTGCTCTGATTTTAGCGATAATTGGTTGAGCAACAGCCGCAGGTAAAGTGTCACCTGGTAATGGAACCTCATCGTCTATTATTGGAATACGAGTAGGGAGTGTGTAAGTGTTGTTCTGCTTAAAGTCGTAATCTTTTTTTGGGAAGCTTGCAACTACGTCCAGATCTTGAATGTCTGCATCGTTATTCGGATAGCAGGAGTTAAGGACAAGCGCGCAACTAATAATACTTGCGCAAATGCCAAGTTTGGCTAAGTAAAAATTCTTATTCATGAGAGAGCGTTTATACTTAAATATACTTATCAAAATTAATATATCAAAAGTTATAGTATTTAAACCGGGATTTAAATTGTTGGTCTGCAAATTATTAAATGTTTCTAACTTGCTGAAATTCAGTGTTTTTGTGTTTTTGTTGAACTAAATTGTATATTATGCGTTACTGAAATTTCTTTTACACCTCGAATACTATCTTTGTATGTTTTGAGTTTTAGAAGATTGATATTGACTATGAGGTACTTGAAAGTATTTTTTGTCTTATTTTTTTTGATAATTAGCTACGCGGTACGTGGCCAGGGGATTTTGTCGGGTAAAATATATGATCGCGAAAAGGCTAAGCCAATGGAGTTTGTTCAGGTTTATAACAAAACCATCGATTACCAGTTATCAAGCGATAGGGAGGGGAATTATAAGGTGTACGTGAAAATGGGTGATACAATTCTGTTCTCAGCTTTAGGCTACGAAACGCAAAAGATTATTATTGATAAGTCACTTAATTTTTTAAACAAGAATATTTACATGCAAACCCGAACCTTATCCTTACCAGAAGTAATGGTGTCGGGCAAAAAATCATACAAAGCTGATTCCGCTGAGGTTAGAGAAGATTATGCAAGGGTTTTTAATTACAAAGATAAATCAACCGGGAACCTGATCGGAACAGCCATTTTTCATCCACTATCATTTATTGAATATTTATACAGTGGCAAAAAACGCCAGGGCTTGAGAAGTTTCCAAAGCCGGATAGTGGACTATGAACACGAAAAGTTTATTGATAACTATTACAATCCGGTGCTAATTAAAAAAATAGTTAAAATTGATAGTGACGCTGAAATGGAAGCTTTTATGAAATTTAGCCGGCCTGAATATGAATTTATAAAATCAGCTAACCAGTACGACATTTATACCTATATAAGCACTAGCTACAAAAAGTTTAAAGAGACTGGATCAAAGGCAGATTCCACTTCCCTAAAGTAATAATAAGCTATATGGCTTTAAATTTATAACCAAGTTTTGCCCAATGAGCTAATGCCAATGGCAGCGTGTGACGCAACCGAGGTTCAGCCTTCAGGCTGTCATGAAAAACAATGATTGAACCATTTTCAGTATGTTTTATAACATTTTCAAGACATTCTTCAGGAGTTAATTTTAAATCGAAATCGCCACTTAATACATCCCACATAACGATTTTATAGTGTTTCTTAAGATCTAAAATTTGTGTTGGACGAATTTTGCCATAAGGAGGTCTGAATAAATATGATTTTGTCAACTCTTGGCATTTTTGAATATTCTTTAAATACTCATTTGTTTGGGTATGCCAGCCATTTAAATGATTGAAGGTATGGTTCCCAATGGAATGCCCATTCTTTTTTACTAATTCGAAAACTTCCGGATGCTTACGCACATTGTCGCCTATGCAAAAAAAAGTTGCTTTTGCACCGTATTTCTTAAGCTGCTCAACTACAAAAGGTGTTACTTCTGGTATCGGACCATCATCAAAAGTAAGGTATAGTACTTTCTCGGTTCTTGGATAGTTCCAGGTTAATGAAGGAAACAGCTTTTTTATAAAATAGGGAGTCTTTACCGGATACATAATTAATTTTAGAATTACGAATTACGAATTACGAATTACGAATTACGAAATTTCTATTGGCTTTCTTTTAACGAGATGTTAAATTATAAATGTTTAAATTGATTAGAAGGATTTATCAAAAGATCAGCCGGAAAATACTGCCTTCCCCTTCTCTTGAGTCTACTACAATTGTTCCTTTATGTAATTGCATAATCTGACGAGATAAGCTTAAGCCTATACCTGAGCCATTTTTGCGGGTTGTGAAAAAAGGAATAAAGATCTGGTCTCTTAATTCCTGAGGAATACCAATACCATTATCGATCACCTCAATAACTATATGATTCGCTTCATTTAAAAAAGAAACCAGTTTGATTTGAGGATTCTCTCTTTCTTTAACTGCTTCTGTAGCATTTAAAATCAGGTTGATAAGAACCTGTTCAATAAGCGAAATATCAACCTCTATTTTTAAACCATGGTCACGTAGCTCAGTAGAAATTTTTATTCCTTTTTGCTTGAGATCAGGGCCCAATAACTGGTTTAGGTTAGCAAACAAATCCTGAATGTTTATTACCGATAATGATGGAATAGTGATTTTGCTAAGGCTTCTATAGGTTTCGGCGAATTTTAATAATCCTTCACTGCGTTTTCTGATGACATCCACCATCAATTCTATATCTTCTATAGCTTCATTATCGGAAGTTTCGAATCCACCATCGGTTTGAATGTAGCTCAGTCGTTTCTTTAATGTTTCGGCCAGAGAAGCGATAGGGGCCACTGAGTTCATAATTTCATGTGTGATTGTTCTCAGCAACTTTTGCCAGGTCTGCATTTCCGTTTCCTGAACTGCATCATTCACGTTTTTAAATACGAACATCGATTGAATTTTGCCGTTTAACCTAAATTGCATGGTTGAGGAAACGATCTTTATCGGAAAATGTCCCGTTTCTATTTCCAAAAGTTTATTTTCTCCCGGCTTTAATGATTCTAAAATTTCTTTTAGCTCAGTATTTCGTGATTTTAAACCTTCAATGTTTTTAAGTTCCGGCAAACTAAACATCTTTTTAGCCGCTTCATTTACCCATTTCACGGTACCATCCTCATCAAACAATAAAATACCTGTATCAACAATTTCCATAACGGTTTGTAGATACCGATACTGGGTTTCTTTTTCTATGTTTAGTAGATTAAACGCCCTCCCAACATCATTAAAAGCCTGTCGTAGCAAGGCAACAGAAGCAGGGGCTTTTTGTACGCTGTAATGCTGACTAAAGTCTTTGTATTTAATGGCGTTAATGAAATCCCTTAATTCGGTATTAATTCGATTAACATATTTAATAATGGCAAACAGCTGGAAAAATGCGATAACCAATAAGACTATCGGGTACCATGTTTGATATTTTACAAAAAGCCAGGCCGCCCCACATAGTGTGATAAACAGAAGCACCACACGGGCAATTAGTATGATTTCGAAGCGTTTAGATGTCATATTTGTTGAGTCTTCTGTATAATGCAGTGCGTGTTATACCAAGTTCTTTTGCCGCTTTACTTATGTTTCCCTGATGCTTTTCTATAGCTTTTAAAATGGTATCCTTCTCAATGTCATGCAACTGAAATGTTTTAGGTTCATCATTGGTCATTTCCGGATGCTCAATTGGAGAGAAGGAAAGTTCGTTAGCTTTTATAAATGCTGTTCCGGCCATAATTACAGCACGTTCAATTGTATGCTGAAGCTCACGAACGTTGCCAGGCCAATTGTATTGCTTTAATTTGAGCAAGGCAGATGGTTCAAAATCAAGCCCCGATTTGTTGTATTTGGTGGAATAGATCTTAAGAAAATGTTGGGCTAACAGTTCAATATCATTTCCTCTTTTGCGCAATGGGGGTAAGGTAATTTCAACGGTATTGATCCGATAAATTAAATCCTTACGGAAACGTGCTTCTGATGCCAGTTCATAAATAGGAACGTTAGTGGCACAAATCAACCGAATATCAACCGGGATCATTTGATTGGTTCCCAAACGTACAATATGTCGGTTTTGCAAAACTGATAGTAATTTGGCCTGTTGATACAAAGAGATGTTTCCGATTTCATCCAGAAATAATGTTCCTCCGGAGGCTGCTTCAATCCTTCCGGTTCTATCTTCACGAGCATCAGTAAAAGCACCTTTTCGATGGCCAAATAGTTCACTTTCAAATAAAGTTTCGGTAAGTGCGCCCAGGTCAACAGCAACATAAGGTTTATCATTTCGAAGCGAACGTTCGTGCAAGGCTCTTGCTACGAGGTCTTTTCCGGTCCCATTTTCTCCTAAAATCAATACGTTGGCATCCGTAGGGCCGATTTTGTCGATTTTATAAAAGACATCCTGCATCGCTTCGGATTCACCAATGAGTTCAATCAAATTAGAGGTATTGGTTTTGGCTGATCCATTTTTGTTTGGTTGTGAAGCTGAGTCGCTTTTTGAAACATTAAGCGATTTACCATTTGAAGCTTGTTTGTCAAGGGCTTCTGAAATAACCTCTATTAATTTTTCATTACGCCAAGGCTTTACTACAAAATCACGAGCACCTTCTTTTAATGATCTTATCGCTAAATCGATATCGCCATAAGCAGTAATCATGATCACTAAAACATCTTTGTCCTGCTCACGAATTTTGCTTAGCCAAAAGAACCCTTCATTACCAGTATTCAACGCGCTTTTAAAGTTCATGTCCAAAATGATCAGGTCGAACTTATTGCGGGAAATTAAAGCGTTGAGGTTTTCAGGGTTTTTCTCGGTTGTTAATTGATGCACTTCGGGTTGCAGCAGCATTTTCATGGCTAACAACACATCCGGGTCATCATCGACAATAAGAATTTTGGCGTTTTTCAATTTCATTTTTTAAGCAAAAGGTTTTAGTGGTGATAAAAGTACTACAAATGACTTTCTCTGCATAAAGCTATTTCTACAGCAACAACTTTCATGCAGTTTTAAATATAGCTTAGTTTCAGTGTTTAACGTTAGACTGTATCATTTACCTGTTCGTATGCGGACAGTTTTTGTATCGAAACCGAACACATTTAAAATGGTTGAAAATTCGATTTTCTGCTAAATGACTGAGTTAAAGCCGTTTTTTTCAATGGCACGCTTTTGAAGATAGCAATGCCAACTGAACAGCAGCGTGAAAGAGCTGAGATGAACGAAAAACATCAGTAATTAACCACTAACGAATACTAATACATAAGGCTTTGGACAGAATCATTGAAAAGAAAAAATGGCCGGCAAAACGAATTTTCACAATTGTTGGCGCGGTGGCAATAATAGCACTAATTGGTTTCAGCTATTTTTCTATAAGCGGTAAGACACGTTTAAATGTAAAGGACGAACAGATTATTGTGGGTGAAGTGAAGAAGGGCCCGTTTCAGGAATTTATTCCAATAAATGGCGTAGTACAACCGATTACTACTATTTATATGGATGCGGTAGAAGGCGGACGTGTTGAACAAAAGTTTGTTGAAGACGGAGCGGTGGTGAAAGCCGGACAGCCAATTTTAAAATTAGCCAATACTGATTTAGAGCTGGATCTGGCTAACCGCGAAACAGCTGTTTACGACCTGATCACCAATATGCAAAACACTCGTAACCTTGCTGATCAAAACAGTATCAGACAGTTAAATCAATTGGCCGATGTAGATAATGCCTTAGCCGAGGCAGAACGTAAATACAAAATGAATAAAACCCTTTATGATGAAAAAGTGGTTTCTTTTCAGGAGTTTAAATCGGTTGAGAACGAGTACAACTACCAATTACGCAGGAAAAAATTAACGCTGGAAACATTAAAGAAAGATACACTCGCTAATAGCCAGCAGTTTATTCAGCAAAAGCAATCGTTAATGCGTATGCAAAATGCTTTGATGCTAATGCGAAAAAAAGCAGAAGATCTTACCGTAAAAGCTCCTGTTGATGGTCAGCTTACCTCGCTTGATGCAGAGATAGGTCAGTCAAAAAATAAAGGCGAACGTTTAGGACAAATCGATGTATTGAGCGGATTTAAAGTACGTGCCGATATCGATGAACATTACATTTCGAGAGTATTTACCGGTTTGGATGGAGAGTTTGTTTTCAATAACGAAACCTATAAACTGAAAGTAAAAAAGGTTTATTCTCAGGTGAGTAATGGACGTTTTCAAGTAGATATGGAATTTGTTGGAAGCGTTCCTAAAGGAGTACGAAGAGGCCAAACATTACAAATCCGTTTAGCATTGGGCGATGAAACTCAAGCATTGTTATTGCCTAAAGGCGGTTTTTATCAGCAAACCGGCGGTAACTGGATATTTAAAGTGAGTGCTGATGGTAAAACTGCTTACAAAGTTGATATACAGCTTGGTCGTCAAAACCCTGATTATTACGAAGTGCTTGGCGGCTTACAGCCAGGTGATAAAGTAGTGACTTCAAGTTATGAGAACTACGGAGAGATTCAGGAACTGAATATTGGTCATTAGCTATTAGTGATTAGTCGTTAGGTGTTAGCCATTAGGTAAATCTAATACCTAACACCTAATAATTAATCGCTAAATATCAGGACTTAATTTTTCTGATCAGTGTGTTTAACATTTTTTTGGATTCAATTAATTCATCATTTAATAGCATGAATTCGGTATCGGTTAAATATTCAAGATCGCGGGAGAGTAAAATTAAATACTCTGTTTCAGAGGCTGAGCCCATGGCAATGCTAAGAAATCGAGCAAGATCAGGAGCTGTTTCTCTTCCACATCCTTCGGCAATATTGCAGGGAATGGAGACAACAGCACGTCTTAATTGACTGGTTATACCAAAGGATTCTTCTTTTGGAAATTTTGAAGAGGCCTTATAAATCAAAAGAACAAGTTTATGGCTTTTTTGCCATACTAATAACTGTTTAAAATTTCTCATAGTAGAAAATGAATAAGTTTTAAGTAGATAAATTAATTATAAAAGCTAACAACTAAAAGCTAACAACTAAAAGCTAACAACTAAAAGCTAACAACTAAAAGCTAACAACTAAAAGCTAATAACTAAGCATATGATAAAGATATCCAATCTGGAAAAAATCTACAGAACTGAAGATGTAGAAACCGTTGCATTAAACAGTGTGTCATTTGATGTTAAAGAAGGTGAGTTTGTTGCCATCATGGGCCCTTCGGGCTGTGGTAAATCTACCTTGCTAAATATTCTGGGTTTACTTGATGACCCTGATGGCGGAAGTTTTGTTTTTGCCGGACAAGAAGTAGCGCATTACAACGAACGTAAGCGTGCGAGCTTGCGCAAACAACATATTGGTTTTGTGTTCCAAAGCTTCAACTTGATAGATGAGTTAACGGTATATGAAAATGTTGAGTTGCCTTTGCTTTATCTAAAAGTAGGTGCTGATGAACGCAAGAAACGTGTTGAGGAAGTTTTGGAGAAAATGCAGATCATGCACCGCAAGAATCACTTCCCTCAGCAATTGTCGGGTGGACAACAGCAGCGTGTGGCTGTTGCGCGTGCTGTGGTCAATCGTCCTAAACTAATTCTTGCCGATGAGCCTACCGGTAATCTTGACTCAAGTAACGGTAATGAGGTAATGCAAATGCTTACCGAGTTAAACGATGCCGGAACAACAGTGATCATGGTTACTCACTCTGAGCATGATGCCCGCTACAGCCATCGCATTGTGCGCATGCTCGATGGACAGGTGGTGCTGGAGAATGTGATGATTTAATTCGATCTAAGATCTTCATTTAAATAAAGTTTCAATTAAGGGCCCTGCCGGGCAGGGCCCATTGCTAAAAATCAACCTCATGTTACGCAACTACTTTAAAATAGCATTCAGAAATTTATTGAGAAACAAAGGCTTCTCGATTATCAATATTTCGGGCCTGGCAATAGGTATGGCCGGCGCAATGCTAATCTTGATGTGGATTCAACATGAATTCAGTTACGATCAATTTCATGAAAACAAGGATCGCATTTATGAGATGTGGAACCGTACTGTGTTTGATGGTAAGCTGCAATCATGGGGTACTACACCTAAAGTATTAGGAAAAACCTTAAAGCAGGAATATCCTGATATACAAGAAGTATCGCGGGTTGAAATCAGAAGCCCATTTTTATTGATCGTTGGGGACAATAAAGTTCGTGTTAAGGGTGGTTTTGTTGATCCGGGATTTTTATCCATGTTTTCGTTTCCTGTGTTAAAAGGAGATGCTAAAACAGCATTAAACAATGTCTATTCAATTGTGATCACTGAAAAGCTTGCAAAAAGTTTATTCAATGATGATAATCCAATAGGCAAAACCATTAAGATCGAAAACAAAGATAATTTCATCGTTACCGGCTTGGTTAAAAATCCTCCTTCAAATTCACACTTTCAATTTGAGTACTTATTGCCATGGGCCTATTTAACAAAAATTGGCTGGGATGATGATTATTGGGGCAACAATTCAACCGATACTTATATTGAATTAAAGAAAGGTGTTAATGCTGCCACTTTTAACGCTAAAGTTAGAGATTTCACCATTCGTCATTCAAAAGGAGAGGAGCAAAACGAACTCTTTATTCATCCTTTAAGCAAATTGAGATTATATTCTAAGTTCGATGGTAAACTGGAGGGAGGACGAATTGATCTGGTTAAAATATTTGGAATACTGGCTGCATTTATTTTGGTAATTGCATGTATCAACTTCATGAATTTGAGTACTGCAAGAAGCGAGAAACGTGCTAAGGAAGTAGGTATTCGTAAGGTTATTGGTGCTGAAAGAACTGCATTGGTTCGCCAGTTTTTAGGTGAGTCTATTTTGTTGGCACTCATTGCCGGGGTATTGGCCATTGCCATTGTTCAACTGTTTTTGCCGGTGTTTAATAGTGTTACCGAGAAACAGTTATCAGTTCAGTATGGAAATCCATATTTCTGGTTGTTCTTCTTCTCTTTTATACTTTTTACAGGCATGCTTGCCGGAAGCTATCCTGCCTTTTACCTTTCTGCATTTCAACCGGTGCGGGTTTTAAAAGGAACCTTAAAGGCAGTGCATACTTCTTTCAATCCACGCAAAGTGTTGGTGATAACTCAGTTTACCATTGCCATTATACTAATCATTTCTACTCTTTTTATCAGACGGCAAATTCAATATTCTCAAGAGAGGGAAACCGGTTATTCAAAAGATAACCTGATCTATCACTTTTTAACTGAGGATTTGGAGAAAAACTATCCTGTTATCAAAGAAGAATTGCTGAGTTCAGGAACGGCTATTTCGGTTTGTAAAACCAGCGCGCCAATTACACAAGGATTTAGTAATTCATGGGGTTTTGAGTGGAAAGGAAAAGATCCAAAGCAGAAAATAATCTTTAACCGTTTTTGTGTGGACGATGATCTTACCAAAACCATTGGCTTAAAGATTATTCAGGGACGTGATATTAATCTGAAAGAATTTCCAACGGATTCAACTGCTTGTATATTAAGTGAATCGGCAGCAAGGATAATGGGTTTCAAAGATCCTGTCGGACAAATTGTAAAAGACAATGGAATTGATTGGCATGTAGTGGGTGTGATAAAAGATTTTGTGCTGCAGTCGCCCTTTGAAAATACAGAACCAATGGTTATTGAGGGCGCTAAAGGATGGTTTAATGTAATTCATATTAAACTGAACCCTGCTAATTCAACGGCTCAAAACATTAAAGCTGCAGAACAGATATTCAAGAAACATAATTTCCAGTTCCCATTCGAATATCAGTTTATAGATCAGGAATATGCTCAGAAATTCAATGATGCTCAACGTACTTCTAAGCTGATCACCATTTTTGCGATGCTTACCATTATCATTTCCTGTATGGGGCTGTTCGGTTTGGCAACCTATATGGCCGAGAACCGCACGAAAGAAATTGGAGTACGCAAAGTATTAGGTGCTTCTGTTATTAATATCACCGCGCTATTATCTAAAGATTTTTTAAAGCTGATCGTTATAGCCATCCTTATTGCTTCACCCATTGCTTATTGGGCGATGAGTAAGTGGTTGCAAACATTCAGCTACCATATAAATATGCAATGGTGGATTTTCATAGCATCCGGAATAGTTTCTTTATTCATTGCCTTTTCAACGGTGAGCTACCAGGCCATAAAGGCTGCAATGGCTAATCCGGTAAAGAGTTTACGAACTGAATAACGCTTCGATTTCGCTTAGCATGACAATCGCTTCGACTTCGCTCAGCATGACAGTGAGGGTAGCCGAAGGCTAGATCAACATACACATAACCTTAAAAACTACAACTATGTTAACAAACTATATAAAAATTGCCTGGAGAAACCTGATAAAGAACAAAACGTTCTCGCTGATCAATATTATTGGATTAGCTACAGGTTTGGCTTGTTTTATCCTGATTTCATTGTACGTTTTTGATGAGTTAAGTTATGATAAGTATAATGTAAATGCCGACCGGATCTTTCGTATAAATTCTGACCTGAAATTGGGTAGCAATGAAATGAAGCTGGCTGTTACTTCTGATCCGATGGGTGAAACGCTCAAAAAAGATTATCCGCAGGTAGAAGAATTTGTTCGCATTTACAACTCAAACGGAGCTAAACTTATTAAAAAGGGAAATGAATTTATTGAAGAGCAGAATGTAGCGCATGCCGATTCTACCTTGTTTGACGTATTTACCTTGCCGGTTATTGAGGGTAATGCGAAAAAAGCGCTTACAGAGCCTAATTCGGTGGTAATTACCGCATCGACAGCCCGAAAATATTTCGGCACTACAGCGGCTTTGGGTAAAGTTATTGAAGCTAACAAAACTCCTTATAAAGTTACTGCGGTAATAAAAGACATTCCTCATAATTCACATTTTAATTTTGATTTCATCTTCTCGATGCAAAATGTGGATTACAACTTTGGAACTTTTCTTAGTCATAACTTTCATACTTACCTTTTATTAAAGAAAGGAACTAACTATAAAGCTTTTGAAAAAAACTTTGCCCAGGTAATTCAGAAATATATTTTTCCGCAGGCCAAACAGTTTATGCAAATAAACAGCATGGATGATTTTTATAAAGCCGGCAATAAACTGGAATATAACTTAATACCGCTAACTGATATCCACCTTAAATCAGACAGGGGTGTTGAGCTGGCCCCAAACGGCAGCATTCAATATGTTTATATTTTTTCGGCAGTAGCGCTTTTCATTTTGTTGCTGGCATGTATCAATTTCATGAACCTTTCAACGGCACGTTCAAGTAGGAGGGCTAAAGAGGTTGGTATACGCAAAGTACTTGGTACTGAACGGAGAAGCCTGATCGGTCAGTTTTTAACAGAGTCGACTTTAACAGTGATCATTTCAACGGTTATAGCTGTGGTTATGGTTTGGCTGGTGTTACCGTCTTTTAATGAGCTGGCTGCAAAATCGCTTTCCATTAAGAATTTGTTAGGAGGCAAAATGCTGCTGTTTCTAATCATTCTGCCATTTGTTGTTGGGGCTATCTCCGGTAGTTACCCTGCTTTTTTCCTTTCCAAATTTCAGCCGATTGTTGTTTTGAAAGGCAAGTTGTCAAACGGTATGAAAAATAGCTGGTTGAGAGGAGGATTGGTGGTATTTCAATTTGTTACTTCTATTGTTCTAATCATCGGGACTATCATCGTTTACCGCCAGCTTAATTATATACAAACCAAAAAATTAGGCTTTGATAAAGAGCAGGTTTTAATTATTGACCGGGCAGGTGCACTTCAAAAGAATGTGGATGCATTTAAAAATGAGGTTGGCAACATGCCTGGAGTGTTAAGCGGAACAGTTAGTGGTTTTTTGCCAGTGTCTTCTTCGTGGCGCAACGACAATACGTTTTCAAAAGAAACGGTAATGAATGTTCAAAATTCCTACAGTTCTCAAGTTTGGGGTGTTGATTATGAATACTTAAAAACACTGGGTATGCAACTGAGTGCAGGAAGGAATTTCTCAAAGGATTTTGGCGCCGATTCAAGTGCTATTATTATTAACGAAAGCACTGCACAAATACTGGGCTATAAAGATCCTATTGGTCAGAAAGTTTATACGCTTCAGGATACGCAAACAGGGGTTATGATTCCGTATACAATTATTGGGGTCGTTAAAAACTTTCATTTCGAATCCTTGCGTCAGAATATTGGTCCATTAGCCCTGATACTTTCAAAAACTGATGGCTATGCAGCTTTCAAAGTTAAAACCAAAGACATGCAAGCGCTAATTCAGCAGGTTGAAACCAAATGGAAATCATTGGCACCGGGCATGCCTTTTAGCTACCGTTTTCTCGATGATTCATTTGACGATATGTACCGGACCGAACAACGGGTAGGTAAAATAGCGATCGTTTTTGCTATGCTGGCCATTGTCATTGCTTGTTTAGGATTATTCGGATTGGTAGCTTATTCGGCCGAGCAACGCACTAAAGAAATTGGTATCCGAAAGGTATTGGGAGCTTCCGCAGCCAATATTATCACCATGCTTTCTAAAGATTTCTTGAAGTTGGTATTTGTTGCGTCCCTAATAGCATTTCCAATTGCATGGTATGCCATGAATAAATGGCTGCAAGATTTTGTTTACCGTATTGAAATTGGCTGGTGGGTGTTTGTTTTAGCCGGTCTTACCGCATTGGTAATCGCCTTGGTAACCCTCAGTTTCCAATCAGTAAAGGCAGCTTTGGCAAATCCGGTGAAAAGTTTAAGAACTGAATAACGCTTCGACTACGCTCAGCATGACACTTCCAATAGAGTCTGCCTGAGCGTAGTCGAAGGCTAAAAATAACTTATAACATTAAAATCATGGGACCTCACACTATTGAAAGACAAATGAAAAACAAGTTTCTACTTAAAGGCACCATTGTGCTGAGCGTGTTGGGACTTGCCCTGGGAATTATTTGCAGTGCATTGATGCTGTTTTGGATATCAATTCACTAAGATTTTTAAAGCGCAAAAGCTACAACTATGTTAAAAAATTATTTTAAAACCGCCTGGAGAAACCTGTTGAACAACAAGATGTTCTCTTTCATTAATATAATGGGGTTGGCCCTGGGGATGACCTGCAGCCTGTTGATAATGCTTTGGGTAAAAGACGAACTGGCCATGGATAAGTTTCATGCCAACGACAACCGACTTTACCGCGTGATGGAGAACCAGTTTTATTCAGGTTCAATATCCACCTTTCCTTCAACACCGGGAATCTTCGCTGAAAATGTTGTGAAGGATATTCCTGAAATTCAAATGGCGAGTCAGTGTTTGTGGGAAGAAGAGCCGCTGTTTACCGTGAACGATACCTTCGATAAAGAAAAGGGCCGTTACGTACAGAAGGATTTCTTAAAGATGTTTTCGTTTAAACTGACAAAAGGTGATGCGGCTACGGCCCTTGCCCGTCCGGATGCGGTGGTGTTGTCAAAGAAACTTGCGGATAAATACTTTAAAGGCCAGGATCCTATCGGAAAAATGATCCGCATAGACAATAAAGAAAATGTGATCGTTACCGGAGTGCTCGACGAAATTCCAACGTCATCTTCTTTGAAATTTGAGTTTTTAATGAGTTTTGATCGATGGGCGAAAGAAAATACCTGGGCAAAAGAATGGGGCAATAATGGTCCGCGTTGCTATGTAATGCTTGCTCCAAATACTTCGCTTGAGAAAGTAAATGCTAAACTTAAGGGGTATATAAAAAGTAAAAACAAGGGCAGCAATGTAGAGATGTTTTTGCAGAATTATGGCGAATCATACCTGTATTCTAACTGGGAAGGTGGAAAACAAAATGGCGGAAGAATAGAGTATGTGCGAATATTTTCAGTTGTAGCCATTGTTATACTTTTAATTGCCTGCATTAATTTCATGAACCTAGCCACCGCCCGTTCGCTTAAACGAAGCAGGGAAATTGGCGTGCGTAAAGTTGTTGGGGCCAGTAAAGGACAACTAATAGGGCAATTTATTGGTGAGTCACTATTGGTTTCTTTTATAGCAATGGGTGTTTCTTTGCTACTTGTCTTATTCATTCTTCCTTCGTTCAATGCTTTAACCGATAAACAGCTTGCCCTCAATTTTGGAGATGTTTCTTTTTGGTCGACAATTATTTTGCTTACCCTGCTAACCGGAATTGTTTCGGGTTCGTACCCTGCCTTGTTCATGTCGTCTCTCAGGCCGATAGTGGTTTTAAAAGGAGCGCTGAAAATTAATCCAAGTGCGGCCTATTTTCGTAAAGCCTTAGTTGTTTTTCAGTTCTCACTATCCATCATTTTAATACTCGGAATGATTGTGGTGTACAGGCAAATTGATTTTATTCATAATAAGAACCTGGGCTTTGCCAGGGAAGATCTTTTATATATTCCATTGGAGGGCGAATTAGCAAAGAACTATCCAACGTTTAAACAAGAACTACTTAAACAGCCTGGGATAAAAAATGTAACAAGTGCCGCAAGCAGTCCGCTGGAGGTAGGTAGTTCAACACAAGGTGTAACCTGGCCCGGCAAAGACACCACCAAGCTTATCCTTTTCAGTTCAAACCCAATTACCTATGATTATATAAAAACAATGGGTATTCAACTGGTGGATGGACGAGACTTTAGCGCCGATTACGGAACAGATACCTTGAACTACCTGGTAAATGAAGCAGCTGCCAGGAAAATAGGTTATAAAGATCCGGTTGGTAAGGAACTCACCATGTGGGGGGATAAAGGAACCATTATCGGTGTGATGAAAGATTATCACCATAATTCATTGCATGTTCCTATTGAACCGTTAATACTTCGTTTAGTGAAAAAAGACTGGGGTTATGGTCAGAATGTAATTGTTAGAACAGAAGCCGGCCAAACCAAACAGGCCCTTGCCAGTATGGAAAAGGTGTTAAAACAGTTTAATCCCGGTTTTCCGTTCAGGTATTATTTCACCGATCAGGAAATATCAAAAAACTATAAAACAGAGCTTACAGTTAACAAGCTTTCACGATACTTTGCCTTTCTGGCCATATTCATTTCGTGCTTAGGATTGTTTGGTTTGGTCACTTTTACCGCAGAGCAAAGAACCAAGGAAATTGGTGTTCGAAAAGTGCTGGGTGCCAGTGTAACAAGCATTTTGGCAATGCTAAGTAAAGATTTCTTACGACTGGTTTTGATCGCCATTGTTATCGCTTCTCCGCTAGCTTGGTGGGCTATGCATAAATGGCTTCAGGATTTTGCGTATCGTATTGATATAGGTTGGGGCGTATTTGTTATTGCAGGCCTTGCCGCAGTTTCGATAGCCTTGCTTACTGTAAGTTTTCAAGCGGTTAAAGCTGCAAGGGCCAATCCTGTAAAAAGTTTAAGAACGGAATAGCCCTGAGTAACTCTGTTTAGTTTATTCTAATACTAACGCTTATCTATAAAGACTGTAATTATGTTCAGAAATTATTTCAAAATAGCCTTTCGTAATCTGATTCGTCGAAAGACCTATTCATTACTAAATATTGCCGGATTAGCCATTGGCATTGCTTCTTGTTTGCTGCTGTTTATGGTGATCAGGTATGAATTGAGTTATGATAAATTTCAGCCTAATTTCAACCGCATTTACCATGTGGTTACAGAAGACAAGAATTCCGAGGGAATCGATTATACTCCCGGTGTTCCTTTTCCTGCATTAGACGCATTTAGAACAGACTTTCCGCAAGTGAAAACCGGGGCATTGTTTTCACTTTATGGCAGTCAGGTTACTGTTTTAAACAATGGTAAAGCTGTGGCTGAGGATAAAAAGTTTATCGAAGAAAATGGAATGTGCTTTTGTGATCCAGTTTTCTTTGAGGTCTTTAACTTTAATTGGTTAGCTGGAAACAAGGAGGTACTTGCACAACCTAATATGGTAGTACTCACCCAAAAGATGGCAGAAAAGTATTTTGGTGATTGGCATACGGCTATTGGGCAATCTGTAAAACTTGATAATACCATAACGCTTAAAGTTGCAGGTATTTTAAGTAATCCTCCAGCCAATACCGACTTTCCATTAGGCCTGGTAGCTTCATTTATCACCATGAAGAATAATCCATCGGTGTATTATTATACCACTGATTGGGGCAGTACAACCAGTAGTTTTCAAGTCTTTATGCTGTTGCCTGAAAAAGTTTCAGCTGCTTCAATAAATGCCCAGTTGAAAAAATTCAGTTTAAAGCACTATCAAAAAAGTGATCCAAGCAGATACCGTTTGAACTATTTGCATCCGATTGCCGAAAATCATTTTGACACACGATTCGGCAATTTGGGCGACCATGTTACCAGTAAACCAACCCTGATTACACTTTCATTTATCGGAGTGCTGATCATCATCATGGCATGTATCAACTTTGTCAACCTTTCAACTGCTTTGGCAATTGGCCGCTCAAAAGAAGTGGGTGTGCGCAAAGTTTTGGGAAGCGACCGTAAACAGTTGATTGGGCAGATGATGAGTGAAACGGCATTTATTGTTATTGTTTCGGCTTTGGTAGCAGTATTAATTGCGTGGTTAATATTGCCATACCTTAAACATGTGGTTTCACTGCCCGAGCAGCTTAGTTTATTCAGCGGTATTAATTTCTTATTTCTACTGATCATTATTACAGTTGTTACTATACTTTCCGGTTTTTACCCTTCGCTGATCTTATCCGGTTTTCAGCCTGTTTTGGCATTGAAAAGTAAACTGACCACAACCACAATTGGAGGCATTTCTTTGCGCCGGGGATTGGTGGTTCTGCAGTTTGCCATGTCACAAATATTAGTGGTTGCCACTATTGTGGCCGTAAGTCAGATGAATTATATCCGCACAGCCGATTTGGGATTTAACAAGGAAGCCATTTTAGTATTAAAAGGAAATTCAGATAGTGCTTCTGTTGCCCGACAAAAATCATTTAAGGAAGAACTCTTATCTATTCCGGGAGTAAAGGCCGTTAGTTTTAGTACCGATGTGCCTTCATCTGAAAATAACTGGGGTACCAATTTCGCCTACGATCATCGTCCGGATGAAAAGTTCCCGCTTTTCTTAAAGTTTGGTGATCTTGATTATGTGAGGACCTACGGTTTACAGTTAGTTGCCGGACGAGGTTATTTTCAAAGTGACACTATCAACGAAGTTTTAGTTAATGAAACCTTGATGAATAAAATGGGTGTGAAGAATGCCCAGGATATGATTGGGAAAGAAATCCGATTGGGAGGTCAACCATGGAAACAGATTGTAGGTGTAGTTAAAGACTTTAAAACGAATTCCCTACGCGAAACTGTTAAACCTCTTCTGATCGCTGCTAATTCAAAGTTTTATAGTGTTACTTCTATAAAACTGTTAACCAATAATCTTTCCAAGGCCCAAAAAAATATAGAAAAAAGCTGGAATAAGTTTTATCCGGAATACGCTTATTCGGGCTCTTACATGGATGAAAGTATAGCTCACTTTTATCAGCAGGAGGAACAGCTGGCTGTGTTGTATAAAATTTTTGCAGGCTTGGCCTTATTTATCTCTTGTTTAGGGTTGTACGGACTAGTGTCATTTATGGCAGTTCAGAAAACGAAAGAAGTAGGGATTCGAAAAGTATTAGGCGCCTCAGTCGCCAATATTATTTACCTGTTTTCTAAGGAATTCACCATTCTAATTGCTATTGCCTTTTTTATAGCTGCACCCACAGCCTATTATATCATGAATAATTGGTTAAGCAATTTTGCCTATCGAATTAGTATCGGTGTTGGTGTTTTCGCATTGGCAATAGTGCTATCCATCTTAATTGCTTGGATAACGGTAGGATACAAAGCATTGAAAGCAGCCGTGGCCAATCCGGTGAAAAGTTTAAGAACAGAATAAAAGAGTTATTAGCGGTTGGCTAGTAGCCATTATCGATTTTAAGAAATAAAACACAACGCCAATAGCCAACAGCTAATGGCTAAAAGCTAAATGTTATGTTAAGCAACTACTTTAAAACGGCATTAAGGAATTTACTTCGGAACAAAGTGTATTCCTTCATCAATATCGCAGGACTGAGCTTAGGCTTAACCTGTGCAATGCTCATTGTCTTATACGTAAAAGATGAGGTGAGCTATGATCGTTTTCATAAAGATGTGAACCAGATCTATCGTATCGGTTTTCAGGAGATAAGTAAAGATGGGGCAAAGGGCCGCAAGGATGCCATAACAGGTTATTTTCAGGGCCCTCGGTTTACGCAAAACATTCCGGAGATTAAATCTTTTGTCCGAGTACAAGGAGGAAACCGTGATATAAAAAGCAAGGGTGAAATTTATTCACAAGAGCTTTCGTATGTCGATTCAAGTTTCTTTTCCGTGTTCTCTTTTCCATTGTTAAGCGGAGATCCGAAAACGGCACTGGTTCATCCTCAAACCGTTGTACTTAGCGAAACCGAGGCGATAAAACAGTTTGGAACTACAGATGCTGTAGGTAAAACCATTCTTTTTGAAGAGAACAAGCAGTTTGTTCCTTATACGGTAACAGCTGTTGCCAAGAAATGCCCACAAAACTCATCTATTAAGTTTGATGTATTACTGCCGATGATTGTATCGAAAGAGGATGAGCAAAACAGCGAGAACTGGTTTAATTTCTTCCTCAATACGTTCATCGTTTTAAAGCCAACGGCAAATGTGCAGGCAGTGGAACGTAAAATGAAAATGGTTTATGAGAAAGATGCCGCTTCCGAAATAAAAGCGCAGTTCGATAAGTATGGGGTGACTCAAAAATGGGCTTATCTGTTGCAGCCATATACCGCTATGCATTTGAGCACAGAAATGCCTGCACAGAATGGGCTTTCTGGTAATAGTAACCCTGTTTTTTCTTACATCCTTTCAGGTATTGCAGTGTTTATTTTGTTAATCGCCTGTATCAACTTCATTAACCTTACCGTAGCCCGATCGGTAAAACGCGCTAAAGAGATCGGCGTACGAAAAGTGGTTGGAAGTGGAAGAAAACAGCTGATCGTGCAGTTTATGGGCGAGTCGTTCATTCTATGCTTTATAGCTTTTGTGTTGGCTTTAGTAGTAGTACAGCTTATTTTACCTGTTTTTAATGACCTTTCGAATAAAGCGCTAGCCTTTAGTTATCTCTTAGATGCAAAACTTATTGGCGGTTATATTTTGTTGTTTATACTTACCGGTTTATTGGCAGGGTTTTACCCAGCATTGGTGCTGTCGAAATATAATCCAACTCAAACACTTTACGGTCGGTTTGCCATAGCCGGTAAAAACTATCTGCAAAAATCATTAGTAGTTACGCAGTTCGCATTGGCTTCATTTTTAATTATCGCCACGCTCACCATCTTTTCACAGTTCAACTATTTAACCAATGCAAAATTGGGTTATGATGATACAGATTTAGTTGGGGTGCAGAAATGGGATATGAACAGAGAGCAGGCCCAGGTGTTAAAAAATGAGCTAAAGAAAAATCCAAACATAGTTGAAGTTGCTCCTAAAAATGGCGGCTTTTGGGGTACTATGGCAAAAGTTAATGGCGAAAAACAGTTGCAGTTTGCTTACGAAACCGTCGACGAAACCTATTTGCCTTTGCTAAAGGTGTCGATTATTCAGGGGCGTAATTTTTCTGCGGATTATCCTTCTGATTCAAGCCATTCGGTAATTGTTAACGAAGCGTTTGTAAAGGAAGCCGGTTGGAAAGATCCCTTGAATCAGGTGGTTGATTTTTGGTACCATAATAAAAAGTATAATGTGATTGGGGTGGTTAAAGATTATCATTTCGAAGGATTGGGAAGAAAGATCGGTCCACAATTGTTTACCATGAAAAAGGATAATGGCTACGGTATTGTATTCATCAAAATCAAACCACATACCGAGACAGCAAGTCTTCAATACATTGAAAAAGTGTTCAAGAAGATGTTTCCAATTAACCCTTACGTTTACAAATTCAAGCATATCGAAAACCTTGAAAACTATCAAAGCGAAGCAAAATGGAAAACCATCCTGTTGTTTGGAGCAGTGTTGACCATTTTCATATCAGCCATTGGGTTGTTTGGTCTTTCTGTATTATCTGCCGAAAAGAGAACCAAAGAAATTGGCATCCGTAAAGTGTTGGGTGCATCGGTAGGGGGAGTAGTTACTTTATTATCCAAAGATTTTCTGAAGCTTATCATTGTTTCATTTTTAATTTCCATGCCGGTAGCATGGTGGGCAACCAATAAATGGCTGGAGAACTACCCATATCGGATTAACGTAGGCTGGGGGATATTTACAGCTACTGGAATCATGGTTTTAATCATCGCCTTAGCAACCGTAAGCTTTCAGGCCATTAAAGTAGCAATGGCAAATCCGGTGAAGAGCTTGAGAACAGAGTAAGGCGACTACGCTCAGGCTGACACTTCAATAAGGTCAGCCTGAGCGTAGTCGAAGGCAAATGCATTAAAAGCTAAATACTTAAAAAGTATGCTTAGAAACTATATAAAAATAGCCTGGCGAGGTTTTAAGAAAAATAAAACGTTCACCTTTATCAATGTGTTCGGACTGGCAACGGGTTTAACCAGCTGCTTACTCATTGCATTGTATTTGAACAATGAATTGAGTTACGATAAGCATTATAAAAATGCAGACCGGATTTATCAATTGAATACCGTGTTTGTTAAAGATGGAAAGGAATCTGCGTCAGCAACAGCGGCTGCACCCATGGCTAAAACCATGCAGGAGGTATTTCCTGAAATTGAACAAACCACTCGTTTGCTGCAAACCTTTGTAGATGATAAAACCCTGTTTCAATATAATGATAGGGGAACCCTAAAGCCTTTTTACGAAGATCATGGCTTCTTAGCCGACTCTACTTTTTTTGATGTTTTTACCTATCAGTTTAAAGAAGGAAATCCACTTAAAGCACTGTCAGAGCCAAATTCATTAGTGATTTCGGAAGAAATAGCGAAGAAAATATTCGGTAACGAATCGGCATTAGATAAGGTAATTCATGTTAACAGCAACACCAACGGCGAAAATGATTTTAAGGTAACAGGTGTTTTTGTGCCTGGTAAAAAGCCCTCACATATAAATGCACGCTTTTTTATGTCGATGAGGGGTGGGACGATGGAACAGTTGATCAACCGCCAATCGTCTGATTTGATCACTCACAATATGTTCTTTACCTATTTTCGTTTGAAACCGAATGCCAGCGCCAAAACCTTAGAATCCAAGTTTCCGGCGTTTGTAAATAAATATTTGGGTGAAGCATTAAGGAAGGTTGGTTTAGGAAGAAAGTTCACAATTACTCCTTTAACCGAGATTCACCTCGCATCAGGACTAAAGAATACAGTAACGCCGGCAGGAAGCGTGACCTATCTTTACATACTGGCATCCATCGCCTTGTTCACTTTACTAATTGCCTGCATCAACTTTATGAATTTATCCACTGCCCGATCGGCAAAACGCTCGGCTGAAGTAGGAGTTCGTAAGGTATTAGGAGCAGAAAAGTCGGCTTTGGTACGACAGTTCTTAAGTGAATCGATATTAATGAGCCTGTTTGCATTTGGCTTTGCCATGCTTGTTACGCGAGTAATGGTCCCATTGTTTGCGCAAGTTTCGGGCAGGGAAATTACCTTTTCATTTGAGCAGCATTATCTTCTTATCATAGGATTTTTCATCCTTTCGTTAATTGCCGGTGTCGTGGCTGGAAGCTATCCAGCCTGGTATTTATCATCATTAAAGCCGGTTAAAGCGTTAAAAGGCAAGTTGTCAAATACAATGGCAGCGGTGTCCGTTCGCAAGTTTTTGGTGGTCTTCCAATTTGTTATCTCAGTGGTATTAATAGTTTCCTCCATTGTTATATATAGTCAGATGCATTTCATGCGTTCAAAGGATCTGGGGTTTCAACGTGAACAGCAGGTAATAATTCCCTTGCGAACATCATTGGCAAAACAAATTTATGAGCCGTTAAAAAATGAGCTCAAAAAAGAAACACAAATACGTTCGGTTGGCGCCTGCTATTATTATCCTGGGATTATGAATCCCAGCGATATGAATTTGTATCGTTCAGGTGAGACAATTAACGAGGCGAAGAATGTGTTTATGAATTATGTTGATGACGATTTACTACAAACCTTAGACATAAAACCACTTGCTGGGCGGTTGTTTACAACCGAGTTTAAAGCCGATACCAATGACCGATTAGTGGTGAATCAAAAAGTTATAGCTGAATTAGGCTTCAAAAATCCGCAGGAAGCAATTGGAAAAATTCTTAATTGGGACTGGCAAGGACAAACTATGCCATTCACAATCGTAGGTGTGGTAAACGATTTTAATTTCGAAGATCTGCACAACGAAATAAAACCCTTTGCATTCAGATGGGTAACAGATGGCTACAACTACCTGATCGTTCATACTACGGCAGAGAATATGCACTCAGTTTTAACCTCAATAGAAAGTAAATGGCAAAAACTTAATCCAGCCGAGCCATTTGAATACAGCTTTTTAGATGCAGATTTTGCCAAAAACTTCCAGTCGGAAGAACGGCTTTCATCAATCGTAAGCTATTTCACCCTAATTGCCATCCTGATTTCTTGTTTAGGCTTATTCGGTTTGGCAACTTACTCTGCTGAACAACGCATTAAAGAAATTGGTATCAGAAAAGTACTTGGCGCCAGTATAAGCAACATTGTTTTACTGCTATCTAAAGACTTTTTGAAACCAGTGCTTATAGCAACCCTAATTGCCTTTCCAATTGCCTGGTACGCAATGGATAAATGGCTGCAGGATTTTGCTTATCGGATAAATATTGGCTGGTGGATGTTTATTGTTGCCGGTTTATTAGCGGCAGTTATTGCTTTAGTCACGGTTAGTTTTCAGGCTGTTAAAGCGGCGGTAGCCAATCCGGTAAATAGTTTGAAAACAGAGTAATAGAGCTATTGGCGATTAGTTATTAGCCATTAGATAGCTCTCGTTGATTAAATAAATTATAAAAATCATAACCTACAGCTAACTGCTAAAGGCTATAAAGCTAAAAGCTATGTTAAAAAACTATATAAAGATCGCACTTAGAAACCTCTCGAGGCACAAGATATTCTCATTCATCAATCTGGGTGGATTGGCCGTAGGTATGGCGGTGGCTATGTTAATCGGTTTATGGATTTGGGATGAATTATCATTTAACAAGAATTTCAAAAACCACGATAAAATTGCTGCTGTTTGGCAAAATCAAACCTTTAATGGCTTTAAAGGAACCCAAAGATCAGTCCCTTATGTTTTGGGTGATGAAATTAAAGCCAAGTACGGCAGCGACTTTAAGTATGTGGTAATGTGTTCATGGGAAGGAGAGCATGCCTTGTCGTACGGTGATAAGAAATTGCTGCCCAGTGGAAATTTCTTTGAACCGGAAATTACCGAAGTTGTTAGTCGTTAGCTAAATAAATTAATAAACCTAATAGCCAATAGCTAAAACCTAAAGGCTTAAAACTATAAAAGAATGATAAAATTAAAAGATATATCAAAGTGGTATTCAAACGGGTCAGCTAAAGCGCATATTCTGCGTCACATTGATCTTGAAATCAAAGAAGGTGAGTTTGCATCGATCATGGGCCCGTCGGGTTCCGGGAAATCTACTTTACTGCACATTATGGGTATGATTGATGACCCTTCTGAAGGTGAGTATTCTTTTGAAGGAGAATCTGTTTTTACCTTGAAAGAGAAACAACGCTCGGAGCTATATAAAAAACACATTGGTTTTGTATTTCAGGCCTATCATTTAATTGATGAGTTAACAGTTTATGAAAATATTGAAACACCACTGCTATATCATAAAATAAGTTCTTCGGAGCGTAAGGCCATGGTTGCAGACATATTAGACCGCTTTCAGATTGTTGGAAAGAAAGACCTGTTTCCGGAGCAATTATCAGGAGGACAACAGCAATTAGTGGGTATTGCCAGAGCGGTGATCACCAAGCCTAAACTAATCTTAGCCGATGAGCCAACGGGTAACCTCAACTCAAAGCAAGGCGAAGAAATTATGGATTTGTTTACCCGATTAAATAAAGAAGACGGAGTGACCATTGTACAAGTAACCCATTCGGAAAAGAATGCGTCGTATGGTTCAAGAATTATAAATCTGTTAGATGGAAAAATTGCCTAATAGTTATATAAGCTGTAACCAAAAAATTACGGCAACAGCTTTCAAGAAATATCTTGTATTAAAAAAAATATATTTAGTTTCAGCCTCAAATAATTTAAATACCTTGAAAAAGCCGATATTCTTATTCATTACATCAAGTATTTTACTGTTTAATAAAGCACAAGCCCAGGAGAAATTTACCTTGGAGCAATGTGTGAACTATGCTTTAGAGCACAATTTGAGTATAAAGCAGGCAAAATTTGCTCAATCCGTTTCAGAAGTAAATTATTCACAATCTAAGTTTGATTTGGCACCTACAGTAAATGGTAATATTTCACAGCTTAATAACTTTGGGCGGAGTGTTAACCAGGTTACTTACGAGTATGCAAATACAACAACCAATAACCTTAATTATGGGTTGTCGGCTAATTGGAACTTATTCTCAGGTTTACAAAGAGTGAATTCCATTAAGCAAGCAAAGTATTCTTTAATGGCTAATCAAAGTAACGTAGAAAAAACCATTCAGGATGTTTCGTTAAATGTCGTTACCCAGTTTTTAGCTACGCTATTCAATGAAGAGCAGGTGAATAACCTTACCAACCAATTAAAAGTAAGTCAGGAACAGGCGGAAATGGCGAAGAAAAAAGCAGATGTGGGAAGTATTACAGAAGCTGACTATTTGCAGTTTAAGGCACAGGTGGCTATAGATGAAACAAATTTAACATCTGCACAGAATCAATTTGAAATTTCAACATTAGAATTAAAACAATTGTTGAGTTTAGAACCGCAACAAGCTTTTAGCATTCAACGCCCAAGTGAGAATGCTTTAAAAGCAAGCAATTTGCAATACGACGCTAATTATGTTTATAATGAAGCAGTGAAAATTAATCCTGCCATAAAGATCAGTGAGTATCAAAAGCTATCTTATGAAAAGTTAGTGAGTATGGCACGCGGAGCATATTATCCGACTTTAAGTATGAATGCTAACATGGGTTCATATTATTCATGGCAATTTGAAGTTCCTGATGATCCAAATAACCCCAACGGTTCAAAGCATCGTCCTTCATTCAGCGATCAGTACGATAGCTTTTTAGGTAAATCACTGAACTTTAGTTTGAATATTCCGATATTCAATGGGTTACAGTCCAGAAACAATGTTAAAAAGGCTAAAATTGATTATGAAAATGCTAAAGCCAGTGAAGAATTAGCTAAAAATGTATTGAACAAAACCATTGCTCAATCTGTTGCCGATTTAAGAGCTGCTGAAAAGAAATATGCATCAGCTCAAAGTTCTTTCGAATCGCTTAAAAAAGCATACGAATACAGTCAAAAACGTTTTGATGTAGGCTTGATCAATAGTTTGGACCTGAATATTTCAAAAAACAATTACAGTAAATCAGAATCGGAAGCTCTTCAGGCAAAATATGATATGATTTTTAAGAGCAAAGTGATTGATTATTACTTAGGAAAGCCGTTAACTTTATAATAAAAATAATAGATCAGCAATAACACGAAACTTAAATGAAGAAAAGTAATAAAATGCTATGGTACTTGTTGAGTGCGGTAGCGCTGTTAATAATTGTTGCATTTGTTGGTAAGAAACAAGGATGGATCGGTGGCAAGGATGAAGTGGAGGTATCTGTTGAGCCTGTTTCAAAACTAACTATTGTTGAAACAGTATCGGCAAGTGGTAAAATCCAACCGGAAGTAGAAGTGAAACTTAGTCCGGAAGTTTCAGGTGAATTGGTAGAGATTTATGTGAAAGAAGGTGACAGGGTTAAAAAAGGGCAGTTGTTATGTAAGATTCGTCCAGACTTTTATGCATCTGATTATAGCCGTTCGGAAGCAATGGTGAATGAGGTAAAAGCCAATATGGCCAACAGCCAGGCTCAACTTGCATCAGCTGAAGCTACCTTTAAAAATGCCGAAGCTTCTTATAACCGTAACCAAAAGTTGTTTCAGGACAAAGTAATTTCTCAATCAGAATATGATGCTGCTTTAGCTCAGTATGAACAGGCTAAGCAAAGTGTAAGCGCGGCTAAACAAAGTGTACAGGCTGCTCGTTATAATGTGGCCTCTACTCAGGCTTCGTTAGAACAGTCAGGGGTTAACCTTGCCAAGACCACTATCTACTCTCCAATTGATGGAATTGTTTCGTTGTTAAGCGTTAAAAAAGGTGAACGCGTATTAGGTACAGCTCAAATGCAGGGCACCGAGATTATGCGTATTGCCGATTTAAAAAGCATGGAAGCTGTGGTTGATGTAAATGAGAACGATATTAATCGTATTTCATTAAATGACACCGCTGATATTGAAGTAGATGCTTTCCTTGGTAAGAAATTTAAAGGAGTGGTTACTTCAATTGCTAATTCTGCTTCAACTGCAAGCTCAACTGCTACCACTGACCAGGTAACTAATTTTCAAGTTAAAGTGCATTTGATTCCTTCGTCGTATGAACAGTTACTAAAAGGAAGCGCTGAGTCGCCGTTCCGTCCGGGTTTGTCTTCAACGGTTGATGTTCATACCGAAAAATCAACAAATGCTTTATCCGTTCCTATTCAGTCGGTAACCACACGCGAGCCAGAGAAAAAAGATGATAAAGACAAAGGGCCTCAGTCAAAAGAGGATGATAAAAAGGCCGATAAATCAATGGATCAGGTTCAGCCTTTGGTATTTGTTATGCGTAATGGGGTCGCTCAATCGGTTAACGTAACCACCGGTATTCAGAACGATTCGTTCATCGAAATTAAATCGGGTTTAAAGGCGGGTGATCAAGTCATCACTGGCCCCTATCTGGCAGTATCTAAGACACTTAAGAGCGGCGATAAGGTAAAAAAAGTGGAGAAGGATAAGTTGTACGCCGGCGAAAAGAAAAAATAGTTTTCAATAATTTCTTGAAAATGGCCTAATTTAATGTAAAATTGGGCCATTTTTATTTTAAAACGTTTAGTCGTTAACCATTTCAAAACCAATTAAGGAGTTTAAAAGTTCGTGGCCTCAATTGAGCAGACTATTTATCTTTAAGAACTCATACCTAATAAATGTTAACCGAAGAGAAAAAGAATATACTAGTTATTGGCGGTGGAAGCTGGGCAACCGCCATTGTAAAGATGCTTACTGATAATAGCCGTAAGCATACTATTTTTTGGTGGATGCGTAATCATGAGGATATTGAGCATTTGCGGAAGTATCGTCATAATCCACGTTATTTAAGTTCGGTTGAAATTAATGTTGCTCCAGAAAACCTGACCTCGGATCTGAAAGGAACAATTGCAAAGGTTGATGTTATCATATTGGCTGTTCCCGCAGCTTTTTTAAAGACTGCCATTGCAGAGTTGTCGGAAGAAGACTTTAAAGGTAAGATTGTTGTTTCTGCTATTAAAGGTTTTGAGCCCTCGGATAACCTCATCATTGGGGAGTTCTTGAACACCCGTTATAACGTTCCATTGAGTCACATTGCAGTAATATCTGGTCCTTGCCATGCCGAAGAGGTAGCATTAGAAAAACTGTCGTACCTGACCATAGCTTCTAAGAATCATGATGTAGCTGAATTGATTGCACAAGCTCTTTTAAACCGATACATTAAAACAACTGTTTCTGATGATATCTACGGTACAGAATACGCGGCTGTGTTAAAGAATATATTCGCTGTTGCCAGTGGAATTTGCCATGGATTAGGTTATGGTGATAATTTTCAAGCAGTACTAATTTCAAATGGCTTACAAGAGATCAAGCGTTTTGTGGATGCAGTTCACCCGATTGATCGTGATATAAAGGATTCGGCTTACTTAGGGGATTTGCTGGTAACTGCATATTCCCAGTTTAGTCGCAACCGTACCTTTGGTAATATGGTCGGAAAGGGGTATTCAGTGAAGTCGGCCCAGTTGGAAATGAACATGGTAGCTGAAGGATATTACGCTGTAAAATGTTTGCACGAGATTAATCGAACCTACAAAGTATATATGCCTATCAGCAGGGCTGTTTACGCAATTCTTTACGAAAATATTTCGCCAAGTATGGAAATAAGATTGTTGGCAGAAAAGTTAAGCTAGGAATAAGCTTCAGAGTTCAAAGACCTGTTGACAGAAGAAATAGTTGAATGCACAAAAAAAGTCCGGATCATTGATCCGGACTTTTTTATATCGATTAAATGAGATTACCAACGACCTCTTTTATCTTCGCTGCTTGATGGTCTGCGCTCACGGTTACCACCTCCGAAGCCACCACGGCCTCCGCGATCACCTCTGTCAGAACGTTCGCCATTACGCTCACGGTTTCCTCCAAAGCCACCGCTGCGACGCTCACCGCCTTCACGGTTTCCACCTTCGCGGTTGCCGCCAAACGAACGACGTTCGCCACCGCCAAAGCCTGAGCGACGCTCTTCGCGTTTACGGTCACCGTCTTGCGAAATTTCAACACGAACCTGACGGCCGTTGAAATCTTTGCTTTTGAAACCTTCGAAGATCTTGTCAACGTTATCGCTTTCGATTTCAAAGAATGAGTAAACACCTTTAACATCGATACGGCCAATCTTGCTTCCACTTACATGTGCATTGTCGCAAATGTAACGTAACATGTCACCACGTGTAAAGTCATCAAGAGAACCCAGGTTAACGAATAAACGAGTAAACTTGCCGGCTCCACCGCGCATTGTATGACGTTCGCCTCTTTCACCTCTTTCACCAACACGTTCACGACCTTCGCGCTCGTCTACACGGGCGTTCAAATCAGGAGCGTTTTTATAGTAATCAAGGAAACGGTTGAACTCTAAGGATGCAAAACGTTTAATGATATCTTCTTTGCTAACATCAGCAAATTCGGCATTTATGCGTTCCAGGTACTGATCGATCTGGTCATTCAATTGCACATTGTGTACTTTGTGAATAAGCGCAAATAATTGTTTTTCACAAACATCAAATCCGTTAGGAATATCACATTTAGTGAATTTCTTTTTTATAATACGCTCAATCTGACGGATTTTACCCATTTCTTTGCTATTAACAATAGCCATAGAAACGCCGGTTTTACCAGCACGAGCTGTACGTCCACTTCGGTGAGTGTAGCTTTCTACATCATCAGGTAATGAATAGTTAATTACGTGAGTTACGTCGTTAACGTCAATACCGCGTGCTGCAACGTCAGTAGCAATCAATAACTGTAAAGAACGATCGCGGTAGCGTTTCATTACTTTATCGCGTTGTTGCTGTGATAAGTCGCCGTGTAAAGCATCAGCATTGTATCCATCACGGATTAGAGCTTCAGCAATTTCCTGCGTTTCAATTTTGGTACGACAGAAAACAATACCGAAAATTTCAGGGTTAAAATCAACTAAACGTTTAAAGGCAGCGTATTTATCACGTGCTTTCGCAACATAATATTCGTGCTCAATGTTAGCGTTACCTTCGTTACGATTACCTACGGTTAATTCAAATGGGTCGGTCATGTAATTTTGTGAAATACGACGTACCTCATTTGGCATAGTTGCCGAGAATAACCAGGTGTTTTTAGTGTCAGGAGTGTGAGAAAGGATAGAGTTGATGTCTTCCTGGAAACCCATATTCAACATCTCATCTGCTTCGTCTAACACAGAGATTTTTACATTATCAAAGTTGATAACATTACGGTTGATAATATCCAACATACGGCCAGGAGTAGCTACAATAATGTGAGCTCCACGCTTAAGGTCGCGCATTTGGTTAATAATGCTGGCACCGCCATAAACAGCTACAACATTAACTTGGCCAAGGTATTTACTGAAATTTACTAAGTCGTTAGTAATTTGTAAGCAAAGTTCGCGTGTTGGACATAATACCAACGCTTGTGGCTGACGCAAATCAAGGTTGATAAGCTCCAGCATTGGCAAGCCAAATGCTGCAGTTTTACCGGTACCTGTTTGTGCTAAACCAACAAAGTCACGATTGCCTTTTAAAAGTTCTGGGATTGCTTGTTCCTGAATAGGAGTAGGCGCTTCGAATCCCAGCTCAGTAATAGCTTGGACAGTTTTGGGGCCAATGCCCAATTGTTCAAATAAATTCATCAAGTTTTTTAAGTTTTAACCGAATGGTTAACAGGAGGGTAGCTTGGGATTTAAAAAGGGGATGATCGCCAGATCAAAATGCCTCTCTACCTTTTCCGATAAACATCGGGTGTTTTTATCAGCCGCAAAGGTAAGGTTATTTTATTTTAAAAACCAAATAAGTTTTTGATATACCTTGTTGATTTTCAGGTTTTAATCTTTTTTAAAGATCCTTGATCGGATAAAAATGATAGCTATCATACTATTTAAAAGGGAATTAAAAGAAAAAGCAGATTAACCATTTAAGGTCATCTGCTTTTCATTATTTTATATTTTAATCTTTTAATTAACGTAATCGATCAGCTGAGCGCACAAGGTTTTCATCTCTTCTGATCGAGCGTAGCGCCAGCATTAATGCAATAATGATCACAGTAAAGAGGTAAGATCCAATTTTTGCAGTCCACTCCGAAACTTGTCCCAAACTCGCAGGTTGTGCTTTAGTCATCATGAAGATTGAAAGACCTAAAGCTAAAAATGCGTTTATCCAGCAAAGACTAATCTGACGCTTTCTGTTTTTATAAAGAAAGATCGTAATTAATGCTAACGCCGCTACTGCAATTGTTAAAATAATGCCCGGAATATAAGTTTCGACTTGGTTAGGGCCTGCCATTGACATAACATACTTGCCTGATGTTTTAATCTCCACCAATTCTTTAATACTGCCTTGTCCTTGGTTGTCCATATCCACAAAACTTATCACAGGAACAAAGAATAGAGCCGTTGCTGCAATAAAAGCGATGGCTAAGTAGATTGATTGTACGCGTTGTATCATGGAGCCAAATATAGTTAGTCAATAATCTATAGTCAATAGTTAATAGTCAATAGCCATTGGACCATAGTTAAGGGGGCTTTTATGTATAAATTGATTCCAATGTCATTTTGTAAATTGATCAAATAATGCGGCTACACTATTTGTGACTCTTAAATGTGAATTTGTGCAATTTGTTTAATTCGTGAAATTCGTGTCTATCTTTGGGGCAAAAAAGGACTTCTATTTATGAGATTAAAAATTACACTGTTTGTAGTGCTATTAAGTTTGATTATCGACAATGCGGTTGCTCAAGATTATATATTGGATGCTGATTCTGTAAAGTATGAAGGTTATATCTCCAAGGCAATGCCACGAAGTGTAAAGATTGGTTTAAGGGGCAAGAATAAAGATCAGGTATTTACTGCAGGTTCAATTAAAGGCTATTTCGATGACATGAGTTCGATAACTTATATTTCGAAGAAAGTACTGAATGCTGACGAGGATGATTTCATTTTCATACCTAAAGGAAAAGTAATTAGTGAAGAATCAACAGTTAAGTTTTACGATGGGAACATGAAATGTATTTTGAATGAAAAAGTTAGTTATTTATTGATAACGACCTATGGAGGCTTAGTCAGTTATGGGGGGAAAGTTTCTGGGCGATCAGTTATTACTGAACTTTATTTGGAAAATGATAAAGTAGGATTGAAGAAAATTCCTTTTGGCTTTTTGGGTGATAAGTTAGAGACTTCTAAAATTTTGCTAGAATACTTTAGAGATAATAGATCAATAGTAACCAAAATAAATACAGGTCGAATTAAGAATACTGCCAATGGGATAAAAGAACTGGTGCAGGAATACATATCAAGTAATACCACTACATCCAATAATTAATTTAGAGCAGGTGTGATGGAGGCGCAAAAAAAACATCGCTATTTCGTTGAACTTGCCTACAAAGGCACCAATTTTCATGGCTGGCAAATTCAGCCTAATGCAATTAGTGTTCAAGAAGTTTTGAATAAGGCATTATCGACTGTGTTGCGTGAAGAAATTGAAACGGTTGGTTGTGGAAGAACGGATACAGGCGTTCATGCCACTAATTTCTTTTCTCATTTTGATACGGTTACTGAAATAAGAAGCCAGCAATCAGGAGTCAGTAATGGAGAATCCGAAATCCGAAATCCTCAATCTATAATTACTCATGATCGATTAGTTAAAGCGATAAATGCTTTAGTAGGGTACGAAATCGCTATAAAGCGTTTCATAAAAGTTGTTCCTGAAGCTCATGCCCGTTTTGATGCAACAAGTCGTTCGTACGAATATCATGTGCATTTCGTAAAAGATCCTTTTAAGTTAGAAATCTCTTATTTGTTAGGGAGCCAGCCGGACGTTGAACTTATGAATAAAGCCGCATCAGTAATAATGCAACATACCGACTTTAGCTGTTTTAGTAAGAGTAATACCCAAACCTTCACGAACAATTGTAAGATAACGAGGGCAGAATGGGTGCAAGTAGAAGGAGGCTTAGTGTTTCATATCACTGCCGATCGCTTTCTTCGTAATATGGTAAGGGCAATTGTTGGAACGCTCCTCGATGTTGGAAAAGGGAATTTGTCGCTTAATGATGTTCCGAAAATACTGGAGAGTAAAAACCGCTCGAATGCGGGTGAGTCGGTTCCGGCGGCAGGTTTGTTCTTAACAACGATTACTTACCCGTATCTATAGCCAGCGGAACGTAAAATATCTGTTAAATCAAACCAGATAACAATTTTGTCGTTAAACTAGTTGACAATATTTCAATTCGTACTTTTAGAACCTAAATTCCTTAAATCAGTTTATGGCCGTAACCGGAAACGCCCTTGATGTAAAACTTACTAAAAGAGTACTTAATTATGCCAAACCCTATAAGGGTATTTTTTATTGGGCAGTGGTCTTAACCATTGCTTTGGCTATTGTTGCTCCATTACGTCCCTACCTGGTTGAGTATACCGTTGATCATTTCATTTTATACAATGATGTAAACGGATTATTAGGTATGACGGGCTTGATGATAGGGGTAATTTTACTGCAAACAATTATTCAATACAATCATACTTTTTGCACCAACTGGCTGGGTCAATCGGTGATAAAAGATATGCGGAGAGATACCTTTGATCATATCACTAATCTTCGCTTAAAGTTTTTCGATAATACACCTATAGGAACACTTATTACCCGTACTGTTTCTGACTTAGAAACAATTGCTGATGTTTTTTCCGAAGGGTTGATCTCAATAATTGGGGATATTCTGCAGATCGTAACGATTATCGCTTTTATGCTTTATACCGATTCGGTTTTAACACTGGTAGTGCTTGCGCCGATGCCTTTGTTGCTGGTGGCTACCTATGTGTTTAAAGAAGCTATCAAGTCGGCATTTCAAGATGTGCGCCAACAAGTAACCCGTTTAAATACTTTTTTGCAGGAACACATAACCGGAATGTTTGTTACACAACTTTTCGGTCGCGAAGATCAAGAATTCAATAAGTTTAAAAGCATTAACCGCTCCCACCGAAAGGCCAATATTCGTTCTAACTGGTACTATTCGATCTTTTTTCCAGTTGTAGAGTTGATTTCAGCCATGTCGGTTGGTCTGTTGGTTTGGTGGGGTTCTAAAGAAATTATAGGCGATAAAATTTCACCAGGAGTGGTGGTTTCTTTCCTGATGTATATCAACATGCTGTATCGTCCTATCCGGGAGCTTGCTGATAAGTTCAATACCTTGCAAATGGGTATGGTAAGCGCTGAACGTGTGTTTAAAGTGATTGATACAGATGAGATAACACCTAATAAAGGAACCTTAAAGCCTGATGGTTTAAAAGGCGAAGTTGAATTTGAAAATGTTTGGTTTGCTTACAATGATGAGCAATGGGTGTTAAAAGACCTTTCATTTAAAATTAAACCCGGGGAAACCCTGGCACTTGTTGGTGCTACCGGAGCCGGAAAGTCGTCAACGATCAATATTTTAAATCGATTTTATGAAATTAGTAAGGGCTCAGTAAAGCTTGATGGTGTGGATGTTCGGGATTATGATTTGAATTATTTGCGATCGTCAATAGCTACAGTTTTGCAAGATGTTTTCCTCTTTTCAGATTCTATATATAATAACATAAGCTTGAATAATGATAAGATTTCTCATGCTCAAATAGAAGAAGCAGCACGTGAAGTCGGAGCAGAAGATTTTATAAAACGATTGCCTGGTGGTTTTAACTATAATGTAATGGAGCGGGGAGCCACACTCTCCGTTGGTCAGGCTCAATTAGTTTCTTTCATTCGTGCATTGGTTTATGATCCTAAGATTTTAGTGTTAGATGAAGCCACTTCTTCAGTTGATACCGAAACCGAAGAGTTAATTCAACGTGCGATCTTAAAGTTGATGCAGGGACGTACCACCATTGTTATTGCCCACCGCTTATCAACCATTCAAAATGCAGATAAGATTATTGTGTTAGATAAAGGAGAGATAAAAGAAATGGGTAATCATCAGGAGTTGTTGAAACTAAATGGTTATTACAAACGCTTGTATGATTTGCAGTTTAATTCGGTAGGGATTAAGATGTAAGTAAATTTCTGAGATAAAGCTAAAATTGTAGTAAGGAAAGATTTGCCGTAGTCACCCTGAGCGCAGTCGAAGGGTGTTTCGACTGCGCTCAACACGACACGTTTAATCAGTATTTCATTGCTAATTTCAGTTTTGCCCAAAACTGTTCATCAAAGGAGGAAGGACCCAAGACACTTGTTCCTGTGTCATCTCCATGCCTTATCACTACCAGGTCAAGGCTGGGTACTATATATATCTTTTTGTCCCCTTTACCTAAAGCAGCAATCATATCTGTAGGAGCCGAAGGTGTTAATGCACCCGGGAAAACAGTTTGTAACGTGGGAACCATAAAATTGGCTTTGCCGTTTAACCACCACAAATAACCATACGATGGATTGTAAGTGTTCGAAGTGTTTACCATTGCATTAAAATAGTTCTGGTCGGTCATTAATGTTTTGTCAGCCCATTTACCCTTGTTTAGAATCAATAACCCGAAACGGGCCATGTCTCGTGTGTTCAACCACAAAATGTAGTTTACCCAAGTTGAACCTTTCATGCCAATTACATCCGATAGCTTAGTTTTGGTATAATTATTCATCGTTGTGCCCGATGCTGTTGCTATAATATTCTGGATTAAATGATAGGGTGCATTATGATAGGCCCAACGTTTTCCTGCATCAGCTTTATAAATCAAACATGATGGGTCGGTACAATCTACATCTGCGACTCCGTCATCTAATCCGGTGGTCATACTAAGCTGATGTTTGATGGTAATTAAATCTTCTTTGACTGCAGGACAGCTACTCCAACCTGTCCCCAGGTATTTTGAGGTTTTATCATTAATATTAAGAATACCCTCTTGTTGAGCAATTCCTGTTAAAAAAGCAACAACACTTTTTCCGGCGGAAGCGATATAGTATTTGGTGTCCTTGTTCCAATTATTCCAATAGTTCTCGGTTACAATTCTTCCTCTATGTAAAATGATCAGTCCATAGGTGTTTTTACTTTGAGCAAAAGTAATGGCCTCGGCAAGCTTGGTTTCATCCCAGCCTAATGAAGACGCAGTTTCTGTCTCCCATTCGTTCGAGGAGTTAGGAGGGAAATAATACGATTTATTATCTGAAGGAGGGTTGGGCTCTGGGTTGTTGTTGGAAGAGCATGAAAATAGTAATGTCGAAATTAATAGTAGCGGTTTGCAGATATTCTTCATTTGTATGTTTTTGGCTTTGACATGCGCAAGATAGAAACGTTTAATGGCCTTGCAAATGGATGTTTTTAGTTATTTCGATTGTTAGTGTTAATTAGATGGTTATCAGTGTTTAAACAAGTTTTTGGTCATGTTTTTTTTGTAGATTTAATGTAACCAACCTTATTAAAACATGAAAAAGTTAACTGCATTATTAACCGCATCATTGATTCTGCTGTGCTGTGGATTGCGCGCGCAAAATACCGATGATGCTAGTATGAAGGCTTGGCAAGCCTATATGACTCCAGGGGAAGTACATAAAATGCTGGCTAAGGATGATGGTCAGTGGACCTATGAAATGACAGCCTGGATGGCGCCTGATGCTCCTCCGTCTAAAAGCACCGGCACGTGTGTTAATAAAATGATTTTAGGTGGCCGTTATCAACAATCAACCTATAAGGGAACTTTTATGGGCCAACCTTTTGAGGGCATCGCTACAACTGCATATGATAATGGAAAGAAAACATTCTATAGTACCTGGATAGATAATATGGGCACTGGCATCATGTGGCAGGAAGGTCAGTGGGATGATGCATCCAAAACACTTACCATGATGGGTAAAAGTTATGATCCAATGAAAGGAAAAGACTGTCAGTCAAAATCTGTGATGAAATGGCCTGATGTTAACACCCAGGTAATGGAAATGTACATGGTGATGGATGATGGCAAAGAATTTAAAACAATGGAATTGAAAGCGAAGAGAAAGTAGCATAATTTGAAATTTTGAAAATTTGAAGATGTGCAGATGAGTAAATCAATGTGCAGATGAATAAATGTGCCAATAAGGCAGTATAGCTTATTTGCACATTTATTCATTAATGCTGCAGAAGTGTTTCGGAAACAGCCTCTCCAATGCAACTCTGGAGAAATAGAATTGATTGTTAATATCATTAGCCGGAATTTTTATGGGCCTATTAAAAGCAAAGCTTAAGCATATTAAAATCTTTAGATGCATTTTCAAATTATTAAAATAAACTTAGCTTTGCACCACAACTTTTAAACCCGGTTGTACTATTGGTTTTGCCTTTTGAAAACTATTGAACTACGATGTTTACTAGCATTGAGGGTTATACAAGAATCAACAAAACACTTTCATAAATAAGCTTAAAATGAGCGTACTTGTTAATAAAAACTCAAAAGTTATTGTTCAAGGATTCACAGGTAGCGAAGGTACTTTCCACGCTTCGCAAATGATTGAATACGGAACAAATGTAGTGGGTGGTGTAACTCCAGGCAAAGGGGGGCAATATCACTTAGAATTACCAGTATTTAATACTGTGGCTGACGCGGTAAAAGAAACAGGCGCTGATGTGTCAATTATCTTCGTTCCACCTGCATTTGCTGCAGATGCTATTATGGAAGCTGCTGCTGCTGGTATTAAAGTAATTATTTGTATCACTGAAGGTATTCCTACTAAGGATATGATTCAGGTTAAAGAATACTTAAAAGATAAATCAAGCCGTTTAATTGGTCCTAACTGCCCAGGCGTTATGACAGCAGGCGAAGCTAAAGTTGGTATTATGCCAGGCTTTATCTTTACTCCAGGTCGCGTTGGTATCGTTTCTAAATCAGGAACCTTAACTTACGAGGCTGTAGATCAAATCACTAAACAAAACTTAGGTCAGTCAACTGCAATTGGTATCGGTGGAGACCCAATTATTGGTACCACTACTAAAGAAGCAGTTGAATTATTAATGAACGACCCTGAAACTGATGGTATCATCATGATCGGTGAGATTGGTGGTGGGATGGAAGCTGAAGCTGCTCGTTGGATTCAGGCAAACGGTACTAAACCAGTTGTAGGTTTCATCGCTGGTCAAACTGCGCCTCCTGGCCGTCGTATGGGTCACGCTGGAGCAATTGTTGGTGGCGCTGATGATACTGCTGCTGCTAAAATGAAGATTATGCGTGAGTGTGGTATTCGTGTAGTAGAATCTCCTGCTGAAATTGGCGAAGCCATGGCAGAAGAATTGAAGAAAGCTGGAAAAATCTAAAATCAGATATCAGGTATGCGATGTGGTGTATGAGACTCATCGCATACCTTTTTTTATTATTAGAGAGTTTTAGCCTGTAAGATTTCTCATTCTTTTTTCGACTAAGTCGAAAGCTCATATCTCACATCTAAAACCTCCAAGCTAAACACAAACATGAAACTTTTAGAAGGAAAAGTAGCCCTGATTACTGGCGCATCTAAGGGAATCGGTCGTAAGATCGCTGAATTATATGCCAAGAATGGTGCGCAAGTGGCTTTCACTTATTTATCATCTGTTGAAAAGGGACAAGCTTTAGAGCAGGAATTGCAACAATTTGGCACTAAAGTAAAAGGTTACCGTTCAGATGCTTCTGACTATAATGCTGCCGAGCAATTAATCAATGATATTGTTGCCGAATTTGGCAGAATCGATATCGTGGTTAATAATGCTGGTATTACCAAAGATGGTTTGTTAATGCGTATGACCGAAGAACAATGGGATGAAGTTTTACGTGTGAACTTGAAATCAATCTTTAACTTAACTAAAGCTGCTTCTAAGCCAATGATGAAACAGCGTTCTGGTGTTTTTGTAAACATGAGCTCTATTGTAGGTTTACAAGGTAATGCTGGACAGGCTAACTATGCTGCTTCTAAGGCGGGTATTATTGGTTTTACTAAATCAATTGCTAAAGAATTAGGTTCTCGTAACATTCGCGCCAATGTAGTTTGTCCGGGTTTTATTAAAACCGAAATGACCGATGTGTTACCTGCAGAGCAAGTAGCAAAATGGGCGGAGTCAATTCCATTAAAGCGTATGGGCGAAACCGAAGACGTGGCTAACTTAACTGTATTCTTAGGTTCTGATATGAGCGCATACATCACCGGACAGTCAATTGCTGTTTGTGGTGGTATGGAATCATAATAGCAGCTTAAGTAGATATAAAAAACAAGCCGGATTTCTTTCGAAATTCGGCTTGTGTGTTTTTTATAGGTGGTGTTCGATGTTCAAATATAACAAGAGGATAAATAAGCTGACTACGTAGAACTACGCGATTTTACTTTTTGTTTACCCTCGGTTTGTTTATCAATTAAGCATCAGTTCTCTGAAAAATTCGAATTGCTGTTTAATTGATTTTTTCCAATAGGTTGGATCATGTCCACCAGGCTGTGTAATGTATGTAGCCTTAATCTTTAAAGAGTCGCATTTGGCCCGCAACATATTATTAGCTTCATAAAAGAAATCTTCGGTTCCACAATCGAAAATAATCTGCTTATCGATTCCTTTTAATTTGTCAATTTTAGTTACAATGGAGTAAGCTTTCCAGGTATCTAATGCGGTTTGAAAACTTCCAACTACTTTATTTATACCAAAGCGGTCGCCTGAGGCTTCAAGGTAAACACCACCACTTGTGCTTCCCGCGCTTCTGAAAACTTCTGGATGTTCAAGGAAAATATTCAATGCTCCATGCCCGCCCATACTTAAGCCGGTAATGAATAGGTTTTTGTCATCTATTCTGTAGTCCGATTTAATTTTAGGGAGTAAAGTTTCATAGAAGAAATCGACATACTGTGAGTTGGGTTTAAGCGGAGAGTTTAAATACCAAGAATCATAAAATCCATCTGGACAAACAATTAGAACATTATATTCATCGGCGTATTTCTGTGCATCCATAGTTTTATCCCATTGTTTGTAATTAGCCGACCATCCATGTAATAGAAATACCACAGGGACTTTTTGAACATAATCGTATTGTTTGGGTTTAAAAACAATAACAGTATCGGTACCTGGAATTTTGGAAGATTTTAAGAATAGACGGTCCTGAGCAAAACTGAACAGGGTAGAAAAAAGGAAGATGGCGAATAAAAGTGTCTTTTTCATTCGCTAAAAATAATCGAATTAATAAATTATTTAAGCCATGTGCTGCCAAAAACAATGTAGTAGGCCCATTTTTCAGGCCCTCTTGCTACGTCTATTCCCATACGTAAACCAAATTTACGAGCTAACAGGTATCTAAAGCCAGTGCCATAGCTATAGGCCCAGTCTGCTTCACCAAATTCACTCCAGTCGTCAAAAGCTTTTCCGGTACCTCCGAATCCCATTAAACTCCATCTTCTGTTAAAATCCCATCTCAATTCAGCTTCGGTTAACACATCCGCTTGCCCCTGATAACGGTTGGTTGGAATGCCTCTCATATCAATATAGGGGAGTAAATAGAAAGGGGCTGTACCTAATGCTTGTTGTCCATCAAGCCGTATACCTCCAATTAAATTTGGCAGAAGGGGTTTGTATGCGTTAATGAAAAAATTGATCTTCCCATAATTATAGTCACTTCCAATTACATTGTTTGACCAATATGTGTCTAGACGTGTTTTAATCCCTTTGTTTGGCGTAAAGGTATTGTCGCGATTATCAAACTCTGCAATTGGACCTACGGATACCACATTGCTATTTAACTCTTTAGGTGTAACAAAATCCGGCACTGTTCCGGCGTAACCAACTTTAGTGAACAATAACAATGTTTGTAAACCCGCTGCCCATTTTGGGTTTTTAAATTGCTTTAATCCAAACGCATGAAAGAAATATGATTTAAAATTGAACTCGAATTTTTGCTCACCTACGTTTTGAAAGGTTCGGTAAAAATCCATGTTTATGTCGGCGTAGCCAGTGGCCATTCTGTATTTTATACGCGGTTTTTTCCATGTTCCCGACCGAAACAAAATTGCTCCCCATGTATTATTTGCCGTGTAAAAGAAAGCCCCTCCTGTAATGTCAGGTCCTACAGGTGTTATTTTTCTTTTTCCTCCAACTGAATCTATATAAGGTGTTTTAGGAGTTAGAAAAACAGGTACAATAGCACCGCCTATATAGCCTAATGCAGGTTCTGTTATAATATAAGGTATAGGGATAAAACCATGAGCCTCTATTACCCAGTCGCTTACGTCAAAAGCGTTGTCGAGTGAGTCTTTTAATGAAATTTTCTTTTTTTGGGCAGATACGCTATTTGTAAAGCTGAAGGTACAAATGAGCACAACCCAGAAGGATATAGAGCGTAAATTTAACTTCATTTAGATAACCTGCTTTAATTGTAAATGATCATACATTAAAATAGCAAATTATTAGGAAAGCAAAATAACTTTACTTTGTCAACAGAAAGATTATCAGCTTATTTCAGATCAATGTTGCCATTTACGTATTTCAGGTTGTATTTAAAGCTGATTAATCGCCAGCCTTTTTCAGTTTTTGTTGCTTCAAGATTGTAACTACCAACAAATTCACGGGTTTTACCCTCTGTTGCAGCGGCTTTAAAATGAGAAGCAATGGCATAACAATAAATTTCAGCATAGTTATTGGCAGTGCTTACCAGATAGTTCCCCGACTGATGGTGAACCGCGTCAATACCGGCAAATCCCTGTTCCCATAGTTTACAAAGATCTATTGCAGAAATATCCTTTGGCTCTCCTGCTCCAAGGCTCGACATGTCAAAGCGTACGGTTTCAGTAAATACTTCTGTTAATAATTTTTCCCATTGATGATGATCGGTGTAGATGAATAATTTATTGGCCAATTCGATAAGTTGTTCTCTTTCAGTCATGATGTGTTTGTGTTTGTTAGGTGTTGATTATAGTGTGCTGCAGTCAAGTGTTTCGCCTGCTTTTAAGGAATGTATACTTAGTTTCTCAATTTCGTTTGTGCATTCTCTCAGTTCTTCCACAGTTCCGGTTAACATTGAATAAGTTCCGAAGTGAAATGGAATCAGGTGCTTTGTATTCAATAATTTAAGTGCATAAGTAGCCTCCAGCGGGCCCATTGTAAACCGGTCGCCAATAGGTAAAACAGCAATTTTAGGGTTATAGATATCACCGATGAGTTTCATGTCGCCAAAAACAGAGGTGTCTCCGGCAAAGTAAACGGAGTTTGTATCAGAAAACTGTAATACAAAGCCTACAGTAGGATGCTGAAAACGTGCTTTAGTTTCCGACTCTGGAATGTGTGCAATGTGATGTGCCTGAACCATTGAAATCTTAATACCTAAAACCGAGATTGTTCCACCCAAGTTCATTGGTTCAAACAATTCTCCATCAACACCATGTTCAAGTAAATACCAGCGAACAATCGGGTTTACTATCAATTTACAGTTCCAACCTTTAATAAGTTCAATAATGTTGGGATCCATGTGGTCTTCATGACCGTGAGTAATTAGAACCAAATCTACATTTAACTGATTTCTAAATTCATCGGGAATAAAAGGATTGTTGATTAGCCAGGGATCAACTAAAATTACTTTGCCTTCAGGAGAAATAACTTTAAATGATGCATGACCAAGAAATTGAATTTGTGTTTGGGTCATAAATGATGATTAAAAATATGAAAGGAGTAGATGCTAAAATTAGAGTGTTCGATTGTAAATAAAAAGGCTTTAAGTAATGAATGTTAAAATTCCTGAAAGTTACATTGATCGAAAGCTGTATACTTGCGGACTTTTTCAATTTTATAAAACGATTAGTAGGATAAATAGATGGATTTAATACACCAGTTTCTTGGCAGCGATTTAAAGGCTGCATCTCTTATTATTTTAAATCTGATTGTAATAGAGAGTTTACTTTCTGTTGATAATGCTGCTGTTTTGGCTACTATGGTAATGGATTTGCCAAAAGAAGAGCGAAACAGAGCGCTACGTTACGGTATTTTTGGAGCTTATTTCTTTAGAGGAGTTTGCTTGCTGCTGGCAACCTGGCTGGTGAAAATCTGGTGGTTAAAACCATTAGGTGGTTTGTACTTATTATATCTTGCTTACGGTTATTTTAAGGGGAAATCAACACCTGAAAAAGAAGACGATCTTATTGATAAAAAAGGCAACTGGTTTTATACTATTACAGTAGGTACGATTGGGAACTTCTGGGCAACGGTTGCTTTGGTTGAAGTTATGGACCTTGCATTTTCAATAGATAATGTTTTTGCGGCTGTAGCTTTTACCGATAATATTTATCTGATCTGTACAGGCGTTTTTATAGGTATTCTGGCAATGCGTTTTGTGGCTCAGGGGTTTGTAAAACTGATGGAGAAGTTTTCGTTTCTTGAAACTATTGCCTTTATAGTAATTGCAGTGTTAGGTTTGAAACTATCAGTTTCGCTTTTTACCCATTTTTATCCGGAGAATAGTATAGCTAAGGCCATAGATAGTGAACATGCCGATCTTTTTGTTTCCCTGTTCACCGTCGCAATTTTTGTTGTTCCGGTAGTAACTTCTATTCTGTTCAATTTTCCTAAAAGGAATACTACGGTTCCACAAGAAGAAGAAGAGTTGATTGCATAAGGTTAGTATTATTCAAATAGAAGAAAGGCGGTTGATTTAGTTCAATCGCCTTTCTTTTTTACAACCATTAAGTGCTTTTTCGCTGATGATCAGTTTGTTGGCTTAAACAAATGAGGGTTGTATTTCTTTCAAAACTTTTACTTATTCGAATTGCACATTGCCTGAATTTTTTAATATTTTAAATCCCTGTTAAAATGGACCTTTTGGGTCCTGCTACATTTACGTTTGGGCGTGAACATTAATCATTTAAAGCATTATCAGTGATCATATTTAGCAGCGTTTCTCCCTGGTGGATTATTCCGTGTGTACTTTTAGGCTTAGGCTATGCTTGGTTGCTTTACAATAAAACCAACTCATTTCATTCAGGTTTCAGAAAACTCTTGTTCGGTATCAGAGCTTTGGCAATTGCACTTATTGCTTTTTTACTGCTAGCACCGCTTATTAAAACGGTTTCACGGACTGTTGAAAAACCTTTAATCATTATTGCTCAGGATAATTCATCTTCTGTTTTATTGAATAAAGAAGGCGAGTATTATAAAACCGAACTTCCTAAGGCAATAGGGGAGTTAACTCAAGAGCTATCATCAAGTTACGATGTGAAAAATTATTTGTTTGGGGATAGAGTAGAAGAAAATGGGAAGAATGACTTTTCTGGTAAAAGAACTGATTTCGGGCAACTATTCAATGAGTTGAATAGTCGGTATGCCAATCGTAATGTAGGAGCCATTCTATTGATAAGTGATGGATTGTATAACAGAGGGCCCAATCCAGTATATCAGCAGTTAAATTTTAATGCCGCAGTTTATACGGTGGCCCTTGGTGATACCACTCCGAAAAAAGATTTACTCGTTGCGTCTGTTGACTACAATAAAATTGCTTACCTGGGCAACTCGTTCCGGGTTAATGTTAATGTAGCAGCATTTGGGTTTCAAAATCAAAAAACGCGATTAAGTGTTTCAGCTGGCGGAAAGGTTTTGTTTGTTAAAGATGTATTGATCAATGCTGTTGATTTTCGTCAGTCGTTTCCGGTTGATCTTGAAGCCGATAAAGTAGGAACGCAACGTTATACAATTGGCTTGCAGCCATTGGCCAGTGAAATAACTCTGAAGAATAATAATCAATCTGTTTTTATTGACGTTTTAGATGTACGGCAAAAAGTGTTGATCCTTGCTGATGCTCCTCATCCTGATTTAGGAGCTTTAAAGCAAACGCTCGAAGCCAATAAAAACTATGAGGTGCAAATTGAGCTGGCAGAAAAAGCATCGACATTAAAGCTTGGAGACTATAGTTTAATTGTTTTGCATCAGCTTCCATCTTCAGATGCAGGTAGTATGGATTTGGTGAACAAGGTACAGGCTTCAGGAGTTCCAATATGGTTTATTGTTGGTAACCAAACTTACATCGATTTGTTTAATAAAGCACAACAAGGCGCTGATGTAAACAATTTCAGAAATAGCTACAATGAGACTCAGCCTGTTTTTCAAGGTGATTTTTTTCAGTTTTCATTCTCAGAAGCAGCCCAGCGACAGTTTGCTTCCTATCCTCCTTTAAGTTCACCATTCGCTAAGTTCGGAGTAAAAAACCTTACAGGCACATTGCTTACTCAACAAATTGGGTCGGTAAAAACTGGGGAGCCTTTGTTAAGTTTTACAACTAATAATGGGTTGAAAACCGGGTATTTGTTTGGTGAGGGGTTGTGGCGCTGGCGATTAGCAGATTTTCAATCGACAGGGAACCATGAGGCTTTTAATGAATTTCTTACTAAAACTGTTCAGTATTTAACTGCTCGCGATGATAAGCGAAAGTTTAGAGTTACACAACCTAAAAAGATCTTTGATGAAAACGAACCAGTGATCTTCAATGCGGAGCTATATAACGACAGTTACGAACCGATAAACGATCCCGAAGTATCTATAGTCATTAAAAACAATGAAGGTAAAAATTACAATTTTGCATTTAGCAAATCAGATAAGGCCTACTTTCTGAATGCGGGTGTTCTGCCGGTTGGTGATTATACGTATATAGCAAAGACACGTCTTGGAAATAAAGATCAATCGTTTTCAGGGATGTTTATCATCAATGCCTTAAATATTGAGGAACTTCAAACTACGGCCAATCATCAATTGTTGTTCAATCTTGCAAAGAATAATGGTGGCGAAATGGTTTATCCTGCAAGTATCAATAAACTTGTTGGTTTAATTGAAAAGAAAGAAACAATTAAGGCGGTTTCTTATGAAGATAAAACACTGGATGAGCTCATTAATTTAAAGCTGTTATTTGGGTTGATTTTAGGTTTATTAACTATAGAATGGTTTGTGCGTAAACGTAACGGCGATTATTAGGTAAACCTGAAAATTAAAGCTATTTTTTATTGGTGTTATCAAGCTACCAAAACACATAAATAATACTGTGTCAATTCTTTACTTATTTGATATACTCGGAACCATTGCATTTGCTACCTCTGGAGCATTATCGGCAATGAACAAGCGCCTGGATATATTCGGGGTGCTTATTTTAGCTTTTGTGACAGCTGTTGGGGGAGGAACCTTAAGAGATGTTATGATCGGTTATACTCCAGTGGCCTGGATGCGTAATTTTACCACCATTTCGATAATTCTTGTGACCTATATCGTTACCCTTTTTGCTAATGCACACATTCATCATTTAAAAAAGCTGTTGTTTTATTTTGATTCATTTGGACTAGGAGCCTTCACAATAACAGGTATTGCCCAAGGTTTGGCTTTTGGACTTCATCCTGTGTTGTGTATTGCTTTAGGAACTATGACTGGTGCTTTCGGTGGAGTTATCAGAGATATAATGGTCAATGAAATTCCCGTAGTGTTTAGGAAGGAAATTTATGCAACAGCATGTATTGCTGGTGGCAGTTTGTTCTTTTTGTTAAGATTTTTAAATATAGAAACACATTTAACCGAAGTTATTTCGGCTGTAACAGTAGTTGTGGTTCGGGTTGTTTCGTTTCGATTTAAACTATATCTTCCTAAGATTTATGATTATAAGGAAATCGATTGAAAGTAGTCAAAATGTTAATTTAGTGTATTTTTCACACTAAGTTTGGTTTGTTTTAATATACATAATAAAACATTTAATAATTAATCATTTCATTAATTTTTTATCAATTTATTGGAAAATTATTAAAAATATGTCGAAAAACGGTTTGTCTCTCTGAGGAATTTTAACTACTTTCGGCTGCGAAAAATAAAATGGTAAGTTGGGTAATTGTTTGACGGCATATCTCCTAAAATAATTTACTACTTACACATCAACCATCAGTATTTATTTAATAATTGAAATAACATGAGTTTAATCCTAGATGTTAAAGCAAGACAAATCCTCGATTCAAGAGGTAACCCTACTGTTGAAGTGGATGTAATCACTGAAAACGGAGTAGTGGGTCGCGCCGCAGTTCCATCCGGTGCTTCAACCGGTATGCATGAAGCCGTAGAACTTCGCGATAATGATAAAAGCGTATACATGGGTAAGGGTGTATTAAAAGCCGTAACCAATGTAAATGATAATTTAGTCGATGCTTTACGTGGAATGGATGTTTTCGATCAAAACCTGATTGATAAGACTATGATCGAAATCGATGGTTCTGAGAATAAAGGGAATTTGGGTGCAAATGCTGTTCTAGGAGTTTCATTAGCTGTTGCTAAGGCTGCCGCTCAGGAGTCGCATCAATCGTTATACCGTTATATTGGTGGAGTTAATGCTAATACATTACCAATTCCAATGATGAACATCATCAACGGTGGCGCTCATGCCGATAACAAAATTGATTACCAGGAATTTATGGTAATGCCAGTTGGTGCTGAGTCGTTCTCTCACGCTTTGCGTATGGGTACCGAAGTTTTTCATCACTTAAAAAATGTGTTGAAGAAAAAAGGTTACTCAACTAACGTTGGTGATGAAGGTGGTTTTGCTCCAAACATCGGTTCAAACGAAGAAGCTATTGAAACTGTTTTGCAAGCGATCGAATCTGCTGGTTACAAAGCTGGTAGCGATGTTTACATTGCAATGGATGCCGCTAGCTCTGAAATGTATGATGAAAAAACTGGCTTATATAGTTTCTATAAGTCAAATCCTGATCGCAAATTTACCAGCGATGAGTTAGTTGCTTATTGGGCTGATTGGGCTGCTAAATATCCAATTATCTCTATCGAAGACGGTTTAGCTGAAAACGATTGGGATGGCTGGAAAAAGTTAACTGAGAAATTGGGTGACAAAATTCAATTAGTTGGTGATGATTTATTTGTAACTAACTCTAAATTCCTTCAAAAAGGAATTGATATGGGCGTTGCTAACTCTATTTTGGTTAAAGTGAACCAAATTGGTTCATTAACAGAAACCATAAATGCGGTAACTTTAGCTCAAAATAACGGTTATACTTCGGTTATGAGCCACCGTTCTGGTGAAACTGAAGATTACACCATTGCTGACTTAGCGGTAGCATTAAACTGTGGTCAAATTAAAACTGGTTCAGCTTCTCGTTCAGACCGGATAGCTAAATACAATCAGTTGTTACGTATTGAAGAAGAGTTAGGAAACACTGCTCGTTTCTTAGGAAAAAGCTTCAAATTTGCTAAGAAATAATTAGTAAAACTTACATACAAACGACGGGTCCGGTTAATTACCAGACCCGTTTTTTTATTTATAAGCTAAAGATCGATTACATTTTGATGTAATTACTTTTTATATAGATTTGAGAGAACAAAATATTTGTGATCATTTCTAACGTTTTATGAATAGAACTTTACGTGCTGTTTTTGTAGTATCATTGTTGTTGTTGACTTGTTTTAATCGTCTGACGGCCCAAAATATAATAGCTATAGATGATAAGGTCAATCAGCATATCTTCATGTATAATGATATCCAATACCTCGAAGATGAAAGTGGGAAGTTAGATATTAACACGGTTTCTTCGTTCCCTTATTCACAAAAATTTCAATCAAGTAAATTACTGTTTCCGCATAATTTTAAGCGGAATGTAACCTATTGGTACCGCATCAGGCTGAAAAATAATCAAAGTTCCAGTAAGCGATGGATCTTCGAGTTTTTTGATCAAACAATCGATTATATTCAGTTTTACATGCCACTGTCCAATGGAGCTTATGCACCTACCGAGTTTGGCGACAGCTTTAAGTTCAGGAATCGTCAGTATATCCATAAAAACTACACTATGGATATTACGAACAACGATAATGAAGTTCACACTTATTACTTCAAGATAAAATCAGCGCAAAAGGCAGATGCCCTTATTGTTTTAAGGTCGGTAAACTGGTTTGTTGAGTATGCTTTAAACGAGTATTTCTTTTTTGGTTTTTTTTATGGAATGATAGCTGTATTCTGCTTCTACAATCTCATAATGTATTTTGCGATCAAAGAAGTCCAATACCTTTATTATATAGCTTATTTGTTGGCAATTGCCCTTTATGAAATGTGTGCAGATGGGATTGCCTATGAATACCTATGGCCTAATTATCCTAACTGGAATCAACATACAACTGGGTTTACGTTGTTTGCAGCATCTTTCTTTGCCCTCTTATTTGGGCGTAAACTGTTGAACCTGAAAAAAGTAGCGCCTAAACTCGATAAGCTCATTATTGTAACGTTGGTATGCCGGTCGCTTTTCTTTCTGTATTGTTTGATTTGGTTCCGTTCTGGTTTTGAGTTGCGAGGTATAGAAGTGATTCCTTTAAGCATTGCTTTCTATGTAGGATTAAGACTTCGGGTTTCAGGCTATCGTCCGGCTCGATTCTACGTTATCGCCTATTCATTTTTATTTCTTGGGTTGGTGGTAAAGAGTATTCTTACTTTTTGGCCTAATTTCCTGCCATATGGTCCAATTACTCATTATAGTTTAAGCTTTTGTTTTGTTGCCGAAATGATGTTCTTGTCTGTTGCTATTGGAGACAAAGTAAGATTGTTGAGAGAGCAAAAAGAGGTGGCAACACAACGCACTATTAAACAACTGAAGTTAAATCATCAGTTAAAGGATACCTTAAATAAAGAGCTGGAAGCACAGGTTAAACTTAAAACCCAAGAGTTGGTTGATGCCAACGAATTATTGCGCCAACAAGCCGATGAAATTGCACATATGAATGAATTGCTGACTAGTGATAATGTGCAACTTAAAGAAGATGTTGCTAAGGTTACAGAGGCCCGCATTATGTCAAAAGATGTAGACTTTGATGAGTTTAGCAAACGCTACCCTGATAATGAAAGTTGTATTAAGTTTTTGGCAGAGCTTAAATGGCATAGCGGCTATAACTGTTTAAAATGTAGCCATGGAACTTATTATAATGGCCATGGATTGCTGAATAAACGATGTGCCAAATGTGGATATGAGGAATCGGTTACCGCTAATACTATTCTACAGAATACCCGTATTCCAATTAATAAGGCTTTCTACATGATATTTCTGCTTTATTCATCGAATGGAACAATATCCTCTCATAAGTTATCAGAGATCCTGGATATCCGTCAGAGTACCTGTTGGGCCTATTCTTCTAAAATTAAGAAAGTACTTCAAAACAAACGGAAGGGCAAAAAACAGGCTGGGTCACACGGGTGGAGTGAATTATTGCTAGAAGAGATAGAGTAGTTTAGACTTGATTTGAATCACATTAATTAAGAGTTAAACGATCTCCAAAGGCTTAACAATCAAGGCGGCATTAATTAATGCCGCCTTGATTGTTAATAGGGGCTTGTTTTGCAATCGACTTTGTAATGTCTTAGTCTGTCATTTCGATTGATTTTTAGATTTTGTTTTTACCGTTCTTCCCGGGCTGATTCGTCACTTTTTCTGCAGTTAACCGCAATTAACTCTCTCTTATTTATTCTTTACATCCTTGGTACTGTGCAATTATGTTTTGATTGTTTTCAAGAATTCAATGCAAACGTTGGCGTTTGGGAAGAAAATTGAGATTTTGTTTTGGCAAAACACAAATTTAATTAGTTGTTAAAATATATTAACAAGTTTAAAGTGCTGATATTGAGTTTGTTTTGATTTTTTACTTTACGGTATGAATGCGTATCAGAAAAAAAAAATTAACGACCCTATTTAATGCTTTATGTCACAGAATCAATACATAATACGAACGAAAGGTCTGGTATTGAAGCGTATCAATGCGTCTATAATGCACTGTTAATCAGTTAGTTGTATTGTTTTTTTTGTTTGGTGGTTTATATTTGAATCGACCGATTTAAATTTTTTATTAACCAATTTATTGTTCGATAAACAAATTCAACCAATTATGAGAAAACATGTACTTGTTTTTCTGGCGTTGTTACTGTTGTGTACAACACACCTCCTCGCCCAAGAATTAGTCGTTAAAGGTAAAGTAATAGACTCTCAGAGTCTTCCTTTAACCGGCGTTACTATTTCTGTAAAAGGATCCAGTAAAGGAACTTCAACTGATGCAGATGGTAATTATTCAATTTCGGCTCCATCAAACGGAACCTTGGTATTTAACTTTATAGGTTACAAACCTGTAGAGAGAGCTATCGCAGGCAAAACTTCTATTTCTGTACAATTACAAGAAGATGTTTCCTCATTAGAGGAAGTTGTTGTTGTGGGTTACGGAACTCAGAAAAAAGGCTTGGTTACAGGAGCTATTTCGCAAGTGAAAGCCGAAGACTTAAAAACCACGTCTATTAGCCGTATTGACCAGGCTTTACAAGGTCGTACTGCTGGTGTAACCGTATTACCTCAATCAGGTTCTCCAGGATCTCCGGTAAGTATTCGTATTCGTGGTGCAGGTTCAAATGCCAGCTCACAACCATTGTACATTATTGATGGAATGCGTGCAGGTGGTATTGAATACTTAGATCCATCAGAAATCGAGTCAACTGAAATTTTGAAAGATGCTGCTTCTGCTGCTATTTATGGTGCTGAAGGAGCGAATGGGGTTGTTATTATTACTACAAAGTCGGGTAGTAAAAAGAAAGAATCCAGCAAAATTGATTACTCGTTTCAATATGGCGTACAGTCAATTGGCAACATTATGCCAATGATGAATCCTCAGCAATATGCTCAATACCTTACTGAAGCTAATTATGCTGGCACAAAACCAACAACGGATGAGGTAGCTGCAGCTGGCAATGGTACTGACTGGAAAGATGCTTTATTTCAAACCGCACCTCAGCAACGTCATGCATTAACGTTCAGTGGTGGTTCAGAGAAATCAAGCTATTTGGTCGGCATGAGCTATTTCAACCAACAAGGTGTTGCTGGTGGAGATAAATCGGATTTTAAACGTTATACTGTTCGATTAAACTCAGATCATAAAGTGAAAGACTGGTTAAATGTGGGCGAGCGTTTGTCATATTCAAACTTTGCTACTACCGGTTTTGCTGAAAATAGTGAGTTCCGTTCAGTGGTTTCAAGTGCTATAGCATTAGATCCACTAACTCCGATTGTTTACCCTTCAGGAAGTGCTCTTCCAACTCACGTTACCAAGGCTCTTACAGATGGTATGCCTTTAGCTACTGATGCAAATGGCAACTATTACGGTATATCAAAATATGTGTTAGGTGAGTATGGTAACCCACTAGGTCAAGTGGATTTGGTGCATCAATCAACACAGCAAAATAAAGTGGTAGGTAACGTGTATGCTGATTTTGACATTGTTAAAGGCTTGAAGTTTACCAGCCGATTTGGTATCGACGCAGCGTTTGTTAAAAATCACCAATGGACTCCACTATATTGGTTCTCTCCTGATAATCAGAACAGCTCATTGAATGGTAGTGATTACCAAAATAACTACTTCAACTGGCAATGGGAAAACTTTGCTAACTACCAAAAATCATTTGGCAGCCATTCAATTACTGCTATGGCGGGTATGTCGGCCTACAAGTCAGACTTCAACAACATGTCAAGCAGCTTTGATGGATTCTTCAGATCAGGTGATAAATATGCTTATGCTGATTTTTCTCCTGATACCAAAGACAGGATTGCTGGTCAGTATTACGCAAGTACCTTGGCTTCTTATTTTGTTCGTGCCGGATACGATTATAAAGGCAAGTATTTGTTTAACGGTTCATTCAGAGCTGACGGTTCATCGAAAATGGCTCCAAGCCATCAGTGGGGTTATTTCCCTGCCGTTTCAGGAGGCTGGGTAGTGTCAAGCGAAAACTTCTTCCCTGAATCTGTTGCGAAAGTAATGAACTATACCAAGCTTCGTGCTAGCTGGGGACAAAATGGTAGTTTGTCAAACGTGGGCGTAGGTGCATGGAATGCGGGTATTTCTACAGCTGGTATTCAATATCCAAACTCTGATCCGGCTGATCAAAAAAACATAACTGGAGCGGCTCCTACTAACCTTCCAAATGAAAACTTAACATGGGAAACCAGTGAGCAGTTAGATTTCGGTGGTGAATTAGGCTTCTTAAACAATAGTTTATTCTTAGAAGTTGACTGGTTTAAGAAAACCACCAAAGATTTGTTAACACCAGGTGTTGTTCCTCACTATGTAGGTAACATACTTCCTGTTGTAAATGGTGGTGACGTGGAGAATAAAGGATGGGAATTTGGATTAACCTATAAGGGCAATTCATCAAAAGAATTTAAATACTCTGTTAGTGGTAACCTTAGTTTCTTGAAAAATAAAGTTACCTATATGAATCCATTCCTTAATGTAATTAATGGAGCAGGTGTAGGTACTGGTTATACTGCAACAATGTTCTCCTTGAACAGACCATTATGGTACTTCAATGGCTACAAAACGGATGGTATCTTCCAAAATCAGGCACAAATTAATCAGTATGTAGCTGATAATCAGTTAACCGGTTATTCTCCAAAACCAGGTGATCCAGTTGTACTTGATGTAAACAAGGATAACAAAATCAGCCTGGCTGACCAAACAATGATTGGTGATCCAAATCCTGCTTATACTTTTGGTCTAACCTTGAATATGAGCTACAAAGGATTCGATTTCTTATGTTTCTTACAAGGACAAGGTGGAAATGACGTAATGATGGGCTTTAACCGTACTGACCGTCCTTCGGCAAATAAGCCTGAGTTCTTCTTTAAAGATCGTTGGACCGGCGACGGAAGTACCAACAGCTGGTTTGCAGCGAACACCGCTAGCGAATATGTTTACAATAGTGATCTAATGGTGTTTAAAGGTGATTTTATGCGTATCCGCCAGTTACAAGTAGGTTATACGTTCCCAAGCAAATTGATGAATACAATTAAAGTGAAAAGCTTACGCGTTTACTGTTCAGCCGATAACTTCTTTACGTTCACTAACTATAAAGGATTTGATCCTGAAGGTGGTTCCAATGCAAGTGCTGCGAATAGCGTGGGTATCGACAGAGGTGTTTACCCTACTCCAAGAGTATTTACCGGAGGTCTTGCAGTTACTTTCTAATTAAAGAGGTGTTGAATACAACGTATAACTTTTAATTATTTTACAGATGAAACAATCAATTGTTAAGAATATAGTATTATGCACTGCTCTGGTAACAATTGCCAGCAGCTGCGGAAAAAGCTTCCTGGACCAGGATGTACCAGGCAAGCTACCTGTTGATGAGTATTACAAAACAGACCAAGATGCAGAGTATGCAATAACGGCCGTATATGATATGTCGAGCGCTGATTATTATACCGCATGGGGTAGCCGTTATATGATAAAAATGTTGCCTTCTGATGAAAGTGCAGCTGGTGGTAGCGGTCCGGGTGATCAACCTGGTTACCAGGCTTTGGATAAATTAGCGACGCTTGATCCTTCCAATTCAAATATGGAAGTTGCTTGGAGAGTAGCTTACTACACGGTGTATCGCGCCAACTTGGTTATAAATAACGTAAAGCCTGAGTCTGATAAACGTAAACGTATTATTGCTGAAGCCAAAGCTTTAAGAGCGTATACTTATTTAGACCTAGTATCACTTTGGGGTGATGTTCCATTGATTTTAACCGAGGTTAAACCAGAAGATTATACAAAAGGAACCAGAGCACCTAAAGCTGAAGTGTATGCACAAATTGAAAAAGACTTAACTGAAGCAATTCCTGATCTGCCGTTAAAAAGTGCTTATAGCTTAGCGGAAAGATATAGAGTTTCTAAAGGAACTGCACAGTCATTGTTAGGTAAAGCGCTTTTATATCAAGAGAAATGGGCTGATGCGGCTACTCAGTTTGAAGCGGTTATTAATTCAGGTGTATATGGTCTTGAAAAATCAATAGCTTATGCTTTTTCACCTGCAGGTGAGTTTGGTAAAGAATCTATTTTTGAATCATCATTTAGCTCTGCTGAAAAATACAACTGGGGTAACTTCCCTTGGGGTAATCAGCCTGAAAGTAATATTCACATCCAGATCATGGGTCCAAGGGGTGATTATTATACTAAAGCAACTGCAGACTCATTAATTGCCGGATGGGGCTTTAACCTTCCTACCAAGAAGATGTATGATGCATTTGAAGCCGGTGATGAGCGTAGAAAATATTCAGTTATGTCAGAAGCTGAGTTGAAAGCTGGTGGCGGTAATTGGACTGCTCCAACTGCTTATGATTATACCGGTTATTTCCAACGCAAGTATGGTACTTTCCAAAAGAATACCGTGGATGTTAACGAGCTTAACTATACTACCAACTTCCGTTTGATTCGTTATGCTGATGTATTGTTAATGGCTGCTGAAGCAAATTACAGAGCTGGAAACGAAACAAAAGCACGGGCTTATATAAAGCTTGTTAGAGATCGTTCTCATATGCCTGAAGTTACTGCTTCTGGAAGCGCATTGTTTGCTGCAATCGTTCACGAACGTCAAGTTGAGCTTGCTTTTGAAGGCTTCCGTTACATTGACCTTGTACGTTGGGGCATGGCGGCTACTGAATTAGCTGCGTCGGGTTTCACTCCTAATAGAAACGAAGTGTTACCAATTCCAATTAATGATGTTAGAACTGGTGGGTTATCTCAAAATCAGAACTACTAATAACTAAATTTTAACTAATCGGTTTATAGTATTTTGCTATAAACCGATTAGTTTATACTCTTCTGTTCCCAAAAATCAATATGAAATATAAACAGATACCATTAGCATTAATGATGGCTGCTATGGCTTGTTCTGGGGCTTATGCTCAGGCAAAGAAAGCAAAAAGCCCTGCATCTCAAACTGTAGCTTCGCCACTTTCGGCAGCTGACATTGAAAAGAAAATTGATGAGTTATTGGCCAAAATGTCGTTGGAAGAAAAGGTTGGGCAAATGACACAAATCAGTATTGAGATTTTGCTTAAAACCGAAAATGGTAAAGTCGTAGAACCTCATCAACTGGATCTTGATAAACTCAGCGAATGTATACGTACCCATAAAGTAGGTTCGATCCTTAATATTGGTGGCGATGCTCAAACAGTAGCTAACTGGCAGGGTGTAATTCAAACCATACAAAAAATGGCCCTTGAATCACCAAACAAAATTCCTGTGCTCTACGGTATTGATGCCATTCACGGTAATAACTATACTGCCAGCTCAGTGTTGTTCCCTCAACAAATTGCTCAGGCTGCTTCGTTCAACCCTCAAATGGTAAAAAAAGCTGCGGAGATAACAGCTTATGAAACAAGAGCTTCCTTTACTCCATGGACTTTCAGCCCAGTATTGGACTTAGGTCGTAATCCGATTTGGCCGCGTATTTGGGAAACATTTGGCGAAGACCCTTATTTGGTAGGTGAGTTAGGTAAAGCAATGGTAAAAGGGTTTCAGGGGGAGAACCTTGTAACCGATAAATTCCATGTGGCTGCTTGTTTGAAACACTATATGGGTTACAGTATGCCATTAAGTGGTCATGATCGTACCCCAGCCTGGATCCCAGAGCGTGAATTACGTGAATATTTTCTTCCTCAGTTTGCCGAAGCTGTTAATGCAGGAGCAAAAACCGTTATGGTAAATAGTGGTGAAATTAACGGTGTTCCGGTTCATGCCAACAAGCATATTTTAACTGACATCTTAAAAGGAGAGCTGAACTTCAAAGGTTTTGCAGTGAGTGATTGGCAAGATATCGAGTATTTATACCAACGTCACCATGTTGCCAAAGACAATAAGGAAGCCGTAATGATTGCCATTAATGCGGGTATTGATATGAGTATGGTTCCAACTGACTATACTTTTTGCGATGCGTTAATTGAGTTGGCAAAAGAAGGTAAAGTATCAATGAGCCGTATTGATGATGCTGTTCGTCGTGTTTTACGAGTGAAGTTCGAGGTTGATTTGTTTAACAATCCTGCCGGAAATGCCAAGGATTACCTGGCATTTAATAGCGCCGAACATTCAAAAGTTAATTACGATGTAGCGGCTGAATGTGTTGCCTTGTTGAAAAACAATAATAATATCCTTCCTTTATCGTCTTCTAGCAAAATTTTAGTAACCGGTCCGGCTGCTAAATCGATGCGTGCGTTAAATGGCGGTTGGAGTCGTAATTGGCAGGGCCTAAACAGTGACGAAACCGAAGCTGACAAGAATACTATTTTAGAGTCGATGCAAAAGACCTTTGGTGCTGCGAATGTTGATTATAGTGAAGGTGCTAGCTTTACAAGTGCTACCAACATCCAGGAAACAGTTGCCAAAGCAGCAAATGCTGATGTGATTGTTTTATGTATTGGTGAAAACAGTTATACTGAAACTCCGGGTAATATAGGTGATATCAGTATCTCTAAATCACAGGTTGAATTGGCAAAAGCACTAGCTGCAACAGGTAAACCTATTGTGTTTGTATTAACAGAAGGCCGTCCGCGTGTGCTTTCTGAAATCGAACCTTTAAGTGCAGCAGTAGTGCATGCATTTTTATTAGGAAATGAAGGTGGAAACGTAATTGCTGATGTATTGGCAGGTAAAATTAATCCAAGCGGTAAATTGCCATACACTTATCCTCGCAGTGTAAACAGCTTACATAACTACTATCATAAAACTACTGAAACGTTGCCATTTGACGAATGGGCAGGCTATAACCCACAATGGGAATTTGGCTTCGGATTAAGTTATACCACTTTCAAGTATGCAAATTTAAAAGTGAGCAATAACCAAATTGGAGAAAATGGTAAAATTACCGTTTCTGTAGAAGTGTCAAATACCGGTAAAGTAGCAGGTAAAGAAACAGTATTGTTGTTTGCCAAAGATTTAGTGGCTTCAATTACTCCAGAGGCAAAACGTTTAAGAGGATTTGAGAAAATAGCCTTGCAGCCTGGAGAAACTAAAACTGTATCATTTGAACTGGGTAGAGATAAGCTTTCATTTATTAATAATGAACTGAAACGAGTAACCGAGCCTGGTGAGTTTATGATTCAGATAGGTGATCAAAAAACTACTATCAGTGTATTAGAAGGAACTACAAGCAATAATTAGTTGAATTGGTACGTGGGGTTTTTGGGAAAGTTGCTCTAACCCATAACCCCATGTTTTACCGTTAAAATACCTAGTGTGTATGCTATGGCATTTTTGGGCTTTGATCTATCTGTATGGCAATAAGGAGCCAGATTAATTATAGAATGTATTTTTAATCTAGTTTTATTCCTTCCTTTTTTCTTATTTGTAATGTTTCAAAACGTATTCAATAAGCTTTAAGTTGATGCATAACGGAATTAATGCAGAATAATAACTATGTTGTATTTATAGGCAGCGCCGGACTTAGGTCTGGCGCTTGTCGTTTAAATATGTTTTTTTAATCTGGCTTAATTGTTAGGTTTGTTAACGCGTTTACCTCTCCTTATTTTAATGAAACAATCCTTTATGAAAAAACTTTTATTCACACTATTGCTTAGTGGTAGTGCAATTACATCTTTTTGTCAAACTATTCCGTACAAATTTGGAGAGATTGCGGTAGACGATCTCGAATTAAAGTCTTATCGACAAGATACAAGTGCAAATGCAATTATTCTGAATGAATTTGGTGAGTCACACATTGATGACGAGCACCCTGATGTATTGATGTTTAGGTATTATGGTAAGATCAAGATTTTTAATCAGAAAGGTCAATCCGCAGCTACAATAACGATTCCTTTGTATCGCAATAAGGGAGCTCAGGAAGATATATTTTATTTGGAGGCCTATACCTATAACTTTGAACATGGACAGATCGTTAAAACTAAGCTGGCATCAAAGGAACAATTTACTGAACGACTTAGTGAAAAGTATGAATTGGTAAAATTTACTTTTCCAATGGTAAAGCCCGGATCGGTTTTGGAGTATAAGTATACAATACGAACTCCTTTCTATTTTTATAATTTTAAGGAATGGGCCTTTCAAAAGGAAATACCGGTAGTTCATAGTGAATATTGGGCCCGTATACCAGGCTATTTTACCTATAATGTAACGCTGCGAGGTTTACAAAAATTAAAAAGCCAGTCAACCACATTGTTAAAAGATTGCTTTGACCCTCCTGGTCCAGCAAAATCTGATTGTACGTTTATTAAGCTTTCCATGGATCATGTGCCTGCTATTAAGGAGGAAGAGTATATGACCACCATAAGAAACTATCAGGCTCGTGTGGAGTTTGAATTGGAAGAGTTTATTAACATCAATACGGGTGCTAAGGAGAAAATTACGAAAACATGGAAAAACGTCGAGCAGCAATTGTTTCGAGAACCTCGATTTGCCTCATACTTTCAAAAGAACCAGAAATTCTACAAGAAAACTTATCAGCAGCTAAATATTACGGCTGCAGATTCACTTGATAATGTCAAACAGCTATATGCTTACTTTCAGCGTTATTTTACCTGGAATGAGAAAAACGGGGTGCTTACTGATAGTGACCCGGAAGATATCTGGAGTCGAAAAACAGGATCGGTATCTGAGCTTAATTTATTTTTAGTTGGAATGCTAAGATCTATGGGGTATTCGGCCGAACCGGTTATTCTATCAACTCGTAATAATGGTATTCCTAATTCATTATATCCTGTTTTAACTGATTTTAATTATACAATAGCTAGAGTAACCATCGGTAACAATGTTTACTTGTTAGATATCAGTGAGAAACGAGCGGCTTTTGGTGAGCTTCCTTTTCGTTGTTTTAATGATCGGGGTCGTATTATTGATTATGAAAAATCTGATTGGCTAATGCTAACTCCTTCGTATTATGATACGTTTCAGGTGAGAAGTAATATTGAGCTGGATAAGACAGGTAAGATTAAAAGCCATCAAGCTGTTTCACTGAAATATGATTATGCACTAAATGCAAGAAAGAAAATAGCAGGCTATTCATCAAAAGAGGACTATCAGAAGAGTTTGCAAAGTCAGTTTTCAAACGGAACGATTAGTAATGTAGAGATTGACAATCTCGATAATACTAACGAATCGTTAAACATCAATTATGATTTTGAAATAGAGGCCGAAGATGAAAAACCATCAAAAACAATCTATTTAAACCCTTATTTCTTTGAACGGACAACTAGTAATCCATTTAAGCAAAATATACGTTCATTTCCTGTTGATTTCGGTTTAAAAAAATCATGGTCATTTATTATCAATGTCAAGTTGCCAGATAATTATGAGATTGAAACGTTGCCCAATGATGTGAATTTTGTGTTGCCGGGAAGAATAGGGTCTTATATAGGAAAATTCGAGAAGATAAGCGATGGAATAGTAATGCAGGGGATGCTAAAACTTGATAAAGAGATTTATCCGTTTGAATACTATGCTGCAATTAAAGAATTATTTGATTTAATGATCAAAAAACAAAATGAGCCAATTGTTTTGAGGCTTAAAGAACCGTTGACTCAGAAAAGTAAGTAAGGACTTTTGTAGAATGCAAAACTTGAAATGGGATACATTCCGATTTCAAGTTTTGCGTGTTTTTTTTTATAAAAATAGTTTAAGCAAGAACAAAATGGCAATAATACAAACGGTTATGCTTATTTGTGAAGCTTTGCCGGTAAAGAGCTTAATAAATACAAATGAGAGCATACCAAAAACGATTCCTTCGGCAATGCTATAGGTAAAGGGCATCATTACCATGGTCATAAAGGCGGGAATTGCTTCTGTAAAATCGGAGAAACTTATTGATGTAATTGACGAAACCATGAATAAACCAACAATAATCAGAGCTGGCGCTGTAGCTGAAGAAGGAACCATAAGAAATACCGGGGCAAAAAATAAAGCAATTACAAACATTCCACTGGTGCTCAGTGCTGTAAGTCCTGTGCGCCCCCCGGCAGCTACTCCCGATGCACTTTCAACATAGGCTGTAACAGTACTTGTGCCTAATACTGCACCCACGGTTGTTCCAAATGCATCGGCAAATAATGCCTGTTTAACTTTTGGAAAGTTTCCGTTCGCATCTATTAATCCTGCTTTAGCTGCCACACCTAATAGTGTTCCAACTGTGTCGAAAAGGTTAACAAACAAAAATGTGAGTACCACAACGAGCATGTCGGTAGTGAAAAGATCTTTCCAAACAAATTTGGCAAATATGGGCGATAGTGAAGGAGGGAGGCTCACCCAGTTTCCGTGTGGTAAATTAGTTATGCCCAAAGGAATTCCAATTATTGCAGCAGTCACTATTCCTATTAATATAGCCGACTTTATATTTAGGGCAACCAACACGCCTGTAAGTAAAAGTCCGATTAATCCAACCCAAACATTTCTGTTATGCATATCGCCTAATGCCACCAGGGTTTCGGTATTTCCTTTTACCAAGCCCATATTATGCAAACCAATAAAGGTGATGAATAAACCGATGCCAACCGGAATTGCGTCTTTTAGTGTTTTTGGAATACTGTTTATGATAAGTTCACGAACATTAAAAAATGTTAAAACCAGAAAAATTAAGCCTTCTATAAAAACAGCGGTAATGGCCATCTGCCAATGATATCCCATTATTTGTACCACAGTAAAGGCGAAAAAAGCATTTAACCCCATGCCTGGTGCGGCTGCAATTGGTAAGTTTGCCAAAAAAGCCATGGTAACTGTTGCAACAATTGTGGATAGAGCAGTGGCGGTAAATAATGCATGCTTATCCATTCCAGTTGAACTTAAAATAGAAGGGTTTACGGCAAGAATATAGGCCATTGTCATAAAGGTGGTAATGCCGGCAATTATTTCTGTTTTTACAGTTGTTTGATGTGCCGAAAGATCGAAGAGTTTTTCAAACATACATAGAAGTCTGGTATGTTGAATTTAATGAAAATAGACGAATAAAATTAGAAGTTAAAAGTACAAAGTATGAAGAAGGATTTTGGATTTATGATTTTAGATTTAAGCCAGTCAGAATGTTTACATCCTAAAATCTAACTTCGAGTTCTAATTTTATTTGATTCCAAAGTTATGCCAAACAGGGTCTTTGGGCAGAGGAGCCACAATTTCCATGAGCTCTTTTTTTATTGGATGTTCAAATGTTATTTTCCGGGCATGGAGATTAATGCTCCAGTCAGGGTTAGAGCGCTGAAATCCATATTTTCGATCACCTCTTATCGGGCATCCAATGTTAGATAACTGAACCCGTATTTGATGATGACGACCCGTTATTGGGTTTACTTCCAGTAGAAAATAAGAATCAGACCTGGCTATAATCTTGTAACTCAGCTCACATCGTAAACTTCCTTCTATTTCGTTATCGTAAGCTTTTGAAGTATTTGTTTGAGGGTTTTTCCTTAAGTAGTTAATAAGGGTGTCTTCCGTTTTAGGAGGTTGGTTTTTTACTACCGCCCAATACGTTTTTTGAATGTCCCGGCCTTTAAATAGTTTATTGAATCGTTCGAGCGATTTACTTGTTTTGGCAAATAAGATCACACCACTTACGGGCCTGTCCAAGCGGTGAATAAGTCCCGCAAAAGCTGCTCCAGGTTTGTTATAAGTGTATTTTATGTAATCTTTAACAAAATCAATTAATGGCTTATCGCCAGATTCATCAGACTGCACAGCAATGCCTGCCGGCTTGTTAATAGCCAATAAATGATTGTCTTCATAAAGCACTTCGATATCTTTATAAGAATAGGTATTTGCTAATCCTTTGCCCATCACTTAAAGTTAAAAGTTAGAAGTGCAATGTACAATACTGAATAATTGACATTTACAATTCTAACTCCGTACTTCTAAACGTATTCTATTTTAATATTGTTCTTTCTTGTTCGGGAAATCCTGGCTTTTTACATCAGCAATATATCGTTTTACTGCTCCGCCAATTTCATCGAATAAGTTTAGGTATTGTCTTAAAAAACGAGGTTTGAATCCTTTTGTTATGCCAAGCATATCATTTACCACTAACACTTGGCCGTCAACTTCAGGGCCCGCACCAATACCAATTGTTGGGATTTTTACTAGAGCAGTCGCTTCTTTGGCAAGTTTGGCGGGGATTTTCTCCAAAACCACTCCAAAACAGCCTGCGTGCTCAAGAATCTGTATGTCGCTAAGTAATTTATTGGCCTCCGCTTCTTCTTTGGCCCTAACGGTATAGGTTCCAAATTTATAGATCGATTGAGGTGTTAATCCCAAATGGCCCATTACAGGAATGCCTGCTGAGATAATACGTTCTATCGATTCTTTGATCTCAATGCCGCCTTCAAGTTTAACTGCATGAGCACCCGACTCTTTCATAATTCTGATTGCAGAGGCAAGAGCCTCTTTTGAATTACCCTGATACGAGCCAAATGGAAGGTCGACAACAATTAACGCCCTTTTAGTGCCTCTAACTACCGAAGATGCATGATAGATCATTTGATCCAAGGTAATAGGGAGTGTAGTTTCATGCCCGGCCATTACATTAGAAGCCGAATCGCCTACCAAAATTACATCTATACCTGCGCTATCAAGGATAACTGCAGTTGAAAAGTCATAAGCCGTTAGCATAGATATTTTTTCGCCATTAAGCTTCATTTCCTGTACTGTATTGGTAGTAATGCGACGAATTTCGGTATTGACTGACATTTTGTGGATTTTTGAATAAATGCAGGCGAAAGTACCTGATTTTTTCTACCTTTGCAACTTAATGAGCACGTTCGAGAAAATCCCTGCTGTTCTGTTACTCGAAGACGGTACAGTATTCCACGGAAAAGCGGCTGGTAAGATAGGTACTACCACCGGAGAGATTTGTTTTAACACCGGAATGACCGGTTACCAAGAAATTTTCACAGACCCTTCTTATTATCGTCAGATCATGGTAACAACCAATGCACATATTGGGAACTATGGTATTAGCGAGAATGAGGTAGAATCAGATTCAGTTAAAATTGCGGGTTTGGTTTGCAAAAATTTTACGTCGAACTATTCTCGTAAAATGGCTGACGAATCAATTCAGGAGTATTATCTGAATGAAAACGTAGTAGCTATCTGCAATGTAGACACGCGTCAACTGGTTCGTCATATCCGTGATAAAGGGGCTATGAATGGAATTATTTCTTCTGAAATTCTGGATATCGAAGAGTTAAAGAAAAAGTTGAAAGACGTTCCTTCAATGGAGGGCTTAGAGCTTTCATCGGAGGTAAGTACGAAAGAGCCTTATCTTTATGGTAATCCTGAAGCTGCTTACCGAGTAGCCGTTCTTGATTTGGGCGTAAAGAAAAACATCCTTCGTAATTTCGATGACCGTGGTGTGTATTGTAAGGTGTTTCCAGCAAAAACAACTTTTGCAGAAATGGAACAATGGAAACCTCACGGTTATTTCATCTCTAACGGTCCTGGAGATCCGGGAGCAATGCCTTACGGCGTTGAAACCGTTAAGCAAATTTTAGCTGCAGAGAAACCTATGTTTGGAATTTGTTTAGGCCACCAAATGCTGGCTCAAGCAAACGGAATTTCCACCTATAAAATGAAAAATGGTCACCGTGGTTTAAATCACCCGGTAAAAAATGTGATCAAAAATCATTGCGAGGTGACTTCACAAAACCATGGTTTTGCTGTAAAACCAGAAGAAGTAAAAGCTTCTGATAAAGTTGAAATTACACACATTAACTTAAATGATGGTACTATTGAAGGTATCAGGGTTAAAGGTAAAAAAGCCTTTTCGGTTCAATATCACCCTGAGTCATCACCCGGCCCACATGACTCACGTTATTTGTTTGATGACTTTGTGGCGATGTTGAAATAGACCATAGTCAATAGACCATGGTCCATGGACTATGGTCTATTGTTTTAATTTTTCAATCATCTCTTCTACAACCTTTCGACTATTGCCTACAAAAATCTTTTCACCTGAAATTACCACCGGTCGTTTTAAGAATGTGTATTCCTGAAGTATTAATTCTTTATAATCATTTTCAGTCAGATTCTTTTCATGCAATCCCATTGGTCTGAATTTTTGCGAGCGGCGACTGAATAAAGCTTCATAAGAGCCTGCCAGTTTCATCATCGCTTCAAGTTCCGCTGCCGAAATTTGGTCCGTTTTAATGTCTTGCTTTTCAAATTTAATTCCTGCTTCTTCAGCTTGTTTTATGATTTTACTACAGGTACTGCAGGTGGATAAATGGAATATTTTGCTCATGGCTTTTCAATGAATAAGCCGCGAAATTACAAATTACAAACTGTTTTCATTTGTAATTTGTGTTTCAGCATCTTTCGCATTTTGTAGTGTAGCGTTTGCAATATCATCCAGCGCATTTTTAGTAAAGAACGCTTGGTGGCCTGAAATGAGCACGTTTGGAAAAGTAAGCAGGCGTGCAAAAATATCGTCCTGAATAATTTTGTCTGAAAGATTTTTAAAGAATAACTCCGCTTCTTCTTCATACACATCAATTCCAAGTGAACCTATTTTACCTGTTTTAAGTGCTTCGATGGTAGCCAGGGTATTGATAAGTCCGCCTCTGCTGGTATTTATGATCATTACTCCTGGCTTCATGAGTTCAATTGAGGCTTCATTGATCATATGTCGGTTTTGTTCAGATAAGGGGCAATGCAAGCTGATAATATCCGATTCAGCAAACAATTGATTAAGCTCTGTATAGGTTACTCCGGCTTTTAAACAATCCTCATTTTGGAACAAATCATAGGCAAGTACTTTGCACCCAAAGCCTTTTAAAATATCAATGAATACTTTGCCAATCTTTCCTGTTCCCACTACCCCAACAGTTTTTTGATGAAGGTCGAAGCCCATTAGCCCTTCCAGTTCAAAATTGCCGCGTTTAATCCGGTTGTATGATTTGTAAACTTTTCTGTTGAGCGCTAAAATTAAGGTCATGGCGTATTCAGCCACCGAATAGGGAGAATAATAACCGACACGATAAACCATTATACCATGGGCTTTAGCTGCTGCAAAATCAACGTTGTTAAATCCTGTACAACGTAGTAAAATAGCTTTTATACCATATCCTGCTAGTTCAGCAATCACCGTTTCATTTAAATCATCATTAACAAAAATGCAAACAGCATCATGTCCTTTGGCAAGTACTGCATATTTTTCATTTAATTCCGGAACAAAGAATTCAAGCTTGTGATCGTATTGTGTGTTTAGCTCATTAAATATTTCGATGTCGTATTGTCTACTTGAGAAGAAAGCGATTTTCATTGGTTAGTTTTTTATGTTAATAAAAAATCCCCGAGTATGGGGATTGAATAATTATCCGTGATAGGCCAGCAAAGGCACATTCACATGTTCGGCTAACTTCTTAGTGATACTTGGGTTGAAAAACTTCTCCAACAGCGTACGCCTATGTGTTACCATAACCAATAAGTCGGTATTATTTTTCTTTGCGTATTCACTAATTCCTTCAGATACGGAATGTGCGGAGAATGTTTCAATTTTGCATTTATGGCTGGATGAGCTAAGGTTCAATTTGTTGATTAAAGATTCTTCTTGTTTATCACTGGTAGTAATTTTTAGAATAGTGGTTTCCGCATTAATGCTATCAGAGAAGTCTAGTATACGTTCGATAAACGGTAACTCTTCCCCGTGGAACTGAGTGGCATACACAATTTTTTTTATGGCTTTGTCAGGCTTGGCAAGAGATGGGACTACCAAAACCGGACAAGTAGCCCGTTCAATAATTGAAGAAGTATTACTTCCTAAAAGTTTGTCTACCAGGTCAGCGACCCCTTTAGTACCCATAATAATCAAATTAATATCACCTGCTGTTAGCTCTTCCAAAATTTCACTTTCAATTAAAAATCCCCTCCGGGTAATACTTTCAACTTCAACTCCGGCACTTGCTATTTCTTTTTGTAATGCTTCATTTTGCTCTTTTGCCTCATTTTCTTGAGTCGTTAGTACTTCGTCAATTATCTCCGGAGGCATATTGGGATCAACCATAGTTTGAACAATATGTAGCAGCTTAATTCTATAGTTATGATTTACAGCCAGGTTTTTGGCAAACATTAAAGCGTTGTTGGCAGATTTAGAAAAGTCGGTAGGAACTAGAATAGTTTTCATTTTTAATGTTTTGTTATGATTAAATATAGGTAAGCTTATTGCTGTAAAACATGATAATTGTCACCAACGCCTTTAATAGTTTGGTCAATTATGGTCACAACAATTACATGTAATAAACCTTAGTTAAGATTTATAATGTCAATTTACAGATAAACTATTGAATTTGATAGTGTTAAATTAGCTAGCTAAAATCTGTTGTGAGTAGTAAAAGGAGGGGTATTTAGAAATAGGAAAGTGGAGAAGTCTTTATTTATCCTTCTTTTCTTCGTCTTCAGGAACAATGATGAAAATGTCTTCACCATCTCTTTTCATCAGGTATTTTTCACGGGCGAATTTCTCCAACTGAGCAGGGTCTGTAGATAATTCCTTTACATCTTTTTTCACCTTAATAATCTCTTCTTTGTAATAATCCTGGTCTTTGCGGATTTGAGATAATTTCTGGCGGTATTCATATTGAGAAACGAAGTCGTTACGATCTAAAAACAGCATCCACACAAAAAATATTATTAGTGATAAATAGTATTTGTTTTTTATGATGGATAATAGCTTTTGCATGACGTTGAATATCAAAGTATTAATAATTGCTTTAGACGCAATTAAATTCTCTCAAATTTAATGATAAGAAGTTAAAGAACAAATGGAATAAATGATGGTAATTGTTTGTATTGCATGTTGTGCTTTATCAGTGTTTGGTTTTCTAAATCAAATTGTACAATATATCTAATATTCAGTTTTCGATATTTGACGTGTCTACAAAACTTTAACTGTATTTATTTATTTTGGGGCATTTTAATCAATATTCTTAATTATTTGCAAATCAACTATTAAGTAGAACAAAGATAATATGAAACAAAACGCCCTCGTTTCTGCTGAAACAAGGGCGCTCTTATCTAAATGCTAATTGCTAAAAGCTATCAGCCAAAAAATTACTTCGCTAACTTAGCTTTTAAGTTTTCGTCAATTGCAGCTAAGAAATCTTCAGTATATAAGTATTGATCAGCAGTAACATTATTACCGTAGATACAAACCGCTAAGTCTTTGGTCATTTTACCCGACTCTACAGTTTCCACACACACTTGCTCTAATTTTTGACAGAAGTCAACTAATGCTTGGTTGCCATCTAATTTACCACGGAACTCTAAACCACGAGTCCAAGCGAAAATAGAAGCAATTGGGTTAGTTGAAGTGCGTTTACCTTTTTGGTGTTCGCGGTAGTGACGAGTTACAGTACCATGAGCAGCTTCAGCTTCCATTGTTTTACCATCTGGAGTAACCAAAGTTGAAGTCATCAAACCCAATGAACCGAAACCTTGAGCAACTGTATCTGACTGTACGTCGCCATCATAGTTTTTACAAGCCCAAACAAAGTTTCCGTTCCATTTTAAAGCCGAAGCAACCATGTCATCGATTAAACGGTGCTCGTAAGTGATACCTAATTTGTCCATTTCAGCTTTGAACTCGCCTTGGTAAATTTCTTCGAAAATATCTTTGAAACGACCATCATATTTCTTCAAAATGGTGTTTTTGGTAGAAAGGTATAAAGGCCATTTTTTCATGATCGCCTGGTTAAAGCATGAACGAGCAAAACCACGGATCGACTCATCAGTATTGTACATTGCTAATGCAACGCCATCACCTTTGTAGTTGTACACTTCGTGCTCAATTACTTCACCGTTTTCACCTTCAAATTTGATAGTTAATTTACCTTTTCCTTTAGTTACGAAATCGGTAGCGCGGTATTGATCACCAAATGCGTGACGACCAACGCAGATAGGGGCAGTCCAGTTAGGAACCAAACGAGGAACATTGTCACAAACGATAGGCTCACGGAAAACAGTACCGTCCAAAATGTTACGGATGGTGCCGTTAGGTGATTTCCACATTTGTTTCAGTTTGAATTCTTCTACGCGTTGCTCATCAGGAGTGATGGTAGCACATTTAATACCTACATTATATTTTTTAATAGCTTCAGCTGCGTCAACAGTAACCTGGTCATTTGTAGCATCACGATGCTCAATACCTAAATCGTAATATTTGATATCAAGGTCTAAATAAGGGAGAATTAATTTGTCCTTGATGAATTTCCAGATAATGCGGGTCATTTCGTCGCCGTCCAATTCAACCACAGGGTTGGCAACTTTAATTTTTTCTATTGACATAATGCGAATTTTATGAAGTTTTTCAAATCGAGCCCAAATTTATAAAAATAGATGGATGTGAGTGGCTGGAAATTAGAGAATTTGAAAATTCATGATATAAGGCTTTACATGACTAGGATCAATTATTTGCAGTGAAGTTAAAAGCGGCTAGGACTCTCGTTTAATTTTCTATTTTTGAAACCCAAGAAAGAATTTATACCATTTAAGAAGTTTATCTATGAACAAAAAGATTAGTGCCCTTAAGTTTTGGGCAATAACAGCATTAGCAGCTATTACAATTACTTACTCATGTAAAAAAGATGATCCTAAGCCGGGTAATAACAAGGAAGTAAATCAATGGATAGAAGATAATATGCGCTACTTGTACTACTGGACTAGTAAAATTCCTGCAAGTACAAATAAAAATTTAGCGCCGGATCAATTTTTTGAATCATTGCTTTATAAAACTGAAGATCGTTTTTCGTGGATTCAGGAAAGTGCTGAAGATTTAGAAAATTCATTGAACGGTGTCTCCAAATCGGTTGGCTATGAGATCAGGTTGTACACCACGGGTGTTGGCTCGAATATAATTGGTCAGATTTTGTATGTTTTACCTAATTCTCCGGCTGCAAAAGCAGGGTTAAAAAGAGGGGATATCTTTGGAAAGATCAACGGAAAACAGCTTACTACTACTAACTACGAATCTTTACTTTTTGGTCTTGATTCTTTTACTATCACCACCCTTACTTATTCAAACGGAAATTTTACTGATAAGGAAACCAAAAATCTTATTGCGCTGGAAATTGAAGAGAATCCTGTGTTTTTGGACTCAGTTTACACTATTAATAATAAAAAGATCGGCTACTTTGTTTATAACCAGTTTGTTGCCGACCCAGGTGATAAAACTGGGAAATATGATAAAAAAATGGACGAAGTTTTTGGGAAATTTAAAGCCCAAGGCGTTACCGACCTGGTGTTAGACCTTCGCTTTAATACGGGAGGATTAGTGACTTCTTCCACTTTATTAGCCAGCTTAATAGTAAAAGATCTCGATCCGAATAAAGTATTTTATAAAAAGGAATACAATACACAGGTAACGAAAGAAATAATGGATGACCCTAGTTTGGGTGCCGCATTCTTTTTAGGCAAATTCATTTCAAAATCCAATAATATAGGTGCTAATTTGAATAAGCTTTATGTGTTAACCAGTAATCATACCGCTTCTGCCAGTGAGTTATTGATAAACGGATTGAGACCTTACATGCCTGTTTTTTTAATTGGAGCTAAAACCTACGGTAAAAACGTTGGGTCAATTACGGTAACAGATGAAACCGGAAAAATTAAGTGGGGAATGCAACCCATTGTTACCAAAAGCTTTAACTCGTTAGGTCAGTCAGATTATAATACAGGATTTGTACCTGATATTGAAGATTTGGATAATGGGTCAGACCTAAAACCATTGGGTGATATCCATGAAGCCTTATTGAATAAAGCATTGGTTCAAATAACTAATGGGGTAGTATATAGTACCCGCGAAACGCAAGCAAGCAGAGCGTTCAGTTTAAGGTTGAAGGAATTGAGCTCTTCAATTGACAGAAAACCGATGGCATTTAAGTCATTACATGATGACTATCCAAAGCTTAAGCGTTTAATGCGCTAGCTTTTGAATAATATTTAAAAAGAAGGCCGAGATACACAAGTATTTCGGCCTTCTTTTTTATCTTTAAAATTCGTACCAGTTAACTAACAATTATATATGAAAATTAAGATCAAGGCATTGTTGATGATGCTGCCGATGGTAGTGTGCGCCATTTTGAGCTATGCGCAATCAACAGCTGAGCGATACCCGATTATTCCCAAACCGCAAACGTTAATTGCTCGTAAAGGTGAGTTTGCTATTAATGCCTCAACAAAAATTGTGTTGAATAATAAAGATGAGCAGCTTAAAACAGCAGTTAGTTTTTTAGTGGATCTGGTAAATGCTTCTACTGGCTTTCAATTGAGTTTTGTAGAGAACGCTTCCAAAAATGTAATTGTGTTTACACTTGATCCTGGGATGAAGAATGAAGAGGAATACCGGATTGCAATTTCAAAAAACATTATTGATATACGATCAAAAACAGCAGCAGGTGCATTTAGAGCCGTTCAAACGCTGCGTCAGTTATTGCCTCCGCAAATTGAAAATAAACAAGTGGTTTCATCGGTTAAATGGACAATTCCTTGTGCAGTTATTCAGGATGCACCTCGTTTTGAATATCGTGGAGCACATTTGGATGTTTGCCGTCACTTTTTTCCGCCTGATTTCATTAAACGTTACATCGATCTGCTCGCTTTATTTAAGTACAACACCTTTCACTGGCACTTAACTGAAGATCAGGGTTGGAGAATTGAGATAAAGAAATATCCGAAATTAACTACTATGGGCTCCTGGAGAAAAGAAACTGCAGTTGGTAAAACCACTACCGGGACCCCAATCATGGATCGGCAGTACGATTGTAAAACTTATGAAGGGTTTTATACTCAAGAGGAAGTTAAAGAAATAGTAAAATATGCTCAAGATCGATTTATTAATATAATCCCCGAAATTGAAATGCCCGGACATGCATTAGCTGCATTAACGGCTTATCCGGAGTTGGGATGTACACAAGGCCCATATGAAGTAGCAACCCGTTGGGGTGTATTTAACGATGTATTTTGTCCGCGCGATACCACCTTTAAATTTCTTGAAAATGTGCTAACAGAGGTAATGGACTTGTTCCCGAGTAAATACATTCATATTGGTGGTGATGAATGTCCGAAGCTTCGTTGGAAAAACTGCCACCATTGTCAAACACTGATAAAAGAGAAAGGGTTAAAAGATGAGCATGAATTGCAAAGCTATTTTATCCAACGGATGGAGAAATTTATCAATTCAAAAGGTCGTCAGATAATTGGCTGGGATGAAATTTTGGAGGGAGGATTGGCTCCTAATGCAACGGTAATGTCATGGAGAGGAATTGAAGGCGGCATTGCAGCGGCTAAGCAACATCATGATGTAATAATGACTCCGGGTGGCTTCTGTTATCTTGATCATTATCAAGCTAAGTCAGAAAATGAACCCTTGGCAATTGGCGGGTTTACCCCGGTTGAAAAAGTGTATTCTTACGAACCAGTTCCTGATACATTAACACAACAAGAGGCAAAATATATTAAAGGTGCGCAGGTAAACCTTTGGACCGAGTATGTAGCAACTCCGGAGCATGTGGAGTATATGGTTTTTCCACGTTCGTTGGCTATGGCCGAAGTTGTTTGGACTACAAAAGCCAATAAAAACTATACCGACTTTTTGCATCGTTTTAAAAAGCAGGCCTTGCGTTTAGATGAATTGAAAGTGAATTATGCGAAACATATACTTTCTGATGCTAAATAATTAACAAGAATAAAAAGAGAAGGCCCGTTTTGTCAATAAAACGGGCCTTCTCTTTTTATTAAAACACTGATTAATCTACTTTTTTTACTCTTCCAGAACCGCTTGTCTTTGTGTCGATATTTGTTGGCGATCCGCTGTAATTCACACTTCCGGAGCCGCTTATTACGGCCTCGAGTGCTTGTTCTGTATGTATACGCGCTTCACCAGAGCCACTTACCACAACTGAAGTTTTGTTGCTTTTTAAATCATTGCCATTAAATGATCCAGAGCCACTAACGGTAATATCCGATTTATCTGCCGTTCCGGAAATTCTTATAGAGCCTGAACCACTAACGGTACTTTCTAATGAGGATGCTTCGGCAGTCAAGTTCATATTCCCTGAGCCGCTTACGGTTAAATCTACGTTATCGGCTTTAACAGTACCTTCAACTTTCAGCGATCCAGACCCACCAACTGTCAACCCTCTAAGCTGTTTTGCCGTAACGTAAGCATTGATTTTTCCCTCCGAATGCTTCCACATATACGAAGAGTTTTTAAGCTTTAGGACAAGTGTGTTGTTTTTAACTTCAACGATCATGTTCTTTACGTTTTCTTCAGATGCTTCAATTCGTAACGACTCTTCATTTCCCATGGTTACAAATACGTTGATTGGTCCACCAACAGAAATTGCGTTAAAATCATGTACACTAGGACTAATGCCCGGAGCCTTGTTGGAAGTCGTTTGGGAATAAGAGATGTTACAAATGCCCAAGGCAATTACAGAAGCCAATAAGGTTTTTAATAAAAGTTTCATGATAAGTATTATTGTTTAGTTAGTTATAGATCTTTTGTTAATGACGCAATCAATGATTAAAAGTTGCATGTAAAAGTTACTATTTGTTTGCAGTGGCAAATAACCTGTTACAATTTACAGCTTTGCATTTACATGCACCTATCTTTGTTCGTCTAAAATCGTTTTAATGACTTCATCTTTAAGCAGAGCCCAGATGCTGCTCATGGCTTTTGCTACTGGGCTGATTGTTGCCAATATCTATTACAGTCAACCTTTGGTGGTGCTAATTAGTAAAGAGTTCAATGTTTCTGAGAGTAATGCCGGACAGATCAACTTTTATACACAACTCGGTTATGCATTGGGTTTATTCTTTTGTACTCCTTTAGGTGATAAGCTCGAACGGAAAAAACAGATCATTGTTATGACACTTACTTCCGTTGTGGCCTTAATAGGTGCTGCTGTAACTCAAAATATCTTTGTATTAAAAATTGCAGGATTATTAATTGGGTTTACCTCCATGGTGCCTCAACTTATAATTCCGATGGCGGCAAATTTGGCCGCACCTGAACAACGAGGACGCATTATTGGAACAATAATGAGCGGATTGCTGATAGGTATTTTACTATCGAGAACCTTGAGTGGGTTTATTGGGGACTTATGGGGATGGCGTGCCATGTTTTACATTGCAGCCGGAATATGTTTGGTGCTGGCAATAGTAATGACGTTTACATTTCCTTCCAGCAAACCCAGTTTTCAGGGGAGTTATGGTCAGTTGATGAAATCATTGGTGCAACTGGTAAAAGAACAACATGTTTTGCGCGAGGCGACCGCTATAAATGCACTTGCTTTTGGTTCATTCGGAATGTTTTGGACTACCATGGTTTTATTATTATCAGCAAGTCCTTTTCATTTTAATGCTAATACCATTGGCTTGTTTGGTTTGGCTGCCGGGATGGGTGCTTTAATGGCTCCATTGGTTGGGAAAATTGCCGATAAGCGCAATCCGAGGGTAGCCATAGGTTTTGGTGTAGTAATTATGTTGCTGTCTTTTGTACTGTTATATATTTCGCGACATAATGTTATCGGATTAATCGTCGGAATTATATTGCTTGATATGGGAATACAAGGGATTCATGTATCTAATCAAACGCGTATTTATGCACTTATTCCGGAAGCCCGTAATCGTATAAATACCGTGTTCATGACAGGCAGTTTTATCGGAACGGCTATGGGCTCGGCCATTGGTTTATGGGTTTGGGACCTTTATCAATGGTTTGGAGTTTGTTTGGTGGGCATTATCTTTTCTTTAATTTCTATTACAATTTATTGGTTTACCTATCCCTCGAAAAATAACCTAACTAAAGTATCAGTTAGTTAGAATTAAGTAATAATAATATTTATTGATTAAAGGCCATAAAACACATGTTCACTTGTGTTTTATGGCCTTAATTTTTAGTAAATTTAATAGCGGTATAATGCTTTTAATTAGCTAATTACATTTATTTTAATTTACGATCTTGCTTACTGATGAATCCTAAACTTCGCTCTACTCTTATTAAATCCTTAAAAATTATCGGAATTGCAATCAGTTGCTTTTTATTAATTCTGTTCATTACTCCATTCTTTTTAAAAGATGGAGTGTCGGCTAAAATTAAAACATGGGCAGGGAAAAATTTAAGAGGCAAGCTGACTTACTCCGATGTAGGCTTGTCTTTCTTTAAGCATTTCCCATCTCTAACTCTTACCCTTTATGATTTCAATCTCAATGGTTCTTCTCCTTATACCAACGAAACTTTAGTAGGCGCGAAAGAAATAGCACTAGGAATTGATTTGGAGAGCGTTTTTGCCGAAAGTCTCAAGGTTGATCAAATTTTCTTATCTGACGCTGCCATTAATATTCTGGTGAATGAAAAAGGCGAGGCAAACTATAATGTGTATGTCTCTTCTGCAGAAAAAAAAGATAAGAAAGCTGCCGATAGCAGCAGTATGTCACTAAAAATCGAGAAGATACTAATAACTCATAGTCATTTGACTTATAACGATCGATCATTTCCAATGCTGATAAAAGCCAAGGGGCTTAACTATACCGGCAAAGGTGATTTAAGTAAAGATCTGTTTGACCTATTTACCGTTGCTAAAATCGATTCATTAGATTTTAGCTATGATGGGATTTCTTATTTTCTTAATAAAGAGGTGAATGCGCAATTGGTGACCAGAATTAATACTAACTCATTTGCCTTGCTTTTTCAAAAAAATGATCTGAAGATTAATAAACTACCTGTACAGTTTAACGGTCGATTTGAGTTTTTGGATACTGGTTATGACATGGATTTTAGGCTCACCACCAAAGGAGCTAATTTAAGCGATCTATTTACTGCATTTCCTCCGGAGTATCAAAAATGGCTGGATAAAACACAGGTAGAGGGAACTACTGATGTTACCGCAAGCGTAATAGGTAAATATATTTCAGATAAGAATCAGATGCCTGATTTTAATTTGAATATGAAGGTGAGGAATGGTTTGATCGCAAACCAAAAGGTTCCATCGCCTGTGAAAAATCTTTTCCTGAATATGGATGCAAGTTTGCCTGGGTTTAATCCGGATAGTGCTTTCCTGAAGATCGATTCGCTATTCTTTAATATTGATAAGGATTATTTCAGCTCCATTATAAAAGTGAAAGGGTTGAAAGATCCCTACATTTATGCAAATATTAATTCAGAGTTGGACCTGGAAAAATGGCAAAAGGCCTACGGTGTTAGTGATTTTTCAGTAAAGGGTAAATATAGCCTGCATTTATTGGCTGATGGAAAATATAGTGTAGGACCTGATCCGACGAGTTTGCGAAAACGCGATACGGTGATTTTATCCATTCCAAAGTTTACCTTACGATCGTCACTACGAAATGGTTATTTCAAATATGCATCCTTGCCTCAATCTGTTAATAACATCAGCTTTAATATTAATGGAGCGTGTGCCGACCATAACATTAAAAACGCCAATATTGCTATAGAGAACCTGAATGCGACCATCCTTAAAAATTATATTAAAGGTTTTTTAAAAATTAATGGTTCTAAAGGATTTCCTATGGAGGCCGATCTGAAAGCTAATTTTAACATGGCTGATCTTAAGCAGGTGTATCCAATGGATAGTTTGGATCTTCGAGGAATGTTAACTATGGATGTTGTTACGAGTGGGAAATATGATCCTGCTCAACGACAGTTTCCTCATACAAAGGCGCTAGTTTCTCTAAAAGACGGATCAGTTAAAACCAAGTATTACCCAAATCCAATTGAGAATATTCAGATTAATTCAACAATTACCAATAATAGCGGGACATTAAGGGATTTGAAAGTTGATATTGATCCACTAACGTTTTCATTTGAAGGCAAGCCTTTTACTTTAAAAGCCGACCTGGTGAATTTTGATGATATGGTTTATGATGTTAAGGCCAATGGGCAAATTGATATGGGTCGTATTTATAAAGTTTTCTCTCGTAAAGGTTTAAATGTAGATGGAAGAATTGACGCCAATCTTGCATTACGTGGTCGTCAAAGTGATGCTCAAAAAGGGAATTATGCACGATTGAAAAACAGCGGCACCTTAAAACTTATCAATCTCACTTTTATGTCAGAGTTGTTTCCGAAACCGTTTAAGTTGCAAACCGGTATTTTTAGTTTTAAGGATGATAAAGTATGGTTTGATAAGTTTAAGGCTATTTATGGGCAAACTGATTTTGAGCTTAATGGCTATCTGACCAATGTGATAAATTATGCAGTAAAAAATGAGTTGCTGGTAGGGGCATTCGATTTAAAATCGAATTACTTTTTGGTTGATGAGTTTATGGCCTTTGCCGGTGATACCACAGAGGTGTCAGGGGGGGAAAGCGGTGTGGTTATTTTGCCTAAAAACTTGAATATGACTTTTGATGCATTTGCCAAAAAAGTTAAGTATGATGCCTTACAATTGGATAGCTGCCAGGGGCAAATGATCATTAATAATGGGCAACTCGCATTGAATAAAACAGGGTTTAATTTAATTGGATGTAAAGTAGTGATGGACGCCACTTATGTAAGTGTTAGTCCGAGAAAAGCCAATTTTAGCTATAAAATAAATGCCCAGGATTTTGACGTTCAACGAGCTTACAAGGAAATTAAAATATTTCATGATCTGGCGCCAGCGGCTGCCAAGGCACAGGGGGTGGTGTCTCTTAAATATCAGCTACAGGGGCGTTTGAATGCCGATATGATGCCAGTTTATCCTTCATTAGTAGGAGCAGGTGTATTATCGATTAAAGATGTTAAAATAGCAGGATTGAAAATGCTTACTGCCGTGAGTAAAAGTACCGGTAAAGACGAAGTGAATAATCCAAATCTTAAAGGGGTTAAAATTAAAACCTCTATCAAGAACAATGTGATCAATATTGAAAAAACAAAGTTCAAGATTGCCGGTTTTCGTCCAAAGATTGAAGGGCAAACTACCTTTGATGGCCGATTAAATTTGAAGTTTCGTTTGGGCTTACCTCCATTTGGTATCATCGGAATTCCAATGACTATAACAGGTACTCGCGATAATCCAATAGTTAAAATGGGGAAAGAGACCACGGATGAGAAAGAGATGGAAACCGAAGATCAGGACGACGAATCTGTTCAGGATTCAATTAAACACTAGAAGTCAATTTCTAAATCCAGGCGTCTTCTTAGTTCAATTAAGTTCGGGTTTTTTTCGGCCAGATATTTAAACTTATCAGTCGAAGTATAAAGTGTTTTTTTAGCATGTTCAGCGCCTTCACCAATTACTGTTTCAATCTTTATGGTATTATTTTGAAGTTTATTCTTTAAAAATCGCAGCATATTTATCTGCTCAGATTGAATAATGTCGGTTTGATATTTATCAATGACTATGACTTCAATTGTATAATCCGGACGGAGTTTAGGCGCATTTACCGTCATAACGGTTTGTAACCCAATCTTCGAATCCTGCGCTGCAATTTCCGCAAAATCATTCCAATAACGTAATAGCTGCTCCTCAGTAAACGGTTGGTTTACTTTTATTTCAACTGTTTCTGGAATTGAAGTTTCAACTTTTACGTCATCTTCTGCCGGTGCAGAGTTCCCGCTTAGGTTTTTTATCGATGGAATTTTTAATGACGGAATACTCGCTGTAACAGTTGCTTTTACAACTGGCAGAGCTATTTTCTGTGGTTCTGTTTTAGGAACGGCAACAGTTTCGGTTTTAGCTACAGTTGGAGTTGGAATAGATGGCGCCGAAACTGGTTGAGCTGGTGAACTTGCTACGGTATCAGGTTTTTTTTTTACCTCCGATTGCGGAAGTTGACCATTTGATAAATTTAAGGCTGCCCTGATATGGCACATTTTCATCAACGACAGCTCGATTTGCAATCGCTGATTTTTGCTTCCTTTATAATTTAAATCGGCTTGGTTACCAATATTTAACCCTGAAAGTAAGAACGATACGGGAGCTTTCTGTGATTGCTCCAGGTATTTTTGTTTGATGCCCTCACTTACTTCTAATAATTTTATGGTTGCGGTGTCTTTGCAAACCAATAAATCTCTGAAGTGACTGCATAGTCCGTTTATGAAGTTGTTTCCATCAAAGCCTTTATCTAAGATCTCATCAAATATTAACAGACTTTTAGAAATATCTTCGTTTAAAAGAGCTTCTGTAACTCTGAAATAATAATCGTAGTCAAGAATATTAAGGTTGTCGATAGCCGACTTGTAAGTAATATTTCCTTGAGAAAACGAAGTAATCTGGTCGAACATTGAGCAGGCATCGCGCAGAGCGCCATCCGCCTTTTGAGCAATAATGTGCAAAGCATCAGGTTCGAATCCAATATTTTCGGTTTTAGCAATATACTCCAGGTGGTGTGCAATGTCATCCACCTTTATTCTGTTAAAGTCAAAAATCTGACAACGCGATAAAATGGTTGGCAAAATTTTATGCTTTTCAGTAGTTGCTAAAATGAAGATCGCATAAGAAGGGGGTTCTTCCAGGGTTTTCAGGAATGCGTTAAAAGCACTCGTTGAAAGCATGTGAACCTCGTCGATGATGTAAATTTTGTATTTGCCGGCTTGTGGGGCATAGCGAACTTGTTCAACCAGGCTGCGGATATCTTCAACTGAGTTATTCGAAGCTGCATCAAGCTCATGAATGTTCATGGAGTTTCCGTGTTTAAACGAAAGGCATGATTCACATTCTCCACATGCTTCAAAATCGGCAGTTGGCGACTGGCAGTTGATGGTTTTTGCCAGTACCCGGGCGCACGTAGTTTTGCCCACTCCGCGAGGACCACAGAACAAAAATGCCTGAGCGAGCTGCCCGGTTTTGATCGCGTTCTTCAGCGTATTGGTTATATGTGCCTGACCAACAACACTGTTGAATTTATCAGGTCTGTACTTCCGTGCCGATACAATGAAATTTTCCATCCGCAACGAAAATAGAAATAGTTTAAGCCAAGTGCAAGCATTGTTTTGTAACGATAAAAAGGATGTAATAATTGCTCAACTAATCTCTGTTCAATTGCTCACTTCACCTTAGGAGGTTGCTATCGTTTAGCTTACAATTGCCTGAATAAGTTTCTTTTCGCCGGCTACCCATAAAATATCTCCTTTTTCGAATCGGAATGAACTTTCTGGGTTTAAGATTCGTTCATTTCTGCGTTCAATACCTACAATTAGTGCCATTGCTTTTTCCCGTATTCCGGAGCTTTTTATGGTTTTGTTAAGTAAAGGGGAGTTTCCGTTCACCGTAATTTTATGAAGAGTAACTTCACCTCCATTACTTTCAATGTCGTTAGTTGGTTCTGATGAAATATATTGCTCAAAGCTTTTTAATTGCTCATCGGTTCCAACAACGGCAATTCTATCGTATGGGTAAATATATTCTTCCTTGGATGGTATCTTAATTTTTCTGGTTCCGCGTTCAATAACCGCAACATTAACTCCAAAGTTTTCTCTTAATGAAAGCTCCACCAGTGTTTTGCCAACAGCCAAAGATTGAGGGTTAACAGTAAAATAAGCCAGGTGTGAATCCCAAGGCATCAATTCGTCCATCCGTTTAGAAGCCGCACTTATTTCCCGGGCATTTAAATTGGTTAAAAAGCGGGACTCTAATTTTCCGTAGAAAGACTGAAGTCGGGTAGAGAAAATAATAAAGCTAACCACTGATATTATTATTGCCGAAATTATTGCAAAATTAATTGAATAAAATTGTGCAACTAAAGCGCCTATAAACACTATCGAAAGCATAATTCGAAGTATTTCGAGCGTGATCAATGGTCCCCGGTTATATTTAGTGTCAACCCATAGTTGTTTATAAGCCGTGCCCTGTATTTTTTTTGCCGACAAGGCCCATAGAAAAGGACTCATTAAAGCAAAGGCTATAACAATAATCGCTAATTCACCATAACTATTATTGTTAATAAAGCTTTCGTTAAGTTTTGGTGTTAAATATTTAACGGTGAACAAAATGCCAATGATAACAATTGAATTGGTTACGATGGTTGATAAATAGGTCTTAAAAAACTCCTTCCAATTATTGGTTTCTGCAATGGTTTGAGTTCCTGAGCTGTAGCGGGTTAATGCTAGTTGAGCTTTTTCAGGAAGGAGCCTGTAAACGAAATTATAAGTAGGCTCTGCTAGTTTAATTAGATAAGGTGTAGTAAACGTTGTAATGGCAGAAACCGCTACAGCTATAGGATATAAAAAATCGCTGGTGACTTTTAGGCTTAAGCCGAGAGTGGCTATAATAAATGAGAACTCTCCAATTTGAGCCAGGCTCATCCCTGTTTGCAAGGAGTGTTTTAATGGTTGACCCGAAAGGAGCGCTCCCAATCCGGAACTCAATGTTTTTCCGACAATTGTAACCACTGTTATTACCAAAACGGGTCCGCCGTACTGGATTAATACCTTAGGGTCTATCAGCATTCCTACTGATACAAAAAATATAGCTCCAAATAAATCCTTGACAGGTTTAACTAAATGCTCGATTTTTTCTGCTGATGTTGTTTCTGCAAGTATGGCCCCCATAACAAAAGCGCCCAGGGCAGGTGAGAACCCTACAACGGTTGCTAATGAAACCATTAATAAACAAAGTGCTAATGAGATAACCAGTAGCATCTCATCATTCATTAATTTCTTTGCTTTTTTTAACACAGTAGGGATTAAAAAGATGCCGCCCAAAAACCAAATAGCTAAGAAAAAGATAAGTTTTAATACTGAGATCAGCATTTTATCACCTGCAAAATGTTGGCTTACTGCCAAGGTTGAAAGCAATACCAGTAATAAAATTGCCACCAGATCCTCGACTATCAATACCCCGAAAACTAAACTGGCGAACTTCCGGTTTTTTACGCCTAGCTCTTCAAAGGCCCGAATTATAATGGTAGTGGATGAAATTGATAAGATTCCTCCTAAAAAAATACTATCCATCAGATTCCAGCCCATGGCTTTACCAGTTATATACCCAATCGCCAGCATTGAAACAACTTCAACAATTGCCGTTATAGAGGCACTTCCTCCAACTTTAACTAATTTTTTAAAACTGAATTCGAGTCCAAGGCTGAATAAGAGAAAGATTACACCTATTTCGGCCCAAATTTTAATGCTATCTATTTCAGTAACGGTAGGAAATAGTGTAAAGTTCGGACCTATTAGTAGCCCGGTAATTAAATAGCCTAATACAACGGGTTGCTTTAACTTTTTAAAAATCAGCAAGGTTACTCCTGCCGAAACCAGGATCAAAGTGAGGTCGGTAATTAAATGAGGTAAGTGAATCATCGGCCTTTATTAAAGTAAAAAGAATGAGCTTGCTTAATGCATACGTAAACAAACCTTAGGTTTTAATGTCGAATTGTATGTTTTCGACTCGGATTTCATAAATATAAGACCTTCAATTAAGATTTAAGGGGAGAAATAGTTGTAGAGTCTATTGTAAAGGAAGGAATAAATGGTCTTAGTTATTAAAAAACAAGGAGGTACCTTAATATTCGTACCTCCTTGTAAAATATGAGTTACCTGCTAATACGGATGTTACTTAATTACCAGTTCTGTGTTACAATTTGTGCCAGGTTCTTCAACCAATTCATTTTCCAGGTTTGAAGGTTGAAATTTTACAAGTTCATCAATACTCACTGGTTCAATAATTTCACTGTCAACTAAAGCTGCACTTGGAGTAAATTTTATTAATTGATCAAGAGAACTTACTGGTTCAACAATTGATTCTGAGCTTAACTCGCTTGGAGTGAATTTTACCATTTGTTCCATCGATAAAGGTTCAATAATAGAATTTACGTCAATTTCTGATGGAACAAATTTTATGAATGCATTAAGCTCAGTTTCTGTCGATTCATTATCAAAGGTTGCGGAAGGTTTGAATTTGATCAGCTCTTCTATTGATTTATCGGAGGTGGAAGCAGGTTCAAACTCAACTTCTTGTTGTGATGGTACGAACTTAATTTTTTCATCAAGTTCTTGTATGGCAGTTAAATCTGAAACATCTACATCTTCAATAATAGAAGAAGGTTTAAACTCAACAAGAGCGTTTAGTTTTGAAGTTGAAAAAGCATGAACAGTTACTTCTGCTAAATGTTGTGGTCTTGTAGGTATATTTTCTTCCGAAGGGAAATAAATGTCTAAACTTTTTTCATCGGCTTCTGAATTACCAGAGAAAGTGCTGATGTTTAGTTTCGTAGTGCCGAGTGTGGTTAGAGTAGCAATACTAACAACAGTGATGGTTTTTACGAGCGTTTTCATATTGTGTTAAGTTTTATAGTTTTCAAATTATTTAGTTGATAGCTATGACGCTAAGTTACACTAGTAGGTTACACATAGTACTATATTTTCTGTAACATGGGTATTGTTGTGCTGTAACTTACCTATTACTGTGTATTGGTGTTTAGTACGTTGTTTATCAGTTTGTTGAAATGACTAGGTGGGGGTTTGAATGTTGCATGGCCATTAAAAAACAGATAGATTTTAAGCTAAGGGAGGAAGTAGTAGTCAACTTAGAATAGAAGGAATTGAAGGACTTTGATCATTAAAAAAACAAGGAGGTACGATGATGTTCGTGCCTCCCTATAAATATGAGTTATCAGCTAATACGATATTACTTTATTATCATTTCAGTGTTACTATTTGTGCCAGGTTCTTCAACCAATTCATTTTCCCAGTTTGATGGTTGAAACTTTACAAGTTCCTCGATACTCACTGGTTCAATAATTTCGCTGTCCCTTGAAGCTATACTTGGAGTAAATTTTATTAATTGATCAAGAGTGCTTACAGGTTCAATAATTGATTCAGAGCTTAACTCGCTTGGAGTGAACTTTAACATTTGCTCAATTGATAAAGGCTCAACAACTGAGTTTAAGTCCATTTCTGATGGAACGAATTTTATTAAAGCATTAAGCTCAAGTTCTGATGATTCATTATCAAAAGTTTCGGAAGGTGTAAATTTGATCAACTCTTCTATTGATTTATCGGTGATTGAAGAAGGTTCAAACTCAACTTCTTGTTGTGATGGTATGAACTTAATTTTTTCATCAAGCCCTTGTATTTTTGTTAAATCTGAAACATCTACATCTGCATCTTCATTTATAGAAGGTTTAAATTCAACAAGAGCGTTCAGTTTTTCGATCGAGTAAGCATGTACAGTTACTTCGGCTAATTGTTGTGTTTTTGTAGGAGTATTTTCTTCTGCAGGGAAATAAATATCTAAAGCTTTTTCATTAGCTTCTGTAGAACCAGCAAAAGTGTTAATGTTTAATTTCGTAGTGCCTATTGTAGTTAGAGTAGCAATACTAACAACAGTGATGGTTTTTACGAGCGTTTTCATATTGTGTTTAGTTTTATAGTTTTCAAATCAATTAGTTGGTAGTTATGACGCTAAGTTACACTAGTAGGTTACACATAGTACTATGTTTTTTGTAACATGGCTATTGATATGCTGTAACTTACCTATTACTGCATATTGATATTTACTATCTTGTTTATCAATTTGTTACAATGACTTATTGTGTTTTGAAATGTTGCACTGTCGTGAAAAAATGTATAGCTATTAACTAGGTGTCAGCAAAAAAAAGTAGGATTATGAGTTTGAAATGTTTTTAATGTGACTGGTTGAATTTCAAAATAAAATGGCTACATTTGCAGCCCCTTAGTGGGAGAATTTTTTAATTAATATATTAAACAACAAATGAAGAATTACGAAACCGTAATCGTTCTAACCCCGTTGTTATCAGAAGAAGCTTCGAAAGAAGTTGTTGCCAAATTCAGGAAGATCCTGACTGATAACGGAGCCGAGATTGTCCACGAAGACAATTGGGGTTTGAAAAAGCTGGCTTATCCAATCCAGAAAAAAACTACAGGTTACTACACTGTAACTGAGTTTAAGGCTTCAGGCGAGTTAATTAACAAATTAGAAGTTGAGTACAAACGTGATGAGCGCGTTATGCGTTTCTTAACTGTTGCGTTAGACAAACACGCTGCAGCTTACACTGAACGTAAACGTAAAGGAGAATTAGCTCCTAAAGCTTCTAGAAAATCTGAGGAGGGTGTTGCATAATGGCTAATCAAAACATTTCATACGTTACTCCTCCAAAGGTTGAGGATAACCGTAAAAAGTACTGCCGTTTCAAGAAAAATGGCATCAGATACATCGACTACAAAGACGCTACTTTCTTGTTAAAATTTATTAACGAGCAAGGTAAAGTATTACCTCGTCGTTTAACTGGTACTTCGTTAAAATTCCAACGCAAAGTAGCTCAGGCAATTAAACGTGCCCGTCATATCGCTATTTTGCCTTATGTAACTGATGGTTTAAAATAAGGAGGGCGCTACAATGGAAGTAATTTTAAAACAAGACGTTAAAGCGCTAGGCGAAAAAGACGATGTTGTAAATGTGAAACCTGGTTACGCACGTAACTATTTAATTCCTCAAGGTTTCGCTGTTATCGCTAACGATAGCAATCGCAAGATTTTGGCTGAAAATTTACGCCAAATTGCGTTCAAACAAGATAAATTGAAAAAAGACGCTGAAGCAATTGCTGAAGGCTTAAAAGATGTGAAACTTTCTATCGGTGCTAAAGCTGGTGAAAGCGGTAAAATCTTTGGTGCTGTAAATGCATTACAAGTTGCTGAAGCTATCAAAAAATTAGGCTTTGAAGTTGATCGTCGTAAGATCACTTTCGAAACTGATGTTAAATTCATTGGTGAGTACGTTGCAAACGTTAACTTACATAAAGAAGTTAAAGTACAGGTGCCTTTTGAAGTTATCGCTGAATAATTTCAATTAACTTATATTGAAAAGGCGCTTGGTTTACAGGCGCCTTTTCTTTTTGTCAGCTCTTCGTTTTTTCTACCCTTCTGCCTAATTTACAGGCAAATTATTACATCAATAAACTATTCTTTGTGCTGTTAAAAACATACATAACTAATCCCCGTACATTTATACACCGCGAACAACAAAATCCTGATATAACCCGAGCCTTGGTTTCGATGGTTAGCCTGGTCGGTTTTCTTGTAGTAGCCCAATTAACGGGTCATAGTGATATTGGGGTTTATGGAGGTTTGGCAGCTGAACTTATTTCGTGGGCCCGTGTTACCGGGTCATTTGCTCAACGGGTATGGGTAATGATCTTAGGCGCAATTGCAGTAGCGGCTGCTTCCTTTTTGGGAACTATCGCCGGAGGGAATATGTTTGCGGCAATGGCCTTCCTGCTGGTGGTAGCCTTTTTATCTGGGATGGCAAGAGGATTAGGGGATCATGGGCTAACATTGGGTACGCTGGCTGTTATCCTTTTTCTTCTCTCATTGTTTGGTCCTAATACGATTGCTGTAGCTGAGAAAAGAGCAATTGCCGTTTTAATTGGTGGTTCCTGGGCTATTGTGCTCCGTGTTATTATTCTTTGGTTGATTAAACCGCAATTGCCCTATGATATTGCTATTTCAAAACCATGGACAGTTTGTGCGGATATGATGGGAATGGTCCCGCAACTTTCGGGTATTGATGAGAAAGAAGCAGAAAATCAACTCAACGAACAAGAAACTAAGCTTAGAATAGCAATAAACGAACTTTTGCCATATTTAAGAAAGGGTGATAATAAGATAGTTTCTGTTAGACGGGAATTGTTGAAAGTGGTTAGGGCGAGCTCGCGTTTTGGGTCAACAGCTATGGCTCTTTTCTATGAGATGAATGAAGTAAGTAAGCACGAACGTCTTGGTTTTATTGTGCCTACCTTGAAAAATACTTTTCAAGCTTTGGAATTGGCGGCTTCCACGGTAGGGCATTATTTAATGTCGAGATCTATAGAAGATGAAGAATTGCTTAAGATCAGGATTCAACGCTCTGAAAATACAATCGTTATTTTGAAGAAAAGATTGGAAGCTGCTAATCTTTCTCTATACGATAAAGTAGAGGTTTTGAAGGTGATCAGTATGTTCGAGTCATCGATCGGGTATTTAAATACGGCACTTACCTGGGCCGAACGAATTGATGAAAAACGTAGTCAGCTTTCGTTTATTACTCATTTTCAACCCGTAATATCCATACGTTCTCAATGGAAAAACACCTTGTCGGAATTTACTGCCGAATCTGAATTGTTTAGGCATAGCTTACGTTTAGCACTAATTGCCACCATCGGGATTTTCCTGTATTACACATTAGAAATACCTCGTGGCTATTGGATATCCTTAACAATTATGGTGGTTTTACAGCCCGATTTTAGTTCTACAAGGTTAAAGGCTTGGGATAGGGTATTGGGCACATTAGGGGGTGTTTTTGCCGCCAGTATTTTAATGCATTATGTTCAATTTCATTATGTAATCTTTATTGTTATTGCAGTTTGTTTATTCCTGTTCTTTTATTTTCAACAGCGTAATTATGCCATCGCAGTATTCTTTCTAACAATTGAGCTGGTTGCCATGATCGATTTAACACTTCCTTACGAATGGCATATAGGTTTGTACCGAATGATGAATACGGTAGTGGGAGGAATTATTGCGGTTGGAGCTACTTATTTATTGTGGCCAAAATGGGAACATGTGAAGTTGGGCCATTACCTTTCTATGGCTATAATGGCTAATAAGAACTATCTTGATCAGGTAGGATACGAATTGAAAGAAAAAACGGGTTTTCACAGTCGCTTAATCGGATTGAGACGTAAGGCCGAGGTTTCTAACTTAAATATGGCAGATGCATTTAAGCGAATAAAATATGAGCCGGGTGCGAACAAAGAAAGATTGAAACTTGCAGAGGATCTGGGTTTTTACAACGCCAAATTAACCAGAGAGATCACTTCTTTCGGGGCAATTTTGCCTGGAATTAGTAAAGAGTTTAATTATCCGATTACCTATACCCTAATAGATGAATCAACTAATTTATTAAATGACCTGGCCGAGGCTATTGAAAATGATCAGCTTATATGTGTGCGGCACTCATTTACAAGATTCTTTATTGAAATTGAAAATAAGGTGCTGAAAATCAGGGAAAGCAATCCTTCGAATGATCCACAAAAGCAAAAAGACATCGAACGGCAGCTTATTGATCTGGATTTAATAAGATCGCAGCTCGATAAAATTACTACAGAGATTGCCGCCATGTGTAATATATCAGGCAATATCGAACTGCAAGCCATTGAGACTAATTAATGTCATCAATTTTTAATTCTTTGTTTTCAGCCTCGTTTCAATTATTATTTTTGCCCCCACTATGTCAAAAGTTTTTCGATTTATAGGGAAAGCGGCTCTGTGGTTTTTCGTCATTACCATTCTTTGGGTTATTATATATCGCTTTGTTCCAATTCCTGTTACTTTTCTTCAGGTGCAAAGATGCTTTGAACAAAAAGCCGATGGGAAAGAAATCAAACTGGAAAAGGATTGGGTTTCTTTTGAGGAAATTTCACCTAATCTGAAACGCGCAGTAATTGCATCTGAAGACCAATTATTTATGGAGCATATGGGTTTCGACTGGGATGCTATGCGTAAAGCCTGGGTATATAATGAGAAAAAGAAAGGGAAAAAAGTGAAGGGAGGAAGCACCATTTCTCAACAAGTGGCCAAAAATGTGTTTTTATGGTCCGGACGCTCATACATTCGTAAAGGCTTCGAAGCCTATTTTACTTTTTTGATCGAAATATTTTGGTCGAAAAAGCGAATTATGGAAGTATATTTAAATGTTATCGAAATGGGTGATGGAATATATGGAGCAGAGGCGGCCGCATTGGAATATTATAAAAAGCCTGCAGTTGATTTGAGTAAGCGTGAAGCGGCTTCAATCGCGGCAATTTTGCCTAATCCTTTAAACTGGTCTCCTACCAAACCTTCTCCTATGGTTAAAAAGAAAATTAAACGAATTATGCGTTTTATGCGAATATTAGGGCCGGTTGGTTTTGAATAATAGATATTATTGAATTGATAAAGTAAAAAAGCTCAAAAGTTTTAATTTTTGAGCTTTTTCTTGTTTAAAATATTATTTTGAGAATAATTCTTTTAATTTAGGGCACACATTTGTTGCCTAAAAGTTAAATCTATGAAATTAAGCAAGTTTACAAGGGTGGATTATATTATTTTGGGATTGCTATTTATTGCCATTCAGGTTTTTTTAATCGTTTATTCAATTTCATAGAACTGAAGCGAAAACCTGATTATGCCAGCTGTTCTTTAAAGGTACTTCCCAATTGTTTTCAAATTCTTTTATAGTGGTTACAAGATTGTTGAAGACAATAGATTCACCATTAAGTACTTTTTCTTTAAGAAGTTCCTCGAATTCATTTCTTGAAACAGATTTTACTTGTCCATTATATTTATAAGCAATGTTAAATCGATCAAATAAATTGATTTTGAACTTATTCTCAATTTCTTTCATCAACCTAACCGATTTATCAATTGAACAACCACTTGCTCCATACTGAGATTCATCAACCATCAATACAATGAAACGATTATAATAAATGCGAGCACTTGCCTTTAATAAATTGTCGTGCGCTGTCCAATCGGTAGTAAATTGTTTTAAAATGTACTCTAAACTATTAACTTCTTCAGTTGTTAATTCACGGTCCGATTGATAAATCCAAACCCTTGATGCTTCGTTAAAACTGTTCATAGCGCAAAGATAGTTATCTTAACAATGGATGAATTTGAAAAATTAAATATATGATGTTTATCTGACCATTAATAAGCTTTACCAATTCTTCAATTTTTGAATTAGGCTCCTTAAGCGTTATTCAATAATTAATAATGACTTATCTTTGAACATGAAACTACCTCCTCCATTTAAAATAAGAATGGCCGATTTTTTAGGTCCTGAGCTTGAACAATTCATTGAAGCGTTAGGTTCTGAATCACCGGTTAGTATCAGAATAAATAAAAATAAATATCCTTTTGATATTGCCTATAAGCCAATCTTATGGACCCAAACGGGTTATTACCTTCCTTTACGACCATTGTTTACTGCCGATCCACTTCTGCACGCCGGGGCCTATTACGTTCAGGAGGCCAGTTCAATGTTTTTAGAGCAGGCAATTCAACAATCGTTGCCAGTTAAGGAAAGTATGAATGTACTTGATTTATGCGCCGCTCCGGGAGGTAAGTCCACGCATCTGATTTCAATGTTTCCTGCTGATAGTTTAATTGTATCTAATGAGGTTATAAAAAGTCGTGTTCCTATTCTCTCGGAGAATATCCAGAAATGGGGAAATGGGAATGTAGTAGTTACCAACAACGATCCTAAAGAGTTCAAAGATATCAAGCAGTTTTTCGACTGTATTGTGGTTGATGCACCCTGTTCAGGAGAAGGAATGTTTCGTAAGAATGCAAATGCGGTTGATGAATGGTCGGAAGATAATGTGCAGCATTGTGCCTTACGTCAGCGCAGGATACTAGCCGATATATGGCCTTCATTGAAAGCTAATGGTATTTTAATTTATAGCACGTGTACTTTTAGTAAAGAGGAGAATGAGGCAAATTTAGCTTGGCTTTGCGAGCAGTATGATGCAGAAAACGTTGAATTGAATCTTGAAGAAACCTGGAACGTTAAGGAAAGTAGTTTCTCTGGCTGTACTGGCTATCGTTTTTATCCGCATAGAGCTGAAGGGGAGGGCTTTTTTTTAGCGATAGTTCGGAAAAAAGCGGATGACAGTAGCGAGTTTAAATTTCCTAAAAAAAGAGCAAAGAGCCGTTTGCTGCCTTTGGAGGATAAGAATGTTACCCCATTTAAAGAGGTTTTTATTAATGCAGGAAATTGGAAATATTATTCCAAAGATGAAGATATTATTGCTGTTCCGATAGCAAAGGCCAAAGAAGTGGAGTTTCTTTATGATTCGTTAAATGTTTTTAGCGCAGGAATATTGGTTGGGCAACATACTAAGAAAGAATTTCGTCCCGATCATGCACTTGCTTTAAGTGTAAATTTAAATAAGTCGTTTTTTTCAGTGATAAAAGTTGATAAGAATGAAGCATTGAAGTTTCTACGGAAGGATGACAGTGTTTTTAGTGGAGGCTCTGAAGGTTGGAATTTAGTTGAATATGAAGGACTTGGATTAGGTTGGGTGAAGAAAATTGGGCATCGATTTAATAATTACTATCCTAAAGAATGGCGGATTCGCTTGTCGCTCGATAAACTGCAATAGCAGTTTTAGGTGGATGTTTCAACATGTAAAATACCTGATAGTAGGTATTGTTTACATATTCCTCATATGTTACTTTAGCCGCCAGTATCGCGACCTCACCAAATCTACGGATGCTGATTGCAGCAGTACTCAGGTTTGAGTACCTATTCTAAAACATTTCTGGCTGTTAGCGATAACAGCCTTTTTTTTGGGGTTACTGATTAATGAAAAAGCTGCATGGAATTAATTCCATTGCAGCTTTTTCTGTGTTTTATAACTAACTTTTAGTTAACTCCAGCCGTTAGCTTTAGTGGCTATTTCTGCGATATCCAATACCTGTACTTCGGTTTCTTTTTCGGCCAGTTTTACTCCATCTCTGATCATGGTCATACAAAACGGACAACTTACTGCAATAACATCAGGTTTAAGGGCAAGAGCTTCCTCTGTACGTTCAATATTTATGTCTTTGTTGCCTTTTTCAGGTTCTTTAAACATTTGAGCTCCACCTGCACCGCAACATAATCCGTTGGTGCGGCAACGTTTCATTTCCGTAAGTTCAGCATCTAACTGTTCAATAACAGCACGAGGGGCTTCATAAACCCCATTTGCCCTGCCTAAATAGCAAGGATCGTGATAGGTGATCTTTTTACCTTTAAAGGCTTCTCCGTTCTCAATTTTAAGTTTTCCTTCATCTATTAGTTGTTGTATTAATTGAGAGTGGTGAATTACTTCATACGTGCCGCCTAAACCTGGATATTCGTTTTTTAATGTGTTAAAGCAATGTGGGCATGCGGTAACTATTTTCTTAATGTTGTAGGCATTTAATACCTCTATATTGGTCATGGCCATCATTTGGAAAAGGAATTCGTTTCCGGCGCGTTTTGCAGGGTCACCAGTACAGCTTTCTTCAGTTCCTAAAATGGCAAATTTGATTCCCATATTGGTTAAGATCGTTGCTACTGCACGCGTAATCTTCTGTGCCCGTTCATCGAAACTTCCGGCGCAGCCAACCCAGAAAAGTATTTCAGGCTCTTCGCCTGCGGCCATATAATCGGCCATGGTTTTTATATGAAGTTGATTCATTTTTTTAGTGTAATTGGTTATTGATTGATCCAGTTAATACGGTCGGTAGGAGAATATTTCCAGGGAGCCTGATTGTTTTCAATATTTCCGAACATGTTATTAATGCTTGCCGGGGCGTTCGACTCTTCCATTACCAGGTAGCGACGTAGTTCAACAATAATTGAAAGAGGGTCGATGTTTACAGGACAAGATTCAGTACATGCGTTGCAGGTAGTACATGCCCAAAGCTCTTCGGCAGTGATATAGTCACCTAATAGTGTTTTACCATCCTGGTAATCTTTGCCATGTTTATCGATATTATTGCCAACTTCTTCCAAACGATCACGTGTATCCATCATGATTTTACGTGGCGAAAGTAGCTTTCCGGTCATGTTGGCCGGACAGTTGGATGTACATCTTCCACATTCGGTGCAAGAGTATGCATTCATTAAGTTTACCCAGGTTAAATCGGTTACATCTTTAGCTCCAAATCTTCCCGGAGTAGCATCAGCTGGAGGAGTAAAGCTTGGGTCTAACATGGCTTTAACTTCATTGGTTACAGAAGCCATATTGGTGAGCTTTCCTTTGTTATTAAGATTTGAATACCATGTATTGGGGAAAGCTAATAAGATATGGAAATGTTTTGAATAGGGGATATAGTTCAAAAAAGCAAAGATCCCTACAATATGAAACCACCAGCATACCCGTTCAATTACTTCGAGGGCGGTTATGTTGTCAGGTAAAATAGATGCCAAAGCTGCACTTATTGGAAAAGAACCCGCTTTAACATAATGAGAAACCCCTAATGCTTGTAGTTTATAGTCGGCGGCATTCATGGTTAAAAAAGCGGTCATCAATAAAATTTCGGCTATAAGAATATAGTTAGCATCACTTACCGGCCAACCTTTCATTTCAGTGCCCGAAAAACGTTTTAAATGAATGATATTTCTGCGGATTAAAAAAATAATACAGGCTGATAGCACTCCCAGGGCAAGGACCTCAAATGATCCGATCAAGAAGTTGTATAGTCCTCCTGCAAAGGAAAGAATTCGATGTGAGCCAAAAATACCGTCAATTACAATTTCTAAAACTTCGATATTAATAATCACAAAGCCTACATAAATAAGGATATGAAAAAATCCGGCAACAGGTCTTTTCATCATTTTTGATTGACCGAGTGCCACCATGGCCATGGTTTTCCATCGCTCTGCAGGGGCATCGGATCGGTCGATATCTTTACCCAGCAGGATGTTTCTGCGGATTTTTTTCACATTTCTAGCGAATAGCCAAATCGCGGCTGCAGAAATGAGTACAAATAGAAGCTGTGCTAACATAAGGTTTTTGATCAGAGTATAACGCTAAAATAATAATTCAATAAAATAAACCAATTTTTAAAACGGTCTATTTTCTACTTAGAATTGATATAAATTGCAGATTTGGGAGTTGAGCTGATTTTTTAGAGCAGTACTAATTTAAATTTTTAAAACGGTTAACTCAGTAATTCTAAAATCTATTTTCACAGATAATCTGATACTTATGCTTATGGTGTCTAAAAAAACAGAAAAACCTTTTTGATTTGAATAAAAAGATACTACATTTGCAGTCCCAAAACGAAATCAAAAAGGCTTTGTTTTAGGGAGTAAGATCAAAAGAGGTTTTACTTCAAAAAAGAGGTGATGTAGCTCAGTTGGTAGAGCAAAGGACTGAAAATCCTTGTGTCGCTGGTTCGATCCCGGCCATCACCACAATTTATTTTACACCGGAAGGTGATGTAGCTCAGTCGGTAGAGCAAAGGACTGAAAATCCTTGTGTCGCTGGTTCGATCCCGGCCATCACCACAGAAAAAGCCCCAAGTTGGGGCTTTTTTCATTTAAGATCTTTTTAGTTTAGCTTTTCATCTACTCTATTAATTAACGGCGACCATAACGGCGCTGATAACTATAAAGCTTTTTCTTCTGCCAAATAACTACAAGGAATAAGGTTGGGATTACGGTTATTGACAACCATTTGAATGCAAAATGAGAATCAATGTTTTGAATAGCCGTTAAGGTTTCTTCTGAAAATCCTATTTTAATGAGAAGAGCGCCAACTTTAGAGCTTAGGTCTGAAATTAGCAACATAATAATTTGGTATTGGGTTTGACTGTCTTCTAAAATAGAAAAAAATAATGATCAATACCTAACTTTTTGTTAAAAAAAATTATCAAGGAGCATAAAACTATCTATTTATCTAAATTAAAGCATACTCTGCATCTTGGTTCATAGCTTTCTTTCTCTCCAAGCAAAACTGTTTCCCGGCCAGCAGCTAGGCGATAAGAACGACTTGCCGGAGCTCCGCAAACCATGCAAACTGCCGTAATTTTGGTCACAAACTCAGCAATAGCCATTAATTTAGGAATTGGCCCAAATGGTTTTCCTGTATAATCCATATCCAAACCTGCCACAATAATTCGTACACCCTTATTGGCAAGGGCTTCACAAACTACCGGCAACTCATCGTCAAAAAATTGGGCTTCGTCAATACCAACAACTTGTGTATTACTACCTAAAAGAAGAATAGAAGAAGACGTTTCTATTGGAGTTGATTGTATGGAGTTTAAATCGTGTGAAACAACCGCTGTTGCATCATAACGTGTATCAGTAGAGGGTTTAAAAATTTCAACCTTTAATTTTGCTATTTGAGCCCTTCGTAAACGGCGTAAAAGCTCTTCGGTCTTCCCCGAAAACATTGGTCCGCAAATTACTTCTATACTGCCTCGTTGAAATATGTTTGGTCTTTCTATTCCCTCGTTTATCATCCACAATCAAATTAATGCTTTTCAGGTGCGAATATCATCATTAAATAAATAAATTCTATTGCTGTTGATAAGTTGTAAATATCTGTTAATCATCTGGTCGGTCTTTTTTATTGGTACTATTTCTGCTGCTAATTATTATTTTTGATACCAACAGAACATTACATTCGTTAGTTGTTTAAGCTGATTACTATGAACCGAGATAATATTTTACTACGTATAGGCTCCATTCTGGATGAATTAAGAACTGAATGCCGCACTTTGTATGTTCAACCAACTGTTCAAGTGATTGATTTGGAGCTTGTTGAGGCCAATGCTAATTATTTAAGAGAGCACGTTCAGATTCTTAGGAAGATAATTGAAAAAGAAAATGCTAGTACATCGACTGAAAGCAGTACTATTCACGAATTGGTTAAACCATCATCAATAAATGAGCTTTTAGTAAAAGCTGAGGAGAATACTCCTCGAACTGAATATAAAGAAGAACCAAGGATTGATAATTCGGTGAAGGCCACTTTGAAGATGGAGCAAAGTCCTGTTGTCATTGAAGAAATTAGTGAAAACGAACTTGATGTACTCCCTTCTCCTGAAGTAGATGAGCCCGTGTTACCGGAAGTGAAGGTTGTAGAAGTGAAACCGGATCCCCAACCAGAACCAATACTTTCGGTTGAAGAAAAGATAAAGAAGGAAGAAGAGGCCTGGGCCGAAATAAATAAGCGTTTTCAATCAAAAGTGCCAAGTTTAAATGACACAATATCGTCGACTAAGAAGGATAAGGTTGAGATTAACACGGCTCTTAAGACTCCAATTGGCGACTTAAAAAAGGCAATTGGCTTGAATGATAAGTTTGCTTTTATAAAAGGTTTATTCAATAATAGTGTTGAGTCGTTCGAAAATGCAATTAAAGAATTAAACGCCTGCACCAATTACAACGAAGCCAACCGTTATATCGAACAACAGTTGGCTCCTAAATATGATTGGATCAATAAGCCCGAATTACAGGAACAGTTTAACGAAATTGTTAAACTGCGATTTATCGAATAATTCCGTTACGGTTGGTGTCGAGCTTTATCAGTATAAATAATAAGATGGTAAAGCTCCAAAGAGAAGAACCTCCATAGCTGATAAATGGCAGCGGAATACCAATTACAGGCATAATACCGATTGTCATCCCGATATTTATAAATATGTGGAAGAAGATAATGCTGGCCACACCATATCCGTAAATTCGGGAGAAGGTGGATCGCTGTCTTTCGGCAATGACTACGATTCGCATTAAGAGGAAAGAATATAATCCCAATACGACCACACTACCCAAGAAACCCCATTCTTCACCAATGGTACAAAAAATAAAATCGGTACTTTGTTCAGGCACAAAGTCGTATTTAGTTTGTGTGCCTTTTAAATAGCCTTTACCTATAAATTGACCAGAACCAATAGCTATTTTCGACTGGTTAACATTATATCCAACACCTTTAGGGTCCACTTTCTTGCCCAATAACAGATCAATTCTATCACGTTGGTGTGGTTTTAAGATATTGTTAAATGCGTAATTTACACCGGTAACTAAGGCTATTGCCAATACCGCACTTCCAATTATTAAGAAGTAATGACGACGAACCCTGCGATCTCTCCACAACAAAAAGGCCGTTAATGCTACAAGAAATATAATTATATAGGATTGCGGTATAAGTAATGAAAGAACAAATAATATGACTGAAACAAATCCAAATACAAGGTAAAATGGAGGCAAGCCTTCGCGGTATAGGACTAAAAAGAAGGACATAAACACCATTGCAGAACCAGCATCAGGTTGGAGCAAAATGAGTGCAACAGGAGTAAAAATGAGTGCAAAGCATTTTAGTTGATCCCCAAAGTCACTAAGTTTAAGGTTCGTAGACCCCATATAGCGTGCTATAGCTAAGCAGGAGGCAACTTTGGCAAACTCAGCAGGTTGCAATCTGAACGCTCCAATCTCAAACCATGCTCGGTTTCCGCCTACGAGTTTACCCACAAATAATACCGCAATCAATAAAATAATGGTAATGCCGTAAAAGACATAGGCCGAAAAATTAAAAAACTTGGAATCTATTAACAGGATGACCGTAATAATTATTCCGGATGTTAGAATCCATATGAGCTGCTTTCCATAATTTCTACTCATATCGAATATGCTGGCATGGTCAGCGTCATAAACGGCAGCATAAATATTGGCCCACCCAACAAGAACTAAGCAGAAATAGATGATGATGGTGGTCCAATCAACGTTATAAAACGGGCTGGTTTGCTGATTTTGGTTCATTGTTAACTCGCTGTTCTATCTTCTTTGGGTTGAAACCGTATTTTCTTCTCGAGGTTTTTGAATTGTAGCCGTTGGCTTAGTGGTAACGGGCTTTTTCTCCTCCTTTTTTGTTGTATTCGAATCAGTTTTTTTCTCTTCCTTTTTCTTAATATTTCCACTGGCATTAAATTCATCACCAGGTAAAAGGCTCGCATTCATTATACGTTCTTCATAATATTTCGGACGAGTGATCGAATCTCTTATGTATTTCTCAATCATTAAACTGGCAATTGGCGCAGCCCAGGTTGCTCCGTAACCAGCGTTTTCAACAAATACGGCAATTGCGATTTTAGGATTGTCTTTTGGCGCAAAACCCATAAATACGGAGTGGTTTTTTCCGTGAGGATTTTGGGCAGTACCGGTTTTTCCACAGATTGGAATATCGGGGATACGCGCATATGTTGCAGTACCAGCCAAAACTACTTTTTCCATTCCTTCAATTACCGGTGGGAAATATTTTGCATCGATACCCAAAGAGTTGCGCTGTGAATATTCTGGTCGGATTAATTTCTTATCACCTATGGCCTTTACTAAATGTGGGCGATAAAAGTAGCCGCGATTGCCGATTCCTGCCATCACGTTTGCCATCTGTAAAGGAGTAATACCAAGCTCTCCTTGTCCGATAGATAATGAAATAATCGTCGATGATCTCCAGTGATTAGCTCCGTAAATCTTATCGTAATATTTATGTGTCGGCAAAAGGCCTTTTAATTCGTTCGGTAAATCGATATCCAGTTTGGTTCCAATACCAAATTTTTCAATCGCATCTCGCCATGCTGTATAAGCTTGCTCCACATTCATGCCTGGGTGATTGTCGATCATTGTTTTAAATGCCCAGCAATAATAGGCATTACAAGAGTTTTGAATCGATTCGACCATATTTTGCGGAGAGTGATTATGCTCACACTTAACTAGCCTTGAACCGATTCTATAACCACCTCCGCAAGGGAAGCGTTGATCAGGTGTTATTAAACCCATTTGCTGACCAATTAAAGCCTGTATAGGTTTGAATACCGAACCAGGAGGATATTGCGCCTGAATAGGGCGAATAAATAAAGGCTTTAAAGGATCTTTAAGAAGCTTCATGTAATTATTACCTCTGATACGGCCAACTAATAGATTAGGGTCGTAATTGGGAGCACTTACAAATGCTAATATTTCACCGGTAGAAGGCTCGATGGCTACAATACTTCCAACCTTGTTTTTCATTAGCGATTCGCCGTATTGCTGTAACTTTGCATCGATTGAGGTGATCATTTTATCACCAGGAACCGCGGCTGTATCAAATCTACCATTGTCAAAACTTCCTTGTTCGCGGTTAAAGACATCAACCATTACACGTTTGATACCTCTCTGGCCGCGCAAAAGCTTCTCGTATGAACGTTCAATGCCACTTATTCCAATATAATCGCCTTGGCGATAATCACCTTTAGAGAGTTCGATTAAACGGTCATTAACCTCTCCAATGTAACCTAGAACGTGGGCTGCAATTGGTTCAGGATATTTTCTAAGGGTACGATTTTGCACAAAGAAACCAGGGAACTGAAATAAGTGCTCCTGTAAGCTTGCATAAGTTTCTGCAGAAAGCTGTTTTTCAATGAGGGAAGCTTTTACCGCTGAATATTCGCGAGCTTTTTCAAGCTTTTCAACAAATTTATCTTTCTCTACGTCAATCAACTGGCAAAATAGCGTTGTGTCAAAAGGTTTTATACTTTTAGGTACAGCCATTAAATCATATACCGGTTCATTCTGTACCAGAATAACATTTTTACGGTCGTAAATAACTCCGCGTGGGGGATAAACAACTAATCTCCTTTGTACGTTGTTATTAGCAAAGTCAAGGTATCGGTCGTCAATGATTTGAATGTAGAAAAGCCTTACGATCAGTATAAAAATAGCTGAAAGGAAAATGGCCTGTATGATAAACTTCCGCTGAAAAAAACTGTTCATTATCGCCTTCTGCTACCGAATAAATATTGACTGATAATTATTAACGTTAAAGTATACGCCGAACTTATAATTGCCTTGCTTGTCGCGGTTAAAAATTCGCTTAATCGAAAATATTCAATATTGAGCAAAAAAACATGATGAATGACCACTAAAATGGCGCTATAGGTGAAAAACCAGCGGAATCCATAGTTCCTGATGGTTGGTTCAGGCAAAAACTCACCTCCTTTAGGTATCATAATTGATAAAATTCCACCACGGCAAAAGGCCATTAATACGCATGCAGCAGTGTGTAAGCCCAGAGTATTAGAAAATGCATCAATAGAAATTCCTAATAAGAAAGAAAGAACAAACACCCAGAATGCGTCAATGTTTACTGGCAGTAAAATGATGAACATTACGTACAGATAAGGTACTGCAATGTTATAAAGCGATAAATTAGGAAGAAAGAATACCTGAAATAATACCAGGAAAATGAATCGGAAAACGTTAGCAGCAATTAATCTAATCATGGCTCAGGTTGGCTTCAAGTTTCTGCTTTTCTTGTATAAACTTATCTTGAACAACGTATACGTATTGTAAACGTTGAAAGTCTGTGGCAAGCTTAATTTCAATATTTAATAAACTCTCTCCGGTTTGTTTCGGAGAATCGGACACTTTACCAAGTGCAACTCCTTCAGGGAATAGAGAATAGCCGGTTGTAACCACCATTTCATTCTTTTTTACAGGTATATGGTTCGGGATATCTTTTAAAGTTGCATAATGCGGGTTAGTGCCTTCCCAAATCACAGAGCCAATCGCATTGCTGGTTAAAAGTTTTGAACTTATACTCATGTCTTTATGTAAAAGCGACATGACAGTGCTGAAATGTGCAGAAACATCTTTCACGATACCTACAACTCCCTGGGAACAAATTACCCCCATTCCGGGTTTAATGCCATGATCGCTGCCACGGTTAATGGTTAAATAATTCTTTCTGAAATTGATGGTATTGTTTACAACTTTCGCCTCAATATATGAGTACTGCTGGATTTTCAAGGAGTCTTGTTTCAGTGTATCTATCACCGTTTTCGACTTTATCGAATCATTATAGAAAACATTGGGAAGCATGTTACGAAGCTTGGCATTTTCGGCTACAAGACTATCGTTTACACGACCCAGTAAAACATAACTTTTTATGTCGTTGGATGTTTCGTAAAGGTCACCAATAAATTGATTAGAAGAGTTAAGGAATGTTGTTTTCTGGTAATCGTTATTCCTGATGAGTAAAACAAGTGCAATAACCTCAAAAATAACAAACAAGAAAAATGCGCGAAATCGTAAAATGAATAGCCAAAGGTTACGCATTGGGTTGGTTTATGTTGTTTATTGGTGAATAGTAGAATGACGAATGACAGAATATGGATTTGGATTAATCACTCATTCTGTCATTCGTTCACTCGATCACTATTTTTAATTACGGCATTAAAAATCTAAAATTCTCAATGTTTTTAAGTGCAATACCTGTACCGCGAACAACTGCGCGAAGTGGATCTTCAGCAACATGAACTGGTAGTTTGGTTTTAGCTGCAATACGTTTGTCTAAACCGCGAAGCAATGCACCACCACCGGTCAAATAAATTCCTGTTTGGAAAATATCTGCTGATAACTCTGGTGGAGTGATTTCTAACGCTTTTAAAATAGCCTCTTCAATTTTAGAGATTGATTTATCCAAACAATGAGCAATTTCGGTATAAGAAACCATGATTTGCTTAGGTACACCGGTCATTAAGTCACGACCCTGTACTGCAAAGTCTGAAGGAGGTTCTTGTAGTTCAGATAACGCTGAACCCACCTCGATTTTAATTTTTTCTGCAGTACGGTCCCCAATAAGGATGTTATGCTGACGACGCATGTAATTAACGATGTCAGAATCGAAGTTATCACCCGCAACACGAATCGATTGGTCACAAACAATACCTCCAAGGGCAATTACCGCAATTTCAGTGGTACCACCACCAATATCAATAATCATATTACCCATAGGCTCTTCCACATCGATACCAATACCAATAGCGGCAGCCATAGGCTCATGAATTAAATAAACTTCTTTTGCACCAGCAATTTCTGCCGAGTCACGAACAGCACGTTTTTCAACTTCAGTAATACCCGATGGAATACAAATGACCATACGTAGCGAAGGGAATAACCATCCCTTACCACCGTTAATCATCTTAATAAAACCACGGATCATATGTTCAGCTGCATCAAAATCGGCGATAACACCGTCTTTTAATGGTCTTACTGTTTTAATATTTTCGTGTGTTTTACCATCCATTTGCATTGCCTGACGACCAATGGCGATCATCTTGCCGCTTTTGCGGTCAAGGGCCACGATAGAAGGCTCATCTACCACTACTTTATCATTGTGGATGATCAGGGTGTTGGCTGTACCTAAATCAATTGCGATTTCCTGGGTAAAAAAGTTAAACAGTCCCATTCGGTTTGTTGCTCGGTTATAATTATTAGTTCTTACTTAATTGTTGTGTTGTATATACGCTTAATTTTTAAATTAACTCGCTGTTAAATATAGAAATTAATGTTTAAAGTGACGCACTCCCGTAAATACCATTGCAACATTATTATTGTTGCAATATTCAATTGAATCTTTGTCTTTGATTGAACCACCTGGCTGAACAACAGCTGTTATACCGGCTTGGTGTGCAATTTCAACACAGTCAGGGAAAGGGAAAAATGCATCAGATGCCATTACAGCACCTTTTAAGTCGAAACCAAAAGTTTCAGCTTTTAAAATGGCTTGTTTTAATGCATCTACACGAGAAGTTTGTCCAACTCCACTCGCCAATAAAACATCATTCTTAACTAAAATAATAGTATTTGATTTGGTATGTTTTACCATTTTATTAGCGAAATGAAGGTCTTTCAATTCAGCTTCGGTAGGAGCTTTAGTGGTTACGGTTTGCATTTGAGCCGGTCCTTCCATTGATAAGTCTTTATCTTGCTCAATTACGCCATTCAATAAAGTTTTGAATTGTTTAGTAGATAATTCTACCGGTTTTTGACGTAAAATAATGCGGTTTTTCTTTTCAGTAAGAATGCTCAATGCATCATCGTTATAAGCAGGAGCAATTAAAACTTCGAAGAAAAGCTTATTGATTTCGGTAGCTGTTGCAGCATCTACCGTTTGGTTTGTAATTAAAACACCGCCGAATGCCGAAATTGGATCACAAGCTAATGCTGCATCCCAGGCATCTTTAAGTACCGGACGGGTTGCCACACCGCAAGCATTGTTATGCTTCAGGATTGCAAACGTAGGTTCGGTAAATTCTTCAATTAACTGAACAGCAGCGTCAACGTCAACCAGGTTGTTGTATGAAAGCTCTTTACCATTTAATTTGTCGAACATTGCATCCAGGTTTCCGTAGAAAACACCTTTTTGATGAGGGTTTTCTCCATAACGTAAAACCGATGAAGTTTGTATGCTTTGTTTGAAAAGAGGTAAAGGCTCATCATTATTGAACCAGTTGAAAATTGCGGTATCGTAATGCGATGAGATATTAAATGCGCGCTTCGCAAGGTCTTTACGTTGTTCAATTGAAGAAACACCGTCTTGTTCTTTTAAAATTTGCTCAACGTATCCGTAATCGTTTTTAGAAGCAACAATGATAACGTCTTTGTGGTTTTTGGCAGCAGCACGAATTAAAGAGATTCCACCAATGTCAATTTTTTCAATAATTTCCTGTTCTGTGGCTCCAGCGGCAAGGGTTTCTTCAAATGGGTAAAGGTCAACAATAACCAGGTCAATTTCAGGAATGGTAAATTCTGCCAGTTGTTGCTGATCAGACTCATTTGCTCTGCGAGCTAAAATACCGCCAAAGATTTTAGGATGTAACGTTTTAACACGACCACCCAAAATTGAAGGGTAGCTTGTCATGTCTTCAACAGGTGTAACATTTACACCAAGGTCACGAATAAAAGTCTCGGTTCCTCCGGTTGAAAAAATAGTTACTCCCAAGCGATCAAGTTCTTTAATGATCGGCTCCAAATTGTCTTTGTAATAAACTGAAATTAAGGCGTTTTTAACTTTTACAGGGTGGTTCATCTTTAAAAAAAATCAAGGCGCAAAATTAGAAAAAATATTCTGCTTTAATCAGCTGTTTTCTAATTATTTCGATATTTTTTTCAGAAGGTTTTCAATTACTTTTGGATAATGCTGATGCTCGAGTTGCTGACCCTTGTAAGCAATCATATCAACATCGTCGTTTGGTTCAATTTTATACTTCGATTGATGAATGATTTCACCCTCATCAAAATGTTCGTTTACATAATGGATGGTGATTCCAGACTCCTGTTCTCCTGCTTCCAATACGGCTTTGTGTACACGATTTCCATACATTCCTTTTCCTCCAAACTTAGGTAACAAAGCTGGGTGAATGTTGATGATCTTATTTGGAAATGCTTTAATTAAATTTCCAGGAACCAGCCACAGAAAGCCTGCCAGTACTATAAGGTCGATATTTAAACTTTGAAGAAGTTTAATGGTGTCGTCTGTTTGGTAGAACTCGTCTCTGTCAAAAACGTGTGTAGGTATTTCAAAATTGTCAGCCCTTTGCAGAACATATGAATCCGGCCGATTGGAAAGAACAATCGACACTTCCATTTCCTTATTCTTCTGAAAATGTTCAATTATCTTCTGTGCGTTTGATCCTGATCCCGAGGCAAATATGGCAATTCTCTTCACGTTTTACGATCCTTCTGTTTTTAGTAAAAAATTTGAGCGTAATAATACAAATTTTGCTAACACTGTTAAACCAAAATCTTTTTTTAAAAAAAGTATTTATTAAATTCTACAATGATAATTGGCTCGGTTTTTTGAATTCAATAGCGAATAATAAGGTAAAAATGTTTTATGTTTTTCAATCCCAAAAGATAGAATAAAGTGATTGTATTTGTTCTGTTTCTTTTTGAGAATTAAATTTAACTAACAATAAACCTTATTTAAATATTTATGTTTAGATGGTATTCATTTGATTAATAGTTAATCTCAATGTATGCACAAATCAATATACACTAACCAAATTCTTAAATATGGTTTTTTATTACTCAGCATGATTGTTTGCCTGCAAATTGCTTATGGGCAGCAACGACCAAAGGTAGGTTTAGTGTTAAGCGGTGGAGGTGCTAAAGGACTTGCTCATATTGGGATTTTAAAGGCAATTGATAGTGCGGGCTTAAAAATTGATTATATAACCGGAACCAGTATGGGGGCCATAATGGGTGCTTTGTATGCGGCAGGATATTCGGGTAAGGAAATTGAAGTGATTGCTAAAGCTACATCCTGGGATCAATTATTAACTAACCAACCTAATTTGCAAAGTATTGTTTATGAAGAGAAATCGGAGTTTGACAGGTATGCAATTGAATTGCCATTGGTAAAAGGGAAAGTGAAAATTTCTTCGGGAGTTTTGGAGGCTCAGGAGTTGTGGTTAACCTTTGCTAAGTTATTTCTGCCTATTCATGACGTTCAGGATTTTTCGAAGCTTAAAATTCCATTTAAATGCATTGCTACTGATGTTGCAACCGGTAAAATGGTGGTGCTCGATAAAGGGAATATAATTAATGCGGTAAGGGCAAGTATGGCAATTCCTACTGTTTTCACCACGGTTGAATATGAAGGTATGAGGTTGATTGATGGGGGAGTGGTTCGGAATTTTCCGGTACAAAATGTTAAGGAAATGGGGGCCGATTATGTTATAGGAGTAAATGTTGGGCAGGGGTTGCAATCAAAAGATAAACTAAGTTCTGCATTAGATGTTTTATATCAGGTAGGTTCTTATCGGGAGGCTGAAGATTTTGTGTTACAGATAAAGGAGTGTAATTTGTTTATAGAACCTAATATTGAAGGATATAGTGCTGCTTCCTTTGATGATGCTGATTCGATTATGAAACGTGGCGAGGATGCCGCTAAGAAATATTATCCAGCGCTTAAACATCTTGCCGACTCGTTGAGGCCTTTTTATCCGGTTGAAAAAGTTGAGAAAGATACTGCACTGTTAAATTATAAGATCAGGATTGATAAAATTATAGTAAATGGCTTGCGAGTAACTTCTCCGAGTTTTGTGATAGGTAAACTTGAATTGAAAACCGGGGGGTATTATACGGCCGATCAAATAGCCGAAGCTGTCAGGCGTGTTTTTGGTACCCGAAACTATCAAAGTATAACGTATGATTTTGAAAGGATTGAAGGTAATAAAATTCAAATGACTTTACACGCTAAGGAAAGTCCACAAACAACTATTAAGATGGGGTTGCACTACAGCAGCTTTAGCGATATCGCAGCAATTGTGAATATAACTTCCCGAAATTTTCTGATTAAAAACTCACGCTCATTATTCACCGCTAATGTTGGTAACGATCTGAAATTCAGAGCTGAATATTTTAAATACCTGGGGGAGAGCAGAAATTGGGGGTTTAATTTTAGTTTAAAAAATCTTAATTATGATTTACCGCTTTATGATGATTTTAAACAAACCTCTCTCTATCGTTATAGCTTCGGTGCTATTGATGCCAGGCTCCAATATGCCATTACACCTTCTTTTGGTATTGGCATAGGGCATAGCTATGAAATTACCCATATAAACCCTAAGATTTCAGAAGGAAATGAATTTTCAGGTTGGAACTACAATTGGGATACTTATTTCTATTGTAATATAAATACTCTTGATCGAAAACAGTTTCCTACACGTGGAATGGAACTTACAGCCAGTTTTGGTTTAATTTATGGTCAGGATCCTGCCTTGGATTATTTTGATCAGGATGGTAATCAGATCGGCAATCTCGACTCATTAGGTGTAACATTTAAACCTTATACAAAAGGTAGTTTAAGTTTTTCATATTTCAGGCCAATTAAAACTCGCTCAACCTTAATCTGGCAGGCACAATCGGGTATTAATTTCGATCAGAAGCAGGCATTTCTCAATCAATATATTATTGGTGGAGCAACTGACTTTCTTCGAAATCAGGTGACTTTTATAGGTTTGCGTGAAGCCAATGTTACCACCTCCAGTATCGTAACGGGCTTGATTGGGTATCAATATGAAATATATAAGAATGTGTTTTTAACAGGTAAATTTAATGTGGGTTATTATAATTTTAATGGTACTTTTTTAGATGATCTTACCAATGGCAACTGGTTAAGCGGATATGGTGTGGCCTTGGGGATGAAATCAGCTTTTGGCCCTTTAGAATTAGTGGTAATGCGATGTGATCAGAAAGGAGGTGCAAGTGTTTCAGTTAATTTAGGTTTTCATTTTTAAGGCTTAAAACTATTTGTACAAAACAAATGACGGAGACTTAATAGGGCTTACATTGAATCGAAGATCAATAACCGCCTTGGCCTCAAAAACAAATTTGTCGGCAGTTTGGGGTGCTCCAGGATAATAGTAGCCACCAAATTTTACAGTATTAAACACTAAACTTTCATTTCTAACTCTAAATCCAGCTCCAATACCTGTGTAAAGGTGTTTTCCAAAAATGAAGTCATGGGTGTCACCAAGTTGCGAGAATTGCAATGAGGTAAAAGTATTGAACCTGAATCCAAGTATTTCAAACAAATTATAAAGCACTAATTCGCTTTTTATATTAAAACGCTGATAACCGTTTAACGAATTGTCCTCATAACCCGTTAATCCGAAACCATCATTTATGTTTACCGGTTTATATAGAACAGGGTTATAACAATTAATATATCCCAATTCGATCAAATGCCTAAGCCGTAGTTTTTTATAGATAAGAAGTCTGCTATAGAACGAACCCTTTAAACTAAGTATAATATCTTCTAATTGGCTGTCGATAAATCCTCCCAAGCCTATATATGCTGATGAAAAGCCTCTTCCTAATGATTTCTGTCGTTCATATTCAGCTCCTGTATATATTCTGTTCTTATTCAAACGATGATCGCTACCTACCGCAAATGTTGCATAATAACCAGTTGGAATATCTTCCATTCTACCAAAGCCTAAGAGGTAACGGGTATTGTAAATCTCTTGTCTAAACGCGATGAACTGGCCTAAGCTATATTGCCAGTTATTATAATTCGGGTCATCAATAAATTGAGATTGGGTTGGGCGTTGAATTAGTTTTTGATTGTAGTATCGAAACGAAATGGCTCTTCTGCTTCGGTTTTCACTTCCTCTATTGTTGAACCGCTTAAAATTGAAGGCATAGGCTGTCCATACATCAAAAAGCCTGTAATGGTAGGCGCGAAAAATAGAGTCAGGCTCATTATCTACGTTAAGCGATTTATTGTATTGAAATGTCAATCCTCCGGCAAAATGACTGTATGATGAATACAAAGGCCGAGTGAGTTTTATAAAGAAAGAACCTTCGTAAACCCCGGTGTCAATTGTTCCTTGGGTATTTAGTTGCGAATAGCCTGTATTTACATCCACAAAGGTTCCAAATAAGTTGTATTTGGTATATGAAATGGAGGTGCCAATCAAGGGCGAGCGTCCGCTATTAATTTCAATACCTGCATCAATGGCTTGTCCCTGGCCGTTTATATTGGTATTGTAAAATTTAGTTTTAATACCTGATAGATGTGAAACAGGATAGATGGCTATACCCGGGGCAAATACGTCTTGAGTAAGGATAGTAACTTCAACCGAATCATTATTGGTGCCACAGGGAGCTATATATATTCTTGCATCATGTAAAAAGGGTAAACTACGCAAGTATCTTGCGTTATCGGCAAGGATGTATGAGCTTAGCTTTTCATTTTCTTTAAAGAATAATGATTGTTTAATTACTGACGATCGGGTGCTGGTGTGCCATTCGCTAAGCCTTTGTTTAAGCGAAGGAGGTTCATTGGGGCTTATGGGTGGTGAAAAGTTAAAGATACGTGCCTGAACCAGATCAATTGATTTGATGACCTTGCCTTCATATTTTACATATTCTTTAATACTCTGCAACTGTAGATTAGCTTCTGATTTTTTGTTCCTGCTAATAAATCGGTGTGTTAAAGAATCGATATATAGTTTCCGCCATATAGAGTCGATGGTAAACGACTTTTTTTTTGCTGCAGAATCAGGTGGAACTTGAAATAACTTTGCAGATGAAGACACTGATAGGCAGACCAAAAAACAAAAGAAAATTCCACAGACAATACCTTTAAACTTTTTTATCTCCATTAAATAAAAAGCAAACTGGCATTCCATAAAAAGCATTGTCCATCAAATAATCCACAATATATGTTATTACGCACATATCTCACAGAAATTGTGTCTCTAATAAAAATGTTTAACTAGAAGTTGTTGCAGATTTACTAATGGGAATTAAAAGGGATTTCCTTTGGAGTTATACCACCTGGTAAACTCGGTATTAATGAGTTGGTATTGATTTTTAACTGTTTCTGTCCAGTAATCAATGGCTTTGTCATATTGCTTTGTTTTACAGATCTCAAAAAAATTACGGTAGCCATCAAGTGTAGAATTATTATGGGGAAGACTATTGAAATAAATATTCAAAACCATTAAATGGCGTTTTAATACCAATTCGGCAATGTGTAAGAGATAAGGCATTTTACAAGGACCATACATTATATCTTGTATTTTAACAACAAAATGCAAAAACGAAGTATTAGAAAGGTTATTAATTGTTTTATCAATTAACTCTTCAGCTTGTTTAATCGTTGAGGAATTGTAATTAGGCAATGCATACTCCAGCAATGTAGGCACAATGCTTATTCGCATTATATAGGTTTCTTTAAAAGATTGAGGAGTAATTTCCCGGACAATGGATCCTTTATAAGGTGAGATTTCTAAAAAACCTTCTGACTCCAATAACCGAATGGCTTCTCTAATCGGAATACGGCTAACGCCATATTCTTCCGAAAGATTTTGTTCAATTATACGCTCTCCTTCTTTGTAGTTGCCGAAAATTATCTCATTTCTTATTTTATCAGCTACCTTCATAGAAAGAGTTTTAGCTGAAATCTTTTTTGTACGCTCCTTCATTTTTCAATAACAAGGGCAATTGATTAATTAAATCAACGGATTTAACTTTATTAATTAAAACTAACGCTTAGATGCATTCTACTTTTCAATAGATGAATGAAGGAAAGTTAACCAATAAATTAATATGGAGTGAGTTTCGTTGGGATAAATTGACTGTAAAAGGTTTCTGTAATTGTTTTTTTACATTCGTTTCTTAATCGCTTTCGTCATCCAATTGAATTTTAAAGCTGAAAACCTCAGAATAAATGATACTCCAATGGCAAATAGGGCCGCTATTTGAGCATTAAGTTTAAATCCAGCTCCTAAAATTAAAAAGGTGATAATTGCCGCAATTGAGGCTACAGAATACAAATGTCCTGGTTTGAATAATTTCGATTCTTCTTTCGTAAGAACATCTCTGATCAACCCACCTCCAATGGCATTAATGAATCCAATTATAAATGCTGCGAAAATGCCCAGTTCTAAGGCAATGGCTTTTTGAGTGCCAAAAACAGCATACATTCCAAGTGAAATAGCATCAACTGTTTTAATGGTGCTTTCCATTTTATTGTTAAGGTTATAAAAGTAAATACCTGCCAGTCCGGCAAGCAAAACCATTAAAATATATCGATAATCGAGTAATACCGCAGGAGGGCCATTTTGGAGCAATATGTCTCTGATCAATGATCCACCGGTACTGGTAACCATAGCCAAAACAAAAACGCCAATGAAATCATAGTTTTTCTCAATTGCTTTCACAGAACCTGAAAATGCAAAAAGAAAAGTTGCTAAAAGATCAAATAATATAGGAAGCTGATAATGCCCCTGAAGCTTTACTTCGTCCATTGTGTGAGATTGTTGTTAATGTGTTTTCTAGCCACTTCTGCGAATATTACATATAATAAATGTCAAATCATATTCTTTCAGTATGAATATTCCTACAGATTGACCATTATTGTATACATATACTTTAAATATAAAACCAATAGTTTTTTTTTATTATTTATTGGAATAATTAAGTTGATTATTTTTTTTAAATAGTTAATTATCTGCTATTTAACGCGATATATAGATGTTTGGATAACTAAAATACGGGTTATTGATAAGATCGAAAGTTATATTTATCCAGTTGGGCATGGTTTGTGGATTTAGTTCCACAGATTCGGGTTGTTATAAAAAAAAACGGGGAATTTTTTTACATCTATTGCAACAATCAATCAACTGCAGCCCTAATCGTTAAGAGATAAATAACTAAATATTTATTGCTTTCTAATCAAGGGATCTATGAAACGTTATCTAATTTTGACGCTTTTGCTCATACAACAGTCGGTGTATGGTCAACGAATTTTATTTAAAGAAAATTATACAGCCAGTTCTGGAAATTTTGAAGTATTTGGCAAGTATAGTTTAGGAGCTGTTCAGCGAAGCTATTGCCCGCTTGATTTTATTAAAGACACAGCGCATCCAGCATTAACCCGATGGGCTTCGTCTCCAACAGGTGAAATTTACTGGACAAATGGAGCTGCTATTTTCAGTTATAATTTTGACCGACAGCAGAGTTCTGTGCTAGCCGATAAAATCTATAATGTTTCAGAATTGGTGGTAAGTGACAAGTATGTTTATGCAGTGTCACTTAATGATAATCCGGATGCTAATCCAGGGAATCGTTACTCTTCGGGCCAAAAAATGTATCGAATAAGTCTTGCTAATGGTAAGAAAGATCAAGTTCAGATTCCGGATGGCTTAAATTTTACCAATTTAAGTGTCTCAAATGATGGAAATACGCTATCGTTTATTCACACCTTTAACTATGACGATCAATCTTTATGCGAATATCGTTTGTGTGTCTATGATTTGGTTACCAGGAATTTAAATATTGTAGATAAGGCTTTAAGAAGAAATGATGAGTATTTCGGTTCACCTGAAAAATATAATTCACTGGTTTGGATCGACAGCAATAAGATGCTGTACTTTAAGCATGAAAAGGGAAAGATTGGTGGAAGTATATTAATGTACGATGCTAAGGTTCGTGTCAAAAATATAATGTTCAATAATATTCTTGATAAAACATTTACCTGGTTTAGTTTTTATGATCAATGGTTCTTGTTTTCGGATGGTGAACATATTTATAGAACCAAAGATGGAATAAACAAGGAAGTTGTTTTAGATAAAAATATCCAGCAAGCGGTTTTAGTTCAAAAGTAATTCAGTGTTAGAGTTTTTATAGCGATTAATGGAGCGGACTTATGAGCAAAGTCCGCTTTTTTATTGTCTTATAAATAACAAAGGCCGGATGATCCGGCCCAAGTTTATCTAAACAAATTATAAAAGGTTCGTAATTATAAGTTACCTCTTTTACCTTGTTCCAGCTCAATAGCTTCAAATAAGGCTTTAAAGTTTCCTTTACCAAAAGAAGTTGCTCCTTTACGTTGGATGATTTCGTAGAATACAGTTGGACGATCTTCTACCGGTTTAGTAAAGATTTGCAACAAATAACCTTCTTCATCACGGTCAACTAAAATATTAAGGTTTTTGATTGCTTGAATATCTTCGTCAATATGTCCTACACGCTCAAATAAACTATCGTAATAGGTATCAGGAACTACTAAGAATTCAACCCCACGATTGCGTAATTCAGTAACTGTATGGATAATGTCATCAGTAGCCAAAGCTAAATGCTGAACACCTGCGCCATGGTAATAATCGATGTATTCTTCAATTTGTGATTTCTTTTTACCTTCTGCAGGCTCATTAATTGGGAATTTAACGAATCCTGAACCATTAGAAACCACTTTCGACATTAACGAAGTATACTCTGTTGAGATATCATGATCATCAAAGGTGATCAATAATTTAAAGCCTAAAACCTCTTCGTAGAAGTTAACCCATTTGTTCATTTCACCCCATCCTACGTTACCAACGCAGTGGTCAATGTATTTTAATCCTACCGGAGTTGATTTAACTGAAGGGTTTTGAACGGCTACGAATCCAGGTAAAAATGCACCATTATAGTTTTTGCGCTCAACAAAAGTGTGAATGGTTTCGCCATAGGTTTTGATGGCCGACATTTTTACTTCACCGAATTCGTCAGTTAATGTTTTGGTTTCAAATTCAGGTTCAGCACCACGTTTAACAGTCTCCTGGAATGACTTTTCAGCATCATCAACCCATAAGGCTAATACTTTAACGCCATCGCCATGTACACGCACATGTTCTGAAATATAGCTGTTAGGATCAAACGAAGTGGTTAATACCAAACGGATTTTTTCTTGTTGTAAAACGTATGAAGCTCTATCACGAACACCGGTTTCAGGACCTGCATAAGCTACCAGTTTGTAACCAAAGGCTATCTGATAAAAGTACGCAGCTTGTTTTGCGTTACCTACGTAAAACTCAACGTGATCAGTTCCTAATAATGGTAAAAAGTCGTTTGAAGGATTATGATCCTTATGTAATTCTTTTAATTTATTTACTACTTCAGCGGTTGCCATGGTTTTTAAATTTTAAGTCGATAATTAGATTAATGGTTACCCTTTCACTTGTTTTTCAAAACGGATGTCTCAGCCACTGTTACCACATAGCTAAATGTTCACTTAAAACGGCTAGTACCTGCATTTCTAATTTAATTTCTAGATATCATATTACGGATTATGAATGTTTAACAAAGTTTCATAACCGTTTAGTTAGTTAATTATCTATTCAATATTTTCCTGCCATGATTTAAAGTAATCCGGGTCTTCAATAGCTATCGCTTCATCAGTAACCATTAGCGGTCGGAACGGATCAATCATTACAGCCAACTCTTGGGTGTATTCTTTACCAATACTTTTTTCAACTGTTCCAGGATGTGGTCCATGCGGAATACCTCCCGGGTGTAATGTGATTTGCCCCTTTTCAACGCTTTTACGGCTCATGAAATCACCATCTACGTAGTATAATACTTCGTCAGAATCAACATTACTGTGGTTATAAGGTGCCGGAATTGCTTCTGGGTGATAATCGTATTTACGTGGACAGAATGAACAAACCACGAAATTATGTGCTTCAAAAGTTTGGTGAACCGGAGGTGGTTGGTGAACGCGACCAGTTATCGGCTCGAAGTTGTGAATCGAGAATGCATATGGGTAATGATAGCCATCCCAGCCAACAAAATCGAAAGGATGCGTTCCATAAACGTAAGGATAGATTAATCCTTGCTTTTTGATCAAAACCTTAAAGTCGCCGTATTCATCAAAGGTTTCCAAATCCTGCGGGCGACGAATATCACGTTCACAGAAAGGAGAGTGCTCCAGTAGCTGGCCAAACTCGTTACGATAACGTTTGGGTGTGCGAATAGGACTGAATGATTCAACAATAAATAATCGATTGTTTTCATCATTAAACTCCAATTGATAAATCGTTCCGCGAGGAATGATTAAATAATCACCGTATTCAAAAGGAATTTTACCGTATCCGGTTTTTAAAGTTCCAGAGCCCACATGGACAAAGATCATTTCATCAGCCTGACTGTTCTTGTAAAAATAATCAGTCATTGATTTACGTGGCGCAGCTAATGAAATATGCAGATCGTCATTAACCAAAACCGGCTTACGACTTTTCATGAAATCATCCTCAGGTTGAATTTTGAAGCCTTTTAAGCTGGTATGACGTAAATGTTTTTTACGAGCTATTGTAGGTTCAACAGAGTAAGGTTCATCGGTTGCTTTTACTATTGTTGGTGGATGGCAATGATATACCAACGAGTAAAGATTAGAAAATCCTTCTGTTGATACCAATTCTTCAGCATACAGTTTACCATCAGGTTTACGGAAAACCGTGTGGCGTTTTGCTGGAATTGTGCCCAAATTATGATAAATAGGCATATGGAAACAAGAATTTAACTAGGTTAAATAAATAGGGTTATTGATAATCAGTAAGTTGTTGTTGAATCTAATTTACAAAGAAATCAGGGGATTGTTTAGAGGGAATATTGGGCGAAAACGATTTTAGCAATCAACTCCTTGCGGAACAACGCGGCTATACTGCCGTTGTCCGAAAAGGATGTATGTTGTATTGCGTTTAAAATCATTTTCTACTTAAATTGGAAAGGGCTAAGATAGAAATTATTCTGATTAAAATGTCAATAGGAGAGTTCAGCTAAAAATGTATAGCTTTGACGACCTAAAAAAACCTAAGCAATGAAGTTAGTTAGTTATAAAACCGAAGGCCAGGAACACCTTGGAGTGTTTATCAATGGTCATATTTTTAATCTACATTCATTAAATAAAGCCATTCCTGATAATATCATCGCTTTCCTACAAGGTGGAGATGAGCTGATGGATCGTGCAAAACAAATAGATGCCGATATAAAGGATGGTAAACTGGATGCAAAAGAAGAGATTTTCTTCGAACTGTTAGCACCAGTACCTAACCCAACTTCATGCCGTGACGGGTATGCTTTCCGTCAGCACGTAGCTGCAGCACGTCGTAATCGTGGTGTTCCAATGATTCCGGAGTTTGATCAATATCCTATTTTCTACTTTACAAACCATAATGCTGTTCAGGGTCCTGGTGAAATTGAATGTATGCCGGATCACTTTGTTAAGCTGGATTTTGAACTGGAAGTAGCAGTAGTTATTGGTAAAAAAGGCCGTAATATTAAAGCTGCTGAAGCCGATGAATACATTGCCGGCTATATGATCATGAACGATATGAGCGCCCGTACTTTGCAGATGGAAGAAATGTTGCTAAATCTTGGTCCGGCAAAAGGAAAGGATTTTTCTACCGTAATAGGCCCATGGTTAGTGACTCCTGATGAATTAGAGCAGTTTAAAGTTCCTGCGAAGGAAGGCCATGTGGGTAATAGTTATGATCTGAAAATGAAATGCTGGGTAAATGGTCAGCAAGTTTCGGACGGATCGGTAGCAGACATGGATTGGACCTTTGCCGAAATTATTGAGCGTTGTGCTTACGGAGCTGATATTTTGCCAGGTGATGTGATTGGTTCTGGAACTGTTGGAACAGGTTGTTTCTTAGAACTAAACGGTACCGGAAAATTAAATGACGGAAATTATAAAGAGCAGTGGTTACAAGATGGAGATGTGGTAGAAATGGAAATTACTGGACTTGGTGTGTTAAGTAATACTATTAAAGCCGTTGAAACGGAGTTCTCGCTTTTAAAGAATAAGAAAGTATAATTATTTATTACGGATTAATGGTTGCGGGTTACGCGTTAAATAAATGTATCTAATCTGTAACTTGTAACACGTAATAGATAAAAATACCTCTGGGAACATTTAATAATTTTGAAGATTTAGAAATTTGGCGTGATGCTATAGTAATTGCTGAACAAATTTACCTGATTTCGGAGCAGCCTCCATTAAAAAGTGATTTTGGTATGAAAGATCAAATTAGAAGATCTGCAGCCTCTATTTCAAATAATATTGCTGAAGGGTTTGAATACGGTAATAACAAAGATTTTATTCGGTTTTTAAGATTTGCTAAGGGATCAACAGGTGAGTTTAGAAATCAAATTATATTATTGAGAAGAACAAATATGATTTCAGAAGATTTTTATAATGAAATGTATTTACACTCAATAAAGCTTGGTAAACAGATCGGCAGTTGCATGAAGTATCTTGTTAATTTCGAATCTAAACATAAAGCAATAAATAAAAAATTATAACGCGCAATTCGAAACACGAAACACGAAATTCATTCCATGCTTTCTCTTGATATAAAATCCCTAAAACCTGCTGAAGTTCAAAACTATTTGCAGCATGCAATTGCCCCTCGTCCAATTTGTTTTGCGGCAACCGTTGATTCAGAAGGGAATCATAATTTAAGTCCATTTAGTTTTTTTAACTTATTTAGTTCCAATCCACCAATTTGTGTTTTTTCTCCGGCTCGCAGGGTGAGGGACAATACTACCAAGCACACTTTAGAGAATGTAAAGCAAGTGCCAGAGGTGGTTATCAATATTGTAAGCTATGATATGGTTCAGCAAACTTCATTAGCCAGTACCGAATATGGAAAGGGTGTTAATGAGTTTGAAAAGGCAGGATTTACCATGCTTAAGTCCGATTTGATTAAGCCAATGCGGGTAGCCGAATCACCGGTTCAATTAGAGTGTGTTGTACGTGAAGTGATTGCATTAGGAACCGAGGGAGGCGCCGGTAATTTAGTGCTGGCTGAGGTAGTGAAAATGCACATCAGCGAACACATTATGAAAGAGGATGGCTCAGGCATTGATCAACGAAAGGTGGATCATGTAGCGCGTTTGGGCGGCGATTGGTATTGCCGTGTAACGCCTGAATCATTGTTTCATGTTGCTAAACCCCTAACGACACTTGGAATAGGTGTTGATCAAATTCCTTCGTCTATTCGCAATAGCACTGTTTTAACAGGTAATAACCTTGGTCAATTGGGCAATGTTGAACATTTACCAACTGAAGAAGAGATTGACACGATGCGACTTAAGCCTGAAATAAAAGATATTTTCGATTCATTTATTGGTGATAAAAATACACTCGAAGTTCATCTTCATGCTAAAGCCAAAGAACTCCTCGATAGTGGAAATGTTCAGGAAGCTTGGAAAGTGTTATTAGCACTTAATTAACATATTACGAGTCTATGAGCCAATTTGGCGAATAGACTCGATTTGCATTTGCTCCATTTCTTTCGGAACTTAAGAGGAAACTAAATCATCGCTCCTCTATGTCTCTATTTGAAACCCAATTCAGCCATCCTTACTCTTGTGATCCTAAATTCTCTAAACGGGTTGCTTACTTCAGTATGGAGTTTGCCATTGACCAAAGTCTGAAAGTATACTCTGGAGGTTTGGGCTTTCTGGCGGGTTCACACATGCGCAGTGCATTTGAGCTAAAGCAAAACCTGATAGGTATCGGTATCTTATGGAAATATGGCTATTATGATCAGATCCGGCAGCAAGATCAATCAATGAACGTGCTGTTTCAGGAGAAGATCTATTCATATCTGCAGGATACAGGAATAAAATATACTATTGATGTTAATGGACATCCTGTTTGGGTAACTGCAAAGTATCTTCCGCCGCAACTGTTTAATTCGGTGCCGATGTTTTTTCTAACCACCGATCTCCCTGAAAATGATTACCTGGCGCGCTCTATGTCTTTTCATTTGTACGATGCTGATTTAGCTGCAAAGGTGGCTCAGTTTATTTTGTTGGGGGTAGGAGGGGCAAAGCTCTTGGATGAGTTAGGCTACGAGCCGGATATTTATCATTTAAATGAAGCTCATGGATTGGCAGCCAGCTTTTATCTCTACCAAAAATTTAAGAAGCTGGAAGAAGTCAGGAAACGCCTGGTGTTTACTACGCACACGCCTGAAGAAGCCGGTAATGAAAAACACGATATTTATTTGCTTAACAAAATGGGTTATTTCTGCGGAACTAACTTCGATGAGGTTCGCTTTATTACAGGGATGCACAATGATATTTTCGATTATTCACAAGTAGCCTTACGTTTCGCTAAAATTGCTAACGGCGTTTCGGCGTTGCATAGTAAGGTTGCTAAGGCCATGTGGAGTAAATATGAAGGTTTATGCCCGATAATATCCATCACTAACTCCCAGAATTATACTTATTGGGGAGATAAAGAAATGTATGATTTTGTAAGGAATGATAAGGATGAGAAGCTGGTTATACGCAAGAAGTACTTAAAAATGCGCTTGTTCGAAACCGTGGCAGATCAGGCTGGAGATTTGTTCAGTACTGACGTTCTAACTTTGGTTTGGGCACGTCGGTTTGCTGGCTATAAACGGGCTGAATTGATCACGCAAAATAAGGAACGATTTGAAAGGATTATTACCAATAAAAAATATCCGGTTCAGATTATTTGGGCGGGAAAACCTTATCCAATGGATTATGGCGCCATATCGACGTTTAATAGTTTAGTTCATTTATCAAAGGTGTATCCAAATATTTCAGTATTGGTGGGCTATGAATTGAAGCTTTCGAAAAAGCTAAAGTATGGCGCAGATATTTGGTTAAACAACCCACGAGTGCCAAGAGAAGCTTCTGGAACATCAGGAATGACGGCGTGCATGAATGGAGCTATTAACTTTTCTACGCAAGATGGATGGATTCCAGAGTATGCGAATGATAAGAACTCATTTCTCATTCCTTTAGCTGATCAATCAAAGTCTACTTCTGATCAGGATGCGCAAGATTTGAATAATCTCTATGATATCCTCGAAAATAAAATTATTCCGATGTATTACGAAAGGCCTGCCGAATGGTTAGCCATGATGAAACGAAGTATGCTGGATGTGTTGCCATATTTCGAGTCGAACCGAATGGCAGAGGAATATTATGAAAAGTTGTATAATGCTTAGGAAGGGAACCGTTAAGATCAAAGATTCTTTATTTCAAAATAGAGTAAATAACAAAGGCTGTTCTAAAAACAGCCTTTGTTATTTATAAATAGTAGTGATCTATTTAAAATCAGCTTCGGTAACTTCTGAATTTACCTTAACCTCTTTAACTTTTAAATCTATTTGCTGAGCGCCCGCAGAAATTGAAATCGTATATGGCATTAATACACCATTAACTGGTTTGTAATCCGAAAGCTCTGAAGATTGACTCATTTCCTGACCTGTAGGAAGTTTTACTGTCATTTCCTGTTTCAACAATAAGCCTGAGGTTATATCGAAGTACTTATAGCTTATATTTCCGGTAGGAGAGGTGATTTTCATTTTATAAGTATCCTTGTCGCTAACCTTCTCTGTACTTTCAATTGCTAATATAAACTTGTCGGCAGCATAATACATTTCAGGGAAAATGGAGCGTTCTTCCTGTTTTTTCTTAACATCATCCGCACCTAAAGGCATTTTTTGTCCCTGCATTTCATTATAGCCTGCAGCTCCATCAAATACCGATTTCATTACCGTCATTCCATTAAAGCTCATTATCATTGATTCTTTATTTGGAGCCATTTGCTTAATGGTTGCATTTAATGTCATTCCCTGTACGGCCGCATCAGTATTAATTAAAAGCGATTTAATGTTTTTGACATTGTCGTTTCCGCCAATCGCTTTAATGTAATTATCAAGTACAGTTTGAGGATTTACATTTGCTGCAACTTTTGCTTCGGCAGTTTTAGTTACCAGGTTTGCGTATTTGTCGAAATAATTGATCTTGTAGCCTAACTTCTCGAGGTTAGGTGCAATTTCCGAAGCCTTTCCAACAATAACTATACGTGCCTGACCAGGAGTAAAATATTGCTTGGCAACTCGTTGAATATCTTCGGCTGAAACTGCATTTATTTTTTGTAGGAACGTTTGATAGAAGTCCTGTGGTAAACCTTCCGTTTCAACATTTAAGGCATAGGTTGCAATCTTTGATTTATCTTCCAAATCCATTGCAAAGCTACCGTTATAGGTGTTTTTAACCAGTTGAATAGCATCGGCTGTAGCTTTTTCATTGCCCAAACGGTTAATCTCGTTCACAATTTGAATAACTGCACTATCGGTAACGGCATTACGAACACTTGCTGAAGCACCAAAACGGGCACCATATTTATCAGCTCCAACCGATGAGTAAGACCCATAAGTGTAGGCATGTTTTTCACGTAGGTTCATGAATAGGTAACCGTTAGAACCGCCACCCAAGATTTGGTTTGCCACAATTAGCGCAAAGTAATCAGGGTTCTTTTTAGTGTTGCCCACCAGGTTAGTAACAGAGATTTCTGATTGCACCGCACTTGGAACATCTACCAGGTCAATTTCAGTGGTTTTAACATTCACCGGTGTTTTAACTGGTTTTTCATCTAAAGCGCCTTTTGCCCAGCTTCCAAAATATTGGTTGGCTAGCTTTTTTGCAGTATTCAGCTTAATATCACCAACAAAAACTAAATAGGCCTTATTGGGTACAAACTGAGATTTATAGTTAGCTTTTACATCATCAAGGGTAATTCCGTTAAGCTTGGCTTCGGTTTCAAATTCGCCGTAAGGATGATCTGTTCCGTAAACCAATGCAGCAACCACGCGGCTCGAAATAGCCTTAGCGCTTTTTTCATCGGCTTTTAAGCTGGTTATAGCTTGTGATTTGATCTTATCGAATGATTCTGAAGGGAAAGCAGGATGTAAAACAGCGTCAGCCATTAAACCAAAGGCCTTGTCGAAGTATTTGGTAAGAGCTGAAGCCGAACCTCCTCCGGCGCTGGCAGATACATTCGCCCCAATAAAATCCACTTCTTCATCAAATTTAGCTTTTGGACGAGTTGTTGTTCCTTCGTTTAGCATAGCGCTCATCAGGCCTGAAACACCAGCTTTGCTGCCTTCGATCTGTGGTACACGATCAAGAGATAAACTAGCACTTACTTTTGGAAGTTTATGGTCTTCAACCACCAATACTTTTATACCGTTTGGCAATACAAAAGTTTGTGGTTTACCTATATTAATAGCCGGTGCAGGGCCAGCGGCAGGCTTATGCGTACGGTCAATAGTTTGAGCAAAGGTGGTTGTGCATAGCAATAAAAAAGCCGCTGCACTTAAAAATATCTTGTTCATTGTAGATTCGTTTTAAACTTATTGATTGCTTTTTGGTAAATAATACAACAACACACGCTGATTAGGATTTAAATATTTTTTCGCCACATCACGCATTTCTTCACGGGTAATTGAGCGGTAAATATCAATTTCAGTATTCACCAAATTCGTGTTTTTCTGGAATGTATAAGCGTCGGCCAGGTTATTGGCAATGCCTTCTACGCCATTATTTGCGTTTACGAAGTTGTTTTCCATAATATTTTGAAGTTTTTGGAAATCATGCTCTGAAATAAGTTCAGTTTGCATTTTTGCCACCTCTTCATCAATATCTTTAACCAAATCATTTAAACTCGAGTTTCCATTAGGAAGAGCGTAAGTAATATAAGCGCCATAATCTTCGAGTGTATAGTTGAATGCTCCAACCTGAAGCGCATTTTTCTTGTCATCAACCATTTTCTTGTATAAACGCGAACTACCTCCATTTGATAAAACAGTTGAGATCATGTTTAATACATAAGTTTCTCTGGCTTTCATACCCGGAACCCGGTAGGAGGTAATGATTGCCGGAAGTTGAATGTTGGCATCATAAACACTATCTACAATGGCTTTAGTGATAGGTGCTTCTGTAATGGATGGCTGAACAACTGCCTCGCCTTTAGGTACAGCTGAAAAGTATTCGCTGATCAGGTTCTTAGTTTTTTCAGTATCAAAATCACCTGCAACTACTAAACAGGCATTGTTAGGAACATAGAATTTTTTAAAGAATGCCTTGAATTCATCCAGTTTGGCGGCATCCAAATCGGCCATTGACCCAATTGTTTGCCAGGTATAAGGGTGTTGGGTGAATAAACGTTTAAACACTTCTTCGGCAAAACGACCATAAGGTTGGTTATCGATGCGCTGGCGCTTTTCTTCTTTTACTACTTCATTTTGGGTTTTAACACCAATTTCGTTGATCACGGGGTGAAGCATACGCTCCGATTCAAGCCATAAACCGGTTTGCAATTCGTTTGATGGTAAAACTTCATAATAATAGGTACGGTCTTGAGTGGTGTTGGCGTTGTTTTGCCCTCCGGCCTGCGAAACGATTTTCATAAACTCACCACGTTTAATGTTGTCGGAGCCTTCAAATAACAGGTGTTCAAAGAAATGGGCAAATCCGGTACGTCCAACTACCTCGTTTTTTGATCCCACATGGTACATAACAGATACAGTTACTACAGGAGCGCTATTGTCTTTATGCAAAATCACATGCAATCCATTATCAAGGTTGTATTCTGTGAATTCAACTTTTTGGGCATAGGTTGATGTTGTTAAGCCCAGCAGGAGCGCGGCTGCTCCAATCAGCTTTTTTTTCATATGAAAGTGAATTGATTAAATATATCGTACTAAGTTAGAAATCATTGCAGGTAAATGGTATACAAATTTGTCAGTATATAAAATATTACAATGAAGAATGTGGTGGGTTAGAAGGTAATTATGTATGAAAGGAGGGAAAACACAAAAAGCTTAACCCTTTAAGAGTTAAGCTTTCATGTATATTTTAATTAAGTACTGTGGAGTACCTGATTAGCTTAATTTGCTTACAAACTTAGCTAACTTCGATTTGTTGTTAGCCGCTTTGTTTTTGTGGATAACGTTTTTCTTAGCTAAACGATCTAACATAGAAGAAACTTTTCTGAATAACTCAGTAGCTTCTGCTTTGCTGTTCATTCCACGTAATTTTTTAACCGCATTACGGGTTGTTTTTGCCTGGTAACGATTTCTCAGGCGTTTAGCTGCGTTAGCACGAATTCTTTTTATCGCTGATTTATGATTTGCCATGATATTATTAAACTCTTTTCTAAAAGGACTGCAAATATAGGGCTTATAATTTAAAATGCAAACATCATTTTAAAATTTAAGCCATTGGGTTATAGTTTATTTCCGCCGGTGCAAAGATATAAAAACAATGCTGTTTTGAAACGGTAAATGGGCTATTTTCCTGATTTCAGATAAATAAGCAGTTAGGTTATCGATAATAACTATTGGTTTTTCAGTACTCCTTAATAAGTAATTAATTTATTTTTTGTGAATAGATTGAAGTTTATAGTTAATATTGATCGACAAATACCCAGAGTTTGAGAAAGAATTTATTTTTTGTCGTGATATTTCTATTAGGTTTCATGACGGTTAGCTGCAATAAATCGAAAGCTGTAATTGAAAAAAGAACAGAGACTTCAAAGGTAAGTAAGGTTGATACATTAGTCATCATTAAACCAATCATAAAGCCTTATTCTCATTTGACACTTGATAGTTCCATTGTCCTTCAATCGGCGCCAGGTACTAAATCGGTGCTGTTCAATAGCAGTCAAAGTCGGTTGTATGCCTTGAATTTAGAAGGCCTAAGTATTTATGAATTTGGTCAGGCATCCAAACAATTGATCCGAGAGTTTAAATTCAAACCTTCAATTGGTAAAGGTTGGAATTATGACGATGCCAAGGAGATCATTTCCTATCGTGAAAAACCAGTAGAAGCAGCCATTAGTAATCATGATAGTATTTTATGGGTTTCACTGCACAATAATGGAGGTATTACACCCATCTTTTTACAGGATGTATTAAAGATGAAAACAGTTCCTACACATGCTGATTCGGTGGTTAAACAACTGCAGGTGGTATATGAAACAGGTGCAACTCCTGATACTGTTTTTGTGCCTTTAATTGCGACAGGTAAAACACCCAAGGTTATTGCAGTTGATGAGCCTAGTCAGCACCTTTTGGTAAGCAATTGGCATTCAAAAACAACCAGCGTGTTAGCCATTAACTCATTGGAGTTCCCATACGCACATTTGGTTAAGAATATCTCAACAGGAGCTATTCCGCGGGGAATTGCCATTGATCAGGCTCGTCAAAAATCATACATAGCCATCATGGGCGGGGCGCAAATTAATGTACTCGATAATAAAACCTGGAGTAAGGACACAATCCTTAATGTGTCATCCAACCCAAGACATATTGTTACGGACGATCAGGGGCGATTGTTCATCTCCTATAATATGTTCTCTCAGATAGCCTGTGTCGATCCGGTAACGGGTAAAACATTATTCACAGCCAAAACATCTGATAATCCCAGGACGATTGCTTTGTCAAAAAATAACAAGTTTTTATTCGTTACCTGTTACAAAGGGAATAAGCTCGAGATATTTAAAATAGAAGACAATGGATTTACGCAAATCTATTCTCTCAAATCAAATGGAGCGCCTGTTGGGGTTGATTTATTTGAAGATGATAATAAACTCGAAGCCTGGGTTTGTAATTATACCATAGGGGCAATAAAAGTGTTCATTTTCAATAAATCACAAAGCGAATTGAATATTGTTAGTGCCAAGCCAAAATCTGGCTTCAAATCTGCTAAGACTTTATAACATCTATACCTTAAAGTCTATCTATGCGTTTTCGAATAATATCGATCGTTTTCGTATTGCTGTTTTTACCGTTAATTACTGCAAAGGCTTCCAGAAAATGGGGCTTCTGGTCGCATATGCAAATAAATCGTATGGCGGTTTTTACATTGCCCGAAGAAATGCTGGGCTTCTTCAAGCGAAATATTGATTACATAACCAAACATGCCGTTGATCCTGATAAACTTCGTTATTTATTAAAAGATGAAGCTCCCAAGCATTATATCGATCTGGATCTGTATCCGCAATTATTAACGCAAACTAAACTGCGACAATGGAATGAGGCGGTAACATGTTATTCAATTGATACGTTGCAGCAAAATGGCGTTTTGCCCTGGAACATTGAACGGGTGATGAAGCGTTTAACCAAGGCCTTTATGGTAAGAGACTCTGCAGCGATTCTTCGATACGCAACTTTTTTAGGCCATTATGTGGCTGATGCTTCGGTTCCACTGCATACAACATCAAACTATAACGGCTTAAAGACCAATCAAAAAGGCATTCATGCCTTTTGGGAAACTCGCTTGCCGGTAATGTTCGCCGAAAGTTATGATCAACTTACAGGCAGAGCTGTTTATATTGATAAAGCTGATGAGTATACCTGGCAACTAATACTTCAAAGTCATTCAGCAGTCGATTCAGTTTTAGATTTCGAGTCAAAATTGAACAAGGCAACTCCTGCGGAAAGAAAATTTGGATTGATTAGCAAGAATGGGGCTGTTGTAAGTGATTATTCAGATGAGTATTCAACAATTTATCATACCCAGTTGAATGGTATGGTTGAAAGAAGAATGCGAGCAGCGATTTATTCTATTGGGAGCTTTTGGTATACGGCTTGGGTAAATGCTGGCCAACCCGATCTGAACAATTGGGTCAGAACGATTAATGTGCCGGAAACGGATAGTTTAGCGGTTTCTAAATTGAAATTAAAAGTACGAGAAGAAGAGTAGGGCTATGTGTTTTTTTAACCACAGAGTAGCACAGTGTTGCTCTGTGGTTAAAACTCAGTGTTACACTGTGTAACCCTGCGGTTAGCTAATATTAAAATTCTTTAATGATCTTTGTTAATTGTTCCCACTCTATTAAAAAGCCATCATGGCCAAAGAACGAATCGATTTCAATGTATTTTGCTCCTTTAATGTTTTCAGCCAGAAACTTTTGTTCATTGGTCGGAAATAGTAAGTCGGAACTGATACCTACAGCAAGTGTTTTCGCTTTTATTTTTGATAAAGCTGTTTCAATACCACCTCGGCAGCGTCCTACGTTATGTGCATCCATTGCTTTGCTTAAATGCCAGTAAGAAAAAGCATTAAAGCGTTTCACAAGTTTATCTCCCTGATAGGCTTGGTAAGAACTAGCTTTATAATCATCCACTTTGTTGACGTCCGTTTCTTTTTGAGTGATGTTATAAGCATCGTAATGACGATAACTCAATAGCGCCATTGAACGAGCAGCTTTCATTCCGTTTAAGCCGGCTTCAGCATTGCTGTTTTTCCAGGTCGTATCGGCTTCAATTGCCAAGCGCTGACTTTCATTAAAAGCAATTCCCCATGGAGAATGATAAGCATTGGTAGCAATTAAGAATAGCTTTTCTATTAAATCAGGTTGTTCAATAGCCCATTCCATAGCTTGCTGGCCACCCATTGAGCCACCAATTACGGTGTTGATCTTATCAATTGCTAAGTGTTTTCTCAAAAGCTCGTGTGCACGAACCATATCACGCGTGGTAACCTGCGGGAATGTATGGTAATAAGGATTTCCTGTTTCAGGATTTATAGAAAGCGGGCCGGTTGTGCCATAACAAGAGCCCAGAATGTTCGCACATATAATAAAATGATGATCGGGGTCAAAAACTTTTCCTTCACCAACAATACCGCTCCACCAGTCACTAACATCGGCATTTGCGGTTAAGGCATGACAAATCCAAATAACATTGTTCTTTTCTGAATTTAACTTACCGGTACTGAAATAAGTAATCTCCACCTGGGGCAAAATTGCGCCCGACTCTAATTCAAATGGGTTTTTGTACGTAAACTGCTGAATCATTAATACTATGCGTCACTAAAACAGGAAAACATCTGCGGTAAAAACCGCAGATGTAACTGCAAACTTAAAACAATTAAAAAAAATTAGATCAAATGAGTTTGATATTGGTTCAAATTAAATTCTAACTCAATACTCCCGATCTGTATTTATGCCAAAGTGGCTTCTTTATTTACTACTTCAAATGCTTGTTGTAAATCACCTTTTATATCTTCAATATGTTCAAAACCTACCGATATACGCAATAAACCCTGCTCAACACCTGCCAATAATTGTTCTTCTTCACTTAATTGTTCGTGAGTAGTGGTGGCTGGATGAATGATTAAGGTTTTACCATCACCAACGTTGGCTAAGTGACTAATGAGTTTGAGGTTGTTTACAAATGTATCAGCGGCATCTTTGCCTCCGGCAATTTTAAATGATAAAACACCTCCAAAACCATTACGTAAATATTTTTTTGCGAGGTCGTGGTAAGCGCTGCTTTTTAAACCCGGATAGCGAACATATTCCACTTGTGAATGTGCCTCTAACCACTGTGCTAGCACCAAAGCATTGTCTACTTGGCGCTGAACACGTAATGAAAGCGTTTCTAAACCTTGAATAAAAAGGAATGAATTGAAAGGACTTACTGCCGGGCCGAAATCTCGCAATCCTTCTACTCTTGCACGAATTGCGAAGGCGATATTTGGAAGTCCCAGTGGATTACCTTCACCGAAGACGTCCCAAAAAACAAGTCCGTGATAACCTTCAGAAGGCTCAGTAAACTGTGGGAATTTGCCATTGCCCCAATTGTAATTTCCGGCATCAACTATAACCCCACCAATACTGGTTCCGTGTCCGCCTATCCATTTGGTAGCTGATTCAACCACTATGTTTGCGCCATGCTCAATTGGACGGGCCAGATAGCCACCAGCGCCGAATGTGTTGTCGACAATTAATGGAATATCATATTTCTTAGCTAAAGCTGATAATGCATCAAAATCAGGGATATTGTATTCCGGATTACCAATGGTTTCAACATAAAGTGCTTTGGTATTTGAATCAATTAATTTTTCAAACTCTTCAACCTTATCACCTTTGGCAAAACGAACATCAATTCCTAAGCGCTTGAACGCTACTTTAAACTGGTTATAGGTGCCTCCATATAAAAATGAAGTGCTAACAAAGTTATCGCCGGCTTGTAAAATATTATTGAGCGCGATAAACTGAGCCGCCTGCCCAGAACCAACTGCTAGTGCAGCCACTCCGCCTTCAAGTGCTGCAATGCGTTTCTCAAAAACGTCGGTGGTAGGGTTCATGATCCGCGTGTAAATATTTCCGAATTCTTTTAATCCGAAAAGATTTGCTGCGTGTTTAGAATCTTTAAAAACGTATGATGTTGTTTGATATAATGGAACAGCACGTGATAAGGTGGTTCCATCTACTTCCTGACCTGCGTGTAATTGCAGGGTTTCAAAACGGTAATTTGATGTTGACATATATGAGCGATTAAGATTTTTAAATTAAATGAAAATTGAAAGGTCGACTTTAATAGCTATTGCCAGCGCGCTTTGGCTTGAGCGTTAAGTCATGGGTGAAGTGTAAAAACACTTTAACACATACAACAACAGCAATAACAAATGTTGTTAAGCTTGTTAGTAATAAGTTTAGCCGGTTGCGAAATATTGAAGTCGCAAGCTGACAATACTGAAGTTTGAAGTGTTTTTTTCATATCCTGTAATTTTTATAGCTCCCCGGTTTTACGGGGCAGGAAGTGGCACCTTTCCATTTTGGGGGTTGCCAGAGGGTCATTGAGCCTGTTCTCTCGCCTCTTCTGTATAAAGAATTACGGTTGCTTAGAAAAGCATTGTAGTAATTCGATGGTCAAATATAAGTTTCTATAAATAAGAAACCCAAATTTATTTTAAAATAAGTCTATTGATTAAGTAGAGTATAGGTGAGACCAATAAAAAAGCTGTTCAGATTTACCTGAACAGCTTTTTTATAACTTATTAAATAAAGTACTTATGCGTAAGTATTTAACATTACTGGCATTACCAACATTAGTACATCTTCGTTTTCTTCCTGGTTGGTAGGGAATAAGATACCTGCACGGTTAGGAGTCGACATTTCCAGAATCACTTCCGAGCAATCCAGGTTGTTCAACATTTCGATCAGGAAACGTGCATTAAAGCCAATTTCTAAATCTTCACCATTGTACTGACAAGTTAAACGCTCATAAGCTTCGTTCGAAAAATCTAAGTCTTCTGATGAAATATTCAACTCGCTTCCAGAGATTTTCAGACGAACCTGGTGAGTGGTTTTATTTGCATAAATAACCACACGCTTAAGTGAACTTAAAAACTGCGAACGATCAATGGTTAATTTGTTTGGGTTATTTTGAGGAATTACCGCTTCATAATCAGGGTAACGCTCATCAATTAAACGACAAATTAAGCTGATGCTGTTAAAGCGGAAAAATGCACTGCTGTTGTTATAGTCTATCTGAACAGCAACATCTTCGGTAGGTAATGAACTTTTTAATAGGTTCAATGCCTTTTTAGGTAAAATGAACGATGAAGCAGATTCAGCTTTGGTATCTGAACGACGGTAACGAACCAGTTTATGCGCATCAGTTGCTACAAACGTTATGTTTGAAGGTGATAATTGGCAATAAACACCAGTCATTGCCGGACGTAATTCGTCGTTAGAAACTGCAAATAAGGTTTTACTGATAGCTTCGGCCAAAACAGAGGCGGTAATAGAAATGCTATTTGCATTTTCAACCACCGGAATTTTAGGGAAATCATCTCCGTTTTCACCGGCCAACTTGTATTTACCATCACCAGCGTTTATCTCTACCGCAAATGAACTTTTGTCGATAGTAAAGGTTACCGGTTGTTCAGGTAAGGTTTTCAGAGTATCTAACAAAATACGAGAAGGAATGGCAATTTTGCCATTTTCTTTAGCTTCTACCATTAAGCTGGTAGTCATTGAAGTTTGTAGATCGGTAGCCGAAACAGTTAGTGTTCCTTCGTTAATCTCAAATAAAAAGTTCTCCAGAATAGGTAACACCGTATTGCTGCTCAGCGCACCACCAATGGCTTGTAGCTGCTTTAATAAGGTACTTGTGGAAACAATAAATTTCATGTGTGTATTGTTAGTTTTTTGAACCCAAGTGCAATTTTATGTATGTATTAAATAGCAATTGGTATGAGTTAAGCGTAAAATTTCGAAAGGCTAAAAATAGACCTTAGTTTTAAATTTAAAAAGATGAAAGTATCAACGTTTCGTTAATAAACCAAATAAAGCTAAAGAATAAAAGAGCTCTTTTTTTATTTCATTGTAAATCATTTATATAGGTAGTTTGTTAAGTTTGATTTACCCTAAAAGAACGAGTGAATATGAAAAATATCATTGGAGTACTGATTACTAGTTTAATCCTATTCAGCTCCTGTGGAAAAGGAAATGAAAGTGACGGATTCGAAAAAAGTGTTGCTGATGTGATTTGGTACGGTGATCCTGCGGCCGATGGTGCAGGATTATGGTTAAAAATTAAAGAAGCCAATTATAAGGTTACCAACGAAGATAATATTGCAGCAAAATATAAAGTCAATAAGACGAAAGTACTTGTTGAATTCATAAAAGTTGGAGAGGTTACTTACTATACGATGGCGGGACCTTTTAAAGCTGAGGGAGTTAAAGTTGTAAGATTTATTGAGTTTTAATTTAGGAGATCAGGGTAACAACAAATCCTTTGAATATATAGATCAGTGCCGACCAGAATGCTATGGCTGCCATAAAATGACCCAATATTCTATGTTTATTATGGTAATATCGTGTGGCCAAAAAACAGCCAAAGGGAATAGTGATCAGCACCGGAGATAATAAAGCGATACCCCACAATCCCCAACCTTTACGTAGTTTAATAATTAGTCGTTTGTGCTTTACACTGCGCTTTTGGGGTTCTTTGGCAGGGCCGTTTGCTTCCCTCTTGAGTTTTAGTTTGTGAAAGAACTTGTAAACAAGGTCTCCGAAAAAAATAAAGGTTGCCGAGCCAATAAATCCCGAGGTTAAACCAAAGGTCATGGCCTCGAAAAAATTGTAGTTTTCTTTAGTAATGAATATAGGGTAAAAGAAGAAAAACTTAACCGACGAAAGTAACAGAAAGCCAATGTATTCGAGCAAATGCATGATTTATGAGCGTAAAATTCGTTCATCAATTGGTATCAATTTACTGAAATATAAGTGAAGTTTGTCTGTTTACTAAAAAAGTTTAACCATTTACATTACCATCCAATGAGCATGGAAATGGAACATCATCCTTTAATCAATCAAAAAGCTAAAGTTATATACAGTGATGTTGAGGGAAAATATAATGTGATTCAGGTGTTGGATGGGGTGCTGTATAACTAAAACTCTTTCTAACTTATTTTAGTTCGAAATAAAAAAAGCTTCCTGTGATAGGAAGCTTTTTTACTAAACATGGGACTTGTGCAACTATTTTTCTTTTTTCTTACACTGCATACTTCCTTCGTCTATAATACGAATGCCCTATAGCAAACAGTAATACCAATCCTACCGGAACAATGGTGTTGATTAGCTGCCATTGTAAACGCTGAGCTCTAATCTTTTCTTTATCCAGCAAGCGGATCTTAATTTCTTTGGTCCGAAGCGTTAATAAGCCCGAATCATCACTTAAATAGTCGATGCTGTTTTCTACAAACACTTTGTTGGCAAAGGTTTGGTTGGTGTATTTATCGAACCCTAAAGGAAATATTTGCTTGTCTAAAGCCGAAACATCGTTTTTGATCACATCGCCATCGGCTACAAGAATGATCTTGCTTTCTTTATTTTCGGCTTTAAAAGGAGTGCTTAAATCAGCGCCTTCAATTGTTCGGTTGTTAAACACCGAATTGAATTTTCCTTCCATTAAAATAGCGGCAGCTTGTGGACCGCCGGTATAATCTTTCGGGTTGGGTTCTTCCTGTACACTAGCTAATGACAACATAGCCGGAACTTTAGCTTTACGGGTATATGGTGAAGTGGTCAATAAAACTGTTTTATGAATGTTTTTATTGCCAATAGTATCTATCGAATTAATAAACTGGCAACGTACAGCATCTAAGTTGCGAACTATTGGGTGATTTGAAGTGGAGATCAGCATTGGATAATACACCCAAGGCAAAAGCTCTTGCTGAGCCTGGTTGCCTTCGCCCAAAATAACCGGAATACGTGCACAGTAAACATCTTCTACCAAGTCATAATTTACCCGAGCACCATAACGGAATAACTGATCGTCGAGATTTAAGCTGATAGGAGTTGCAAGAGACATTCCGCGGGTTCTGATGCTGTCGGTTTCGGCATTTACCTGGTCTAGCAATAGAAATAAACGCCCCCCATTCACCAAAAACTGATCGAGTTTATATTTTTCAGGCTCGGTAAATGGTTGAGTTGGTTTTGCAATTACAAGGGTTTTAAATTTGAAAAGATCAGCCAGCTTAACCGCATTTAAATCAACGCGTCGTAGTTGGTATGATTCGGCCAAACTTCTGCCTATATCCGAAAGATGTTGGTCGTCTAACTCATTGTGGCCAATAGTAAACCCTATTAAGGCTTTATTCTTCTCTGATAGCTTCTTAATTGAAGATGCCAATGAGTATTCAATGTTTTCAATAGAAGCGTTAATAGCTTCTTCCTGGGTTCCTGCACCGGCTCTGCTGCTGTTTTGCAATAAATTAAGCGGCAGTTGTCGGCCTTCATAATAAACTAATGCACCCGGAATGATGATCTTTTGCGTATTCCCTTTATCGGTTTTCATCATCAGGTTGGTTGGCTGTAAACCTGATTTTGCCAATGAATCGATCATCGCATTTTGCTTTTCGACATTGGTGGATGCAAGGGGATCAATAAAGTTGAAGTAAAGTTTACCATTTGAATAAGCTTTAAATTCATCCAGCATTTCCTGCGTCGACTTTTTTAAGCGTTTAAAGTTTGCGGGAAGCTCTCCGTCAAGGTAAACGTTAACAACTACTTCGTTTTGTAAGTTCTGGAGTATTCCTTTTGTTGTTTCTGAAAGGGTGTAGCGTTTCTCTTTCGTGAAATCTATTCGGGTAAAATACGTGGAAGCTATAACGTTCAACGCTAAAATAGCAGCGATAAAACCGATAAGCTGAAGTATATTTTTTTGTTTGGTATTTTTCATTGAGTCAATTCCAAGTTTTTAAAAGCTTGTCATCCTGAGGTACGAAGGATCTGTTAATTAATATCATTTCTTGTGACAGATGCTTCCTGCGTCAGCATGACAGTTGATAATTTAGCTACCATTTTCGTGCGGATAAAACTGTTTTGGTAGCTGCTAGAAAAACAGCTGCAAAGCTTAGAAAATAGATCAGATCACGAGTATCCAACACTCCACGGCTGACTGACTGATAATGCGCATTAATACCCAGGTTGATCAAAGCAGTTGAAAAGGCTCCTAAAGAAGCGATTGAGCTGATCGATTCAAATCCGTTAAAGGCTGCAAAACATAGAAAGACAGCAATGATAAAAGCTACGATCTGATTATTGGTGATTGACGAGCTGAAAATGCCAATAGCTGTAAATGCAGCTCCGAGTAATAATAAGCCAATGTACGAACCCACAACCGCTCCCGAATCGAGGTTACCAGGTGTTGCTCCTAATTCATAAACCGAATAGTAGTAAACAATAGTCGGAACAAGGGCGAAAACAACCAGTAAAAGACCTGCACCAAATTTTCCTAAAATGATCTGCCAGTCAGTTACCGGACTTGTAGAAAGTAATTCAAAGGTTCCTTCTTTCTTTTCTTCGGCAAAAGAACGCATCGTAATAGCCGGAATAAGGAACATGAATACATAAGGGGCGATGTAAAACAGGCTATCGAGGCCAGCATATCCGTAATCTAAAATGCTTGAATCTGGGAATACCCATAAAAACAAGCCGGTAATAACCAGGAAAAAGATAATGGTTACATAAGCAACCATTGAGCTTAAAAATCCTGAAATTTCTTTTTTAAGTATCGTTAGCATTAGTTATTAGTTATTGTGCTAATAGTTATTGGTTCGTAATTGTTAGTGATTTAGATTGATTTGGTTTTTTCCTTTGCATTTTTCAGGTAGGCTATATAACCATTTAGCACCTTTAAGCAAACAGTTGATTTTTCAAGTAGCAAATCCAGCTGTTCTTTTGAGATATATTTTTCATCAAAAGCAATGTATAAGTGATCATTAGTTTCAGTTAAAGAGCCTCTTGCTTGCCTGCAAAATTGAATATTTTCCTGAAAATGAAACCTTCCGAAGCCTTCTGCAATATTATTTGAAATTGATCTTGATGAACGTAAGATTTGGTCAGTAAGTCGATATTTCTCTTCTGATGGGAAAAGTTTAGTTAATTCTGAAATTTCTTTGCGGAATTCTCTTGCGAATTTCCATGCCTCAAGGTCTTCAAAACTTGTCATGATTTTAATTATAGATTCATCTAATAACTATTTCACAATTAACTCAATAACTATTTAGTTAAATTTCTAAAAATATCTTCCAATGAATTTTCTTCCTGCTTAGAGCTCAACAGGGCAAGGTCATTCGCTTTGGCGAAATCAAAAACCTGTTTCCTGATGTCAGCGGTGCTGCTTAGTTTCCATTCATGATCCTTTAATTGTTGAACAGCGTTAACGCTTTCAATAGTCATTAACTGTTCTTCAGATACAGCCTTGTCAAACTCAACATAAAAAGTAAAGCCTCCAGAAAGCAGGTTCTTTAAATTAGAGGTGTTGTCATTGGCAACAATAAGCCCTTTATTGATGATCACCACCTGGTCGCAAATGGCTTCAACTTCCTGCATAATGTGAGTAGAAAAGATAACTGTTTTCTCTTTTCCGATGGTTTTTATCAATCCTCTGATTTCGGTTAACTGATTCGGATCGAGACCTGTGGTCGGTTCATCTAAAATTAAAACCTTAGGGTCATGAATGATAGCTTGTGCCAATCCAACACGTTGGCGATATCCTTTTGATAGTTGACCGATCTTTTTATGCTGCTCCACGTCCAAACCCACCATTTCAATTACCTCTGCAATGCGTTTGGTTGGGTTTTTTAATTTATGCATAGCTGCAGTAAAAGCCAATGATTCTTTTACATACATCTCTAAGTACAAAGGGTTGTGCTCTGGAAGATATCCAATATGCTTGCGAACTTCTAATGATTGCACAACAATATCGAAACCGCAAACGCTCGCTTTTCCAGATGAAGGTGGAATATAGCCTGTAAGCATTTTCATCGTGGTGGACTTTCCGGCGCCATTGGGCCCCAAAAAACCCATAATCCGGCCGGGATGAGCTTCAAATGAAATGCTGTTTACGGCCGTTTGGTGTTGGTATTGTTTGGTTAATTGTTCTACTATTACCGACATGCTTTCTTGTAATGACTGAATGATTGAGTGATTGAAAGATAGAATAAGCTTCTATAAATCAATTATCAAAAATCAGTTGCGAAAGTAATAAACAGCCTAAGAGTTAGCAATCTATTTTGAAATGATTATTCCCAAATAGTTTTTGTATGGATAGATGTAATGATTTTGGGATCATTGGTGATAATAGGGATTTGCATTTTGTGAGCGGTTCCAGCAATTAAGCGATCATGTAATTCTGGAATATCGTCAATCAAAAATGCTGCTGAGATATCACCTTCGCTTAACTCAACTATTTGAAAAGATGAATAAATAGAGAAAAAGTGAGTGGCTGATGCCAAATTAGTGTCAATTCGTTTCTTTTCACTTAGGTAAGCAATTTCAGCCAAAGAAATTGCAGAAATTAAAATTTCAATTTCTCCTTTTTCTGCTTTCAAGAATAATGCTTTGACTTTGACAGGGAGTTTTCTTTTTTCGAGAAAAAGGACAATCGCCATGGTATCGGCTAAATATTTATTCTTCAAGCGGGAATAATTTTTTATAGTCAGCAAACTCTTCTTCCAAATGATTTACCTCTGAAGATTGCATTAATTGTAAATCATAAAAAATGGTTGATTTTGGTGTAGATCCTGCACTTTTTTGCTTAAGAAATAAAACAAAATCAAGGATCTCCTTTAGTGTTGCCTCTGAAAGTCCTTTCGTTTCCTGAAATATTAAGTTTTCTATTTTCGATTCTAATTTCATGAATTAAAAATAAGGATTAAAGACAATTAATAAAAGTAAGTGGCTTATTGACAAATCAAAAATCACCTGCGAAAGTAATAAAAGGCGCCATTAAGTATAAATATTTTACGCGCTTAAATGTTGAAATGAATTTTCCAGAATATTTTAAGTTTGCGGCCACAAACTAGCTATTTTAATGAAGCCTAAAATCTTAACCATCTTTTTTCTGATATTATTAAACTCAACCTTAATTTCTGTATTTGGACAAACAGCAAAAAGGGATGCTTTTTTTGTTTATGAAATTAATACCAGTTCTAAAAAACCGCTAAGGGTAAATTGCTACTATCATAATGATTCGGTCAGAACGATAGTGATTGATTATAATACCGAGAAAGTTTATGATACTTTTTATGATATAAATAAAAATGAAATTCAGTACTTATTTCATAACAGTAAACACAAATTAGTATTAAGGAATGTGCCAAGAGATACCACTAATTGGAAAACAACTATTAGTGACAGTTTAACTGAAATAGATAGTTTATGGTATCACAATGTGTCTGCCAACAAATTAAATTTTTCTTTGGATTTCTGTTCTATAATTGAGGTTCCGGATTATACCCAAATGGCTTTTCATCAATTCGGTATTAAAGCGATGCATGATTTAGTATACACCGCAAAAAGCTATTTAGGTATTGTAAAGAAAATGGAAATAAAAAACGGGGTACCCCAAAATAACACTCAACTAAAGCTTTTACATTTCAATTGGGGTATTCCAGATTCTTCATTGATGTTGTCAACGTTTAACTATGAAACTGACACACTAAATTATTCAGCTTCAGTAGATTTTCATAAAAACCTTAATCCTCAACAGAAACAATTGTTTAAGACGGCTGTTAAATTGAAATTTCAACCGGGAATAAATATTGCTCCTCTAAGTATTGAAGAAATACAAGAGCGAGAAAGAGAAGAACAATTTAAGTTTGAAAAAGAAATTCGTGATATCCGAATAGCACAACTTAAAGCTAAGGCGGAGATATCTTCCCGAAACGCGAATTCAGATCTTTCGTCAATGGCACAAAATGCCGTAAATCAATTTGAATATATCTCAGCGTCAGGAGTTGCTTTGGATGAAACAGTAAATGCTATAAACAGAAGAAAACTAGAAAAGTTAGAGAAAGAAGTTAAATCAGCCAATCAAAAAGAGTTAATATTAATTGATTTGACGTTTCTAGATTTCTTGTCATTTTATATTGAAAGATATCTTTAAGAGGTACTGTATTTGGCGAATGATACTCTTCGGGCGGTTAGGCTACTTGATTGTTCGAGCCACAAGCTTATGTGCACGTTTGAGTAAAGAACCAACATCTGCTTAAAGCCGTTAGTTTCAAATTAATGCCGTACAAACCGTGTTTTTTTGGCTGATAAAAAATATATTTGCGCCACTATGAGTAAAAACAACGACGAACTATTTAAAAATGTTACCTCACACTCAAAAGAGTACGGTTTTGTTTTCCCTTCGAGCGAAATTTATGACGGTTTAAGCGCTGTTTACGACTACGGACAGTTAGGTGCTGAACTTAAAAATAATATTAAAACCTATTGGTGGAAAGCCATGGTTCAAATGCATGAGAATATTGTCGGGATTGATTCGGCAATTTTTATGCATCCGAAAATTTGGAAAGCTTCAGGTCACGTTGATGGCTTCAGCGATCCGATGATCGATAATAAAGACTCTAAAAAACGTTATCGTGCCGATAACTTGTTAGAAGATAAAATTGCCAAGTACGAGAAAGACGGTAAAACCCAAAAGGCTGAAGAGCTTCAGGCTAAAATGGATGAATACCTGAAAGCCGAAGACCTGGCTGGTTTAAAAGAATTGATCATTGAGCATGAAATTGCTTGCCCTGTTTCAGGCACCCGTAATTGGACCGATGTTCGTCAGTTTAACCTGATGTTCAATACCCAGTTCGGAGCAATGGCTGACGAGGCAGATGTAGTTTATTTACGTCCTGAAACAGCTCAAGGTATTTTCGTAAACTTCTTGAATGTTCAAAAAACAGGAAGAATGAAGATTCCTTTTGGTATTGCGCAAATTGGTAAAGCGTTCCGTAACGAGGTAATTGCCCGTCAATTTATTATGCGTATGCGTGAGTTTGAGCAAATGGAAATGCAATTCTTTGTTCGTCCGGGTACCGAAATGGAATGGTATGCTTACTGGAAAGAAGCTCGCTTAAAATGGCACAAGGCTTTAGGTACAGATCCTGCGAAATACCGTTACCACGATCATACTAAACTAGCGCATTATGCAAATGCGGCTGTAGATATTGAGTTTGAATTTCCATTCGGATTTAAAGAAGTAGAAGGTATTCACTCACGTACCGATTTTGATTTAAGCCAGCACCAGGAATATTCAAGAAAGAAAATGCAATATTTCGATCCTGAGCTAAATGCAGAAGGCAAACCTTACGGAAACTATGTGCCTTATGTAATTGAAACTTCCATCGGTTTAGATCGTATGTTCTTGTTAACCATGTGTAATGCATACGTAGAGCAGGATTTGAGCGAAGGCGATAAACAAGATTCTCGCGTGGTATTGAAATTCCACCCGGCATTGGCTCCTGTTAAAGCTGCGGTACTTCCGTTAACCAAAAAGGACGGATTACCTGAAAAGGCGCGTGAGATCATGGATAAGATGAAGCTAGATTTCAATATGCAATATGATGAGAAAGACGCAATTGGAAAACGTTACCGTCGTCAGGATGCTATTGGAACACCTTTCTGCATTACCGTTGATTATCAATCGTTAGAAGATAACACCGTAACTATCCGTCACCGTGATTCAATGGAGCAAGAGCGTGTAGCAATTGACCAATTGGATAAAATTATTGCTGAGAAAGTGAGCTGGAAGAATTTGTTAGGATAGTTGATCACAACTTTATAGTAAAAAAGACCTTCTTTAAGAAGGTCTTTTTTTGTTAATATTGCCTTTTAGTTACGAATCGTTCTCGTTGTTAATAAAAATATTATTAGGCTCAATTTATTAAATCATCATGCTGCGTTTTTTTCAAAAGTCAATCTTAGAGAAGATTAGTGTACTTTGCTTATTCTTTTTAATTTTCAACTCCATTTCATCAATAGCTCAAACCATTGATACTTCAGTTTACCGAAACAAAATTGAGGAACAGTGTTTTGATTCCTTTGGCAAAACAAAAAAAGTTAATCACTTATTGCTCTTGATGAACACATCTTCCAAGGAAATAAATGAGCAGCTTTATAAAACAGCAGAAGAAAAGATAGATAAGTTTTTAAGTAACTATAATACTTCTGACCCAAAATTGAAGTCAGTAAATTCCTTGAAGAGTATTTATAAAAATATTCATGCTCAGTTTTTAATTAAGTATAACATTAGCGTTGATTTTAAAGATATTTTTACTTCGGGACAATATAACTGTGTAACTGCTTCTGCATTGTTTGCATTAATTTTAGATCGCCTAGGGATTGGATATTCAATAAAAGAAGCAACTGATCATGTTTATTTAGTGGTCGGCGAAACTGGGAATAATATGGTTTTTGAGACAACCACTCCAGGAGCGACTGTACTTACCTTCGATCAAAAAGCCAAAGAACGCTTTGTTGAATATCTGGAAAAGAATAAATTGATAAAAGAAAACGAGGTGGAGGCTTTGGGTGTTGATAGTTTATTCAATAAGTTTTTCTTTTCTGAAATACCTATCAATTTAACCCATCTAATCGGACTTCAATATTATAATCAAGGTTTAGATTATCTGAATAAATCTGATTTTGTAAATGCATATAAAGAGTTTTCAAAATCCAGTATGCTTTATTCAAATGAAGAGCGCTTAAAATACCTTAAGTCGGCTTGTTTGGTGAGTCTACTGACTTATGTGAAAAGTGGGAGAGAAGAAGAGTCTGCTTACTACTTAGCCAAATACGCTAATATCAGATACAGTGATTTTAATCAATTACTGTTAAAGGATATTTATTCAAACATTAGCGATAAATTGTTGATTAAGAACCAAGAAGAAGAACGATATACTAAAATATTTAATCAGACTTTTGCCCTTGTAATTGATTCATTAGCCCAGGTAGATATAAAGCGAATCACCTATTACCATTTTTCTAAATACTACTACCTTAAAAATCAATTTAAAGAATCTTTAAAATATTTGGACAAGCTCTATTTTATGAATAATAATGATTTAGAGATTCAGGGATATATCACCTACATAGTGACGAATAATTTAAGCAACAGTCAGCTCAATGCGAAAATTATTGGAGAAGTAGATAGCGCCATTGCAAAATACCCTTTTCTGGCTAGTAATGAACGTATTTATCAATTGCAATTGGCTAACCTAGCCTATCAGGTATCAAAAAAATACGAATTTGGAGAAATTGCCAAAGGAGAAGAATATTTAAATAGATTGAAATCAACCTTAAAGAAGTCTACATTAAGTTATGGTTCTTCAGGTGAGTTGTTGGCAGAAGCTTTTGGTTCAGCAGCAGGTTATTATGTACGTAAGAAACAATATAAAACAGCTCAAGCTTTGCTTAATAATGCTTTAAATTATTTGCCCGATAGTGAGAGGCTCAGAGAACGGATTAAAAATATCAAAGACTTTATGGGTAAATAAAAAATGCCTGCCGGTTAAATCTGGCAGGCATTTTTGCTTATATGATTTTTATGAAAGAGAATTATTTCGAAATGCTGAACGTATAATCATCGCCCTTGGCGCCCGATGATTTCCGTACCAGTTTATCATATTTCTCAAACAACTCTGCCGACTGTTTTTTACCATTTACAATAAGCTCCTTATTTCTTCCTGAGATAATGAAACTATAGCTTTCATCTTTCTTAATTAATCCATCAGCTAACAGTGCTTGTTCCAATGAAGAAGAGAAGTTATTATTCATGTCAAAATTGAAACTATGAGCAGGAAAGTTCATGTTTACCTCTGGATTAATGTTCGCCATATTAGCGGCCATTGCTTCTAATTGAGGAGCCGCTTGTTTTGACCATTCATCCATGCTCATTTCCCAGTTTTTTAACTGAGGAGCCCATTCTTTCTCCATTTTTGCTTCCCAGTCTTTTCCAAAGTTCTTCTCGTATTCTTTACCCCAGGCCTCCATATCTTTTTCAAATTTCTTCATTTTCTTTTCAAAGGCTTTGCGTTCAGCAGGAGTCATATTCTCTTTAGCATCACTAAAGTCCATATCGAATTTAAAACCAGGGAAATTAAAATTCATTGGAGGCAAGGCAGGTACCGGAGGAATAGGAGGCAATGCGCTAGAACCTGGAAATGGTGGAGTAGGTGGGACAGGTGGAACGGCTCCTATAGGAGAAACGGCGCCAACCGGTGGAACAGGAGGAGGTGCAATAGGAGCTACCGGGGCACCCATTCGCTGGCTAATTGCCATTTGTAGCTCTTTTTGATTCCAGTTTTCTTTAGGAATCGATTTGCCATTCACTTTAATTTCTTTTACCTCGCCTTTATCGTTTTTAATAATTACCACGGCATCTTTATCATCAATACTTACATTATTATTGATTTTGATACTATCTAAATTCACAAATTTCCCTGAAGAAATATTGGTTAACGAGACATTTTGAACAGGGATTTTTTCAGTATTAAGTGCTGTTTCAATCGGCTTTTTATCTTTTTTATCTGATGAAAACACATTGGTGCTATTCATTGTAAAGGTGATAATTGCAGCAATAAGAATAATCGCTGTTCCGGAGAAACTGTTAAGAGTTGTTGTGCTTTGTTCTTGGTGACCTATTAATCGCTTGATCCGATTCAATAGCGATCCTTTTCCATTAATTGCCATAGCTAATGTTGTTTTTGGTTGAGTGGTGAAAAATTCTTCAATATTGGATAATGCGCGTGCAAGTGAGAGGGCATCGCATCCTGACGATACGGCTAAATCATCACAACATAATTCGCGTTCTTTTCTAATGGTATTGCTCATCCACCAAATTCCGGGGTGGAAGAAATAAATGATCTCAACAATAGTTTGTAGAATGTTGATCAGGTAATCATTGCGTTTAATGTGCGCTAACTCATGAGCCAATATGGCTTCAATCTGATTAGCCGGTAAAGCTGCAAAAGTGCCTAGGGGAACTAAAATGTAAGGTTTCAGATATCCAACAACGGTTGGGATTTGCACCAGCGCCGACTCAAGCAAGGCTACCTTGCGTTTTATTTCAAAGCGGTCTTCAAGTTTTTTAAGCTTGTTTTGCCACTGTTCAGTAACGGGTTTTAAATGCCGATTTCTTAAACGGAATATATAAGACACTCCACCGATCAGTCGAACAGAAAGGATTGCTACACCAATTGCCCAGGCAATTAAGATCAGGTTTAAGTTTTGTTGAATAAATGAACCTAATAAATTCCACCAAGTTGCAAGTAAGTTGTTTTGGGTGTTAGTCTCAAAAAACAACTGACTGTAGCTAAGTTGGTTGAAACTGATACTTTGTGAAGTTGCAGGTGTGCTGCTCCATACACTCATAAAAGTAACTAAGGAAATTGCCAAAATGGCTCCAAGAGAACCGATAGCTACATTATACCGTAGTCGGGCGCTTTTATCTCTTAAAACAACCATCAGCCCAGCAAGTATTAAGCTTACAATAGCAATTTGCCAGATGGAATGGATAAGGGTCCAGCCTAAGGCCTGTGAAAAGTTTCCGTTTAAGATAGAATCAAAGGAATTCATATTATTTACCTCCTTCTAATTGGTCTAAAAGTTGACGAATTTGATCGAGCTCTTCTTTGGATGTTTGAGAATTTCCCAGTGCGTGCATCACAAGTTTCGACGCCGAGCCTCTGAAAGTAGCATCCAAAAACTTATCAAGTAATTCTTTTTGAATATCTTCTTCTTTAACTGCTGCATCAAAAATGTGTGTACGGTTACTGTCATCTCGAGATAACATTTCTTTGCCATGCATAATTTGCATGAGCTTTAGGGTAGTGGTGTAACCTGTTTCTTTTTTTTCATTCAGATGTTCGTTTACAAAACGGACAGTGTTGGCGCCATATTCCCACAATACTTGCAGTATCTCTAATTCGGCATCGGTAGGTTTCGGAATTTTCATACGTTCTAAACGCTAATGTTTATCTACGAATTGTTTCGTATATCAAATATATACGAAGAGTTTCGTATTTAAAATAGTTTCTACGAAATGTTTCGTAACAAAAGTGTTGTATAATTGATTTACAGTAAGATAGAGTTGTTTGGAGCACTTTGAAAGCAACAGATTTATAATTACATTGATTATAGCGATACACTACTATGCCTGATAAAAAGATTGGATTTTTACATGCTACCGCACTTGTTTCAGGAAACATGATTGGTACAGGAATTCTGTTCTTACCTGCCTCATTGGCTGTATTTGGTTATTTCAGTTTGTGGGGCTGGCTCATCTCAACCGTTGGAGCTGTTACGCTTGCCATTGTTTTCGCCCGTTTAAGTAAACTGCTACCATTTACCGGTGGCCTTTATATTTATGTTGATAAGGCTTTTGGTCCGCTGATGGGTTTTATAATAGGCTGGGGATATTGGATAGCCGTTTGGACAGGTAACGCGGCTATAGTTATCACACTGGTCGCTACTTTATCCTCATTTTTTCCATTTCTCAATCAATCTCCATTGGCAGCCTTGAGCATTGGAATTGCTGTGGTATGGATAATAACATTTATCAATCTGAAAGGAATAAAAGAAGCGGCCCAGTTTCAGATGGTTACCACTATTCTTAAAATAATTCCATTGGTGATTATCGGAACAGTTGGCTTCTTCTATTTTAAATCGACCAGCTTTTGGGTTCGTCCGCAGCATATTAGTTACCCAGCGATTTTTTTGCAAACAGCAGCTTTAACTCTATGGTCCTTTCTAGGCTTGGAATCAGCTACCGTTCCTGCCGAGCATATTCGTAATCCGGAGAAAAACATAGCGAAGGCAACAATTATAGGAACTGTCTTGGCCGCGGTGATCTATATCTTTTCCAGTACAGCAGTAATGGGTATTTTAACTAACGCTAATTTGGCCAAATCAACAGCTCCTTTTGCTGATGCGGCAGAGGTAATAGGAGGAAATATTTTCTATACCATTATTGCTGTTTCTGCTGTGATTGCATGCTTAGGTACTTTAAATGGTTGGATACTTATGCAAGGCCAGGTCGCTTACGCAGTTGCCACTAACGGAGCATTCCCTTCATTTTTTAAGAAAAAGAATAGGAATAATGTGCCTACAAACGCGTTGATCATTTCGAGCGCCCTTACCTGCGTTGTTATTGGCTTAAACTATTCAAAATCGCTGCAGGAGCAATTTCAGAACCTAATTCTTCTATCTACTTTGTCCACCTTAATTCCATATGTCTTTTGTTCAGTAGCCGAGTTGATGATAAAACGAAAAATGGAAGCCGACTTTAGCTGGAGAAAGAATATTAAGCTTGTTGTTATTACCATTATCGCCTTTCTGTTCTCTATAGGTGCTATTATAGGAACCGGTCCGAAAAGTATTCTTTACGGTGTCATCTTATTAAATGCAGGCGTTCCTATTTATTACCTGTTTCAGAAAATGGCCAAAAAAAATTTAGGAGATGATCTAGCTGTTGATAAAACGGCTTAAAAGTGAGTGGAAATGGTGAACGCCCTGTTCTCGGGTCGGAGAGAAGCGGCCATTTTTATAAAACCGTGAGTTAATACCACGTTGAACATTCTCCACCACAAATTCATCTTCTCGTTCTACTTTATCTAAAAGCGCTCCTGCTCCTTTATCATATTTCGATTCATCATACATATAGGTCAAGAACTTAACCTTGCATTGTTTAATGGAGATAGGTTTTACAATATTGAGGCTTAATCCCCATGGATAAAAGTTGAGCATCATGTTTGGAAACAGCCAATAGTAATAAGCAGCTATCTTTTGTCCATGATCAACATGGTTCTTCGGCAGGTCAAAACATTCATCGGCATGGTCCCCAATGCCTATTTGCAGGTTACAATAATCATAGATCAGGGTTTTGTATTGTTGGTAGTCTAAAACCTTATTTAAATCCGGGTGGACAAATGGAACATGAAAACCTTCCAGGTAATTATCGCAATACAGTGCCCAATGAGCGTTTACCAGGTATTCTCTTGATAGTTCGGGGCGAAACTGAAACTGTGAAACCGGCATAAAGCCAACACGCTCATTTAAAATGGCAGCTAAAATATCGAAATCAAAGCCTGGGTTTAATGAAACAAATGGAAATCCGCTCCATTCTTTTACATCAATCTGATGAAGATCGTCACATGCTCTTGGAAAATCTTTGGCCTCCTTAAATTCAGGCATCGATTCAAATTGGCCATCGATATTAAACTTTCGGCCATGATAATTGCAGATGAACTTTTTGTATTTACCGGGGTGATGAACCAAAATGTTTCCTCGGTGGGTGCAAACATTGCTAAAGCAGTTTAATTCATGGTTCTGATTTCTGACTAAAACCAAAGGCTCGTTTAAAAAACCTTGTAACAATGAAAATGGAAAAGCCTCATCTGCCTGTTTTGCATATTCCTCTGATTCTATTAACTGCCAGCTTTTAGCGAAGATCTTTTCTTTGGATTCCTCAAAAAGGTCTATGCTTTTATAGAATGACGTTGGTAAAGTTTCAGCTTTGGTAATATCAGGGTGGATGTTCAGCTTTTCCATGTTCAGTGGTTTATTGAAAATCGAGTTTGCTTCAAATTGGATTTCAATATAACCTAATTGTTTATGGAGTGCTAATATTATTATCTTTTGAATGAAGCCTGACTCGAATAAGATTAATAATTAGTATGCTGATATTTATGGATAAAATAACCCAAAATCCCCAAACTACGGTATCTCCCCAATACAGAAATAAGCCTAAAAGAATAGTTGTTAAAATGGAGAGTTTAAATAGCGTTTTTGGATTTCTATTTTTTAACACTAAGGTGAACGAAATAATGCTAAGGATAAAATAAATAGCTATACTGGATTTATTGAAATAACGATAGACGTAACCGATTAATGAATCGTTTTTACCGTCAGGCATTAAAACCAGATCTAAATAATCCTTCTTAGTTTTAGTTGAATCAGACTGGATTTCTGTTGAGCTGTGCGGTTTAGTTGCAGCAGAATCAATGCTTGCAAGGCCTGTTGTATCAACAGCAGCTTTAGTTGTATCAACAGAAATACTATCCTGACCACCTTCTGTTTTTCTTCCCTCCATTCCAGTACATGATTTGATTGCAGGTAAAAAAAATGAAAGCATCAAAAGACCGTATAAGATTTTCGAAATGTTTTTTAATACTATTTTCATGTTCAAATAGCTTTAAGTGATGTAGAAAAGAGAGCGTTTAATAGCTTGTTACACTTCCTTTCTCAATTTATAGCCATACCTTTTGTAAAGAATAAAAGCAATAACCGCCAAAAGGATCAGCGCCCAAAGTCTGATGATAAATACAATCAGGTCAGAAAGTATTTCAAAACCGGTGATGAATGATTCTTTGGCTTTACTGAAAAATCCCGGCTCATACTGTCTGATGTTTTCCTGGTTGGCAATCAACTCTTGTTTTACCAACTGGCGCTGATAAATAGAAAGCTGAACAGTACTGAAATTGATCTGATCTTCCAGGTTAAGGTTCGAGATTTTGGCGTTATCAGCCTCTTCTTGTTTGTTCAATAAGGTTTCTTCAGCGTTGGAAGTTTCATTTAGTTTCTTTCCACGATTATCGATGGCATTAGTTAGTCGGCGCTCGTTTCGTGTTATGCGTTGCTGAGTTAAATTATTGGAAAGCAATTGTAAGCTTACGTCATCTGCTTTAATGATCCGGTAATCTAAAAAGTCAACCAGCTTTGCGATGTCTTTTAAGGTAGTATCGAGTTTGGTGTTAGGAACCCTGATGGTCATTTCATTTGTAACGGTTACATATTTTGACTCAACCGATGAATCAGCGCTCACCTTTGTTGTATTTGTATAATCCACATTGCTATTTAAATTGGTGAGGGTAACAAAGCCACCGTTTCTGTTGGTAATGTCTTCAATTTTATAAGTAGCCTCCGTTACGTTTTTTACTTTAAACTTTAATTCTGACGAGCGAACGAATCTTCTTCCTGAAGTATTGGCGGTTTCAGTTGCAGCTGATGAGGATACAGCAGATGCACTATCAGCGGAGCCTTCATAATTTTCTGGGTGTTTTCCTTCGCCACAACTCATAGCGCTAGCTGAAAGAACTACAATTAGTAGTTTTTGTACGTTTTTCATTTTAATAAGGTTTTAAATGGATGAATTTAACCTTAGGTATGTTATGTCTGTTTGTCTAGAATTGGCAGCTATAAGTTACGTTCGGTTCGTATAAATTAGTTTCCATTAATTCCAAATTAGGTGAGAATGTAACCCTTGTTATTCTAAATTTTTTTAAGGAAATTTTATAAGCGGTTATTAAACAGGATAGACTTTAAACTAACTTGCAAAAAGTTATTGATAAACAATGTCGATTGCTAAATTTACGGCACCAATCAATCTAGTATTTTAATGAATACCTTCAACAATAAACAGGTGGCAGCCTTGCCTAATCATTTACGACAGTACATAGTTGAGCAGCATTATGAACATTATACAACCGTTGATCATGCTATTTGGCGTTATGTAATGCGTCAGAATTACAGCTATTTAAAGGATGTTGCCTTTTATCCATACATTCCCGGTCTGAAAAAGGCAGGGTTAACCATTGAAAAGATCCCTAGTTTGCAGGAAATGAACGACGCTCTTGGCCAAATTGGCTGGGGAGCTGTTACTGTTGATGGTTTTATTCCTCCGGCGGCTTTCATGGAGTTTCAGGCTTACAAGGTTTTGGTAATTGCTGCAGATATTCGTCAGATTGATCATATTGAATATACCCCGGCTCCTGATATTATCCATGAGTCGGCAGGACATGCGCCTATTATTGGGGAACCTCGTTACGCAGATTATTTAAGCTATTTTGGTTATATCGGTTCAAAGGCGATGTATTCGTCAAAAGACTTTGAATTGTATGAAGCAATACGTCAGTTATCGATTTTAAAAGAGATGCCTGATGCCGATCCTGCAGATATTGCTCAAGCAGAAAAAGACCTGGAGTTCAAGCAGCAAAATTTGGGTGAGCCTTCGGAAATGGCTCTGTTGAGTCGTTTGCATTGGTGGACTGTTGAATATGGTTTGATCGGAACCCTTGAAGATCCTAAAATTTATGGAGCCGGCTTACTTTCGTCAATTGGAGAAAGCGCAACATGTATGCGTCCGGATGTAACGAAACTTCCTTATTCGATAGATACGCTGAATTATTCGTACGATATTACCAAGCCTCAGCCCCAGTTATTTGTAACTCCCGACTTCGAAACCCTGATAAACGTGCTGGAAGAATTTGCTTCCACCATGTCCTTCAGAAAAGGAGGAACTCATGGTTTAATGAAAGCTATTGAGTGTAAAAATACTTGTACCGCTGTGTTCAGTTCAGGCTTGCAGGTTACCGGTACTTTTACTGATATAGTTCTGAATGAAAATGATGTACCTGTTTATATTAAAACTACAGGTCCATCGGCTTTAAGTTATAACGATAACCAATTAGATGGACATGGTAAAGCTTATCATGCTGATGGTTTTAGCTCTCCGGTAGGTAAGTTGAAAGATTTTGAAATGCCTTTGGAAGATTTTCATATTAATGACTTTAAGAATATGGGAATTGAGCTGGGTGAACCTACCGTGTTTGAGTTTGAAAGCGGGATTGTTGTAGAGGGTACATTAAAATCTGTGATTCAGGAAGAAGAGAAACTGGTTCTTTTAAGTTTTATTGATTGTAAGGTGCATGACAAAAACTCAGGTAAGGTTTATTTCGAGCCTTTCTGGGGAGTTTACGATATGGCTGTAGGCCACAAAATTGATTCAGTATTTTGTGGTGCTGCCGATAAAGATGCTTTTGAACCCATAGCATTGGTTTCTGAAACTAAAACACATCAGATGCAGTTCGATAATAAAACGGTACGCTTGCATGAGTTGTATCGTATAGTTAGAAATGTACGTGAGCATAAGGCCGATGTTGCACTTTTACCTTCAGTTTGGGACTCACTGAAAACCGAACACAACAATGATTGGTTATGTGCCCTGGAAATTTTAGAGATTTTTGAACATACCGGTTTGCATCCAGAGTTAGCCGATGATATTAAGCATGTGCTAAAAAATAAAGCGGCAAGTAACCCGGCAATCACCAAGTTGATTAATGATGGCTTTTCATTGATTGCCAATCCGGTAATTGACCTTGTGCATTAAATTAAGTTCATAGACCATGGTCGATAGTCCATTGGTCTTGTTCTGTTATCTTTGCAAAGAAAATTATGGTCCATGGTCTATCAACTATGGACCTTTTACTAACTAAAACATGAACATTATCATAACCGGAGCCAGTAGTGGAGTAGGCTTTGAAGCCGCTCTTGAACTGGCAGCACATTCAAATGTGAACATAATTGCATTGGCCCGCACTGAAGAGCGACTGGCTAAGTTGGCCGGAATAAATGAACAGCTTAACCCTGGTTCTAAACTATATGCCATTGCATTCGATATTTTTTCAGGTGACTATGAAGGAGGCTTGTTGCCATTTGTTAAGCAGATTTTTGGTAAAGTTGATATCCTAATAAACAATGCTGGAGAACTGATCAATAAACCGTTTGCTGAATTAAACATCACCGATTTCGACCACATGATGCACAGTAATTTGTATGGGCACATCCGGATGATTCAACAGTTACTGCCTTATTTTTCAGAGAATGCCCATGTTTTAAATATTGGCAGCATGGGAGGTTTTCAGGGAAGTGTTAAGTTTCCAGGTCTGGTGTCGTATTCAGCTAGTAAAGCGGCCCTGCATAATCTCACCGAATGCCTCGCTGAGGAACTGAAAGAGCAAAAGATCAAGGTGAACTGCCTGGCCTTAGGCTCAGCACAAACCGAAATGCTGGAAAAAGCATTCCCTGGTTATCAAGCCCCGGTTTTAGCCTTTGAAATGGGTAAGTACATTGCCGATTTTGCTATAACAGGTCATAAGTTTTTTAACGGGAAGATTATTCCGGTAGCTACTACCACTCCATAAGTTAGCTGATTCAATCCGAAAAAAAATAATGTGATGAGCGCCTCTTTAAAGGCGTTTTTTTATTTGGTAAACTTTTTGTCTTTCAATTTTTGAAAATGTTTGCTAATTTTTAACTCTCTAATTCTTAATACTCTCTATATGCCTCAACCCAAAAATGACTTTGCTTTTTTGCGCAAATGGGAAAAAGAAAGGAAAGAAAATAAATGGCGATTTGCCATTAGAATTGGGCTTTTTCAGTATGTGATTCCCATCATTCTTATTGTTATCGGGTACGATCTTATTAAAGGAATTGATGACATGGATGAGTACCTTATGATTAGGGTTTATGTAGGAGTGCCGGTATATGTTTTCTGTGGATTGTTTGCTGGATGGTGGATGTATAGAAATAACGAAAAAAGATATAAATCGCTGAAGGGGTTAGACGGGAAAGGAAGACATTAGTTAGATAATTATTGAGTTTAGTTAAGGCAGAGCTTTTGAGTTCTGCTTTTTCTTTTTTTTGCCATCTTAATGAACAATATACATCTATGGAAAACCTTTATAACAAAAAAATGCCCATTACAGCATGGGCCGAAGACGATCGTCCGCGTGAGAAAATGATGCTTAAGGGCCGACAGAGCCTGAGCGATGCTGAATTGATAGCCATTTTAATAGGTTCAGGTACACCAAAATTAAGCGCCGTTGATTTAAGCAAGCATATATTAAATGCACTGAATAATGATTTAAATGCCTTGGCAAAACTGAATATTAAAGAACTTACCCGTTTTAACGGTATTGGCGAAGCGAAAGCGATATCCATTTTGGCGGCTTTAGAGTTAGGCCGGAGAAGAAAAGAAGAGGACGCAAGTAAAATTCAACGAATTGTATGCAGTAAAGATACTTATCAACTTATGCGACCTTATCTCGTTGATTTAAATCATGAAGAGTTCTGGGTTGTTTTTTTAGGCCGATCTAATCGCTTACTTTCTGTTCAAAATATCAGTAAGGGAGGCGTTACTGGCACTATCGCCGATCCAAAGATTATTTTTAAACTGGCTCTTGAGCATACTGCATCAAATGTAGTGCTTGTCCATAACCATCCTTCAGGTAACCTTAAACCAAGCCAGCAAGATTTGGTCTTAACCGCTAAACTCAAAAGCGCAGGTGCTGTATTGGATATATCAGTTATGGATCATTTGATTATTACCAATGGCGGGTATTTTAGTTTTGCTGATGAAGGCAAACTGTGATTATAAAGAGAACGGAGCCTGTAATTAGGCTCCGTTCTATTATGCTGTTTCTACTATCGACGATTTCGAACTTTTCTTTTTATCAATCTTTAATCGGTTTAACCACATTATAACCCCGGTTACCGGGAATGATAATGTCAACAAGCATATTAAAAAGCTGATGATCTTTGTCGGTAAACCATAAAGAGCACCTGTATGCAAAGGTTTCACGATTGCCCTGATTTTTTGTCCTTGATTTTTATCTGAGAATTTTTGTACTCCTACAATTGCTGCATTGTAAGGATTAACAAAATAATTATCTCCGGCGGTTTCAATAGTGTTTTCAGGTAAAACGTTTACGCTAAAAGTGCTAACAGAATCTTTTGGAATACGAATGTTAAATGATTCAGCTGATTTAACTTCTTTGAGCACGGTACTGTATACCTCATCAATAGAAAGGTGCTTCGCATCTTTTTGATAAACCACAGTTGGAGGTTCCGGGTTTTCCATCTTGCTGCCCGTAAGGGTGAAAATACCTTTGTTTACCCAGTTAAAAGCCATTACAAGACCTGTTAACGAAATAATGATCAGAAAGAGGGAAAGGTAAAATCCGGTTACAATATGTAAGTCGTGAACTAAACGTTTCCAGTTACCATCAAACTTAATTTTTAGGCGTTGGTAAAAAATCTTTTTCGTTTTAGGCCACCATAAAATGATACCTGTTATTAAAATGAAGAAGAAAATGAAGGTAGAAATGCCTGTTAAAAGGTTTCCAATGCTGTCTTTACCTCCCAATAACCAACGGTGAATAGATTCAACAGTAAAGAAAAATGAATCACGACGGTTTACAACTTCAATTATGTTGCCTGTATATGGATTCACATAAGCAGTTAAAGTAGGTTTACGCTTTTCAGGTTTTTTCTCTTTTGATTTAGTGCCTTTTTCTGCTTTTGGCTCTTCTTTCTTAGGTTGAGATTTACCTGCTTCCTCTTTTTTATTCTTTTCGGGTACCGATATACTTACCTCAATGGTTCTAGCTTCCTCTTCATACACTTTAACCGATGCTAGTTTTGATTTTGGAGTACTTTGAACAGCATTTTTTACTAGCAGGTCTAATGGTAAACGAGAACCACTTTCTGTTACAAAATAGCGGTTATGATGTAACGAATGCTCCAGTTCTTCTTCAAAAACAAGAATGGTTCCTGTTAAACAAGAAATAAAGATGATGAGTCCGGCACTGAGACTTAAATAGAGGTGGATATTTCGAAAAAATACTTTCATGTTATTTATAAGCAAACCGGGTCACTGGAAAATGACCCGGTTGTATAGTTTTATTATTGATTCTGATTAGAATTTATAAGCCAAAGTAGTAGTAAACTGACGAGGAGCTATTGGATTAACACTATAGTTCTCGTGAACGATATAATTCAATTCATTGGTAATGTTTGATACTTTTCCTAAGATTGATAATTTCTTGTAGGTGTAACCCAATGACAGATCAAAGGTGGTGAAGCCATCGACAGCAAATAAGCGGTTTTTAGGTTGATCTTTAGGCGATTTTGGTGGCACATAGCCATAGGTGTTATTCCATCCTGAATTACGCTCTCCTGTATAGAAACTTGAGAAACCAACTCTCAAGCCATTTAAGAGCGAATTTGAAAAACTATAGAAAATAGTACCGTTAGCAGTATGAGCAGGCATGTTTACTAAACGGTCACCTTCAAAAAAGCTGCCTACTACTTTTTGTTCTGCAAGGGTTTTGGTATAGCGCATATCATTATAACTATAGCCTGCAATGAAATTTAAACCTTTGGCAATTGTTCCGGTTACATCAACTTCAACACCTTTACTGGTGGTCTCTCCTGTAAGTTCCTTAACGTTTGCATCTGAATTGGCAGTTCCATCGGCTTTAAATTGTGCCATTTGAGCTAAATTGCTGTTAACAATTCTATATACAGTAACGTTTACAGATAAGCGACCATTGTAGAAATCATTCTTTACACCAATTTCATATTGGTCAATAGTTGATGGATCAAGGTTGTTATTATTGATATCCACTCCTGAGTTAGGCACAAAGTTATTCGAGTAACTTGCAAATACTGAAGTTGATTTTAAGGGCTGGTAAACAACACCAAATCTTGGTGAAAAGGCTTTATCTACCTTATCAGGAGTGGTAGTTTTTGTTTGATTTCCAGATGCTAAATTGTAAACATCACCGGTAATTACTTTCTGATACGACCATCTTAAGCCTGCCAGCACTTTAACTTTTTCAGATATCGAAACCAGGTCCTGAACAAAAATGCCAAAACGGTTAGTCGGAACTTCTGTTCTTAATGAATCAGAGGTAACCGGCATATCGGTACGTAAAGTGTATTTAGATGGCTCAAAAAGATTGATCTTGTCGTATGCTGCTACAAATTTCTTGAACGTATAGGTGATATTATTATAACGTTCAGCATCTGCACCAACTAATAACTTATGTTCAATCTTTCCCGTTTTTGTGTCAGCTGTTAAGTTTAGCTGTGAAGTATAATAGTTTTCATTCGTTTTAGTACGTGTTAGGGTTCTGTCCCAGTCTCCATTACGATCTGCTTGAATGCGTTCTGTTGAGAAATAATTACGGTCAAAGTTTTGATACGACAACTGACCGTTTAATTTCCAAATATCATTAAACTGATGATTTACTGTTGCATTGGCTGTAGTTTGTTTTGCTTTGTTGTACGCCCATGGTGCGTTAAATGTACTGTTACGAGCAATAGTGGTAGGAATACTACTTGTTTCACCATTACTTATTGTGCCAATTCCAAAGTCAGGGGTTAAATCTGCATTTAAATAATCTCCTTGAACCAATACATCAGTTTTATTAGTGATTTTGTATAAAATAGATGGATTTACATAGATACGTTCTGATTCAATTGAGTTTCTATAACTTTTTGAATGCTCATACGTAGAAATTGCTCTAAATGCTACTTTCTTACTAATTGGTCCGTAAACGTCAATTATAGGTTTGTAAAAATCATAGCTGGCAGTACGCATCGAAACTTCACCACCAAAATTAAACTTAGGTTGTTTGGTAACCATATTAATAACTGCACCTGACGTAACGTTTCCGAACAAAAGAGCAGAACTTCCTTTTAGCACCTCAACTTGTTCAAGAGTACTTGCTTCAGGAATGACAGAAGAGTTAGAACGGGCGCCATTTTTAAAAATATTATTAGCTCCAAGGGCATAGCCACGCGCAATAAATGTTTCAGAGGTAGTTCCTCTTGTGGTACCTAAAGTCACACCATTTACATTTTTAATGGCGTCACTTAATTTATTTACCTGTTGTTGTTCAATAACTTTGCTATCCACAATTGCTACTGCTTGAGGAAGATCCATAGGAGCTATTTCGATTTTACCGATTGTAACAGGCTTTTTGTTAACTCCTTTTGCTCCGGTTACCACTACTTCGGCTAGTTTACCGGCAGTTTCTGTTAAGGTTACTTCAACTGTTGATGTTTGACCTGCAGTTACCGTTATAGCTTTTTCTTGTGTACTTAGGCCTACAAAACTTACTATTATTGTATAAGAACCCTCTTTAATGTTTTTTAACTGAAAGAAACCCGATTCGTTGGTAAAGGTTCCTCTATTTAATTCTTTTAGACTTATGTTAACAGAAGCAGCAGGATTTCCATCACTGGTTTTAACTGTTCCAGAAATAATACCGTTTTTGATTTGTGCCTGCGCATTGAAGCCTAAAAATAATATCAGCATAAAGCTCAATGCATATGCTAGAGAGGTTGATTTGTAGATATTGGAGTTCATATTGAAGTACTATTTGTATTAAATCTAAATTAAGCGCAAAAGTATAAATCAAATTTAATCCAGCAAAATTATTTGTAATTAATCTAAATAGAAGTATTGAATGAGAATGGTGAATAGATAAGGGTAAACGATGCATTACTCAATTATAAATTTAAAATCAAGGGCGCTCGTTGACTGCCTGCTGCCATCTGCATACTGAAGATTGCCGACTGTTTCGTCGTAAACCGTTTTTTTTCCTACTTTTGCGCTTCGCCTAAAAGCGCTGAAACAAATGAAAATTTCTTATAGCTGGTTAAAACAATACATAAATACAGAATTAAGTCCCGAGGAAATTTCAAAGATTCTTACCAATACAGGTTTAGAAGTTGAAAGCCTTGAGAAAATACAAACCATTCCGGGCGGATTGGAAGGATTGGTAATTGGGCATGTGACTTTTCGTGATAAGCATCCAAATGCCGATAAATTAAGTGTAACCAAAGTAAATGTTGGAGGTGAACGCGAATTAGATATTGTTTGCGGAGCTCCAAATGTTGCAGCGGGCCAAAAGGTAGTGGTAGCAACTGTTGGTTGTACAGTGCATCCTTCATCAGGTGAGCCTTTCGAAATTAAGAAAGCTAAAATCCGTGGAGAAGTTTCTGAAGGAATGATTTGTGCCGAAGATGAGATTGGTTTGGGAGAATCTCATGCTGGTATTATGGTGCTTCCGGAAGATGCTCCAATTGGAATGCCGGCCAGAGAATACTTTAAAATTGAAGATGATTATTGCTTTGAGATAGGTTTGACCCCGAATAGGGTTGATGCCGCTTCTCATATTGGCGTTGCTAAGGATATCGCTGCTGTTTTAAAAAGTAAAGTGATACTTCCTTCGGTAGATAACTTTGCAGTTGATAATAAAGAGTTAAGCATTTCGGTAGAAGTGATTGATCACGAGGCTTGTCCGCGATATTCAGGAGTTACTATTTCAGGTATTACAGTTAAAGATTCACCTGATTGGCTGCAAAATAAACTTCGTGTAATTGGTGTTCGTCCGATCAATAACGTAGTTGACGTGACCAATTATGTATTGCATGAAACGGGGCAACCATTACATGCTTTTGATGCTGCTGAGATAAAAGGCAATAAAGTTATTGTGCGTGATGCAATTGAAGGAGAGAAATTCATTACCCTTGATGGTGTTGAGCGTACCTTGTCTTCAAAAGATCTGATGATCTGTAATGCTGAAGAAGAAATGTGTATTGCCGGAGTTTTCGGTGGATTACATTCGGGAGTAAATGAAAGTACAAAAGCGATCTTCCTTGAATCTGCTTACTTTAATGCGGTTTCTGTTCGTAAAACAGGGAAAAGACATGGTTTAAAGACTGATTCTTCTTTCCGTTTCGAACGCGGTACAGATCCGGATGCAACGGTTTATGCCTTGAAACGTGCTGCACAATTGATAAAAGAAGTGGCTGGCGGTTCAATTTCTTCGGATGTGATCGATATCTATCCAACTAAAATTCAAAAAGCAGAGATAGAAGTTTCATATAAAAACATTCACCGTTTAATAGGTAAGCAACTTTCTATTGATGAAATTAAGTCGATTTTAGTGGCTTTAGGAATCGAAATTCTTGCTGAAAACGCAGATGGTTTAAAAGTAAGCGTACCAACCAACAAAGTGGACGTTACTCGTGAGGTGGATATAATCGAAGAGATTTTACGTATTTACGGTTATAACAATATCGAAATTCCAACGGTATTGAATTCTTCCTTATCGTTTGCTGTAAAACCTGATCGTGAGAAATTGCAACATGCAGTTGCTGATTTCTTTACTTCAAATGGTTTTAATGAGATCATGTCTAATTCATTAACCAAATCAGCTTATAGTCATTTAACAACCACCATCAATCCTGATGAAAATGTGGCGATGTTAAATCCATTGAGCAGTGATTTGGATGTAATGCGTCAAACTTTATTGTTTTCGGGCTTAGAGGCTATTGCCTACAATCAAAATCGTAAAAACGCCGATTTGAAGTTATATGAGTTCGGTAAAATTTACAAAGAGGTTGAAGGTAACTTTGCTGAAGAATCTAAATTAGCATTGTTTATTACCGGCCGTAAAGAAATTGAGCAGTGGAATGCCTTAAAAGACAGCGCTGATTATTACCAGTTGAAAGGCTTTGTAGATGCAATTTTAACTAAGCTAAAGGTTGCTGTAGCATCATCTGAAGTTGTTAAGAATGACTTATTTTCAGAAGCTTTGGCCTACAAAAAAGGAAAGAATGTTATTGTGCAGTTTGGCCAGGTGAGTAAAACCATTTTGAAGAAAATGGATATTGATAAGCCTGTTTACTTTGCTGATTTCAATTGGGAGTACATGGTTAAAGTTCAGTTAAATAATAAAGCTGAATATAAAGAAGTGGCTAAGTTCCCTGCCGTTCGTCGCGATTTATCAATGTTGCTTGATAGCTCATTGAATTTTGCGCAGTTAAAAGAACTGGCGTTTCAAACCGAGAAGAACCTTTTGAAAGAGGTTAATATTTTTGACAAATACGAGGGCGACAAATTGCCAAATGGTAAAAAATCGTATGCATTAAGCTTTGTTATTCAGGATGAGGAGAAAACCCTGACTGATAAACAAATTGATGCAGTAATGCAAAAATTAGTGACCGGTTTTGAAAAGCTAGGTGCCGAAATTAGAAAATAAGTTTGTTGGTTATTAGTTATTAGTAATCTCATTTATATATTTAGGGTGTGAGTTAATTAGCAGTTAACTACAAACCATTAACCAAAAATAAATGGCTGATCTGGTAAAAACACTTGAACAACTCCAGCAAAAGATGCAGAAACTAATGGTGATGCATGCAAAACTTCAGCAGCAACATGCATTGTTGATTGAAGAGCTGGAACAGGTTAAGGTAGAATCAGAAGGCCGGAAAGTTCAAATTTTGGAGTTGGAAGACAGGGTAAAAGTTGCCCGTTTAGCTGCTTCTATATCAGGCGGTAGCGAAAAGGCTCTTGACATCCAACAAAAAATTAACGAATTTGCGAAAGAAATAGACAGGTGCATAGCACTTTTGGCTAAATAAACTCGTGATTTAATGCTCAAATGGGAGAAATTTCCATTAAAATAAATATTGCCGATAGGGTTTATCCGTTGCGAATTAACGCTTCGGAAGAGGAAACTGTGAGAAAGGCCGCTAAAGAAATCAATGACCGCATAAAAATGCTGATGCAGAATTATGAGGTTAGTGACAAGCAAGATTTACTATCGATGTGTGTGTTGCATTATGCAACAGCTGCACTAAAGTTCGATGGTAAAAACTTAATTGAGGATAATGGCATCTCTGAAAAAGTAGCTGAATTAGACCATCAGCTGTCACAGTTTTTATCAAGTCAGTAATTTTTCGAGCGACTAAAAATAGGTTTAACCGCAGTTAAATTTATATAATCACTTTTTGTTTGGCCAGGTGTAATTTCCTGTAAAGTGTTTATATAGTTTTAGTTGCGGTTTTTTATTTTAAAAGTAGAATGGATATTATTTTATATGCAGTATTGGCGCTAGTAGCAGGTATCGGAATCGACCGGTTTTTGTTACGTCGGCTATTCAAAAGCCAGGAAGTGATGGCCAAAAATAAGGCTAAACAATTCCTGAAAGAAGCAGAAGCGCAGGCTGAAATCCTTAAAAAGGATAGATTATTGGAGGCAAAAGAGAGGTTCCTTCAGCTTAAAGCCGAACATGAAAAGGAAATCAATCAGAAGAATCAGGTTGCGGCACAGAGAGATAACTCTTTGAAACAAAAAGAGCAATCGCTTAATCAGAAAATTGAAAACCTTAATCGCAAAGACCAGGAGTTGGAAGCGGTAAAGCAAAATTTGACCAAGCAGTTAGAGATTGTTGAGGGCAAGAAAAAAGAGGTTGAAGAGCTTAAGAATGATCATGTTTCTCAACTAGAGAAGGTTGCTGGTTTAACAGCTGCTGAGGCTAAAGAACAGTTGGTAGAGCAGTTAAAGGATGAAGCAAAGTCGCAGGCTATGGCTTCAATTAAAGATGTAATTGAAGACGCTAAACTAACTGCTACCAAAGAAGCTAAAAAGATCGTTGTTCAAACTATTCAACGTACCGCTACCGAGGCTGCAATTGAGAATACTGTTTCAATTTTTAATATTGAAAGTGATGAGATAAAAGGTCGTATTATTGGTCGCGAAGGCCGTAATATTCGTGCCTTGGAAGCTGTTACAGGCGTTGAGATCATTGTTGACGATACCCCCGAAGCAATTATCCTTTCTTGTTTCGACCCTGTTCGCAGAGAAATTGCCCGCCTGTCGTTACACCGGTTGGTAACCGATGGTCGTATTCACCCGGCTCGTATTGAAGAAGTGGTTGCCAAAACTAAAAAGCAATTGGAAGACGAGATTGTGGAAATCGGCGAACGTACTGTTATTGATTTAGGAATTCATGGCCTTCACCCGGAATTGATTCGTATGGTGGGTCGTATGCGCTACCGTTCATCTTACGGTCAGAATTTGTTACAGCACTCACGTGAGGTGGCAAATCTTTGCGCTACCATGGCTGCTGAACTAGGTCTAAATGTTAAGTTGGCTAAACGTGCCGGACTTTTACATGATATTGGTAAAGTACCAGAAGATAATCCGGAGATCCCTCACGCATTATTAGGTATGCAACTGGCTGAGAAATTTAAAGAACATCCTGATGTTTGTAATGCTATTGGAGCTCACCACGACGAAGTGGAGATGACCAGCATTATCTCACCAATTATTCAGGTTTGTGATGCCATTTCAGGTGCTCGTCCGGGAGCTCGTCGCGAAGTAGTTGAAAGCTATATTAAGCGTCTTCACGATCTTGAAAACCTTGCTTTATCATATCCTGGTGTTGAAAAAACGTTCGCTATTCAGGCTGGACGTGAGCTACGTGTAGTTGTTGATTGTGATAAGATCTCAGATCAACAGGCTGAAACACTAGCATTTGATTTGTCAACTCGTATTCAAACCGAAATGACTTATCCGGGTCAGATTAAAGTTACTGTTATCCGCGAAAGCCGTTCGGTGGCATACGCAAAATAGAATTAAGACTTAGTTTAATCAGTTATAACAATAAGGCCCGGCAATTTGTCGGGCCTTATTGTTATTTACAGAATTATATTAAATTAGGATGCTATAAATGTTTAACCAATCATTAATAAAACAACCAATTTTAGAAGATGGCCGCAACCTCAAAATCAACTGCAAACGCTCCAAAGTTAGTCGATCAGTATTTCGATAAGTATGCTGAAAGTCATCAGAATAAAACCAATAAACTCATTCACTGGATCTGTGTCCCATTAATTATGTTTAGTTTGATTGGTTTATTATGGAGTATACCTGTTCCATGGGACTATAAGTTTTTGAACTGGGCAAGTTTTTTGATAGCGTTCTCATTGTATTATTATTGGCGCTTGTCGCAGCCACTAGCCTTGGTAATGGTGGTGATTATAGGTGCTTTTTCGGCTTTATATGTATTTATTGAGCAACAAATTGGTTTGTCGGGCTTGGCCATTATTTGCGCAGCTATTTTTGTAGTTTCATGGATATTCCAATTTATCGGTCATAAAATTGAAGGTAAAAAGCCTTCGTTTTTAGATGATGTTAAGTTTTTATTGATAGGCCCTATCTGGTTGCTCCATTTCATATTTAAAAAATTGGGCATAGCTTACTAGTTATAAATCTCGCAAGGAATATAAAAGGATAATCAGGTTTCAATAATTATTGAAACCTGATTATCCTTTTGTTTAATACTTTCTTGGCGTGGCTTTATGCGTTACTGACCTCATTTTATTAGAACGTTAACTTAAAATGTACTGTTAAATACAATAAATAAAACTTGAGTTAATAATTGTATAATTTTTCATTATTATTTAAAATGCTGACAGTTAATTGTTTGTAGTTGTTTTTTGATTTCACTTAACATTGATGTAACCAATAAGTAAAACAAGGTTAATTGATAGTTAACATCAGCTTAATGTGCCCCATATACTTTTGCCTCAAACAAAAATTAGGTAAAAGTGAAAAAATTCTCCATTTCAAAGATTTTCCTTTCGATGACTTTGATAATGCTCACTGCAATTAGTGCATGGGCGCAAAACGGTAAAATTATTGGTAAGGTTAGTGATAAAAGCTTTAACGAACCTATTGCAGGTTTACCGGTAGTGGTTAAAGGTTCTCAGAAAGTTGCACCCACGAATGTTGATGGCCGTTATGAGTTAAGTTTGGCTCCGGGCACATATACCCTGGAATTTAAATACATCAGTTATAAAACAAAAACAGTTGCTGAAGTTGAAGTTAAAGCTGGTAAAGTAACCGAGCTTAACGTGGTGATGGATGATGCCGCTACAGAACTTGGTGAGGTAGTGGTAACTTCATCATATAAAAAAGAAACTGTAAACGCGCTTTATTCATTACAGAAGAATAACATCAGCATTTCAGATGGTATTTCGGCTGAGATTATAAAAAAGACTCCTGATAAAAGTACCAGTGATGTTTTAAAACGAGTAAGTGGAACAAGCGTTCAGGATAATAAGTTTGTTATTGTTCGTGGTTTAAATGATCGTTATAACGTTACAACCCTTAATAATTCGTTAATGTTAAGTACAGAGCCTGATAGAAAAGCTTTCTCATTTGATGCAATTCCTTCAAATTTGGTTGAAAATGTAATGATCAATAAAACGGCTTCTCCTGATATGCCTGGTGATTTTGCTGGCGGTATTGTTCAAATTACCACCAAGGACATTCCGGATGAAAACTTCATTACCATTAACTTAGGAACTGGGTTTAATTCTCAATCAACCTTTAAACCTTTTAAAGGAAGTAAGAAGGGTAAGTTTGATTGGTTAACTATTGAAGATGGAACCAGAGAGCTGCCTTCAACAATTCCTTCGCAAGTAAATTCAAGCTATAGCAATGAACAGCGCTATCAATTTGGTCGCGACCTTCAGAATGATTGGGGGGTGCTTAACCAAGGAAATGGTATTCCTTCTACAGGTTTGCAATTTACTTTGGGTAATAACAAGAAGTTTAAGAATAACTCTATTCTGGGTTCAGTGTTTTCTTTGTCGTATCGTTATCAGGAAAATTTAACAACTACCGGACGCGGTGATTATGATAATATTGGTCAGGTTTACAATTATAACGATGACCAATTTAAATACTCATCAGCTTTAGGTGGTATTTTTAACCTTGCTTATACTTATAAGGACAATAAAATTTCTTTAAAGAATTTCTACAACAGAAATCTTGATAACGCACATACTGATCGAACAGGTGCAAATTATGATGGTACTCCTTCTTCAGTTCTTGGAAATACTGAATATACGTCACAAAAGGGATTTTGGTCTTCTCAACTTGAAGGCGAGCATTTAGTAGGTGCGAGTAATATTAAATTAGATTGGAACCTAAACTATACCAATGCTCGTCGGTCGGAGCCTGACCTGCGCCGAATGCTATACTCTAAGCCTTTAGAGGATGTTGATGATCCTTCGGTACCATATACTGCCAGTGTAGGAGGTTCTCCATCTCCAAACTATGGAGGGAAGTTTTATTCTGATTTAAAAGATGATGTTTATGGTGCAAACGGCTATATATCCGTTCCTTTTACATTCCTTAAGAATAAAAGTTTGCTGAAGTTCGGTTACATGGGCTATTATAAGCAACGTGATTTTTCTTCAAGAGTACTTGGTTATATAACTTCCAACGGATTTGAGTACAATCTGCTTTCTTTACCACAGGATCAAATTTTTGATGATGCCAATATTCGTCCGGGAGGATTTCAATTAGGCGAACTTATTAATGGAACCTATAAATATGCTGCTGATGCTAATTTAAATGCAGGGTACCTTATGTTCGACAATAATCTTTCAAAAAAGGTAAGATTGGTATGGGGATTACGCACAGAAGCTTATAATCAAAGCTTAAAAACCCGTACTATTGATAATCTGCATGCTCAACAATATGATTTATCTAAGTTTGATTTATTGCCATCGGCAAATTTGACTTATAAGGTAAATGATAAATCAAACGCACGTTTAGCTTATTCAAGAACAGTTTCTCGTCCAGAGTTCAGAGAAGTATCGCCTTTCTCTTTTTATGATTTCTCAATATCTACCACTATTTATGGTAATCCGAATCTTACTTCAAGTAATATCAATAACGTTGATGTGAAGTACGAGTGGTATCCATCTGCAGGACAAGTATTATCCATTTCAGGATTCTATAAAGGGTTTGCAAATCCTATAGAGCAGGTGGTTGTGCCAGGATTAAGTGGGGTGAACCGTGCACGCAGCTTTCAAAATGTTGATAAAGCAGTTAACTACGGTATAGAAGCCGAAATTCGTAAAGATCTTACTTTCATTTCGAAAGCGGCTTGGGCCCATAATTTTATCGTATTTGCTAATGCTTCTTTAATTGATTCCAAAGTTGATGTACTCGATTCGAAACGTAATATAATAGGAAGTCGTCCGCTTCAGGGTCAATCACCGTATCTGATCAATGCCGGCTTGCAATTTAGTGGAATGGAAAATTCATTAAATATGAGCTTGATGTATAATCGAATAGGCAGACGGATTAACGAAGTGGGTGTTCCGGGTGAGTATGAAGATGTTTATGAGAATACTCGCGATGTAGTTGATTTTCAGGTTAGCAAAAAACTATTTAAGAGTAATGCTGAATTAAAACTAACAGCTTCGGATTTATTGAATCAGAAAGCCTCATTCTATCAAGATGTTAATAAAAGTAAGTCATTTGATAAGTCGGACAATGTTATTGGGTCCTCAGTTTTTGGCAGAAGTTTCTCCTTGGCCTTTTCATATACCTTTAAATAACAATCACTTTTACCACTATTTTTTGATTGTAATTGGGGCCGAAGTATTCGGCCCTTTTTTTATTAACCAAAAGAATAAGAGGTGTTATTGCTTAACAAATTGTTAACGAAAGGATGCTTTACATATAATCAATGCTTAACATTTAGGTAACAGCTTGACTCTATGTTTGTATCAAATTCAAAGAAGCAAAATGAAAAAGAAACATTTATTAGCGATTTTAACATTAGGTATTGGAGCATTAGGTTTTGCTTCATGTAGTAGTAGTAATGACGATCCTACTCCTGAACCACCTATCGTTAATCAGGAAATTACTGGCGAAATTACTCAGAGCATTACTTATAAACGTGGATCATATGTTTTGAAAGGCTTTGTATATATTAAGAATGGCGCAACCGTTACTTTCGAGCCAGGGTCAGTTATTAAAGGTGATAAAGATTCTAAAGCAACAATCATCGTAACTCGCGGTGGTAAATTAGTTGCTAATGGTACTGAATCAGATCCAATTGTATTTACATCTTCTCAACCTGCCGGACAACGTGCTCCTGGTGATTGGGGAGGAATTATTTTATTAGGTAAAGCTCCTATCAATATTACTGGTGGAGAAGGTATTATTGAAGGTGGTGTTGATAATGTGACTGGAGATGGTAAATACGGAGGTTCAGATGCTGCCGACAATTCAGGTTCATTAAAATATGTTCGTATCGAATATCCTGGGATTGCGTTCCAGCCTGGAAACGAGATTAATGGATTAACTTGCGGTGGTGTAGGTTCTGGTACCACATTAGAACACATCCAGGTTTCATTTTCAGGTGATGATAGTTTCGAGTTTTTTGGTGGAACTGTAAATGCTAAATATTTAGTTTCAGTTCACGCTACTGATGATAACTTCGATTTTGATAATGGTTTCTCAGGAAAACTTCAATTTATCGTTGCTCAACAAGACCCCGCATATGCCGATAACGCTGGCACCGGTGCATCAAACGGTATCGAATCTGATAATGATGCTAACGGTACTACCAATGCTCCACTTACCCGTCCTGTAATTTCAAACATGACTTTAATTGGTGCTAACTCTACTGCAAATACTCACCACGCAGCTGGTAACCACTGGAGAAGAAGCTCTAAATTAGTTGTTCGTAACTCGGTTATTACCGGTTTTGCAACTACTGGTGTTATAATTGAAAGTGATAATACTGCAGCTTCATTAAAAGATGGTTCATCTGAATTCAAAAATAACCTGGTATTTGGTATTGCTAAGCCTTACGGGGTAAAAAGCACAACTGCTGCAACTTACGTTGATGATGCAGCATTAGCTTCAGCATTGGCTCTTTTAGGTAATACTGCTCTTACTGCAGCCGCAGACGCAGGTATTGAAGATGCATTTAACCAAACTGCTCCTAACTTCTTGCTAAAATCAGCCTCTGTTGCTAAAACAGGTGCTAGCTTTACAGGTTTAGACAGTTTCTTTACGCAGGTAAATTACAAAGGTGCTTTTGATACTACTAACTGGACTTCTGGTTGGGCTAACTTTAACCCACAAGCAACTACTTATTAATAGATACTCGAAAGAGTAAGATTTAATATTAATCGCAAAAGTGAGAGTCATATGATTTCTCACTTTTGTTATTTTACAAGCTTTTGTAATTGATTATGAAAAACAGAATTTATCTACTTTGTTGTAAAGGATGATTCTTTGTTATTAACTTACTTAGAAGAATATCGGTCTAATTTTAAAAATAACGTTTTTTACTATCAAGCTTTTTAAGAAAGAAATATGGATATAAACAAGAAAGAGGCTGTCTCAAAAGGGACGGCCTCTCTCTATTTTCAGGGGTTATCAACAAGTTAAAGCAGGATTTGTTGAAAGAAAAAGAGGGCCAGAAAGCCCTCT
>NZ_JAMWYS010000008.1 GCF_023914155.1 Solitalea agri | reverse complement strand
ACGATCAATGCTCAGCCGCTAACGCCGGCTACACCAACAGCTTCAACCGTTCAACCGACCTGTACGGTAGCAAGCGGTTCAATTACAGTGACAGCGCCACTGGGAGCAGGCCTTGAATACTCGATTGATGGGACGAATTATCAAGCATCAACTTTATTTACGGGCCTTGCAACCAACACTTATAACCTGACTGTTCGTAATGCGCAGGGCTGTATTTCTTCGGTCACCGCGGTTACGATCAATGCTCAGCCATTAACGCCTGCCACACCAACAGCTTCAACCGTTCAACCAACTTGTACGGTAGGGACAGGTTCGATCACAGTAGCCTCGCCACTGGGAGCAGGTTTGGAATACTCGATTGATGGCACCAACTATCAGGCTTCGACTTTATTTTCAGGATTAACCTCAGCAACCTATAACCTAACTGTTCGCAACGCTCAGGGCTGTATTTCTTCGGCCACTGCTGTTACGATCAATGCCCAACCGGCTACACCACAGGCAGCAACCGCAACAACCGTTCAACCAACCTGTACGGTAGGAACAGGCTCGATCACCGTGACTTCACCACTGGGAGCAGGATTGGAATATTCGATTGA
>NZ_JAMWYS010000036.1 GCF_023914155.1 Solitalea agri | reverse complement strand
AACAAATCCTGCTTTAACTTGTTGATAACCCCTGAAAATAGAAAGAGGCCGTCCTTTTGAGACAGCCTCTTTAGTTATATTAAATATTTTGCTATTTCTACCACCCTTGAGAGTTATCGTCGCCCCGCTTATCGGCACCGGTTTGATAAGTTCCTGATGGAGTTCTTAAAATCGCATCGGTTCTTCCAATACCATTTCTCAATTCAAGCATATACCCTTTTTGCTTTAAGGCTTCTAGAGTAGCAGCAGCTACGCCTTTTTCTTCGTACTGAACAACATCAGGCAACCACTGAAAGTGAACCCTTCCTGCATCAACAGCTTGTTGCATGTTCATATTATAATCAATAACGTTCACTATAGTTTGAAAAACTGTGGTTATAATGGTAGAGCCTCCCGGAGTTCCCACTACCATAAATAGTTGCCCATCCTTTTCTACTATTGTAGGCGTCATAGAGCTTAGCATACGCTTACCTGGTTGAATTGAGTTTGCCTCTCCGCCTGTAACTCCATATAAATTCGGCACACCCGGTTTTGCACTAAAATCATCCATTTCATCATTTAATAAAAATCCAGAGCCCTGCACAAAAACGTGTGATCCATAGCTGTTGTTTAACGTGGTAGTGATAGCCACCGCGTTTCCTTCCTTATCAACAATTGAAAAATGGGTAGTTTGCTCACTTTCTTTTTTCGGTGATCCATTAGTTGGTCCTAAATCACCGGGCTTTATCATTGAGCTAGGTGTTGCTTGTTCGAAAGAAAAATTGGCCATTCGAGTTTTCAAGTATGACTCATTCAACAATGCATCTACCGGAACTTTGTAATATTCAGGATCGCCTAAGTAGGCTGATCTGTCGGCATATACCCTTCTTTCGGCTTCGGTAATTAACTGAATGCTTTTTATGGTGTTCCAGCCCATGGCTTTTAAGTCATAAGGTTCAACCATTTTTAAAAGCTGAAGCAAAGCAATTCCGCCACTCGAGGGAGGTGGCATCGAAATAATTTTATACCCTCGATAATCATCTTGCAATGGTTTACGCCAAACCGACTTATAATTTTTAAGATCTTCTTTGGAAATCAGACCCTTTCCGAAGACCATTTCCTTAACAATATTATCTGCGGTAATACCTTCATAAAAACCAGCCCTACCCTTATCTCTTATCAGTTCCAGCGTTTTTGCCAAATCTTCCTGTTGTAAAACATCCCCTTCTTTCCAGTCATCAGTATTAATTAAGTAGCTGCTAGCAGGTTGATTATATTTGATAAAATCAGGTTTATGCTTATTCATTTCACGGGCTTGCATAGCCGTAATCTTAAAACCAGTACGAGCCAATTGAATTGCCGGCTCAATCAGTTCTGCCCATTTCAACTTGCCATATTTTTTATGAGCTTGTACCATCCCATCTACAGCCCCTGGCACTCCAGCAGATAAATGGCCATAAATACTTAGATCCTTAATAACATTTCCCTGAGCATCAAGATACATGTCTTTATGAGCTGCAGCTGGTGCAGTTTCCCTGAAGTCGAGCGAATTTACCTCGCCTTTCTGCGAACGATATACCATAAAGCCTCCGCCACCAATATTTCCGGCATTGGGATAAACAACAGCCAAGGCAAAATGAACTGCCACCGCAGCATCTACAGCGTTTCCACCTTTTTTTAGAATAGCTAGCCCTACTTTTGATGCCTCACTATGCGCCGTAACTACAGCCCCATTTTTGTAACCATCGCTACTCTCTTTATCCGGATTAACAATTGAAAAGGAAACAAGCAGAAATGAAAGGAGGATAGTTGAAAAAAGGAATTTGAATTGATTAAGGTTCATTGAGTTTATTGATAAGTGATACAAACACTAAATTACCAGGAGATAAAAAACAAAAGCGTCTTTAAATTAAAAGACGCTTTTTCAACATTAAATGAAATTATATATAGACTTAAATAAGATAATTGATTCATTCAAAAAATAATTAAACCGGTCTTTCCAAATCAAATCTCTACTTTTTAATTTTTTATTTGATCACCGTTAATTTATCTGAATAAACTTCGTTATTGATAATTACCCGAACAAAATACACCCCCGGATTAAATCCATCCAAGCGATAATTCTTATTCATATACCCACTAAAACTACTTGCTGTTTCATCAACAAACAATTGACCTAATGCATTTATTATTGAAACTCGAACTTTTGAAGGTTCCCAAACATTAAACTGAACAGTTACATCTTCAGATGTTGGAACCGGGTAAAGTTTGAGCCCGATATCTTTGGGAACATTGGGCAATTGATACGCTATCTCATTTGAGGTAGCGCTGCAATTATCAACTAATTTTACTATATAAACTCCAGAATGGATCGGCGTATATGTTGGCCCTGTTGCTCCCTCTATAGGAACGTCGTTTAAAAACCATTGCATTGAACCCTCAACATTCGCGGTAAGGATATCATTATTAAGTGTTATTTCCACTTTTTGAAGCGTGGCGACAGACCTTGGGCTTACACATCCTAATGCTTTAACCTCCATATCATAGAAATAATACCAATAATTATCAGGCCCGGTGGTGCCACTTATACTTGCGGTATTACCCGTAATATCCAAAACTCCTGGAATAGATATCGGGTAGCTGATTGGTGTATCTTGTTTATTACGGAAAATGGTCGCGTCATTTTCGTAGGCAATATTGATAAGGTAATTGCCAACAGTTGGTATTTTTAAATTAAGATCATAAACGGCACCCTGATCGTTACTAACCGTTGGTTGCGATCCTGCCGCTTCGGGGTTTCTGGTAGCCTTTACATTAAGTTTAACCGATGACACTTCAACCCCGGTTTGTTCATCCGTAACAGTAAATGTTATTGTTCCTGAATGACCAATGTACAAACGAGCTCTTTGCAACACAATCGGTGCATTAACTGTTAACCTTACTGAAGGTGTAAACTGATTATATGCATTATCACCACTTCCGTATACGGTACGAGTTGTAGGGCCAACCTTTCCTGAGAAATCATTAAGCGCTCCATAAATTACTGATGGCTTTGTGCTGACATAGGCATTATTTCCAACTGCAATTGGATTTGAGGAGGTGGCAGAATCAAACCAATATACCGTTCCGTCCGTTACCGAAGACCTTAGCAATAAGCCCTCATCATCACAAGCAATAAAATTCAATTGTGGAGCTTCAGGGTTTACTGCAATCGAAACTGCGGTTCGAATCGAGTCATTGCTTCTCACCTGATCAGTAGTCAAGCCAGTATAGCATTTAAACAAATATGAAGCTCCCGATACCGTTACAAAGCTTTCATTAAAGATAAAATTGGTTTCTGCATCCGGGCTCAACACTTCATTAATTGTTCCTGTTAACTTTTTAACCAAGGTTCCATTGGCACTAATTTCTACCGCAACTGGTATTGCACTTGCACTCTTGCTACCATAATTTTTTACTGAAACGGCCACTTTCATGACGTTGTTTGCACATGAAAAATTCTCTGGAGATACTAATGCACTTACTCCAACATCATTGGAAGGAGGTGTAATTTTTAACGCGTAATCTTCTGTTTCTCCTTTTAGATAGTTTCCACACGCTAAAACACTAGCGCTCTGCGACGTTTCAGTCAAAACAAGTCGCATCCTTAAAATATCACCTACATTAACGGTAGATGGAATGGAAATATTAGTATTAAACTGCCCCGAGGCATTTAATAAACTACTCGTAGCAACTGCCTCCCCCGAATCATCAAAACTACCATTGCCGTTCCAGTCAACAAATAATTTAACAAACCCATTAGTACTTGCCGAACAAGCATTTAACACAACATTTATTGGCAAAGTTTGTCCCGGCTCAGCCAATGCCGGATTGTTTAAATAACTTGAATATCCACTACAAGCTGAACTAGTGTTATTAAAGTTTCCAATTTTAACGCTACCAATTTTCAGGCCGGTTGTTCCAGTTGCTGCAGAAGTACAATACGCATTACCTCCAACTCCTGTTGCAATTAATGAAAAAGCCTGTTGCCTGTTTTGTAAAGTATTCTTATGGGTAACTGTTATTGTATATGTTTCACCAGGCTCGGTATTATCAATCAGAATTTTCTCGACGTTATCTCTAAAGTTATCACCCTTTGAGGCATTATTTGCAGGATTGGAAGGATCCAAAATCCATGGCTGAAAAACATCTGATCCCTTGGTAACACGAACATCCAAATCATTCAATAGTTTACTGGAAAGATCATCAACCGTACCATCAGGAGTTGCTGTGGCTGCTGGATCGGTCCAGCTAATGCTTACCGAAAGAGGCTCTCTTCCTGATGCAATTACTTTCAACTCGTAACTTTTTCCTTGCTGAAGCACTTGCTCGCTTATTATGCTGTACTTTCCATTTTCAGCAATAAGGGTAGCTGCATTTGCAGTGTTCATTACTCCCCAGCCCATTTTATAATCAGGACCAGCAGCATTGCCAGCTTCATCCGCAGTGTGAATAATCAGCCCTTTGAGCGTGGCTGAACGCATAAAGTTTCCATTATTGAATTTTGAGAACTGTTCTTGCAGTAACAATGCAGACCCAGCAACCGATGGCGCGGCCATCGAGGTGCCACTCAATATGCCATAATCATCATCACTACCTGCCAAGGTCGACAATACATTAATTCCGTTAGCAACTATATCAGGTTTTATTCGCCCATCATCAGTTGGCCCCCAGCTGCTAAACGGTGCCAATCGCACATCAGATGCCTTTGTATAGCCATTGTCCAAACCATAAATAGCTCCAACTACCAGTATATTTTTAGCATTGCAATTGGTGGATAAATTATCGTAAGAATCATTACTTGAAATAGCCCCCTGAACTCTTGCACTTCTCAAGGTAAAGTTACCTGCAGCATTGCGTTGATAATAGGGTTGGCCAATATCTGGGCCATTTTGGTTTTGATTATTCCCGGCCGACTTAACAATTAAGTAATAAGGTGATTTAAAAGAGATATCATCCCAGGCAGCCACAGAAGCATCATAATCACCAAACTTATAATCTTCAAACTTCCCATCTTCACCGTACCATTCCCAATTAGGATCGGTATCCGTGCCTGCTCTCGATTCGCGAAAATACCAACCCGCAATATTTCCGTATGAATGGTTAGATACCAGTAAACCATACTTAGCAACAGCAGTTGCCATTTCGGCATCATCATTATTAAAATCGAAGCCGATCAAGGAAGGAGCTTTAAAGGCCATGCCTTTTGCGGCCGGATTTAGGCCCGCAGCAATCATTGTTCCACCAACGTGTGTCGAATGATCTTGTGAATCAGTCGTTTCATCACCTGATTTTATACGGCTTTGAAACTCACGATGGGTAAATAGCGGTTGGCCGCCATCCCATATTGCTAGCTTATCTCTTAAAATTGAACTTGAACCACTTAAGCTAAAACCGGTCGAACCACCCGGCCAAACTTTAGCAGTTCCGATGGTGACTGCTGATTTAATATTGCTATTGGTTGTAACATACACTAACATCCCGTTTGCATCAATACGGTGCACCGCAATAATATTACCTTTAGAATCTACTGTACGAAGAGGCAAGCCTCTTTTTTCAGCAAAAAGCTTTGCCTGCTTAAAGTTTTTCTCATGTTCATCATGAAGTTTACTCGCTAGTTGCTTAAGTGATTTCCGCTGTGTTTTAGTTACTTCCTTATATGACTGAGCACTAAGAATAGACGGTAATACAATTGAAATTATCAGAAAAAGGAAACCTAAACGGATCTTCATGAATGTGAATTACTTTTTGTTTACGAAACACTAATTTATTCTTTTTTGAACAAACCAATTAGTTCGATGATATCAGATGTAAGTTTTAATACTATTTAACTACAAAAGTTACTTTTTTGTCGGCCAAACCAACAATTCTGTTTTATAAATTGTTTAGCTTTATTAGTATGAAGCCTATTTTATTGACGTATTGCTTTTTGTCTGCTATTTTCTTGCCAAATAGTTTTTATCAAAAAACTGATCCTAATACATTTTCAGATAGTAGCGGAGTTTGCGGAACGGTAGTATTCCGATCGGGGAATTACATGCCATCAATTGGGGAAAAGAAATCGGCGAACCAGGGAAAAGCCATTGAACGCGAAATTGTATTTTATGAGCTTACCAATGTAAATGAAACTACTGCCAACGGCTCATTTTACAGTAATATAAAAACTAGGGAAATAAAAAGAGTTTGGTCAGATAAAATGGGGAAGTTTAAAGTTTTACTTCAACCGGGTAGTTATTCCGTTTTCGTTAAGGAAAAAGAGGGATACTTTGCCAACCGTTTTGACGGACACAACAATATATGCCCAATTGAAGTAAAAAAGGATAAAATGACTGAATTAAATTTGGTTGTTGATTATAATGCGGCTTATTGATCTACCTCATGCTGTGCCGAAAACTCTTCTTCCAATATCTGACGCGTTAACGGTTTTCCTAAGAACTTTTTAACAAACTTATAGTTGCTAATTCGCTCATGGTCAACAGGATCAAGTGATGAAGATAGCATGTATATTTTGCATTTTTCTAAAATAGAAGGATCTAACTGCTCAAACATCTTGAGAAAATCAAAACCATTCATTTCAGGCATTCTTATATCTAGGAAGATCAATTCAGGGAGGTCCAGTTTTTTTTCCAGCTGCTTTTGAATATAATCAAGCCCGTCTTTAACAGCCACTACACAATGTACATTTTTGACAAAATGATAGTTGACAAGAATTTTCTTGTGTATCAAATTATCGATCGTACTATCGTCAATAATAAGCGCTGAATTAAATATAAAGTTCTCCATCCACTCTAGTTCTGGTTTTTGGTAATTGCTTATACGTAGAATGCCAATACAAAGTTCTATATTATGAAAAAAAAACTACAAAAACCAATGTATCTCTATCGAACATTTCCCGCAAGTAATTTTAAAGCAATTTCTGCCGTTTTTGCATCGTACTGAGCATTGATATATCTAAAATCGGCAATAATAAAATTTTGCTGAGCCTGCCGCAATTCCAATTGGGTAACACTTCCCAGTTTATATTTTTCAAAGGTAATATCTTGATTTTGAAGGGCCACCTGTCTGTTTGCAGCTTCAACCCCCACCAGAGAAATACTGTTTTGATAGTTGATATATGCCGTACTTAATTGAGCATCCAAACCCTGCTTCAACTGTTCATAGAGCAAACCAGATGTGTTAATTTCCGTTCTGGCATTTTGCTCCCTCTTATTCTGAATTAAGCCATTAAACAAATTAATTGAGGCAGTTGCGCCATAATTTAACCCATTGTTCAGATTAGACAATACCTGACCATAGCTAGACTGTGACTTTGTATAATTATACCCCGTATTTAACTTAACTAGCGGAAAGCGATCACCTCTTATTTCTTTATAGGTTAATGAAGCAATGTTTTTGTTCAATTGAGCCGCCTTTAACTGAGGGTTATTGGTCAGAATGCTTTGCCTTACCGTTTCATATTTCAGCCCATAATCAATAATGATAGTATCAGTAACATTAAAATTGGTAGTTACATCCCTTGCCAATAATTGATTCAAAAGTATTTTACTCGATTGCAGGTTTTGCAATTGGCGCATCAGGTTTGTGGTGTCGGCATTTAAATCAACTGTTGAGTTTAACACATCCAGCTTAGAGGCCTTACCTACCGAATATTTGTTGGTTTCGTCTTTCACCCGTTTCCTCGAAAGCTCCAAAGCATCCCGTAAACTCTTCGTTTGATTTTGCTGACTTACTACTGTATAATAGGTGGAAACAATGGCATAAACCGTTTGCAAAACAGTAATTTGTGTATTGGTTTCGCCCAATTTCTCAAACTCCTTGTACTTATCATAGGTTGCAAACATTCTTAACCCATCAAAAATGGTCCAGCTTAAACCTACATTTCCGTTATAACTATGCGATTCAGCCCAGTTACGATTTTGGATGGAGTCAGTATTAAACACTAGCCTAGTATTCACTCTGCTCCCATTAAAACCAGCTGATGCACTAGCTACCGGTAAAAGTGTTGTATAAAGATCACGGGCATTATTAGTGCTAATTTTCTCGTCATTACGGGCAATTCTTATTGAATAATTATTCTCCAACCCTATTTCAATGGCTTTATTGATATCTAATAGTTCCTGTGCTTTTGAACTAGCGGAGCATAAAAGTACAACCAATAAAGCTGTTGTTATTTTTTTCATTCGTTAATATTGTGTAATGCCTAAGCTTCGGCAGTAATTAATTTTGGTTCTGAATCCTTATCTTCTGATGCATGTTCATCAGGATGAGGCTTATGCTCTTGCGACATGTATGAATAGATGGCTGGAATAACAAATAAAGTTAATGCCAGGGAGAACAAAATACCTCCAATAACAACTATCCCCATACTCATACGGCTTTTTGCTGCGTCACCTAAAGCCATTGCTATTGGCAATGCTCCTAAAGCAGTAGCTAAACTGGTCATTAAAATTGGACGTAAACGAGCAGCTGCAGAATCTCTGATAGCCTTTTGCAGTGGAACTCCCCGCTCTTTCAATTGGTTAGCAAACTCAACAATCAAAATACCATTTTTAGTTACCAAGCCCACCAACATAATAATACCAATCTGACTAAAAATATTAATGGTTTGGTTGAATAACCATAATGAGAAAACAGCTCCTGCAATTGCCAGAGGAACCGTGATCATAATAATTAATGGATCAACAAAGCTCTCGAATTGGGCTGCCAATATTAAGTAAATAAGCACCAGTGCCAATACGAAGGCAAACATGATATTTGAAGAACTTTCGGCAAAATCTCTTGAAGCTCCATTCAAAGAAGTTTGATATGAATCATCTAATACCTTTTTCTTAATTGCATCCATAGCAGCAATACCATCTCCTATAGTTTTGCCTGGTGCTATACCTGCCGAAACTGTTGCTGACGTAAATCGATTGAAATGATATAATTGCGGAGGGGAACTGTTTTCTTCAATCTTGATCAGGTTATCCATCTGGATCAACTTATTCTGATTATTACGAACAAATATTGAAGTAAGATTAGAAGGATCTTCACGGTCAGAACGATCAAACTGGCCAATTACCTGGTATTGTTTACCATTCATAATATAATAGCCAAATCGCTGACCACTTAAGCCTAGTTGGAGTGTTTGTGCCACATCAACAAATGAAACGCCTAAAGCTTTGGCCTTATCTCTATCGATGGTAATATTAAGTTCGGGTTTATTAAACTTCAAGTTAACATCGGTCATTGTAAAAGTTGGATCCTTCTGCACCGCCTCCATAAACTTAGGCAGTATTTCTTTCAGCTTTTCGAAAGTTGGAGCCTGTAATACATACTGAATCGGTAATCCACGGCCTCCTCCTGCTGAAATAGTTTGCTGTTGAATAACAAAGGTCCTGGCTTCTGACATGCCCGATGTTAGCTTAGTAAGATAGTCGGCAATTTGTTGTTGTGAACGAGTTCGCTGATCCGGATCTTTTAATCTCAGTCGACCAAAACCCGTATTAGTTGCCGAGTTACCGAAACCTGGAGCTGTTACCGTGAGCAACACCTGCTTTTCAGGAATTGAGTCCATTACCGTTTGTGTGATTTTCTTCAGGAAGTTATCGGTATAATCATATGAAGCTCCTTCGGGTGCTGTTACTGAAAGACTAATGAAGTTACGATCGTCCAGCGGAGCTAACTCCGATTGAAGCATTTTTCCAAAGAAAAAGATCATGACAACACAAAGTCCGATAAGCGGAAATGCCATCCAACGCTTGGACAGGAAACTGTTTAATGAAGACCGATAGCTCTCAACCATGTTCACAAACAAAGGCTCGGTTAGTTCATAAAAACGACTTTGTTTTTGGTTTTTACGAATTAGCTTCGCATTAAGCATGGGCGTTAAGGTCAATGATACAAACGCAGAAATCAATACTGCTGCGGATATCACGATACCGAACTCACGGAACAACCGGCCAACAAATCCTTCTAAGAAGATAATTGGTAAGAATACAGCAGCAAGCGTTATTGAAGTAGAAATAATAGCGAAGAATATCTCGTTGGAACCTTTGATAGCAGCCTCAAACGGCGATAATCCTTCCTCCACTTTTTTATAAATATTCTCGGTAACAACAATACCATCGTCAACAACCAAGCCTGTGGCCAAAACAATGGCCAACAAGGTAAGTACGTTAATGGAGAAGCCCATCAGGTACATAATAAAGAATGTACCGATTAACGAAACCGGAATATCAATCAACGGACGAAATGCAATTCCCCAGTTTCTGAAGAAAATATAAATGATCAACACAACCAGGATAAGGGCTACACCCAATGTTTCAACTACCTCGTTGATTGACTTTTTGATAAATATGGTATTATCTAAGGCTATATCGGTTTTATAATCTTTTGGCAAATCTTTTTTGATCTGCTCATATCGCTTATAAAACTCATTGGAAATATCAATATAATTAGCTCCTGGTTGAGGCACCAGAGCCAAACCAATCATTGGTATCCCCGACTCACGAAGCATGGTCTCTTCATTTTCAGGGCCTAAAACTGCACGACCAACATCGCTTAAACGAATAATATTCGCTCCATCATTTTTTATTATCAGGTTATTGAACTCTTCCTCGGTCGACATATTACCGGTTGCATTTACGGTCAATTCCGTATTATCGCCGGTAATTTTTCCGGTTGGCAATTGAACATTCTCCCTATCGAGCGCATTCTTAACATCAAGGGTGGTTAATCCATAAGAAGCCAGCCTGATCGGGTCGATCCACAAACGCATTGCATAGCGCTTTTGTCCCCATATTTGAATGGAACTTACGCCAGGAATAGTTTGCAGACGCTCCGCCAACACATTTTCGGCATAATCACTAACTTCTAATTGGTTTCGAGTATTACTCTGCAAGGTCATCGAAATGATTGCATCAGAGTTGGCATCGGCTTTACTTACTACAGGCAAACCATCAACATCTTTTGGTAAACTTCTGGCAGCCTGCGAAACCTTATCGCGGACATCGTTTGCCGCATCGTCAAGGTCTTTGCTTAAATTAAATTCGACGGTAATATTGCTCGAGCCCTGGTTGCTTGCCGATGATATGGTACGAATTCCGTCAATGCTATTGATGGCTTTTTCAAGTGGCTCGGTTATCTGCGATTCAATTACATCAGCATTTGCACCCGGATAACTGGTACGAACATTTACAATTGGAGGATCAATGGACGGGTATTCACGTACCCCTAAATATTTAAAACCAATATATCCGAACAGAATAATAATGATATTCATTACTATTGCCAGTACCGGACGCTTAATGCTGGTGGTGGATAAACTACTCATTTCAGTAAGTTCTTTGTTAGATTAATTAGTATTAAAAATAGATTTCGATAAAACCTCTGACATTGTCAGTCATTTTAACTCTTTAATTAATACTAACTTTTACAGGCGTTTCCGCTTTTAACGACATAATACCTGTTGTAATAATTGTATCTCCGGCATTAATACCCGATAACACCTGAACCCGGTTGCTGGTACGTGCGCCAGTTTCAATTAATGCATCTTTGGCAATTCCGTTCTTACAAACAAATACTTTCTTACCCTTTAACAATGGAACAACTGCTTGTGTTGGCACAAACAATGCATTTTTTACTTCTTTTAATGCTAACTCCACTTTTGCAAATGAGCCTGGAAGCAAACGTCCATCGTTATTAGGCGCTGTTGCTTTTAATTCAACAGTACGGGTGGTTTCATCAATTTGAGGCTCCAAGGCGTAAACGGAAGCTTTATGAATTTCGTTGCTGCCCTCAACTGTAAATGTTACCGTTGATTTTGCTTTGATCAGGGCCACATATTTCTCTGGAACTGTGAACGTAATTTTTGCGGGATTTACATTCACCAAGGTAGTAATATCTGTTTGAGGGGTTAAATAATCGCCTACCGAAACTGAGCGTAATCCAATGGTTCCACTAAAAGGAGCTCTGATTTCTGTTTTAACAATTTGAACACGGATCAATTGTGTTTCAGCCTTAAGAGCGTTTAAATCAGCTAAAGTCGCATCGTAATCTTCTTTACTAACGGCTTCTTTTTCTAGCAAGATACGAGCGCGGTACTCTTTTTCTTCAGCCAGCTTTTGCATGGTCAAAGCCTTTTGCAGCTGAGCCTGAAGATCCTTGTCGTTAATCTTTATAAGCAATGCGCCTTTGGCAACATTGCTACCTTCTTTGAAATAAATATTTGTAATTAAACCAGAAGCTTCACTCCGAATGGCAACTTGTTCGTTTGAAACGATGTTTCCGGTTATATTAAGTTTATCGGTAAAATCTTCTGACTTAACAACTATACCATTTACAGCAACAGGTCCTCCGGGTTTACCTGCATTTTTACCACCTCCTGCCTTTTCATTGCCTGGTGAGGGAGCTGTGATACGATGGTAAATGAGGTAACCTAGCACTAGAGTTATGCATGTGTAAATGATGTGTTTAACTTTCATCGATTGCTGTTGTGTTTGCGTTTTGGGAAATATGTGTGATAACAAATTTATGGCAAGTAAGTTGATTTTATTTTAAATCCATTTTCTGTATCAACGTTTTTACTCTGAAATTGACAATATTTAGCCAACCCCAGCATTCATAAACAGTATAAAAATCTTATTGTTTGTTAATTGCTTTGCTTAATAGTCAGGTCGTTGTAACCCAATTAACTTTTTGTTCGTTAAAAACGTTACAAACAGTTAAACCCCATGAACCGACGCTCATTCTTAAGTTCTTTTGACCCCTATTTTTTTCCAACCTTAAGAAATAAACCTCTATCTCCACCCGAAACCATTCAACGACCCACATCAACATTAGCCACACAATCTTCGTGGGGGGAGGAAGAAGCTAAGCATCTTATTCGTCGTGCAACCTTTGGTGCCTCAAAAAAACTAGTCGCTCATGTTCAAAGCCTTGGTTTAAACGGAGCTGTAGCTAAATTATTAGCTAATCTTTCAGATCCTTTTCCTCCTCAAAATGAAGATGAAGATAATTTAAGTTCTCCAACTGACTCTTGGACCACCAAAGCTTTTATTGATGGCGACATGAACGGCAAACGCTTAAATAGTTTGCGAGCCTGGTGGATAGGCTTAATGCTGGAACAGGATACCTCAAAGTCTGAAGGTTTTAATATCAGGGAGAAAATGACCTTGTTTTGGCATAATCATTTTGTCACTGAATCAGGAATTGTTGATGAAGCACGTTACTGCTATCAGTACAATGCTTTACTCAGAAAACAAGCCACCGGTAATTACCGAACACTTTTAGAAGAGATTACGGTAAATCCAGCAATGTTGAAATACCTCAATGGCGATAGCAATACCGCATTCAACCCGAATGAAAATTATGGCCGCGAATTGCTAGAGTTATTCAGCATTGGAAAAGGCCAACAAACGGCCGACCCTGTTGGAGATTATACCTATTACAACGAAAACGATGTTAAAGCTTCGACCCGAGTATTAACAGGCTGGCGTCATCAGGTTACGAACAACGTTCCAACGGCTTACTTCACACCTCAGTATCACGATCAGAAAACTAAGATTTTCTCGGCTCGATTCAAAAACTATACAATCCAACCGCAAGGAGATGTTGAGTATAAAGAACTCGTCAACATGATTCTTACTCAGTCAGAAGATCCATTAGCATCGGCAAAGTTTATCTGTCGTCGGATTTACAGGTATTTTGTTTATTACCAAATCGATGAATTCACCGAAAAAAATATCATAACTCCTTTAGCCCAAACCTTATTCAACAGCAATTACGAATTTAAGCCTGTATTGCAACAGCTTTTTATGAGCCAGCATTTCTATGATGTGCTTAATCGGGGCTGCGTGATTAAGAACCCTATTGATTATGTAGTTGGCCTTGGAAAAGAATTTGAATTAATGACCACTGGTTCAGTTGACACTCCTGGTGATAAATACAAAGCATGGTTTAAACTTTATGAAGAAGCGATGCAAATGCAACTGGCCTTGCTAGACCCACCCGGCGTTTCGGGCTGGGCAGCTTACGGACAACAGCCTGCTTACCATGAATACTGGATAAATTCAGACACCATGTATCAGCGTAAAGGTTTTACAGATCATATTATAACCGGTCTAGATGCTAATGGATTGATGCTTTCAATCAATACACTTGCGTTCTTAAAGAAAAACTTCACTCAGGCCGATCTTTCTAATGCCAGGGTAATGATCGACAAGGTAACTCAGTTTCTTTTACCAGTTGTTTTACCATTAACTCAAGAGCAAAAGGATACGCTATTGTTTGAGGCCTTACTCATGGGTTTATCTAATGATCCAAATTATTGGACCAACCACTGGACCGATTATACGAGCAATGGGGCCACTACAGAAATAACTAAAATGCTAAAATCATTTTTCACTTACTTACTGGCAATGCCCGAGTATCACCTTAGCTAACTGAATTTTGAAATAGCTCAACCTGTTTCTTATTCAGTTCATCTAAATTATCACATATGCGCAGAAGAGACTTTATACGATATACATCAGCCGCCTCCATCCCGGTTTTGGCTGGCGGTTTTCAAATGAAAGCATTGGCCAGTACTCCTTTGCTCGATTTGCTTTCTCAAACTGAAACCGATAAGGTTTTGGTTATTATTCAATTAAACGGAGGGAATGACGGTTTGAACACAGTTATTCCTTTAGATCAATATTCGAATCTGGCAGCAGCCAGAGCTAATATTTTATTACCAGAGCCTAAGATCTTACGTCTTACCAATAGCACCGGCCTTCATCCTTCAATGAAAGCTTTACATTCTCAATATCAGGATGGTAAAGTTCGGGTGATTCAGAATACCGGGTATTATCCCGCCAATCAGTCACACTTTCGATCGACAGATATTTGGTGGACTGCCCCGAATAATATTACGAAGGTGATTGAATCGGGTTGGATTGGGCGATACCTTCAGGGAATTTATCCCGGATACCCGGAGACCAAGTATGACCACCCACCGGCTTTGCAAATTGGAGCTATTTTATCATTGGGCTTAATGGGCGAATTAAGTACTCCGATGGGAATCTCTGTTAGCAGCCCCGAGGTCTTCGATTACCTTGCACAAGGTGCTGCCGATGCGAGTATTCCCAAAACTGCCGCAGAACTTGAGTTGAAATATATTCGTAATATGTCGGTTGTTTCTGGTGATTATTCTGAAGTATTACGCCAGGCCATTCAAAAAGGAGCAAATCTTTCTACTAAATATCCGGCTTCATCTGTTAAAAACTACCTTGCTGCTCAGCTAAAGGTAGTAGCTCGTTTGTTAGCAGGAGGTCTAAAAACCCGCATTTTCATCGTAAACATGGGTGGTTTCGACACTCATGCCGACCAAACTAACAAAGATTCTACAGGAACTTTATCAGGAACTCATGCCAATTTATTAAAGAATTTATCTGATGCCATTGCTGCCTTTCAGGATGATTTACAACTATTGAAATTGGACCATCAGGTAGCAGGATTTACATTTTCAGAATTTGGCAGAAGAATACGTTCAAATGCCAGCTATGGAACCGATCATGGCGCAGCGGCACCAATGTTTGTTTTCGGCTCGGGAGTAATTCCAGGTATTTTGGGAGCGAACCCTCAAATTCCGAAAAATGCCGGCGCCGGTGATTGTGTAGAAGCGGATGAAGACCACGATTTCAGAAATATTTATGCCACCATTTTAAATCAATGGTTTGGGGTTTCACAAACGGAGCTTTTACGAGTAATGGACAATAAACCTGATTTAAAAGCCGATTTAAACATTTTCAGAACTAAAGATCAAATTGATAATAATAGCCAAGGCAAACTCAAGTTATTGGTCACTTTCCCTAACCCTTTTACCGACTATACCACTATTCGTTTTATGTCGGGCAACGGTCCAGCCAAAATGAACTTAATTGACACCTCTGGAAAAATCATACGAGAAATTATCAATGAAAACCTTACAGAGGGGCAGCACGAAGTTACTTTACATAAGAATGGGTTATCAGATGGAATCTATTATATCCATATTTATCAGGGCAATGAAAAAGACACCATTCTGCTAAGAGCTGTCTGATTCATTTTCCATCTAATACCAGAATTTAAGTAAAACTACGGGAGCAAGTAACATTAATTTTCCGTAAATTCTATTCATAAATAATCAAGTTTATGCACCGAATTTTAATGTTACTTGTGATTCCTACACTCTTAATTTTATCTAAGTTAATCGTTAGCACAATTTGGTTAATTAAGATGATTTTAGTCAAACTAAAATAGGTCTTCCCTATTTTTAACCTCCTCTATTTTAACAAACTACACAGATTTAATAGCACACTTCATAGAAAAGAAAATTTAGTATACAGTTCATGTATCAATTAATGAACAAGCAACTATTATCTATAAAACCTATAGATTTTATATTTTAAAGCCTCTTTTTCAACTAAATCTTTAATTATCAACTGTAAATATTCGCTAATATTCAATAAAATGATGTTTAAACACTTGTTTACTGTCCTGGAAATAGCTCACTTAACAAAAAAATAACGTAAGAAGCAATTTATGTGGCATGAAATATGAAAATCGACCGGAAAAAATTGGGATATATAAAATAGCTCAACCGCTATTTTCCAAACCAACGAAATTTTCCAGTATTTACTTATTTCAAAAAAATGAATTTCAATACGCTCTACTTCATTTTATTTGTATGTTCTGTTGTTGCATTATTTTGTACTGTTAATCAAAGGTTTCGCATTTATGTTTTACTAATTGCGAGTTGCCTATTTTGTATTTCCTTTTCCTTTGTTCATTTCTTAATACTTTTAGGTACTGTTGGGTTTAATTATCTTATTGGGTTAGGAATACAATCTCCTCGATTTTTTAGCAAAAAGACAATTTACTTAAGTGGCCTAATTGCCAATATTGCTTTTTTAGCCTATTACAAATACGCTAATTTTTTTATTAACAATATTCAGGAATCACTAATGTTTGTTGGTTGGCCTGGACATCTTAACAATCTCAACATTATTGCTCCCATTGGTTTATCTTTTTTAACCTTTCAGGCGATAAGCTATTTAATTGATATAAAAAGAGAAGCAATTGAACCTGAAAAGAATTTTTTTCATCTAACAATCTACTTCTTATATTTTCCTAAAATTTTAGCGGGCCCAATAGAGCGTGCTAATACTTTTCTATCACAACTTAAACAACCCTTAAAAGCCTGTCCATCTACAATAAAGGATGGCCTAAAGCTTTGTTTATTAGGTTTCTTTAAAAAACTCGTAATAGCCGACCGACTTACAGAATACGTTAACAAAGTCTACGACGCCCCCGATTATTTTAGCTCGCAGGCATTAATTGCAGCAACCATATTCTTTACTATTCAACTTTATTGCGACTTTTCTGGATACTGCGATATAGGTATGGGTATTTCGAAGATGCTAGGCATTAAGTTGACTAAAAATTTCAACCATCCATTCTTTGCTGAATCTTTTACAGATTTCTGGAAACGTTGGCATATAACGTTATCGTCATGGTTAAGAGACTATGTTTTTTTACCCTTATGTGGTCGCCGGGCAAAACACATAAAAATCTATAGAAGCATCATAATCGTTTTTGCTATTAGCGGTTTATGGCATGGGGCTAACTGGACTTTTATTGTTTGGGGATTATTACATGGCGTATTCATAGTAATTGAAAATATAATTAAAAGAATTTTCAAAAATCATGAGTTCAATTTAATCCCCCAACAGCTGGTTATATCCCTAAAGATCGTTTTAACCTTCTTTTTAGTGACCGCCACTCGGGTATTTTTTAGAGCTAAAAATATAGATGAAGCCTTATACATCTTTAAACGAATGTTTACTATCGCCGGCAATTTTGATTTCTCTGAAGGAAGATTTTTATTTTTCCTTGCGATAATAATGCTTCTCATTTATGAAATAACGGCAGAATACTTTAGTAAGAAATTAATTTCATTGAGCAACAATTCTCGACTACTTAAGCTAGGCTTTACAGTTACAATTATAGCTTTAATAATACTTTTAGGAGAGTTCAATGGAGGAAGATTCATCTACGCACGCTTTTAACATTACCAACTATGTACCAGTTAATTAAGCAGTTACTTTTAATCACATTTCTACTTATAATTATTGACAGAAGTACTGGGTTTTACTTTGATAAACTATTACCCAGTGTGAAATGTGGATACTACGGAAAAATCAACTCCTATCTTTCGACTGTTGAAGCCTATGATATAATAATTTATGGTAATTCAAGAGGAATGCATCAGTATGTTCCTAAAGTATTTGAAAACAACTTGTCATTAAGAGCGATTAATGCAGGGATAGACGGAGCTGGCTTGCCATTTTATAAAGCTTTAATAGAATATCAATTAAAGCATCATAAACCTAAGTTAATTATAATAGACATTAACAACAGAGAACTCGAAAGCTCCATTATTGGAGATAAAGAGAATGCACTGAATTATTTATCGCCATTTTTAGCTTCAAAACCTGACTTAAAAGCAAGCTTAGCACTGTCCACAAAAGATGAGTTATTATATAATTCGGGCCTGTACAGATACAATACTAAATTTTATGGAATTATCAGAAGCCTTTCCTGTTCTGATAAACTCCAAAACGGGTATTCTCCTTATGTAGGAATTGCGGCTAAAGATATGAGAGATTATAAGGAGCCTGAAAGTGGAATTGACAAAGAACGAATTGAACTGCTTGAATCAATAATCGAACTATGTAAACAATCAAATGTAAAACTACTATTCGTTTTTTCTCCTAAACGAGATATCGACGACCGATCATTCAAGTCCAGAAAGCTTCTCAACAACATCTTCGATAAATACAATCTCCCTTATTGGGACTTCACTGTTAACGACAACTTTAAAGCTAAAAACATTTTCTACGACGCGGCGCATCTAAATCAGGAAGGAGCTGCGCTCTACAGCAAATTCCTTTCGATGAAAATATTAAGTAGCCGCATGCTCAATTAATGAGACTAAAATCCTATCAATTTATAACTATAACAATGAATAACACTGAAAAATTAATTAATGTATTCTCAAACGCTCTGGGAATCAATAAAGAAAAAGTTAATGAGCAATTAAGCTACCAATCAGTCAAGCAATGGGACTCCATGGCCCATATGGTTTTAGTTGCCGAAATCGAAGATTCATTTAATATTAACATTCAGGATAAAGACATTACCCAAATGGATACTTTCGGTAATACCAGAAACCTATTAGAAAAATATAATGTTCAATTTGACTAGCTCATCTATATGAAATTACTGGATCTTATTAAAGAAAATCAAGCCTTAACGTTTAATGATTTGAAACAAAACAGGGTGTTTCAATTTGACGAAATGCTCTATAAAGTGCCTGATTTACCTGAGTATAAGTTTCTGATATTTCATTACTCCAATAATTCGATAGAATCGCTAATGGCCTTTTTCTCCTACTGGAGCTATGAAAATACGGTCATCACATTATTAAGCGATTCTATCTCATTAGAACTAAAAAAAAACCTGGAAGAACTTTATAATCCATTATACATTTCTGATCAAACCAGAGAAATTATACCTGATTATGGAGATGTAAGCAAAAACCTCCCTTTTAAATTATTCAAATCATTAACTGCAAAAGAATGTTCAATTGCGGCAGAAATAAAACTATTATTATCAACGTCTGGAACAACTGGCTCTCCGAAACTTGTAAAACTATCTGAACAAAACGTTGTTGAAAATGCTTTGTCAATAATTGATTATTTACCTATTAAACCTACTGATAGAACTCCGCTTAATTTACCGATTCATTATTCGTATGGCTTGTCTGTACTAACTTCAAACGCCATTGCTGGGGGCATAATTTATACGTCAGTTGATGATATTTTAAAACAAAGCTTTTGGGAGACATTTCAAAAACTTGAATTTACAAGTATTGCAGGGGTTCCTTTCGTTTATGAAATGTTGGCCCGAATAGGATTCTTAAATAAAGAGCTAGCATGCCTACGTTATTTTACGCAAGCGGGTGGCCGATTGAATGAGGACTTGATTGAAAAGTTCTACTACTTTTCTGTAAAGAATGAAAGTAAGTTCTACGTAATGTATGGGCAGACTGAAGCCACCGCTCGAATGTCATACTTACCACCTGATCAAATTGTAGAAAAATCCGGATCAATTGGAAGGCCGATAAAAAACGGAACCTTTATCATTGACCCTGAAACTAATGAATTATGCTATAAAGGGCCCAATGTTTTTGGAGGATACTGTGAAACCCACTTCGATTTAAACACGTATGTTCAACCTGAATGGCTAAAAACAGGAGACCTTGGCCGAATTGACAAAGATGGCTTTATCTACATAACCGGTCGATTAAAACGTTTTGCTAAAATTGCAGGGTATAGAGTTAATCTGGATGAGCTTGAAAATCTTTTGAAAGGACATTTTCATCTAACAAATTTAGCCTGCATAAACTTTCTGGATAAGAAGATATTGCTGTTTATCACGAATGATCGTGCTAATGATACAGAACTACTGCTTGAATACATCCGGGATCAATTTGGTATTCACCATACTTTAATAAAAGTTGAAATCATTGATGAAATACCTTATACATTGAATGGCAAAGTAAACTACCAACAGCTTCAATCTAACGCTGTGGAGCCCAATGTAAATCGTATCGGATAGAATTTTCAACTAATATCTGCCTAATAAAAGACTTCCTGATCTTACTTCAATTATCATCAATAATTACTTGATGTAGAATCCTAAAATAGTAGGACTATTTATAAGATAAATTCATAAAACTGAGAGCAACAGCACATTGTCACTTTTTTATTACTAATTAATGCACCCAATGAGCATTAACATTTTCGTAATATTGCCCCACACGAAAGAGAAGTAAATGAAAAAGTTAAGCGCGCTAATCTTATTATCCGTATTTTTTATGAGTACAGCCTCAGCCGCCGAAACCCAATTGAGCTATCAATTGTCGTTTGACGATGCAGCACAGCACTATGTTGATGTTAAAATGGACATTAACAATTGGAAAGGCAAAGACCTGATTGTTAAATTACCTGTTTGGGCCCCAGGATCGTACCTTGTACGTGAATTTGCCCGTAACGTTGAGCAGTTTCAGGCAGTATCTGGATCAACACCTTTAAAGGTTCACAAGATCAACAAGAACACTTGGAAAATTTCAACAAACAAAGTTTCGTCTATTAGTATCAGATACAAGGTATACGCCTTTGAGTTAACAGTTCGTACAAGCTTTATTGATGCTGCTCACGCCTACTTAAACGGAACAAGTATATTCATGTATATTGATGGCAAGAAAGAGCTTCCATCAACAATAAAAGTTACTCCAACTAAAAACTGGAAAGAAATTTCAACTGGTTTAGAAGCTGTGAATGGAGATAAATGGACATTATCGTCTCCTAACTATGATATACTTGCTGACTCACCTATTGAAATTGGCAATCAGGAGATCTTGAAATTTGAAGCTGCCGGTGTTCCTCATGAAATTGCATTATATGGAGGAGGCAACTATGATAAAGCAAAGTTAACTCGTGACGTTAAACAAATTTGTGAAGAAGCAACCAAGGTATTTGATTCACATCCGTGTAAACATTATACTTTTATTGTTCACTGTATGCCATCAGGAGGTGGAGGTTTAGAACACTTAAACTCAACTACTGTTCAAACCTCTAAGTTTGGCTTTAGCAATGATAAATCATACAAATCATTCCTTTCATTAATTGCTCACGAATATTTCCACTTGTGGAATGTGAAGCGTTTACGCCCAGAGGTTCTAGGCCCGTTTGATTACGATAATGAGAACTATACAACCATGCTTTGGTTCTCAGAAGGTTTTACTGCTTACTACGATAACTTATTGACTCGTCGTGCCGGCTTCTATACTCCGGATGCTTATCTGGACATACTTACCACCGACATTAACAAGGTTGTGAACCAACCAGGAAACTATGTTCAACCAGTGGCTGAAGCTAGTTTCGATGCTTGGATCAAGTACTACCGTCCTAATGAAAACTCAAGCAATTCAACTATTTCCTATTATGATAAAGGCTCAATTTTAGCCTTAATTTTAGATATGGAAATTTTGCGCGATACCAAAGGAGCCAAAGACTTGGACGACCTGATGAAGTATTTATATAACGAATTTTACCTGGGTAAAAAACGTGGCTTTACAGATGCTGAATTTAAAGCAGCCGCCGAAAAAATTTGCGGACGTAATCTGGATGAGTTTTTCATCAACTATGTAAACGGAACATCGCCTATTCCATTTAATGATTACCTGAGTGCTGTAGGCTTAAGCTTGGTAGATCAAAATGCTGGAAGTCGCGCTGAGATCAACTTTGGTGCAAATACCAAAACTGATAACGGTAAAATCGTCGTAACATCAGTTACCAAAGGTACTTCGGCATATGAAGCGGGAATTAATGTAAACGATGAAATTATTGCTTTTGATAATTACCGCGTTGACGATCTTGCGAAATGGTTAGGATACAAAAAAGTAGGCGACAAAGTAGATGTATTAGTTAGCCGTGAGGGCTTTTTAATTACTATTCCGGTAACATTAAAAGCTAATACAAACGTAAAATATAAATTTGTAGCCATTAAATCGGTTAGTACGGAACAAGCTAAATCGTATAATTTCTGGATGAAATTTGATACTCAGGCAGGAGCAAACTAACAGTTCCTACCTAAAAAAGCAGCGGATAAAGTAAATCTTATCCGCTGCTTTGGTTTTAATAAACTACCATCAGTCATATTTTCAATTTACTAAAACCTCTCCATTTGAATTAATGATTGTACCGAATGCCGCCGAAAGTTGCTGCATATGCCCCAGAATATCTTCGTGCTCAAAATTTCGAGCAATACGAGCCTGCATATCTTTCATTACAATAGGTATCAGTTTTACTTTCCTTACTCCGTTCTTATCGATTTCGCAGTTAAAAAAACATGTTTGATTATTTTTTAGCTGCGGATTTAAATCGTAATCGTCTATTAAATCACCAGTGTCATACATAATAAGCTTACCATTATATATTTCAACTCCCTGACAAACATGAGCTCCATGTCCGTGGATAATGTCAACACCGGCGTCGATAATTTTATGAGCAAATGATACAAACTCCGGCAGGGGCGTATCATTCATTTTATCTCCCCAGTGAATACTTAAAATCAATATATCAACCTTATCCTTTATCCCTGCTATTGCATTCTTAATAGTCGTAATATCGCCTACCTGCACATAATTGGTTCCAGGCTTATCAACTGCCATCCAATAAGGCTCATTATCAGTAAAACCTAACAGCCCTATTGAAATACCGTTCTTCGAAACAATTACAGGCATTGCGGCTTGCTGCATATTATTTCCGGCTCCTATATGATGTATTCCTGCTTTGTTTAAAAGGTCAATGGTTTCAAGCATACCTTCCTCATAAAAATCAAGAATATGATTATTGGCGATGTTTACCACATCAATCCTGGCTTCCACTAGCGTTTGAATTCGATTAGGTTCGGCCTTTAAATTAGTCGACTTTCTTTTTTGTTGTTTATTATAATGAGTAAGTGGTGCCTCCAAATTAACCAAATTAAGATCTGTCCCTTTGAACAATGGAAGCATATCACCCCATGGATATGAAAAACCATTTTCAGTTATTTTATCATTTACCATGCCCCCTATCATTACATCGCCGGTAAACCCAATAGATACAGGTGTGTGATTTTCGTAAGCCATATGATTTGAGTTATAAGACTATTAAAGAAAGTTGGTTTGTACAGCAGGAACTGTTACCTATTAAATTTAATCAAATTTTACTGCTTTTTAAATAGCCGTCTAAAACAATCGCCTTTCGTGGTATGAAACGAAAGACGATGGCATTATCGTTTAATTTATAGACTAAACTTTAGTTTTAACCTTATCCCATTTTTTTATCTGCCAGTTTACTGTTGCAGTACAAACAAGGTTATTCTGTAGATCATAAACCGGCAACTCGAAATTCTTGAAAACCGCATCATTAAACATCAGCTCACTATTTATCGATTCGGCATCTTTAGTATCAAACCTGAAGTTCACATTTACATCTGTTTTGCCCTGAAAATGATAGTCCATGTGCAACTCTTTCATAATAATGCGATAATCTGTAGTCCCCAATACATTCATCAATTGCAAGCCACAGGCATATTCACAAAGTGTGGCCAACCCACAGGCATGCAAGCCTTTAATATGATTCATGTTTTTACGGATATAAGGCATTTTAATTATTACTTCGTCTTCCGTTATACTCGTAATTTCAAATTTATGTGGACTGTTAAAGGGGATTGCTCTCCACAAAATCCGGTTTAATATCCAACGATCAAATGACGACTTCTTCGCTTTATTGATAAAACTATTCAATTGTTTCATATTGGCTGTTTCTCAATTTTTTACTCCTGATTAATGATAGTGGTTTTGGTTCCTGAAAACTCATGTTGTAAATTGATCAGGGCTTCTTCCACTTCATTTACTAATCGTTTAGTAATCTCACTTGTTGGTAAAATATCGTTGATTAACTCAACAGACTGACCTGCACACCATAAGGTTTTATAATTATTCGGATGAATGGCCGCTTCTAGTTTTTTCATGCCTTTTACCTGAACCAGCATTTTGAAGTATTTCTTAGTGGTTTTATTGGAAGAAAGTAATTTTTCGAACCAGTTTTGCTTATAACCCATTTTTTGAGCATATGGAGTATTGATAATGTTGCAAGGAGTTCCAGATAACTTTTCTGTTAGCACTATGTCTTCCATTTTAGCATCAATTATACTCTGCTTATAGGCATTACTTACTGTACTTTCTGTTGAATTGATAAAGCGTGTACCAATAGAAACACCCTGTGCCCCTAAACTTAATGCCGAAAGAATTCCTTCTCCATTGGCAATACCGCCTGCCGCAATAACAGGAATAGCTGGAAAATGATGTTTTAACGAAGGAACCAGCAAATGAAGCGGACTCGGCCCTGCATGTCCACCAGCGCCCTGCCCCACAGCAATAAATCCATCGCAGCCTAAACTTGCACACTTGGCTGCATGTTCAATATTGGTAACATCACAATAAACCTTGCCTCCGTACGAATGAGCCAATTCAATTACCGGCTTTGGATTTCCCAAAGAGGTAATATAAAATGGCACTTTATGATCGCCGCAAATCCTTAAGTGTTTTTCAAACAAGGGATTTGAACGCTGAACAATTAAGTTAACCCCATAATTTCCAGTAAATTCTGGATTTAATTCTTTATAACTCTGTAAGTCACTTAACACCTTTGCCAGCTCACCTTCATTTCTATAGTTCAAACTTGGAAAAACTCCCATTATTCCGCTCGAAATTGCAGCTCGCATCATTGCCTCATTGGAAACCAAAAACATTGGAGCCATGATAATTGGATATTCAATTTCAAGCTCCTTTGTCATTTTATTGCTTATCTTCATATAATCAAGCGTTTACGGTACCTATTAATTGAATTGGGGTTTATAGTGGCAAGATAAATAAAGAAAAAACAATCTCAAATAATTATGCATGCATATTAATTTATTTTGAATAAAATTCGCTTTTTGAGATAAGAATATTATTTAAAAGAAATATTTCATGATTTAGTTCAGTTATTTATCATTATAAAAATCGTATTCTTGCCAATACTATAATTAATAAACCTCGTATATAAGCGTTACCAAACCGCTTATTCTGCAATAAATTATTAACCAATGGATGTAAATACTATTGTTGGACTGTTTGATTCTTTGGAACAACGCTATTCTTCAAAGCCCGTATTATGTGCTAAGGAAAACGGTAGGTGGAGAGAATACAATGCTAAAGAATTTAAAGATAATGTAAATCGATTGAGCACCGGTTTAATTGCTCTTGGAATCGGCAAAGACGACAAGATTGCAAACATGTCTTTTAATCGCCCTGAATGGAATTTTGTAGATTATTCCATTGCTCAAATTGGGGCTATTCATATTCCCTTATACCCTACTTTGGCCGAACAAGACATTCGGTTTATTTTAAATGACGCAGAAGTTAAGGTAATTTTTGTTTCTACAAAAGAGATTTACGACAAGGTCAACAGTCTAAAATCTGAAATTCCTTCTTTACAAGCTATTTATACTTATGATGAGGTTCAGGAAGCAGAATCGTGGAAAAAGCTTTGCGCCCATGAGAACGAAATCAATCAGGTTGAAATTAACCGACGTAGAGATCAAATCACCGAGAATGATATTCTTACTATCATTTACACTTCGGGCACCACGGGAACTCCCAAAGGCGTAATGCTTAGCCATAAAAATATCGTAAGCAATATCAGGGCTCTGCACGATTTTATACCTCCTGGTGTTGAACGCTCGTTAAGCTTTTTGCCTTTATCGCATGTTTTTGAACGCGTTGCCGGCTATCTATGTATCGATCTAGGTATAAGTGTTTATTATGCTGAAAGTATCGAGGCCATCTCTGCTAATCTGCAGGAAGTTAAACCTCATTTTTTCACCACAGTCCCTAGATTACTCGAAAAAATCTATGATAAAATTACCATTAAAGGATCAGAACTTACCGGTGTTAAAAAACAACTGTTTTTCTGGGCGTTAAATTTAGGTTTGACATATGAACTGAATGGAGCAAATGGTTGGTGGTATGAAATGCAATTGAAAATTGCAAATAAGCTAATATTCAGCAAGTGGCGGGAAGCTTTAGGCGGTGAAGTTAAACTAATAGTATCGGGTGGTGCCGCATTACAAAACCGATTGGCGAAAGTATTTATGTCGGCAGGAATTACCGTACTTGAAGGCTATGGTTTAACAGAAACTTCACCGGTCATAGCAGCAAATCATTTCGATCCAAAAAATTATAAATTCAATACTGTAGGAAAACCCATAAATAATGTTGTGGTTAGAATTGCAGAAGACGGGGAAATCCTGTGTAAAGGTCCTAATGTTTTTGTAGGATATTATAAACGCCAAGACTTGACCGAGAAAGCTATTGATGCTGAAGGATGGTTTCATACAGAGGATATTGGAGAACTTGACCGTGACGGTTTTTTAAGAATTACCGACCGGAAGAAAGAGATGTTTAAAACTGCCGGGGGTAAATATGTGTCCCCTCAAGCCATTGAAAACAAGTTAAAGGAGTCATTGCTTATTGAACAAGTACTTGTAATAGGAGAGAATCAGCGATTTCCAGCCGCGCTTATTGTTCCCACGTTTGACAATCTAAAGGAATGGTGTTCCCGACATTCGATCAATTACACTTCCAATATCGAAATGATCAAACATCCCGAAGTGCTGGTTAAGTTTCAATCGGAAATTGACAAACACAATAAAGTGTTCGGAAAATGGGAACAAGTGAAAAAGTTTGAACTACTTCCTAAAGAATGGACAATCGACGGTGGTGAAATGACACCCAAGTTAAGTTTAAAACGAAAAGTAATTTTCAATAAAAATCTTGAGCTTATAGAACGAATATATGCTCAATAAGCTTTAAAAACAGCCAGCAACATTTATTTTAAAGGGAGCACATCTAGCTATGTGTTCCCTTTATTTTTTCCTTAACTATACTTCATTTTTTTGATTCCATGTGGCTTATTTTTTGTTTAGCCTAAAAGTAGATTACTACAATAATTCCTAATGCCAAAATAATAGTTAACTAAAAACTAAAAAGAAAAAATATTTGTTGGCATATTGGAAATTTAATCTATAAAAATATATTTGTACTAAATACTGTTTTGGTATAAGGTTTAATAAAGGCGAACGATTTTGCTGTTGGTGTTAAATTATTTAAATTTTATCGATAGGTTCAGTATTAATATTTAAAAGCCAACTCAAATCAATACACACCTTAACCTTACCTTATGATGCGAATCAATACTATCGTAGACCTGCTTAACACTTTACCCGAGCGTTATAATGGCAGAGAGGTGCTTGCCAGCAAAAGAAATGGAAAATGGGTAACCTACACAGCAGAACAATTCCGTGAGAATGTTGACCTGCTTAGTCTGGGTCTACTGCAATTGGGAATTGGTAAACATGATCGGGTAGCAAACATGTCACCTAATCGACCTGAATGGAACTTTGTGGATTTTGCGATCCTTCAGATCGATGCTACTCATGTCCCCCTATATCCTACCCTTGCAGAAAACGACCTAAAATTTATTTTAAATGATGCCGAGGTAAAAATTCTTTTTGTAGCTAATCAGGAGCTTTTTGATAAAGTTCAGCGTGTGCGATCAGAAATTCCATCATTAACATCGGTTTACACTTACGACGATGTTGTTGGGGCAAATTCTTGGGAGCAAGTAAAACAATTAGGGCAAAAAGGAGATCGTTCAATTCTGAAAGAATGGAATGAAATGGTTACTCCAGATGATTTGGTTACCTTAATTTACACTTCAGGAACTACAGGAAATCCTAAAGGTGTCATGTTAACTCATAGCAACTTAACCAGTAACGTATTATCCTGTCAGAAAATATGCCCTGAGGGCACACTTAAAGCATTAAGCTTTTTACCTCTTTCTCACATTTTTGAACGAATGGTTGTTTATATGTACATGTCAAAAGGCATTTCAATTTACTATGCCGAAAGCATTGACACCATTGCAGCCAACCTTATGGAAGTAAAGCCTGACTGCTTCTCAACCGTTCCCCGATTATTAGAAAAGGTATATGATCGTATTGTCGCCAAAGGTTCTGCTTTAGCCGGTGCAAAGAAGAAGCTTTTCTTTTGGGCGCTTGATTTGGGTCTAAAATATGAACATGACGGCAAAAATGGCTGGCTTTATGAACAACAACTTAAACTTGCCCGCAAGCTAATTTTTTCCAAATGGAAAGAGGCATTGGGTGGAAATGTTAAAGCAATAGTTTCTGGAGGAGCGGCATTACAGGAACGTCTTGCCCGTGTTTTTTCAGGAGCCGGAATACCTGTATTAGAAGGCTACGGATTAACTGAAACTTCACCTGTGATTGCTGTCAACACGTTAGAACCAGGGGGGCATAGTTTTGGAACAGTGGGTAAAGTTATTGAAGGTGTTGAAGTAAAAATTGCCGAGGATGGTGAAATTTTGTGTAAAGGGCCAAATGTGATGAAAGGATATTATAATCGTCCCGAATTAACAGCCGAAGCTATTACTAATGGATGGTTTCATACGGGAGATATTGGGATAATTATTGATGGTAAATACCTTAAAATTACTGACCGTAAGAAAGAAATGTTCAAAACAGCTGGAGGCAAATACATAGCCCCTCAAGTTATTGAAAACAAATTCAAAGAATCAACTTTTATTGAGCAGATCATGGTTATTGGAGAAAATCAGCGTTTTCCATCAGCTATAATTGTACCTGCATTTATAGTACTAAAAGATTGGTGTGAGAAAAATAATATTCAATGTTCTACCAATGCCGAAATGGTTAAACATCCTGAGGTTATTGCTAAATATCAGCAGGAAATTGACAAATACAATGAAACATTCGGCAAATGGGAAAAAGTGAAAAAATTTGAAGTGCTAAGTAAAGAATGGTCGATTGATGGAGGCGAACTTACTCCGAAGCTGAGTTTGAAACGTAAAATAATTTTAGAGAAGAATAAAGCACTTGTTGACAAAATTTATGCTCAAACTGAGCAAGTTGCTGTCTAAGATAGTTTGTTTTGTGTTTGTAAGGCTGTTTCAATGATGGAGCAGCCTTTTGTATTATCAGGGCATTTCAAAAAGCTAGAACTTCATTGCATAGAATAAAGAATACAATGAAGTTCGATGTAAAATATTAGTTGGTAGTCACTCTAATGAATAATATAAACCTATATTACTTATATACTCCCATAAAAGGCATTAACTAGGCAATCCTTTATCCATTCGCACTGAATTATAATCATCATTTATTATTGGGTTATCTAAAATATCAGCATCTATATCTGATAACATTGAAGTAGATGAGTAATTCGGATTCTGTATATATTCTTTGTTACTTTTAAATTCAACTTTAAATCTTACCTTAATATTAGAAAACCTATTCCAGGTTGTATTTGCAGGCTGGTAAACAACTTCTGAATTAAGATCTTCCATGATATTCATTAGTACTGGCGCCTTCGTTGGTGGAACTGTTGTCACACAGCCAGGTTGGTTAATTCCAATCCCAAGAAACACCGTTCTAAATGTTTTAAATAAAATCTCTATATCGATTTTAAAACTTGCATTTTTAACATACCAAATATCATAGGAAAGTTTCTGATCCCAGGTTAAGGAGTTTCTCCCATTTACCTGAGCCCATCCTGTGATACCCGGTAAAACATCCTGCCTACATCTTTGTGAGTCGTCACTAAATAGCAGATATTCCCGCATTAAAGGACGAGGTCCCACTATGCTCATTTCACCTAATATAACATTGAATAACTGGGGAGTTTCATCGAGAGATGTTTTTCTAATAAAAGTTCCAATAATAGATAATCTTTCATCATCAGGAAGCAGTTTACCATCCTTTCCACGAGCATTGCTCATTGTCCTGAATTTGAACATTTTAAAAGGTTTTTCGTACCTGCCGGGTCTAATTTGAGCAAAGAAAGGATTTCCTTTTAAAGAAATCGCCAATATAATTGAAAGGAGAACAAAGACTGGCATAAGCAGTATACATGCCGTTATTGAAATAGCAAGATCGAGAGCGCGTTTAGATAGAGAGTAATTCATTGATAAGACAGTTTAAGGTTTCACATATATTGTAAAGTAGAATTGTTTATATATTAAAACGGACTAAAAATTTAACAGAAGTAACTGAGTTACTCCATTAAAATTACCTATGCTGCAACACAAGCAAAGTTTGAATCAACAAGAATACCGAATAAAGGATTGTGGAATGTTTATGAATACACTTTGCCTATTGACAAACTTGTTTAACCAAGAGGAATAAACAAAATCAGCCGATTTGAAATGATTTATAAAAAGGCAATTGGCCTGAGATAATCTTTTCCTTAGAACGCTAAGATGTGCTGACATCTTAAGAAGGCCAAAATGTAGAAGTCCCAGATGATGGGATAAGAAATATAAAGTAAAAAAAGCTTCTTTTTTTACTTTGAGAGAGAGCGTAAACATAGATATGAACTGAGTATCAAACTCTTACATAAACAAACTAGTATTTGACTGTTCCATACTTTGCAATTACTTAGCCAAAGTAACTTTTCATTGATAATTGAACAATAAATAAAGGTTATCCTTTTATGAATCAACAAGCTTAATGACCCTTCAAACCTTTATTTAATACTGTAGAAACGGAATAACGACTTTAAATAGATTGATTTAAGTTACAATTTTTTTGTCATTTTATAAACTACACGGGCTCAAATTCTTACGAGCTAACCGCCATTAAAAATCCCTTTTATGTAAAAAAGTATACAATTTAATATGAAAACTATTGAGAAACGCCACTGCCAAATTGGATGACAAAAAAAAGAAATTCTAATAATAAGGGTCAGCCTAGAACCTTACTCCCCGATACCTGATCAGAATATGAGAACAAACTTCACACTATAAAATTCGCGGAGTAACAGCAATTGAAAAACCTATTTCCCGAATAGATTATTAAGAAATTTAAGGCCTGGATTCTCTGATTTAACTCTTGGACTCAAAATTCGCATGGAAGATGATTGGTTATTTAAGAAGTATCTATTTCATTAATTAAATCTCTAATATCAACCTCTCATTCTTTTACATTTTCCTAACCCTTATTTACTAAAGTCAAAAGTTAAACATAACTAACTTATAGTTACATAGTTGCGTTAGCTTAAGCAAAAAACTCTCATTTAGGGAATACAATTCCCCTTAATGATATACATAAACCACTAATTTTTTAACCGCATTAAAAATTACACTAAATTTTTATCTCCTAAAATGCTTTCGGGTTGAGGCTTCCATACTCCAAAAAAATATCAATAGTTAAAATATATACTCAACTATTAATATTAAATAATAAAGCTTAAAATATTTGTTTAATCAGAAGCGCTCCTACAAACACATAAACTACTCATTTTCAAAAGAATCCATCATAGGCATTCTTATTGCAAAAACAAGCCGGAAACAGTTCTCAGAAATTCTGATGTGACAGTTCTCCACGCTTTCTACTCTCACAAAATTTTATTGGCAAATACTTTTTGCTCATTAATGAGCATTGATTAAAACTTATGTCTGTATCATTTTAGACCTACATATATATCTAAAGTATGATTTAGATAAGAGTCAATATCAAGTGAATATGATTTTTGGGAGGAATAAAAGAATTCTTCAAACACTATCAAACCAACTTATTAATTAATAATTATAACTCAAAACGAAAATTAAAAATGCGCAAGAATTTCTTTAAATTAGAGCATAACAAGATTTGCAAAATCAATATGCTTCCGTTCTTATTCGCTTTCAGTTTTTCAGCTTTAGTTTCTTGTCAACAAGAGGAAATTAATGGACCAGCAGCCGACACATCCATAAAGGCAAGAGATTCCTCAAATTTCAACAACACATTAGTTACTGAAGCCACCACAGTTACTCCTACTTACACGGTGAGCACTTATGACCAATTAAAGTCAGCTTTATCAAAAGCTAACAGTGGCCAGGTTGTGTACCTTGCGGATAATGCGGAGATCAACATGACTGGTAAAGGGGCTTTAAAGGTTCCTGCGGGTGTTACTTTAACCAGTGGGCGCGGCAAAACCAGCACAACCTTAGGTGGACTAATTTATACAACTAATGTTGCTCATGGCAATATGTTAACCGCTGGTGGCTCTGGAGTAAAATTCGTAGGCTTAAGAGTTAAAGGAGCTAATACAACTACCAGCAGAACGTCATCTGCCTATTGCCGCGGCATATATTCAAGTTTTCCAAATTTAGAAGTCGACAACTGTGAGATTTATGGATGGAACCATGCAGGTGTTTATTTGGCAGATGGGGCAACAAATGCCTACATTCATCATAGCTACATCCATCACAATCAACAGAGTGGATTGGGATATGGTATTAGCATGGGTAAAGCAACGGCTAAAATCATGAACAATTACTTTGATTATAACCGGCATGCAATAGCAGGCTCTGGAATTAGTGGGTCAGGCTATGAGGCAGCTTATAATACTGTAATGCCACACGGGACCGAACACTCATTTGATATGCACGGATACGGAGGAGATGGGGCAAATTATATAGCAGGAGATTATGTAATTGTTCACGACAATCTCTTCTATATGACAGCATACAGCGCAATTACAGTTAGAGGAACTCCTAGAGAAGGGCTAAATATTTACAATAATAAATTTGCCCATAAATCACAGATCGATGCAATGAATATATATACCTCTACAAGTAAAAGAGTAATCGGCACTAATTCTTATAGTATTGTTATATCTGCAAGCATAAATCCAGGTCCAAAAAGCTTGTAATAAAATATCATTTCATTTGGCCCCTATTCCGACGAATGGAATAACTGACTTAAATAAGAAATCCCCAGCTTCAGCATGGGGATTTTTTATTCTCCTAAAGATCAAATATTTAAAATTTATAAGCTGTCCTAAGATTCTCATTTGGCAAAACACTTAAGACACCATCTAACATTTTTTTTGCCAAAATATTCTTGTCAAATTGCTGTACAGCTATAATTCTGGCGTTTTCCACATACTCACTAATCAGTTCTCGATTGGCAGAAAGTTCGATTAATAAATTAGCTAACCCAACAGGATCCGTTGCATCTATTGTAAATCCACAAGAATTTTCAGTTAAAAAACTCTTTATCCAACCTTGCGTAGTTTGAACCACTGGAAGGCCAGCGGCCAATGATTCGAATAATTTATTTGGAGAAGAGGTATCTAATAAAGGTGCACTGGCTAACGGAATGAGCGATACAAATGATTTTTGCAGCAAAGCCACCAATTCTGTTTTAGGCATTAGATCTAGTATTATAAAATTGGAAACCCCCTCCTCTTTTGCCTTACTTTTAAGGAATTCTTTCTGCTTACCGTCACCAACCAATACAATTTTTATTTGCTTATTCCCTTGTCTCATTAACTCTTTTGCTGCATTGTATAATAATTCAGAGTTATTGGTTGTTCCAATATTACCTGTATAAATGGCAATCAGATGTGAGCTAAAGTAATCGGGAACTTTGATAGAATTAATAGGTCGGGAAAAAAGATCGATGTTTGCAGAATTGGTAACCGAAATTATCTTATCCAAATTAAAACGCTGTTTAATATTATCCTGCATTCCTGGAGATAAAACCACAATAAGATCAGCAGCTTTATAGCAAGCCCGTTCCAATTTATAAGCAATGTTTTGAGCAAATTTATTTTTTAATCCGCCTAATTCAATGATTGCATCTGGCCATAAGTCTCTTACTTCAAATACGAACTTTCTTTTTTTGATATATTTTGATATTAAACCCGGAATACCAACTGTCAGAGGCCCTGAAGATGCAATTACTACATCAGCAGGCAATGATAAAGCATAATACGATGCTACTAAGCCATACTTAATAAATGAATAGAGCCGAGTAAAAATCGAACTCTTATTATTAACCTTAACGTTTATAATTTTAACCCGAATACCATCTATTATTTGCTCATCTATAAAACCATTTGCCTTTAAATCCGACTTAGCAAAAACACTAGTTATAACAGTAACCTCATGGCCCTGCTCTACCCAATACTTTGCAAATTCATATACGCGAGTTCCCCAAGAGCCTTTGGGGGTTGAGAAATACTGATAAAAATATACTATTTTGAGCATGATAAATGTATTTGTAAAAGTGTAACTCGCTAGTGCTATTTTACTCCAACAGATTCTCCCTTTAGAATATGTCCAGTAGAATGATTGGTTAATAATTCAGTTATTATGTTAACAATACGTTCTGCTGATCTACCATCCCATAACTCTGGAATTCCACCCTCCTTCCACTCTCCTCTAAACAGCCGCTCCATTGCCGGCTTTATCGCAGAAGGCTCAATACCCAGTAATTCATTAGTTCCAACAGTACATGTTTCAGGCCTTTCCGTAGAACTTCTTAATGTCATACACGGAACATGCATAATCGTCGTTTCTTCTGTAATTCCTCCTGAATCTGTTATTACTGCTTTGGCATTTTTCACTAAATAGTTAAACTCGAGATAGCTCAATGGTTCAATAAGGTGCAGATTTTCTGCATCAATGTTTAACAGATTAAACATTTTAGCCGTCCTTGGATGTACAGGAAAAACAATTGGCAATCCCTTTGATGAAGCAATAATCTCTTCCATCAGATCTGTAAAGGTTGATGTACTATCAACGTTTGAAGGACGATGCAGGGTAACAACTATAAACTCATGCTTTTCGAGATTCAAAATATCCCATATTGGAGGTTTCTTAAGATAAGGCATTTGCTTGATTAAGGTATCAATCATCGTGTTACCCACAAAAAAGATTCTATCTTCCTCAATACCATTTTTAAATAGGTTTTCATTTGCCACTCTGGAGGTGGTAAAGAAATAATCCGTTATTGAGTCAGTAACAATCCTATTGATTTCTTCAGGCATAGATAAATCGCCAGATCGGATACCCGCCTCTACATGCGCTACCTTAATACCTAGTTTCTTTGCAGCAATAGAACAAGCCATTGTTGAGGTGACGTCACCAACCACCATACATAAATCAGAGGGAGATTTAAGTAATAATGCTTCATACCCCATCATAATTTTACCGGTTTGCTCTGCTTGGGTTCCTGAGCCAACTTCCAGATTCAAAAAAGGGTGAGGAATATTTAGTTGAACGAAAAAATCTTCGCTCATTTTTTTATCATAATGCTGACCGGTATGTATTAATCTATATTGAAGATCAACTTCATTATTAGACTGTGTTTTTTCAATAGCATTAATAATCGGTGCGATCTTCATAAAATTAGGACGGGCACCTGCGATGATGTCAATTAACATAGAGAGTGTAAGAATTAGATTAATAATTAAGTTTATAACAGGTTCTTTACTTTACGAAGCCACCCATCTTTTATATGATTCTATCATTTTTTGCTCTTCATTTAACCATGTATAATGCTCTAAAACAGCCCTTCTGCCTCTTTCCCCCATTTCTCTGGCTTCATTATCATTTTTCATCAAATAATTGATTGCCGCAGCTATTTCTTCCGGATTCGTTGGATCAACACATATACCGCAATTATGTTCATCTATAATACTTTGCCATAAAGGGAATTTTGAAGCAATAACCGGTATACCGGCAAGCATATATTCAAACATTTTAACCGGCAAAGAATCGATATAGTTAATAGTAGGCTGTAAGGTTACTAAACCAATTTTAGATTCATCCAATACCTTTACCACATTTATCCTATCTAGGAAACTTAACTCATTGACCTTTGACCATCCCTCGTATGCTATTACCTCATTCCTCAAAGAATCTGATTCAAATACTCCTCCTAAATTAAGTCTTAAGCCATTGGTAAATTTCATTGCCTGAACCATCTGCTTAATACCCCGCACCTCTGAAATCCCTCCTATATAGCACAGAACCTGCTTCTTCTTATTCCAATCATTATGTTTTATACCTTCAGTCATAATTGGATAATTTCTTACCTCAATTACATTCTTATTTAACTTATGATAACGTTCTTTTATAAGAGGAGTCACTGTCACAATTCCTGTCATCTTTTTTGATAAAATCCCCTCGTATCCTTCGACTAAAAATGAAAGAGGTCTTTTCATAACGGAAGGAATATAAGCCTTAGCTAACACCTGACGAGGCAAATCTTCGTGAACATCATAGATAACTCTTTTACCTTTCCTTGCTAACAACCAACCAACAATCAGCAGCTCTGGATCATGAATATGATAGAGATCTGAATTAAGCTTTAAAGCCTTACTATAAATTCTATAACCGATACTTGTTACTCTCTCTAATCTATTTTTGTACTTGCCAACATCATGGATTTTTACTTTATCTTTTTCTTCATATCCATTCCCATCAGCAACAATTAAATTAACATCATAACCTGCATTCGCTAAACTTTGACATTCCTTATAATAAATTCGTACATCATACCTCCGATGAACCGAGGTCAAATGGCAAACCTTCCTTTTTTCGAGCGTAATCATAATAAGTAAAAGCTTTTAATAAATCATCTTTAAAAGAGTCTTGAATTTCTTGGAATCTGTTTACAAAAATCAGACCTCTCTAACCATCTTGTGATCAACTATATAAATTGGCTCTGATTTCTTATTTCTTGTTTCTTCAAAAATCAATGCATTACAAATTGCCAAAAAACAACCCGACAAAGCAAAAATGTCTTTACTATTACTGAGATAAAGCGAGACAAATGCAGTTAAAAAGAAATAAGTAATAATTAAACCATACCTCAACAATAGCTCCTTATCCTCTTGCTGCCTAACTTTTCTTATCATCTTTATCATGTAATTAAACAGATAAACAAAGAAAATAATAAGCAGTATCATCCCGGGAATACCTGTTTCAAATCCTATTTCAAGAAATAAATTATGAGGAGTATCAATGATGTCTTCGCCAGTCATTTCTCTTGCAAAAGAACCAAAACCAGTACCAAAAACAGGTCGTTCTAAAATCAAGTCAACACTTTTAGATTGGTATGAAACACGTGTATCAAAAGATTTATTCCCTCTAACAGAGGTAATGCTACCAAATCGTTCAATAAGACGTTCACTTCCTTCCCATGATAAGAAAACTGCCCCGATTCCAATTAAAACTCCATAAAACAAAACGAGCTTCTGAACATTAACGATATACTTTAATGAATAGTAAACTACTATCATTAATGTACCAAAGAGAATAGGGCTTCTTGCTCCTAAAACAACCATACTAATAAAAAGCAAGAGTTTAAAAAGTATATCAGGAAGCTTATTTTTTGGAAGATTTAGTATTAGGGCACTGCATAAAAAAATAGATAGAAATAAATAGTTTGGAACAGCTGTTTCCTCTTGCTTCCCAATTATGGTAAACATTTCCATTTTATGCATTACAAAGGCCCTTATTACTAATAATGCCCCAATCAACGCATAAGCATTGTAAATAGATATGAAATATTTAATATCATTTTTGGTTCTAATAAACAGAAAAGGAATAAAAAACAAAATGAACACTAGTACCGTTTTCAGCAGTTTGTGCTTAAATATTTCGGGGGAAGATGTATAAATACATGAGAATATAATCCAGGTTAATAAGGCTCCCAGTATAATCAATATCTGCTGTATGTTTTTTGAAATAGGAATTGTTTTAGGAGAAATAAAATACAATAAGCCAAGTCCCAAAAAACCTACATATAATGGATCCAGTACCCATATCGGAATCCATTTTAGATATCCAGACTTTAGAACAAGCATGAAAAAAAAAGCAAATAAAAATGTTCTAAAAGAAGTACTTATCATATTCCTCAATTTAAACAAGCGCTTTTACCAGCTGAAAATATTTCAGCTTTTGATTCTTAGATATAACATAATTGTTATGATAAAGCAGGCTAAACTCCCCTCCATAAAACTTACATAATTTACTTAATTCGATTACTTTCTGAACCGCATTTTTAAAATCAGCCATTTTAAAAATAGAATGATCCATTACAATTAATGGCCGCTCCAAAAGCTTAAGTCTTTTTCTATTCTTTAGGTCAAATACTTTATAGGGATAACAAGTACCCGCTCTAAAACCCATTAACTCGCTTGAACCTACTGAAGAATCATAATCTGCACCCATTTCGTCCCATATAGACCAGGTAACAGGATTTTTCCATCTCAAGTAATGGTGTCTTCCTCCCCAAAATTCTTGCCGAACTCCTAATTCACTACATAGCCGTTTAAACTTCTTAAATTCACTCTGAGTTTTCTGCAGGTCGCAATATGTTGTATAACTAGGATGTACTCCTAAAATATGCCCCCTTTCTCTAACCCTTACCATTAAATCTTTATAAAATTGTTTTTCAATATCATACCGGACATCAATCGTTCCCTTTCCCTGCTCCACAATAAAATTAAATTCACTAACAACCCCTAATGACTCACTAACATCCATTAAGTAATCGATGTTATTCATAGGATCAGGGTTCTCATGTAGTCTTTCTTTCTTTACAATTTTTGAGTAGAGTCTTCGGGTCAATAAAGCTGGTGATTTCCTTATGAACAGATCACCAGCACAGCTTTTCAAAAAGTTTTCAAGATTAACTTCATGAGAAAGTGAGTAATCCATATCGTGGCTTAAAACAAGTTTATAGTTTTTTTTCTTTGGAGAGATATAATTGAACTTTGTTCTTAACAACTCTTCGAGTATCAAAACATACTCATTAACAATTGGTCTATCGTAAATACCTTCTTTATAAAGTATTGATTCCCGGCTAGGAAATCGACCATGCTTATCAGTTACCTCGGATGTAGCTTCTTCATACAGCGTTAGACAAAAAAATATGCTTCCAATTAAATCAATATCGAAATAAGAATATTCATCATCTTTAAAAAAAGGTCTATGGTCACTTGCTCCGTATAGTACAGGAACAGTATGTTGAATAAACCTATCTTTTTGAAATTCATCCAAACTTCTTCTTTTTAATGGCAGCTCAGGAAGAGTAGATTGATTTAGCCATTTATCATATGGAGTTTTAAATAATATTTCAGGAAGTATTATGCGACCATTTTCTCCTCTAACATTTAGTTCTACATCTAAACGCTCATCCTCAAACAACAATTCATACTCCACCCCTATAAAGTCATTGAAAATAACATCACTTATATATCTTTTCTCTTCATTATAAGAATTGGGAAATTTTATAATTAATGTACACATAACGAATCTTTGACATTATATTTTTCCAATAGAATCAAACCCAAAAAAGAGTGCCAACCTATAAAGAAATCTATTGGCCTTATAAATAGAATAATAGGGTAGCTGATTGGCTCCAAACTTTACTAAGACCTTTTCATTATCCAGCGACAACTTTCCAAAAAACTCCATCTTATTTACGTTCAATGAAGCTATGTCAACAGCTTTATTTACCATGGAGATAATGGAATCATCATTTGAATCTTTACCCCCCCATATTATTGTATAGGCACTATTTGAATCCCAAACAACTAACATTAGGCTTTCAACACTACCGGTATGATTTGTACAACAAATAACCTCACCTGCATCGAGTTTTTTTAACGCTTCATAAACCTTATTAAATACTGAATAAGAAGAAAGCCCCTGTTGTTTTCGTTTCTTACACTGATCTTTAAAACTCTGGTATTCATGAACAGATGGAAGTCCAGTCTTAATTACACTCCCCCCTGAATGAAGGTCCTTTTGTTTCCTGGCAGGCATGACCATTTTGAGTTCTTTCCATTTTAGTATATTATCAATTAAATGAGAATAATTAACTGTTTGATGAAAGCCCTTCCAATAAAAAGGTTGCCAATTTGTAAAGTGACTGCCGAAAGTCTGACTTATGAAAGAAAGGTTCGGCAATTTGTTTATTAATTCATTACAAACATGTTTTTCATGATGCGCCTTTTTATAAATCTTTGAGGATGTACTTGGTCTGATCCACACGCCCATGAACGGGGTCAATGCGGGCACTTTACTTATTGTGTGATTAAATTTTCTTTGAATAAAATAAGGCCAAGCACCTTGAATGATTCCATCGGCCTCCACTAGTACCACATCCCAATTATCTTCTCCACATACTAAATCTAACCACCAATCTTTATTAAATACAGGGATTGCATTCTCTTGCTTGCATAGTATTCTGAACTCCTCTTTGCAAGTTAAAGAAACAGCTGAAGTTACCTTAACTTCCCCTTCTCCATTTAGAACATGTTTATCTTGATAATAGGTTATAATCATGGTTTTCTCAGTTGCTAAAAAACTCTTCCTTAATAAAATTAATTGTGTTCAGAAGTTTAGAATTTGTTTTAGATAAATTAATATACGGCTTTGCAATTGCTCCAAAACGGCGAAAGGACTCCGCAACCTCCTCAATCATACTTCCTTCAAAATCAAACGTATTACAATGAATACTTGCCATCTTAATACATTCCAAAACCGCCAAAGTTGCTGCTCCACAGTTTTTCAAATCCGGGTTTATCGCATTTATTAAATAATACGCTCTATCCGAATCCCAAACCAAAAACTTTGCACAATGAATATTACCTTGAGGATCAACTGCGTAAACAACTCTCCCAGACCTATTAGAGTAAACAGAATTATATAAATCTGTGAACAGCTTCTCTGAATATGAAATTATTTTATTTCTCTTAAGTAAGGATTGGCTGTAAAACTTATAAAATTCGCTAGCAGGGAGATCATATTTTATTTCAATTTGTTCCTTACGAGCCCTATTCAATTGCTGCCTTTTATTTTGATCAAAACCACTCATAACTGTATCAATATCCCGTATATTCTCAATCACATAGGTATAAGATGTAGACAATTGGAATCCACTATTATTACTGAAGGTACTTTCTTTTAATTTGTAATTAAATGATTGATGGAAACTTGCAAAGCCTGAAATTTTCATTGCCATTTCTGCGAATAATTCTTTTTGAAAGAAAAATTTTTCATCTTCTCTTTGCCCGGGAAAAGTTCTAAACCAAATGTCTGTAAACTGAGTTAATTTAGGCTTAGTGATCACTTTAACTCCGTGGCGGATTTTAAAATAAAGTGGCCATGCAGCCATTATTACTCCTCCCCTTTCAACAAGTATTGCATCCCAATAACCCTCACAACACACAATATCTAACCACCAAGCCTGGTTGAAAACATGAATACTGGATGCTTCCTGTTTACAGAGTTCTCTATACTTAGATTTATTTACCGTTTCCATATTAATTTACAGATAGATATAATTTATTGTTAGAATCTATTTTAAAAAATATATCCAAACACTTTCTATTATTTAAACTATCCATATCAGCTAAAACATCTTTGCTGTAACAGCTAATCGTTCAATTTCTGAATGATTGCTTAATTCTTTAATATGCTTCTTATTCGATGGGTTTGTTGCGTAAATCCGCTCAATAATTTCCACTACTTTTAAACCTTCTAAAGCATTAGTAGTTATTGAGCATTTATCTTTTAGTGTATCTACTACATTTTCAATTACGTAATGATGATTTTGAGCAGAACCTTTATATGCCCCATAATCATTACCTGGATTTGTTGGTGCAAGTTGAGGCATTGTATAGTCCTTTATTTGACAATACTCCACCTTATCCATGTACTGCCCTCCTATCTTCACGCTGCCGTTTTCAGCTATTATGGTCATACTGCTTTCAAGGTTTTCATTCCAAACAGAGGTTGAATAATTGATACAGCCCATTCCTCCTCTTTCAAGATCAAAACTAATAAACCCGCTATCCTCAAAATCAGTAAGGCCTTTGTGGTTAAAATCTGCGAATTTGGTTTGAGTATTCTTTAGGTCACCGAATAACCAATACATTATATCTATAAAGTGTGAGAATTGGGTAAAGAGAGTTCCTCCATCAAGATCTTTCGTCCCATGCCAGCTGTCTTTAGTATAATACCTGTTATCTCTATTCCAATAACAGTTAAGCTGTACCATGTAAATATTTCCAAGTATACCTGAATCTACAACCTCTTTAATCCAAACTGAAGGTGGTGAATATCGATTTTGCATTACTGCAAAAACTTGCTTATTAACCTGCAATGCTTTGTAAATCACTTTTTCGGCATCGAGCTTTGTTAATGCCAATGGTTTTTCAATAACAACATTTTTCCTAGCCTCTAAGCACTTCAGAGCTTGAGATGCATGATATCCATTAGGTGTTGCAATATTTATAACATCGACAGGTATTTCAGAAGAGAGAAACTCCTCAAGACTTTGAAAGAAAGGAACATTAAACTGATCAATCTTTAATGAAGAACAGTCTTTGATATCTATAAGTGCAACCAGCTCGGCCTCTGGATTGCGTAAAATCATCTCTGCATGACGTTTGCCAATATGGCCACAGCCAACTACAGCAAACTTGATTTTCTGATTGAGAGCGTACATAAATAAATGATTGAGAGTGTAAACTAACTTATTCTAGAAACATTATTATTTTCAATTTTATATTTCTGACTACTTTCCGGACAAATTGCTATCCCTTGATTATCAAAACTTAACCGATGCCCATACTCACCTACCCATCCAATTTGCTTTGCAGGGTTCCCCACAATTAATGCATATGGAAGTACATTCTTTGTCACAACAGCCCCCGCTCCAACAAAGGCATAAGCCCCGATATCATGACCACAGACAATTGTAGCATTGGCGCCAATTGATGCTCCTTTACCAACATGAGTTTTAGCGTACTGATCTTTTCTATTGATAGCACTTCTGGGATTTATAACATTTGTAAATACCATCGAAGGACCAAGAAAAACGTCATCATCGCAAGTTACTCCAGTGTAAATGGATACGTTATTCTGAACTTTAACATTATTCCCCAATACAACTTCTGGTGAGATTACAACATTTTGGCCAATATTACATCGCTCTCCAATTTTACAACGACTCATTACATGACTAAAATGCCATATTTTGGTACCCTCCCCTATTTCAGCCCCATCATCAACAATTGAGGTTTCATGAACGAAGTAATCTTTAAGTAGATCAGGCGTATTGTTTAATTGAACTGACATATGAAATTACACTGTTAGTAATAAAATCTAGTTGGACTTCGTCAAGTTCTGTATGCATTGGCAATGATAAAACCTGTGCACACAGAGCTTCTGATACCGGAAAATCTCTTTCATGATATTTTTCGGAACGAAAAGCTTCTTGCTTATATAAAGGCAATGGATAATAAATCATAGATGGTATTCCTTGCTCTTCTAAATGTTTCTTAAGTCCATTGCGATGTACCTCACTTAACTTCAACGTATATTGATGAAATACATGAGTTGAGTTAGGTTGTCTTTTGGGTATTTGAACGCCTTCTATTTTAGAGAATGCTTCATCATACCTATATGCCGCATAATTCCTTGATTTTGCATATTCATCAAGTTTTGCAAGCTTGACATTTAAAACAGCAGCTTGAATGGTATCTAATCTGGAGTTTACTCCAACAACTTCATGATAATATTTCTTTGACTGCCCATGGTTGGCAATCTTTTGAAGCTTTTTAGCAAAAGTTTCATCGTTGGTCATCAAAGCTCCTCCGTCACCATAGCATCCCAGGTTTTTGGATGGGAAGAAAGAAGTACAGCCAATATGTCCAATGGTTCCTGCCGATTTAACTATGCCATTTGAGAAAGTATACTGGGCACCCAAAGCCTGCGCAGTATCTTCAATCACGTATAATTGATACTTTTCGGCAAGCTGCATGATTGGCTCCATATCACAACACTGACCAAAAAGATGAACAGGAACTACTGCTCTGGTTTTTGGAGTTATTGCTTTTTCAATAAGATCTGCCGTAATATTAAAAGTATCCGGATCAACCTCAACCATCACTGGTGTAAGCCCTAATAAGGCAATCACTTCAGCAGTTGCAACGTAAGTAAAGGCAGGAACAATAATTTCGTCACCTGATTGCAGGTCTAATGCCATCATCGCAATTTGAAGTGCATCAGTTCCATTTCCACAGGTAACTACATGATTTACATTCAGGTATTGAGCAAGATTTTCCTGAAAGAGTTTAACTTCCGGACCATTAATAAAATAACCGTCATTAATGCAATTTTGTATAGCCGCATCAATGTCTTGCTTTATTTTAAGGTATTGACCTTTAAGATCAACCATTTGAACTTTTTCCATAGAGAGCGAGAACTTAAATTTGAAAGATTTTACACATTAAGTACTATAATCTTGCATCAACAATTTTCTTATCTAACATTCCTTTTGTATCAAAGATTACAGATGATTTATTATGAGTTAGATTATTGTATTCCAGTTTTTTAAATTCAGAATGAGCAACAGCTAAAACAACCACATCATAAGTTGTACCATTTAACTCTGGAAGTAATTTAATTTTATATTCCTCTTCTACCTCCTCTTTGTGAGCCCATGGATCGTAAACATCTACATGTAACCCAAACTGTTTCAACTCATTATAAATATCAATAACCTTAGAATTCCTAATATCTGGACAGTCTTCTTTAAATGTTACTCCAAGTATTAAAGCTTTCGAACCATCAATTTTATGCCCTTTCTTAATCATCAGCTTAACAACCTTATTAGCCACAAACATTCCCATATTGTCATTAATCCTTCGGCCTGATAAAATTACCTGTGGATAATATCCTAAACTTTGTGCTTTATGTAACAAATAATAAGGATCAACACCTATGCAGTGTCCACCTACTAGTCCAGGTTTAAAGTGCAAAAAGTTCCATTTTGTAGCGGCAGCTTCTAATACCTCACTCGTGTCAATATCCATTTTATCAAAAATCAACGAAAGCTCATTTACAAATGAAATATTAACATCGCGCTGTGCATTCTCAATGGCTTTAGATGCCTCAGCAACTTTAATGGATGAAGCTAAGAAAGTTCCTGCATCAACGATACTATCATAAATAGCTTTAACCTTTTTTGCAATTTCAGGATTGCTTCCACTAACAACTTTACGAATGGTTTTTAAGGTATTTACTTTATCACCTGGATTAATTCGCTCTGGAGAATACCCGCAGAAAAAGTCAACATTGAACTTCAAACCACTTTTCTTTTCGAGAACGGGTACACAATCTTCTTCTGTACATCCGGGATAAACTGTAGATTCATAAATCACTATATCTCCCTTTTTAAGAACGGAGCCAATCATCTCGGATGCCTTAAGCAATGGCCCAAGATCAGGGTTTTTAAAATGATCGATAGGTGTAGGCACCGTTACAATAAAGATATTGCATTGCGAAATTTGATCAATCTTAGAGGCAAATTGCAACTGATCTAATTCCTTTAACTCCTTACTATCAACTTCCAAGGTTCGATCAAACCCATCAATTAACTCCTTTATCCTCCACTCACTAATATCAAAACCGACAGTAGGGTACTTTTTTCCAAACTCTACCGCTAATGGAAGCCCAACATAACCTAATCCTATAACTGCTATTTTATCTTTAACTTCAGGTTGACTCATAATAGTTTCTATAAAATGAATTTATTATTATTAAAAAAGCGTTTAACTTAAATATCAGGAAACAAAACGTTCAAGTATTCCCTTCGAGGGTTTACTCTCCGCATAGTAATTTTTATATCCTTTATTATACAAAGGACCAAATTGATCAGCAGAATCAACTGAGTTAAGGACTATTCCCATATTCTTAAACTTATTAGACAAATACAGTTCTGTAATATTTCTCAATTGTTGATAATGAGTATGATTATATCTGATAACGTACAGAGACATATCGGCAAATTTTTCAATAACCATAGCATCAGAAACCAATCCAATTGGAGGACAATCCATAAGAACATAGTCATAATTTGGAATCAGTTGGCTCATAATGATTTCCAAATCATCATTAAGTAAAAGCTCTGCAGGATCCTCAGGAACTGTTCCACATCCAATGAAAAACAAATTCTCTGATATATCACTTTGTTCGATAATCTCCTCAGCATCAGCTGTTCCTTTTAGAAAGTCGGAAAGACCTTTCTTATAACCACGTTTTAAATAATGACTAAGAGTTGGTTTCCGCAAATCAAACTCTATAAGAACAACCCTCTTTCCTGTTAAGGCTATGCTTGCTGCCAAGTTAAGCGACACAAAGCTTTTACCTTCTTCACTTACACTTGAGGTTATTAAAATGGACCTATTGGATTTCCCAATATTTAGATAATGCAGGTTAGTTCTAAGGAATTTAAATTGCTCCGAAATAACAGTTTTGCTTCCAGGTTTGACCACTAACTGTTCTTTTGATTGATTTTTCCCTATTACTCCCAATATTGGAGCCTGGGTAATGTTAGCCACCAACCTTTGATCTGTTATTTTCTCTGATTTAAACATTGATTTTGACCAGAATCTCAAAATTGGCAATACGGTTCCTAAGAAGAAGGCAATAATAAATGTTCTTATCGGCACCGGACTAATAGGCAGAATACTACTGTGAGCTGGGTCAACAACGTTGCTATCATAAACTTTTGTATCGTAAGCAAGAGCCGTTTCTTCTCTTTTTTGAAGCAAGTATATATAAAGTCCCTCCTTTAAATTCTTCTGTCTTTCAACTGTAACCAGGTTTCTCTCCTTTTGCGGCACCGACCTAATGGAAGCATCGAATTTTGAATTATTACTCAATAAGTTATTACGTGTAAGCACTAATTCATTCTTTACTTGCTGAATATCAGCATTAATACTTTCCTGGCTATTCTTTATTTGCTCATTTACAGTTTCAACCAAAGGGTTCTTTTCCCCCATACTTTGGAGTAAACGAGATCGTTCCAATTCAAGATCATTGAGCTTACCTATTTTATCTTGCAGAACTTTATTATCCAACAGCAAAGCAGATGGAATTTGCTCTCCTGTGCTAATTGAAGACCCTAAATTATCAAACATCTTCAATTGAATATCAACCTGATTCAAACGAAGGTCATTTTCCTTAACTTTTTCTAAAAGGATAGCAGATTCAGAACTTATATCTGTTATTTCTTTACTTGATTTATACTGTTCTACATCCGCTTCTGCATTTTTAAGTTCAGATGACAATAATTGTAATCTATTATCAAGGAAAGTCAACGCTTTAAATGCTTCTTTCTTTTTTACTTCTAACTTTTGCTTATTGTATTCAACTATCAAATCATTCAAAATGTCTATTCCCTTTTGAGGAACAGATTCTTCCAATGTAATATTAAAAACTGTTGCATTTTCACTTGCCGGGGCAACCATCATCTTATCTCTATAACCTTCAATTGTAACATCCCTTGTTCTAAACTGTACAATTAATTTTTTATAGCTAGGATCTACCGGATACTTAATCAGATCTACCTTTATTATTCCATAAGGAGTTGAGATCTTTTCGCCGAACTTATAAACTTTGCTGTCATTATTGGTAATTCTAAATAGACTGGAACTAACTAGGGCAATTTTTACTTTATTTTCGTAAGCCTCATCATTTAAAGAATAAGTTGTGATTCGAATTGGCGAATTATTGTATAATTCTTTATTCCTCCAGGAACTGGTTATAATACGATCAAATGTATAAGGTTCGTCTAAAAAATAAGAAACCGTTAAATTCAGATCATCAACAACATTTTCCATTAAGAACCTGGTCTTCACGATCTCCATCTCATTATCTATTAACTTACTATCATAAAATACATTTAGCTCGTCAAGAACACTTTCTTTTTTTTCAGCCTGACCTTTAGGCACTTCTTTTACTAAAATAGATGTAAGTATGTCGTATTTAGGTCGAACTATCTTTAAATAGATTAATGACAATAACAAACAGGAAGTGATCGATATTACAAACCAATACCAGTTACGTAAACATTTATTAAAGAATTCTTTTAAACCTTTTTCAGATTCGTCTATATCATGGAAGGAAGATTGATTCATTTTGAGCGCGTTTAGACAATTAAAGTTAAAATTATTTTATCGCATAAATTGCTGCAACATTTAGTAATCCAACTAATATCGTTAATACTTGATATGTTCTATTCTCACTTGCATATACTTTACGTGGACCTGGTTCTACATAAATTACATCTCCTTTGTGTAAATAATAATATGGCGAAGTAAATACGTCGGTTTTATTCAAATTAATACGGGCAAATTGTCGAACTCCATTCTCCTCTCTGATTAATAAAACATTTTCCCTTAAGCCATATATCGTTACATCGCCAGCCATACTTAATGCTTCGGTAATCGTAACCTTTTCATTGGCAATATTATACACATTTGGCCGAGCTACCTCTCCCATAACTGAAATTTTAAAGTTCAGAAATTTTACTTTCACAGTAGGATCTTTAAGATAATTAGTAAGGCGAGATTTTACCAGGTCCGATACTTCATCGGTTGTTAACCCATCTACTTTTATTGTACCTATAATAGGCAGTTCTACATTTCCGGTTTTATCTACAAGGTATCCATCTATCTGACGTAACTCAAGTGAATTTGCGTTTCCTGCAGCTGATTTAGGATTAAACATTTCAGTAGCTTCAGGACTTAAACTGGAAATTTCGATTGAAAGGATATCATTTGCCTGAACTTTGGGAATGTAGTTATTTACCGCTTGTTGAGTTGCTGTTTGGCGGGTACCAGCATCTTTAAAATAGGCAATATTCTCAGTTGAAGAACATGAAATCGCTACAAAAGAAAGCAATAGCATGAAAGTAGAGTTTAAAAGGCGCGTAAATTTCATGGTATCCGATTATGATTTAATACACAGATGTTTTTTGCTGTGTATAATCAATTTATATACCAAAGTAAGCCAGTGCTTTAGTTATTAGCCAAACTTGTCGTTTAGCTTAAATAAATTTAACAAACATAATTACCTCATTCAACCTAATATCCGGCATTAATTTAGCCTTCTATACTTAAGAAAATCAAAAATCCTAAAATCCTCATAATCAAAAACATCTTCAAATACAAAACCTTCCGTAAGTCGGATCAGTTAAAAACATGAAGACAATCTAATTGGGTATAAATTAAAAAACATGCCCTTTTTTTAAGTCATGTTCAATAAGTGTACACAAAAGAATAGTTTATTATTGGTAATGCATATTTAATAACCAATAGTTTATTGTCTCCAAAATGAAAACTTTAGATTGACCCCAATTGAATTCCATCGAATCTGATCGGCGCCTAATCCTCCTAAAGGATATTTTAAATAAGGTTCAATAGATAATTGCTTTTTGCCAAGTTTACAATCAATTCCAGCGGACATGTTTAAGGTTCGGAACCAGTCAATTCGTGAGAACAAACTTCCCGAATTATCTATATTGAGTGATTCTCGTGTTCTCACTCCAGTCCCTGTGCCGAAGGGATAGGAATAATAAGAAGCTGAATATGAATCATTCACGTAAGAATAACTACTAAATCCTCCGGAAACAAAAAATGTATAATTAGCACTTGGAAAAGCAACTCTTACATTTACAGGAAGATCAATTGCAACCATGTTTGCTTTATAACTGTCAGGACTACTCACTACACCCGGATTATCATCATAAGCATTCATTTTTGCAGCAATACTTGCTGGTAAATCTGCATTATTACCTGAAAACTCTAAAGTTTGCTGACCTAGATTTAAACCGGTATTAAGTTGAACCCTTGATGTAAGGGGAATATTTAGATCAAGTCCTGCTTTATAGCCCAAACCATTATTCTCAGTCCCATTGGCATAACTCATAAATGATCCAGCCATAACAGAATAGTCAATATTCCTCCTTCTTTTCTGTTGTGTTTCACCGGCAATGTATTCCTTTACAAATTCAGGTTTTATTTCAATTTTATTATTAAGCGCTCTAATCGGACTTCGTTCAACCAAATTTAAATCAGGATGTTGAGAAATATGCTGTGATAATTGATTAATTTCTACAGCTGGAATTTTTTCCAGTTCCTCAACGAAAGCATTTTCAATATTTTCTAAGGCCAATGCTTCTAATGCTGGAGCAGTTAATGCATTCGGTCGACCATTGTTCGCTTCCACTTTAACTTTTGATTTTGGCAACTGAATAGAAGCATGCAGTTTAGTTAAGCTTTTCGCTGATTTAGATATGTTTTTCGACTTGACAATTTTCACTTCCAACTGTGGTGAAGTGAAAATTGACTTTTGATTAGCCAAATCTAAGTTTAAAGCAAATAAAGCCAGGATTGCCGCAGTACCAGTAACCGTCCATATCCAAATAGGGATAATTCTTTTCTTTTTACTATTGGCTTTTTGCCTCTGCATTAGCAATTGATCCCATCCTTCATTGGCGGAATGATCTTCATAATTATCGAAAACACTTCGAATATGATTAGAAAGTATTTTATCAAACCGCTCTTCCATATCCTTCAGTATTAAGTTCTTCAATAAGTTTTCTTAACTTTTCTTTTGCCCGAGATAGGTACACACGTGAGCTGCTGGTTGAAATGTCCAGCATTTGGGCTATCTCTTCATGAGCGTATCCATCAATTTCATACATATTAAACACCAGGGATTGTATTTCGGGCAGTGTGTTAAGCATTTGCAAAATATCTTTATAGCCTAACAAACTAATTGCATCTGCATTTTCCCAAACAGGTTCAGTTATTTCATCAATAGGTAGCTCACATTCGGCTTTAAGCAACCTGCGCTTTTTGTCAATTGTTTGGTTAATAATAATTTGCCGTAACCAAGGCTTAAAAGGACGTTGCGAATCAAATGAATGCAACTTGTCAAAAATTTTAATGAATGCATCATTTACTATTTCCAGTGCATCCTCCCTATTAATAGCGTATCGGAGCGACACCCCCATTGCATAACTATAAAACCGCTTGTAGAGCCGTTCCTGATAACGTACTTCACCTTTTCGGCAACGTTCGATGATTTCTGAATCAGTTAATTGGCCCAGTTTTATCATTTTACAGTCGCTCTTTCCAGCATTGGTTGATACGTTAAACAATACATTCTTTCTACTAGTAATTTTGGTAAGATTTAGATATTTCTTTTCGACAAAGAAACAAAGAGTTGAGCAGACAGGCGTGTTTTTAATTTCACGCTAACAAAATTCTGACAGACATCACTGATGGTTAACAGAATCCACCTGAACTACTCAACCTTTGTATTTACAACTAATCGATTTTTTTACTTTGCTGAGCTTATTGGGCTATACACCATAAACCCTTTGTTCTTTGCATAAATAATAACCGAATTGGTTTTTATTTCGTACAGATATCCGGCTTTCAAAAACACCAATGCTGCTTTGTCAAGAACTGGAGTAGCGTTATCCGGAGTAATTGTTCCAGGTGTTAACTTGTAGCTACCATCTAATTTATACGAACCAGCGAAGGCAACCTCTTCCGGTTTACCGGTAAATGATGCAAGGTTTTTCGACTTATCAAATGAAATTGACAGTGTACTTTTAGACAATGTTGTAGTTGCAGAATCTTTACCCGTTTTATCAAAATAATGCAATTCGGTTAATTTCCACGAGCCAGTAGGAATTACTGCTGTTGGCTTAGGATCATCATTATTGTTACATGCTGTAAACGCAAACGCTATTATTACTAAGGCTATTAATTTAGTTTTCATGTGTTCTCTTTTTTAATACTGTTTTTTAATTGGTCCGACACCGGACGAGAGCACCAACCTGTCGACAGAAGGCTTATAACAATTGATCTTACTCCGCGAAAGCAAAACCGCCTGTTATATCAGCCATTACGCTATCATTTTGATAAACGCTACAGCAACTATTAAAAAAGATCAACAAAAAATCATAATGAATTAATTTTCAGATGTTTATTTTTCAAAAAAAAGTAGGGAATTTTTCAATAAAAAAAGGCCGACTGGATTGTCGACCTTTTACTTGGGTAGCGGGAACCAGACTCGAACTGATGACCTTCGGGTTATGAGCCCGACGAGCTACCAACTGCTCCATCCCGCACTATTGTTTTATTTAAAGACTTGAACGGTCATAACTCCTCTTTAAAAGAGTCAAGTCTTAAAAAAGAAAGGTCGACGACGTGTCGACCTTTTCTTGGGTAGCGGGGACCAGACTCGAACTGATGACCTTCGGGTTATGAGCCCGACGAGCTACCAACTGCTCCACCCCGCACTATTTAATTTTGGGAATATTTGGCGTTCATTACTCGCCCTCCCTTTTGGGACTGCAAAGATAGAAATGATTATTAATTCCACAAAAATTATTTTTAAAAAAAAGCAAACCGTATCTTTGCGACCGGAGTTGCAAAAATGATTCGATAATGGTCAGCAAATGCAACTGATTAATTTTCAAGTCAATCACTAAAAATGATTGAGATTACCTTAAATCAATAAAATGGAACATAAAGCAGGATTTGTAAGCATTGTTGGAAAACCCAACGCAGGCAAATCAACCTTGATGAATATTTTGGTAGGCGAACGAATGTCGATTATCACTCACAAGGCCCAAACTACCCGTCACCGCATCATTGGAATTATCAATGATGAACACTCTCAAATCATTTTTTCAGACACACCCGGTATCATTCAGCCTAAATATGGTCTTCAAAAGTCCATGATGTCGGCAGTAAATGAATCTTTTTTAGATGCTGATGTTTTGCTTGTTGTAACCGATATCAACGAAAAACATGACGAGACAGATCTTATTGAAAAAGTGAAAAAATATGATGGCCCGGTAGTGGTTTTGATCAACAAGGTAGATCAATCTAACCAGGAAGAAGTAACTAAAAAGTTTGAGTACTGGCAAAAGGAGCTAAATCCTACAGCGATTATCCCAATCTCTGCCTTAAAAGATTTTAACACTGGGGCTATAATCAACTTTATTCGCGAGCACTTACCTGTTCATCCGCCTTATTATGACAAGGAAGAACTTACCGACCGTTCGGAACGCTTTTTTGTTGCTGAGATGATCAGGGAACAAATTTTTAAATGCTGCGAAAAGGAAGTGCCTTATAGTTCAGAAGTAGTCATTGTTTCGTTTAAAGAAGGAGACGATCTACACAGGATAAGTGCGGAAATTATTGTGGAACGCGAAACACAAAAAGCAATTATCATTGGCAAGGGAGGCACTATGTTGAAAAAAATTGCATCAGCGGCCCGATACGATATAGAGAAGTTCCTGGACAAAAAAGTTTTTCTGGAAGTTTTTGTAAAAGTCCTAGATGATTGGCGTAACAAAGATAACTACCTGAAAAGGTTCGGTTATGAGGGTTAAGCTTTAAAATCAATGCACAGTAAAAGTTTGATTTTACAATAACCACTTAGGAGCATAAGTACTCCTGATTTTAATAAACACATTTAATAATTACATCATATCAGACAACCTTTTTGGGTGTCTGAATCATGATTTTTGACTCGATAAGTATGAGTAATATAGTAGCTATAGTTGGCCGCCCCAATGTGGGAAAATCGACCTTGTTTAATCGTTTAACTGAAAGTCGTAAAGCAATTGTAGATGATATGAGCGGAGTTACCCGCGACAGACATTACGGAAAAGCTGAATGGCTTAATAACGAATTTATTGTCATTGACACCGGCGGATATGTAGCCAATTCTGAAGATGTCTTTGAAACAGCAATCCGAGAGCAGGTGATTATTGCCATTGAAGAAGCTTCCATCATTATTTTCATGGTTGACGTAACGACCGGCATTACCGATTTAGAAGACGATATTGCTAACATACTTCGTCGATCGAAAAAACCGGTGTTTGTTGTTGCCAATAAAGTTGACAATAACATGCTGGTGCATGAATCGGCGGTATTCCATTCATTTGGATTAGGAGACATTTACAATATTTCTTCGATGACAGGCAGTGGAACCGGTGAATTACTGGACGACATTGTGGCAAAGTTTGAAAAAGAAACCGAAGATGAAACTTCAAACCTGCCGAAATTTGCGATCGTTGGTCGCCCGAATGTGGGAAAATCCTCTATTATCAATGCCTTTTTAGGACACGACAGAAACATTGTTACCCCAGTTGCTGGAACTACAAGAGATTCGATACATATTCATTACAAGCAATTTGGACATGAGTTCATGTTGATTGATACAGCAGGTTTACGCAAAAAAACCAAAGTAAAAGAGAACATTGAGTTCTACTCTGTAATGCGTACAATCAAGGCTCTGGAAGAAGCTGATGTATGTATCTTGATGGTTGATGCAACTTCAGGTCTTGAATCACAAGATATCAACATCTTTCACTTAGCTGAAAAGAACCGCAAAGGCATCGTTATTTTGGTTAACAAATGGGACTTGATTGAAAAAGACCATAAAACCATTAAGAAGTTTGAGGATGCTATTAGAGAAAAAACTGCTCCATTTACCGATATTCCTATTGTTTTCACATCGGTGCTTGAGAAACAACGGATTTTTAAAGCTATAGAAGTAGCTCAGCAAGTATTTGAAAACAGAGCGAAGAAAATTCCTACTTCAAAACTAAATGATGTTATGCTGGAAGTAATTGAGCGTTATCCACCTCCTGCATTAAAGGGTAAATTTGTTAAGATTAAATATATTACCCAGTTACCTGGTTCTGCTCCTACATTCGCGTTCTTCTGTAACTTACCCCAGTATGTTAAGGAACCTTACAAACGTTACTTGGAAAACCAGTTACGAGAAAACTTTGACTTCAAGGGAGTGCCTGTGACGATTTACTTCCGTCAAAAATAAAGCAACAGATTGATAAGGATAAAGCAAACTATTTAACTTTTCTTTATCCTTTTTTCTTGTTGATTTACAGCAGTTAAGCCTTTACATTCAGATGCTATTCAACTAACTATTAGAACTTTAATGAAACTATTTTTGCATAATTAAAATCTTATTACTTACCTTTGCAGCCGATTTAAAAATCTAATTAAGAAGAAACAAAATGAAAAAAGTATTTGCATTATTATTAGCTGCTGGTGTATTTGCAGTTGTTGCATGTGGTGAAGGTAAAAAAGCTGAAGGTTCAGCAGATTCAGCTCAAGTTGATTCAGCTCAAGCTGCTACTGTTGATTCATTAGCTAACGCTGTTGACACTACTGCTAAAGCAGTTGATTCAGCTAAAGTTGATACTCTTAAGAAGTAATTCTAAAACCATAAAAAATCCCGTCTTGGTAAACCGAGACGGGATTTTTTTTATGTTTACTATTTTATAGAAACATTACCTGCTACCGATTCGGCTGAATCATGGATAGATCGTAACACAATCTGATCTTTACTGTTAAGAACTTTGTAATACCCCTCATCACTCCATAACCTTCGGGCTACCATCGCCTTTACCTGATTCTTTATCAAGCCTTTGCTTCGTTTTACATCTTCTTCATTTACAGGTATCTTTTGTTCTCTCGCTTCTTTAAAGAGCTGTTTCAGATCGTCATCAGAAACTTCGAATTTGGCTACAAAATCATTCAAAGAACTAAATGAGTTCAGTTTTTCCTGGTTGTAGTCCAGATAATCATAAGCAAAATCAACAATAAGTCCTTTATAAGATAAATAGCTGTATAATGCTGAATTTTCCGATGTATCAATAGGAATAAACTCATCCGGCATTATACCTCCTCCTCCATATACTGTTTTTCCCGAACGGGTAACAAACTTCTGCGAATTGAGAAAAGCAATTTTATTGCTATCTGCATTCAGCAGTTCCCCGTGCTTCATTCGATCGCCTACTTCATTGCGGTAATCATTAACACCATTAGCATATGATTTTTGTATACATCGACCTAAAGGAGTATAATATCGGGCAATTGTCAATCTTAATGCCGAACCATCGGGAAACATCACCTGATCTTGCACTAGTCCTTTTCCAAATGATCGTCTGCCAATAATCATTGCGCGTTCCGTATCCTGCAAAGCTCCTGCAACTATTTCACTCGCTGATGCTGAATTTTCATCTATTAATACTACTAAATTCCCTTGCTCAAATTCACCAGAACCAGTTGCAAAATACTGCTCTTTCGACTGTTTCCTGCCTTGGGTATAAACAATGAGCTGACCGTTAGGCAAGAACTCATCGGCAATGGCAATAGCTGCCCTTAAGTATCCTCCACCGTTTCCACGTAGATCAAGAACCAGACTCTTTAATCCATTCTGCTTCAACCTGTCCATCGCCATTAAGAATTCTTTATGCGTGGTGGCAGCAAACCTGCTAATTTTAATATAGCCGGTTTCACCATTTAACATATAAGCGGTTTCAATACTATTAAAAGGAACTTTGCCCCTTTTTACTTGAATGTGAGATATTTTGGCAACAGGAGACCTTAATATACCCAAATCAATGATAGTACCCGAGGGTCCACGTAAACTCTTAAAAAGTTCCCCATTGGGCATTCCCACAATCGACTTTCCATCTACATCAATAATCTTATCTCCTGATTTTAAACCAGCTTCTTCGGCAGGCCCTTCTCGCACTATATCAACAATCAGCAATGTATCTCTTTGAATATGAAACTCTATTCCAATGCCTTCAAAGTTTCCCTCCAATGATTCCGTTAGTGCCTTAAATTCTTGTGGATTTACATATTGAGAATGGGGGTCGAGTTTTGACATGATCGCGTCTATTGATTCCTGCTCCAATTTTCCTACATCAACCGAGTCGACATATCGATCTTGGATCACTTGTAATATTCGCCCCATCTTGTCAATTGGTCGCGAAGCAAACGGAAAGCTAAAGTTCAGTTCAGAAGTAGATGTATTGCTCATCCGCGATCCGACAATCATACCACAAGCCATCATTATTGCTGAGAGCAATGCGAAACGTAAATTACTTTTAGTGGTGCCCATAAAATTCAATCAGGTTCAAATTAATACAATTTATATTCCGCTCTTGTTCTAAAAATTAATAAAAGTATTGCAGAAAATTACTGATGCAGTTACCAATATGATTCGAAAATGTACAAAATTCCACAAATAGCTTATTTTTCATTATGATTTGATTGTGGCAATACAGAACTTTACCCCTGAAATTAAAACTACATTTATGCAAAGAATTACTGAATCTGATTCAAAGTACGAACATTTGGAAAAGATGTCGGTTAGTGAGCTTCTTCAAAACATCAATAATGAAGACAAAACTGTACCTTTTGCCGTTGAAAAAGCAATACCAAACATTGAGGCCTTAGTAAATGCCATTGTTGAACGTATGCTAACCGGAGGTAGGTTATTTTATATTGGAGCAGGCACCAGTGGCCGTTTAGGCGTTGTAGATGCATCAGAGTGCCCTCCTACTTATGGAGTACCTCATGATTTGGTTATTGGAATTATTGCAGGTGGTGACTCGGCTATCAGAAAAGCCGTTGAATTTGCAGAAGATGATGAAAAACAGGCTTGGATAGATCTTAAACCGTATAAAATCAACCCAAAAGATACTTTAATTGGCATTGCTGCTTCGGGCACAACACCCTATGTAATCGGGGGATTACAGGAGGCCAACAAGCATGGTGTATTAACGGGTTGTATAGTTTGTAACGCAAACAGTTTGGTGGCTGCAGAAGCGCAATTTCCGGTGGAAGTAATTGTTGGACCCGAGTTTGTAACCGGATCTACCCGTATGAAATCAGGAACAGCGCAGAAACTTGTCCTGAACATGATATCGACCTCGGTAATGATTAAGCTGGGCAGGGTTAAAGGAAACAAAATGGTTGATATGCAGTTAAGCAATCATAAGCTGGTTGACCGAGGTATAAATATGGTAATGAATGCCACAGGGGCCAACAAAGAAGTTGCTGAAAGGCTGTTGAACGAATACGGCAGCGTACGAAAAGCAGTAGAGAATTACAACAATTAAAATTATTAATGCACGATATAGAACCATATTACAATTGGCGTGATTACTACGTGGCTTCGGAAGACAAGCTATCGCCGTTCTATAACCGTGAGTACAGTGAATTTTATTTTGATAAAACAGTATATAACTACTACATACATCCCCAATGGGACTCTTTTGGATCAAACACTCTTTACCTAAAGGTTCTTTACGCCGACTACCTGCGCAGCTATTGCATAATTGAATTGATTGGCGAATGGAATGACTGCATTAACAATGATATTATGCTGTTAAAGCGGGAAATTCTTGAAGATATTATGGCTGAAGGAATCAACAAATTTATTCTGTTAGGTGAAAATGTACTCAATTTTCACGGATCGGATGATTCTTATTATGAAGAATGGTATCAGGAAGTGGAAGACGGATGGATTGTTATGGTTAATTTCAGGGAACATGTAATTCAGGAGATGAAAAACCATGGACTTGATTATTATCTGAATTTGGGCGGAGAGCTAGACAACTTTAGTTGGCGAGCATTAAAACCAACGCAGCTATTTAAAAACATCGATTCGATGATGACAAAGCGATTGGGAATGTAAATACAAAACGCCCGGGATAGTGCTAAAACTACCCGGGCGTTCTTTTTTTAAAAAATTCTATTGCATTGTTCTTTGAAGTTCTTCCCCATCAACGGTCATTTTCCATGTTCCGCTTTCTTCATGAGGAGGTTTACTAACCACAAAAGTGGTAGTAATTCCAAGAGCGCCAACTACAAAATTATTCCCTGCAAATTTTTGCAATGGACCATTTACACTTTTAGTACTTCCACCTTCCATGCGTTCATATTCCACACTTCCATCTTTGGTAATTACTAATTTCATTGAAAGTGATTCCCATCTGCCCACATAATTCATTTTGTCTTTTGGAATTCCTGGGCTTTTAATGTTACATGCACTCATTAAAATAGTGAATAATACAATAAGTATTTTTGATTTCATTTTAATGTATTTAGATGTTTTACTAAAATTGATTGACTTCTATTTAACTAATAATTAAAAATATTAAAAAATAAACAGTTATTATTCTTTAAATAATCTTAAGCTTATATTTGATCTCGCTTTTATTAAAGCAATTAACATTTACCTTTTTTAATCATCCTTGATTTTTTGCTATATGAAAAGACTTTACATTATCATTTTTGCAATACTAACAATTCCATTTTACACATCAGCTCAAAGTAACTTTGTTTCTGGATATGTCATTAAATTTAATGGTGATACTATCAAAGGCATGATAGATAATCGTGAATGGAACAATACTCCTAATAAAATCGTGTTTAAGAACGAATCTGAAAGCAGTTATAAAGCAACAGATATTTTAGGTTTTGGCACCACCAATGAGAATTATAAAAGCTTTAAACTGGATGTTACCCTTAATAAAAAGAATCAGCATGATCTGGTTGCCGATCAAGACCCTGTGGTTACAAAAGACACAACACTTTTCTTAAGGTTTTTAGTAAAAAGTGATTATGATGTTTATGTTTTGGTGGATAAGAATGACATCACCCATTTTTATATAATGCAAGGTAAAAAACCAACAGAACTGGTTCATTTTCAAAAGTTAATCACTGTAAATCAATCACCCTATTTAGTTGAAAACAATACTTTCAGAGATCAATTGACCGAGATTCTTAAAGCGGACAAGGCGTTGGCATGGAAGATCAAGAAAATGGGTTATTACGAAGATGAAATTGTCAACATTTTCAAGCATTATAATAAATCGAAGGGAATAAATGAATTAGGAAAGCAGCCCAAAAACCTCAATGAACGACTTATTGACTACAATATTATTGCAGGATTAGCTAACTCAAGCACATCAATTTATTATACTAGCGGCTGGGACAGAAGGGATTACAAACTAAACAATTCTGCTTCTCCTGTTATTGGTGCAGGCATAACTCTTTATCTGCCTCGCAGTCGGAGACAATTATCTTTTGACAATCAGTTGTTCTACTCGAACTATAGTCTGGAGTCGCCAAAGTATGCAGCTCCATCATATCTTAATGCATACAGTTTAATGAAATACAGTGCCCAGTATTTAAAAATGCAGAATATTTTCAGATATCAGTATCCCAAAGGCTTGATTAGACCTTATGTAGGTGCAGGAATGAGCTTCGGTTTATTGCTTTCATCAAAATCAACCTTTATTGGTAGTTTTTTAAGCACCAAACCGGTACCTAGACCAGTAGGGAGGGACCTTAAATCATTTGAGCCTGGTTTTGCATTTTTATTGGGTACTACATTTAACAGATTTAGGTTGGAGTTGCACAATGATTTTGGAATCAACCGAATTAATGTGACTTATTACCAGCTTAATCTGTGTTACAGATTAAACTAAAAGATAAAAGGGGCCGTAAAGCCCCTTTTATCTTTTATAACTTATATAGCTATTCATCTTCTTTACCCATGAAGCTGGCTTTTTTACCGTGCTTCAGCACTTTAGCTTCTAAAAAGAAAATTATTTCTTCAGCAATATTGGTAATATGATCGCCTATCCGCTCCAACTTTCGAATGATGGTTAGCAGATATAAAGCCTGCATAACGTTATCAATATTTCCTCTAATATGTTCTGCAATCAAATCGGCTGCCGCCCTGTTAATATCATCCAGAATGCTATCCATACTAAAAACTGTTCTGGCTAGCTTAGCATTACGTTCACTGTAAGCCCTGTTTGATGCATTCAACATCAACTTTACTGTTTCGGCCATTTCATGAAAACGACACTCTTCCAATAGCTGCTTATCAAAACCTTTTTCTGCTTCAATTACATAATGGGCAATTCCCTCGGCATTATCGCCGATTCGCTCCAGGTTATAATTTATCTTTAATGTGGCAAAAACAAAGCGCATATCCTGCGCAAACGGATTTAACAGTGTAAAGATATTCTCGCAGTCCTTATCAATTTTCAACTCATAGGCGTTAACACGCTTTTCGTTGAAGATCACCTCCCTTCCCAATCCTTTATCTTCATCTAACAACGACGAAATACATTTCTCGACCTGGCCTTCTACTAAACTAGCCATATCGTTCATCTGATAAAACAACTTTTGCAGTTCTTCTTCTAAATGTGTCATACTAAATGTGTCATAAAAATGCGATTAAAAACGCAAAGTATTTTTTAGGCAATAGTCCATAGACCCTAGCCACTACTAGTTAATTAAAAAACCATGGGCTATTAACCATGGACCAAGGAGAACCCAACCATCAACCAAATCGGCCGGTTACATAATTTTGTGTAGCCTCTTTAGCAGGATTTGTAAAGATGTTTGAAGTTTCATCGTACTCAATCAGCTCGCCGAGATAAAAGAATGCTGTATTATCGCTAACACGAGCCGCCTGTTGCATATTATGTGTTACAATAACAATGGTATACCGATCTTTTAGATCATGGATCAACTCTTCAATTTTAGCAGTAGAAATTGGGTCCAGTGCTGATGCCGGTTCATCCATTAATATTACTGAAGGTTCAACAGCAAGCGTACGGGCAATACATAAACGTTGTTGCTGACCGCCTGATAATGCTAAAGCCGATTTCTTTAAATCATCTTTTACTTCATCCCATAATGCGGCTTGGCGCAATGATTTTTCAACTGTTTCATCAAGATATTTCTTGTGAGAAATTCCGTTTATTCTTAAGCCGTAAGCAACGTTCTCATAAATAGATTTGGGAAATGGATTAGGCTTTTGAAATACCATTCCAATCTTTTTACGATGGTCTACAACATTAATTCTATTCTTATAAATATCTCGCCCGTCAATTAATATTTCTCCTTCAACACGGCAATTATCTATAAGGTCGTTCATACGGTTAAAGCAACGTAAGAAAGTTGATTTACCGCAACCCGAAGGACCAATAAATGCAGTAACGCTATTCGCTTTTATGCCCATACTGATACCTTTCAACGCATGCTTTTCACCATAGTGGAGATTAACGTCTTTAGCTTCTAACTTATTCATTTCTATTCATGGTTCATTGTTTATAGTACTGTTTATTTTTAGTTCATAACTACTACCATGAACTATCGACTATAAACTAATTAATACTTCACTCTTCTGTTGTGTCTGTTGCGTAAAAATACCGCAAAGCCGTTTAATATGAAAACAAACATCAGCAGTATAATAATTGCCGCTGCAGCATTCACCACAAAGCCAGATTGCGGACGGCTTGTCCAGTTGAAAATTTGGATTGGCAATACTGTAAACTGATCCATTGGAGTTTTAGGTGCGAAAGGAACATAAACCAAAGCACCTACCACAATTAAAGGTGCAGTTTCGCCTACCGCTCGCGACACGGCCAAAATCAATCCGGTAAGAATACTGCCAAAGCTAGCCGGCAATACAATACGACTGATCGTTTGCCAACGGGTTGCTCCCAGTCCATAAGAAGCTTCTCTCAATGAGCCTGGTACAGCTTTCACCGCTTCGCGAGTTGCAACAATAACTATTGGGAGTACCAATAACGATAAGGTTAAACTTGCGGCCAATATACTATTACCTAAGGCCAATAAACGTCCGAAAAGCTCCAAGCCCAAAATACCATAAATAATAGATGGAACACCGGCAAGGTTAGCAATATTGATCTCGATGAATTTGGCGAAAGGATTCTTCTTACCGTATTCTTCAAGATATACTCCAGCACCAATACCAATAGGGAATGAAATTATCAGCGTTAGCGTAACCACCCAAATCATACCGAGTAAAGCTGTATAAATACCGGCCTTGCCTGGTCTGCGTGAAGGCAGATTTGTGATAAAATCCCAGTTGATACGTGTTAATCCTACTGAAATAATATTATAAAGAAGCAACCCTAATACAATTAAACCTACTGATGTGCAGACAAGGGCAAACACTTTGAAAGCATTGTCTTTAATCTCGTTTTTCCGGGCGTTATTCATATCGCTGCACAAATTTACGTTTCATCCAAAACGAGATATTGTTAAGGATAAAGGTTAAACCAAATAATGTAATACCAGCGGCAAAAATTGAACGGAACTCAATTGAATTTTGAGGAACGTCACCCATGCTCACCTGCACAATATAAGTGGTAATGGTTTCTATAGAGTTTAATGGATTGAAGGTTAACCGTGGTTCTTGTCCAGCCGCCACAGCAACAATCATCGTTTCGCCAATCGCTCTTGAAATTGCCAGAATTACCGAAACGATAACCCCTGATGAAGCCGCAGGAAGCATTACTTTAAACGCTGTTTGCAAACGGGTTGACCCCATTCCGTAGGCCGCTTCTCGTAATGAATTAGGCACCGCACTTAGAGCATCTTCGCTCATCGACGAAACATAAGGAATGATCATGATACCCATCACCAACCCCGCTGATAAAGCATTGAAGCCCGCCAAAGAAGGAATGAAGCTTTGTAGTATAGGAGTAATGAACGTTAGGGCAAAGAATCCATAAACAACTGTAGGAATAGCTGCCAAAACTTCCAATAAAGGTTTAATTACTGCTTTAAATCGTTTATCGGCGTATTCGTTGAGGTAAACAGCAATGGTTAACCCCAATGGCAAGGCCACCAAAATGGCAATAAATGTGGTTAACAAGGTTCCGGAAACCAATGGTAAAATACCGAATTTCTTATTAGCGAATAACGGGGTCCATTCAGTACCGGTAAAAAACTCTACAATTGAAACATCCTTAAAAAACTGAAACGTTTCAATTGCCAGAATAATGATAATTCCGATAGTGGTTAAGACAGTGATTGAACTGCAGATTAGCAGTATTGCTTCAATTATCTTCTCTTTAACCTTTTGCATTTAATAAACTATAAATAATCATTTTACTCATGCAAACCCCGATACCTGTTTCATTAAGCAGATTTCGGGGCTTAGCATTTAACTATGTTTAAAGTGCGGAGCTTATTTTCCTTCTTCAATTTTAAGAAGGTCCGACATTTTAGTTCCTACGGTAGACTTACCTTTAACGAATACTGTTCCAGTAACTTTTTTCGCCAAACGTTCTTGAATTAATTTGTATTCATCATCATTCAATGGAACATAGCCAATCTCTTTTGCTAAAGTACCGGCTTTTTCGGTATAAAACTTAGCAAACTCAGCAACTTCTTTACGTTCAATTGACTTACCGTTAATATAAATAAAGATAGGGCGCGAGAGTGGTTGGTAAGTTCCATTTCCTACAGTTTCCTGGCTAGGAGCAACAGGACCGCTTCCTCCATCAATCGGTATTAATTTTAATTTATCCTGATTCTGCTCATAATAAGCTAAACCAAAATAAGCTAAACCACCTTTATCCTGAGAAACGCCCTTAACTAACACGTTATCATCTTCGCTGGCGGTATAATCACCACGAGAAGCACCTTTTTTACCGCAAATAGCTTCAGTAAAATAATCGTAGGTACCCGAGGCAGTTCCTGCACCATAAAGTTTTACCGGTTCTTTAGGAAAAGATGGACGAATTTGATCCCATGTTTTGATCGTTCCCTGAGCTGCTGGCTCCCATAATTTCTTTAGTTCGGCAACTGTTAAATGATCAATAAATGTATTTTGCTTACTTACAACAACCGCTAAACCATCAAAAGCTATTGGCAGCTCAATAAAGCTGACACCTGCTTGAGTGCAAGCATCAATTTCTTCAGCTGTTATTGGACGTGACGCATCACTGATATCGATCTCGTTTCTTGAGAACTTTTTAAAGCCTCCTCCTGTACCTGATTCGCCAACCGTTACGTTTACATCAGGCTGGTGCTCTCTGAATTCTTCCGCAACTGCTTCAGAAATAGGATAAACGGTGCTCGATCCGTCAATCTTAACAACACCAGTTGGTTGTTCGGCATTTTTATTCGCCTTTTGACCGCCTCCGCATGAAGTTAAAAATGCTGCGGCTGTAAGTAAAAGAAATATCTTTCTCATTTTTATTTCCTTGTATGGATATGTTTTCGGATACAAAAGAGAAGGAAAAAGATTACTTGAACATTAAACCAATGTTAAGTAAATGTTAAGTAACATTTTTTTAACAAATTATTTACACAAAATACTGAAAACAAATAAGTTAACTAGATTTTTTTAACAAATTATTTACCCAATTTGCTGAATATTTTAAGATTAAATTAATCTACCTGTACAACAAGGTTTAATTCAACTGTGCAAGAATCTTTAATTTCAACAATTTGACTGGCGTCTTTAGGGTTTAGTCCGAAATCATTAAAACGTATTGGTTGTGATCCGGAAATAATGAACCGATAAGGCTCTTTAGAAGAATGATAGGGAATAAGGAATTCTTTTCGTACTCCGGCAATAGTTACACCTATCTTACTATAGCCATTTCCGTTTTGATCAGACTGAAATGAAATCAATTCAATTTTGCCATAAGGAAAGCTTTCCACTTTCATAACCTTCCTAAAATCCTTGTTCATGAAAAAGTTGCCAGAACTAAACTTTTCCACTTCCAATTGATAAGCGCGAATGGCGGCTAGAACCTGTTTATTGTTAGCATTTGCCGGAATCTGAAAAACCCGGGCAAGATCTCCTTTATATTTAAAAGTATACCCGCCGAGCGAACTACGTCCGGTAATTTTTATAGTGCTTTCCGGAAGGATTTTAATTGTTAACCGCTCTTGTGCCTGAGCTACATCGATTAACAACAAGATGAGAGCAGCTATTGTTCCTATTAATCTTAGTCTCATATTTTAAACATGAATAATTGACTGAATAGATAATTGAACATTTAAATAGCAGCAGGCCAATTGGCCTGCTGCTCAAAAAAGTAATTTGTATTTGTTTAGAATGAAATAGCTGCTTCCATTACGAAACCATTAAATTGACCTCCGCTTCTGTAATCAGCTGTTGGAAAATCTTTGTATTGTTGTTTTACATATTCACCTTTTAAAAGAATGTTTTTGGTAATGAACCAACCAGCACTTGCTGCGGTACGATTAACTTTAATATCCTGGTTAACAGCGCCAAATGCCAACTGACCATCAACAGCATTGTAACGAGCTCCAACAAAAAGGTTTTCTGTGCGACCGAAACGATAAACTATATCTGCAGCATATTGATCAATCGATCTTTTAACTGCTTCAGTTGCAGCTCTACCTTTAGCTTTTTCATAAGTTCCATAGAGCTCAAAACCTTTATATTTTACAAACGCATTTAACATCAAAGCATCAACTTGCTGACTAAAACCAGGATTGAAACGACCTGACCAAGCAATGGCGGTTGAAGCATTAGGAGTGGTAGAACCTACACCATTCACCTCAGAATAAGTACCCCATTTTTCCATCACGTTTTGGTAATTAGAACCTGTTCTATCGCCCCAGTACAAGGTATTAAGTCCGTTACCAGTATTACCATTATGGTAATAGCTACCCGAGAAACGAGCCCTTAAGTCAGTGGTTAATTGTTTATCAACACCACCCTTTAAAATAATCGAAGGTTGTTTCTGCGCTTTTGGGTTAGCAATAGTAGTTTTAACAGAATCTACGTTTCCTCTTAACATACCACCGGTAATGCCCACCATTCCGAAGTAGCCATCTTTCTGAACGAAAATATCACCCCCAATTTCAGTTGCGAAAGCATCCATAATAAGGCCTTCCATGAAAGGATTTTGCAGAGTATGTCCACCATCCGATCTGCGGAAGTGCATATCGCCATAGTTAACTTCGTACTGACCAGCTTTAATAGTAGTGTACTTCATAACTTCGTTTAAGAAGCTAATATTAAACGGAAGTTTATCAATCTGTAAATAACCTCCTTTTACCCAAAACTCATTGTGGTGACGAGCCGACATATATGAGCTTACGTTTAAGCGAATGCCGTCTGCTAACTGAGCATCAATAAACAAATTGGCTTGGGCCTGCATAAACCCTGGAGAAAGTGGATATAGCTTATTTGATTTTTGATTATTCAGAGCCGTGCTTTTATGATCCAGTGACTGAAACTGTTGAGTAAAAGCAGCTCCCAATCTTAACTTTAAACCTTCAAAAGGAATGGTATCATTCTTACCGCTTTCATACTTATTAATACCGCGCTGGTCATATGGATTAAAATGTTGAATCTGATTGCTAAACTGTGCCATTGCAGTTCCATGAGCCATAAGAGCAGCACCTATAAATAATAAAATCTTTTTCATGCTATTCGTTTTTAGAAGTTAATTCATTGTTTGTTTGTGTGTTTGATTAATTGCTTGTGTGTTTGCTTGATTGTTCTTTTGTTTGTTTGAATATCTGATTGATTGTTTTTTAATTGATTTATTTAAATAATAGGTCGAATTCAATGGTTATATCATCACCGGTTCTAATAGCTCCCAGCATTGCCTTAGGTGGATCCACATTAAAATCAGTCATTTTCATAGCCTTTTTTCCTGTAATTTTCACCGAGCCATTAGGAAGTTGCTTCGCAACACCAGTAACTATTAGATCTTTCGCAACACCTGCTATTTTTACGGTAGCGAGCGCATTTACTTCTCCATTCGCACCAATACTGTTTACTTTCTTCAAACTGAAAGTTATTTGAGGATTTTTGTCTGCATTTAATGCCTTGTAAACATTTTTGTCCATTGAAGCTTCATAATAGCTTCCATCCTCTTTTAAACTTTTAATCGATTTTACAACCATCTGCACATCCATTACTTTGATGGCTTTTACAGTAGCTCCAGCTTTTTCAACCTGAATATCACCGGTTAGCTGCTCCACTTTACATCTCCAATCGTGTATGGTTGAAGTTCCTTTTATTAGAATTGAACTTTCCTTAGGAGATAATTTTTGCTGAGAAAAACTTATAAATGGTACTACAGATAAACACATTATCAATAGCACTCTCACTGTTCTTTTCATTCTTAGCCTTTCTTTTAAGTTTAAATTGCTTTGATTTATAATTCAAAAGAAGGGACAAAAGAGAGGCAAAAACATGACAGATGTCATTGTGTAAAAAATACACTTTCCTCGTATTTACAACCAACTGATAACCAATGCAGTAACGAATTTGAGCTTTTAAAAAAATTTTAAAAAAAAGAAGCTCCTTATTGATTGTATATTTTTTTTGCTATTTATCTGTCAAATAGTGACTTTTGTAACGCTTATAAAGAAAGACGGAGGGACTAGACCCGGTGAAGTCTTGGCAACCTGTGCTTACAAGGTGCCAAATTCTATCCCAGATAGATGGGAGAAGATGAGCAAAGTGGTTTCTCCACTTGATGAATCTAATAAGCAACAATAAAGTTTGAAACAGACTTGCTTAAACATCAAAACAATGTTTATAGCAACTACATAATTTTTAACTCCTTATGGCCAAGCCAAACAGGGTTAGCAGAGTAAAATTGAATGGCAGATATTAGAGAACTTCTTAAACACCGCATTTTAGTGCTCGATGGCGCTATGGGAACCATGATTCAGCGATATAAGTTGCAGGAAAGTGATTTTCGAGGAGAGCGTTTCAAGGATCATTCACATGATCTGAAAGGTAATAATGACTTATTGAGTATTACGCGTCCCGACGTGATCAAGGCTATTCATCGTGAATACCTGGAAGCCGGTGCTGATATTGTTGAAACCAATACATTTAGCGGAACCAGTATTGCTATGGCTGATTATCGCATGGAGGATTTGGTTTATGAGTTGAACTTTGAATCGGCCAAAATTGCCAAAGAAGTTACTGCTGAATTTAACAGTAAAAGCCCTGATAAGCCTCGCTTTGTAGCCGGTGCTATTGGCCCTACTAACCGAACCGCGTCTTTATCTCCAGATGTAAATGACCCGGGCTTTCGTGCCATTACTTTTGATCAACTGGTAGACGCTTATACTGAACAAGTTCGTGGCTTAGTTGATGGAGGCGCCGATATTTTATTGGTTGAAACCATTTTCGATACGTTAAATGCCAAAGCCGCATTATTTGCTATTGATCAATATTTCGAGGACCATCAGATCAAATTACCGATCATGGTTTCGGGAACTATTACAGATGCAAGTGGTCGTACGTTATCGGGACAAACTTCAGAAGCGTTCCTGATTTCTCTCGCTAATCATGATCTCTTATCGATTGGATTCAATTGTGCTTTAGGAGCAAAAGATATGCGTCCGTATTTGGAAGAGGTGGCTGAAAAAGCCCCATTCTTTGTTGGCGCTTACCCTAATGCCGGACTCCCAAATCAGTTTGGAGAATACGATGAGACACCGGAGCAAATGCTTGATCAAATTCGTGATTTCTTAAAGAGTGGATTTATCAATATTGTTGGAGGATGTTGTGGTACAACACCTGATCACATAAAAGCAATTGCAAACGAGGTGGCTAAATATACACCTCGAAAAAAAGCTGAGCCTCAACCCTATTTACGACTGAGTGGCTTAGAGCCGATTGTGATTACTCCCGAAACCAATTTTGTAAACGTAGGAGAGCGAACCAACATTACTGGGTCTCCAAAGTTTTCGAAATTGATTTTAGCCGGAGACTACGAAGCAGCCCTTACTGTTGCACGTCAACAGGTTGAAGGTGGAGCGCAGGTTATCGACGTGAACATGGACGAAGGTATGTTGGACTCGGAAGCCGCGATGATTAAATTCTTGAATCTCATTGCCTCAGAGCCTGATATTGCAAAACTTCCTATCATGATCGATTCATCGAAGTGGTCGGTTATTGAAGCAGGATTGAAGTGTTTACAAGGAAAAGGAATTGTAAACTCTATCTCTCTTAAAGAAGGCGAAGAAAAGTTCAAAGAACATGCACGCAAAATAAAACGTTACGGAGCGGCAACTGTGGTAATGGCTTTTGATGAAAAAGGTCAGGCCGATACCTACGCTCGTCGTATTGAAATTTGTGAGCGTTCTTACAAAATTTTAGTAAATGAAATTGGTTTCTCTGCCCAGGATATCATTTTCGACCCTAATATTTTAACTGTTGCAACTGGTTTAGATGAACATAATAACTATGCAGTTGATTTTATTGAAACTGCTCGTTGGATCAAACAAAATTTGCCACTTGCAAAAGTTAGTGGAGGGGTAAGTAATATTTCTTTTTCTTTCCGTGGAAATAATACGGTTCGAGAGGCAATGCATTCAGCATTTTTATACCATGCCATCAAAGCTGGTTTAGACATGGGAATTGTGAATGCCGGAATGCTGGAAGTTTACGAAGAAATTCCGAAGGACTTGCTTGAGCTGGTTGAAGATGTTTTATTAAACCGCCGTGATGACGCTACTGAACGGTTGGTAAACTTTGCCGAAACTGTAAAAGCAAAAGGCAAGACACTGGTTAAAGACGAAGAGTGGCGAAAAGACCCGGTTGAAAAACGCCTAAGCCATTCGCTGGTTAAAGGTATAATTGAGTACCTGGATGAAGACGTTGAAGAGGCCCGTCAAAAATACGATCGTCCGTTGCAAGTAATTGAAGGTCCGTTAATGGATGGAATGAACGTTGTCGGTGACTTATTTGGATCTGGTAAGATGTTTTTGCCGCAGGTGGTAAAATCAGCACGGGTTATGAAAAAAGCTGTTGCTTATCTATTGCCATTTATTGAAGCTGAAAAAATTGCTTTGCAACAGAGTGGGAATATTGAGGCATTAGAAGAATCTCATCGTTCTGGGGCTGGAAAAATTCTTCTTGCCACTGTTAAAGGCGATGTACACGATATCGGAAAAAACATTGTTGGTGTTGTACTGGCTTGTAACAACTATCAGATTATCGATTTAGGGGTAATGGTTTCGTGCCAACAGATTTTAGAAACTGCCCGTAAAGAAAACGTTGATATTATTGGACTAAGCGGACTGATCACTCCTTCGCTTGACGAAATGGTTCACGTTGCCAAAGAAATGGAGCGCGAAGGTTTTAACATTCCGTTATTAATTGGCGGCGCAACCACTTCCCGCGTGCATACGGCGGTTAAAATTTCACCTAATTATAACGGTCCGGTGGTTCATGTGTTGGATGCTTCCCGATCAGTGCCTGTTGCCGGAAACTTACTGAATGACGAACAAAAGGGAAACTTTATGACTGGCATTACCAAAGAGTATGATCAGTTGAGAGACTTCCACCTGAATAAAAAATCACAAAAATCATTTGTTTCTATTGAAGAAGCTCGGGAGCGTAAGTTTAAGCTAAACTGGGACGGATATCAGCCTGTTAAACCAAGTTTTACCGGAACAAAAGTTTTTGACAATTATGATTTAGCTGACCTGGTAAACTATATCGACTGGACTCCATTCTTCCATACCTGGGAACTTTATGGCAGCTATCCAAAGATCTTCAATGACGAAGTTGTAGGGACAGAGGCTAAGAAATTATATGCTGATGCTCAAACACTATTAAAAAGAATTGTAGACGAGAAATTGTTAACAGCTCGTGCTGTTATTGGCTTTTGGCCAGCTAATTCAATTGGCGATGATGACATCGAGCTTTATACTGATGATTCGAGAACGGAAAAGTTAACGACTATTCATACGCTACGTCAGCAATTGGAAAAAGCACAAAACATACCATACTTTGCCTTAGCCGATTTTATAGCTCCTAAAGAAACAGCTATTAAGGATTATTGGGGAGGATTTGCCGTTACCACTGGCATTGGCTTAGACAAATTGGTGGAAGAATTTGAATCACAGCATGACGATTACAACAGCATTATGGCCAAGGCCCTTGCTGATCGTTTAGCAGAAGCTTTTGCAGAGCGAATGCATGAGCTCGTTCGTAAAGAATACTGGGGATATGTGGCAGAGGAGCAATTCAGCAATGAAGAATTGATTGAAGAGCGCTACAAAGGAATCCGCCCTGCACCTGGTTATCCGGCTTGCCCTGATCACACCGAAAAGACCACGCTGTTTAACATTTTAAATGCTGAAGCTAATACAGGCATTATCTTAACTGAGAGCTTAGCTATGTACCCAACAGCAGCAGTAAGTGGATTCTATTTCTCTCACCCTGATTCGAAATATTTTGGATTAGGAAAGATCCAAAAAGATCAGGTAGAAGATTACGCGAAGCGCAAGAACTCCACTGTTGATGAAATAGAAAGATGGATGGCTCCGAATTTGGCGTATTAAAATTAATTGCGGATTTCGAATTGCGTGTTACGAGATCCCAGTTATTCAACAATTATCAATTAACGCCAAAACTTGAAATTCGTAATTAAAGAAAATGAAGATAACCGAACATATAAATAACGCTAAAAAACCGCTCTTTTCGTTCGAATTACTACCGCCAATGAAAGGTCATAGCATCGACCAGATTTTTGAAGCTATTGAGCCTTTAATGGAATTTGAACCTCCCTTTATTGATGTAACTTATCATCGGGAAGATTTCATCTATAAGAAACAGCCTAACGGCTTTTTGGAGAAGGTTTCAACGCGCAAACGTCCGGGAACTGTAAGTATTTGTGCGGCTATCCAATTTAAGTACAAGGTTGACGCCGTTCCGCATTTAATTTGCGGAGGTTTTACCAAAGAAGACACCGAAAATGCACTTATCGAACTTAAGTTTTTAGGAATCGACAATGTGTTAGTGCTTCGAGGTGATGCCCGTAAGGAAGATGGCGGTTTTATCCCCGAACCAGGTGGTCACTCTTATGCGTCAGATTTGCTGCAACAGGTTGTAAACCTCAACCAAGGAAAATATTTACATGAAGAATACAGCGGCAGTAACGGAACCGATTTTTGTATTGGTATCGCCGGCTATCCGGAGAAACACTTTGAAGCCCCTAATTTAAAAACTGACATCCGTTACCTGAAAATGAAGGTGGACATGGGCGCTGAATACATTGTGACTCAAATGTTTTACGACAATGAAAAATATGCTTCATTCGTAAAACTTTGCCGCGATAATGGCATCAATGTTCCAATAATTCCGGGATTAAAACCATTAACCACTAAAAAGCAATTAACCTTATTGCCAAAAGTGTTTAATATCGATATTCCTGAAGAATTAGCCGATGCCGTTGCTGATTGTAAAACAGACAAAGAGGTGAAAGAAGTGGGCATTGAATGGTGCATTCAACAATCCAGAGGCTTAGTTGAGCTAGGTGCACCCTGTTTACACTATTATACCATGGGTAAATCTGACACTATCAAAAGAATTGCGAAGGCAACTTTCTAAAGCTTAAAGATTCTATTAAAACAAAAGAAGGCTTCCGATTGGTAGCCTTCTTTTGTTTTGTTTCTAAAATCCTGGATCATCAGGTGTGTTTGTGTTATTATCCCTCTCAACCAAAGGATATGGATAAAAGTTCCTCCCCCGCTCTGAATTCGGCCGGTTAAATCTTCGCATATCTTCCAGTTTAAGTCCCGACATATAGAGCTCAATACATCGGTTTTTATAGATCTGGTCAAGCAACTCTTGCTGAGTGGCAACACTTGCTAAAGCCGGCAAATTTGCACCTAAACCGAAAGGATCAGTTGCTGCAGTTTTGGTTAATATTTTATTCAACTCTATCAAACCGTTCGTCAAATCATTTTTACGGGCATATGCCTCCGCTTTTATCAAGGTAATTTCCCCAGGTAAATAAACAGGGAATGGAGTATTTAATGTTTCGCCAAATCCCTTAATTCTAAATCGAGGGGCTATCGTCGGATTTATACTTGTGTAAAAAGGCACCCGCTTATCAGTAAGATCGGGCTGCAACGGAACTTTTAAACCTAAAGTTGAATCAACCGGCTGATAAACGTTATTTGAGGATGTGGCTGTTTCAAAAATCGGATTCTGAGTGGTTGCATCAAAGTTGAAAGTCGATTTTTTAGTAAGATCAACAGCATTAGCAGCAGCTAACGCAAGGTCATTGTTTCCACTAGCCATTGCATATCTTGCCTTTAAAGCATTCAGCGTGTTTACAATATCAATGCCCGGTGGAATATTAGCCATAAATGTTGTACTTATGGGGTTTGCATTTATAGCTGCCAGTGCCTGATCAATTGCTGTAATGGCAGCAGAAAAACCATCTTTCCTTGCCATAAATCCAACATTAACACCTATCCCATTAGGAACCTGCTCCCAGCTTTGAGACATATTTCCTAACGCCAAAGCTTTAAAAATGGTGGCATAGGCAATTAATCCACTAGCATAGTTTTTATCCGATTGCAATTGGGCGCCTTCAATTACTTTATTGGCATCATAAATAATCTTATTACTATTGGACCACATACCCGATAAAATGGTATTCGTGCCATCCACTGCTATCCCTCCTGTATTTAGTTGAGCCTCGGGTAAATTACCCGGATTTACTAAAAAAAGCTCCTTAGTGGTAAACCCATTACTGGTAACCGAATTATAGAGTGAACTTGTTCTTTGTGCCGTGTAATCACGCTGTAATCCCACTACGGCCCCTGTAAGCCCCTGTAGTGTTCCAAAAACTGCATCCTCCGGAACCCTTGTAGGATCCGTAAAGTCTTTCCCACAGCCAATAATCATAAAGAACAAGGCTATGAATGATACCCGGAACGTGTATTTCGTTTTAAATCTTTTCATGACTGTCTTGTTAAAGGTTAGAATTTAGCTTGAAGCCCAAAACTAAAGGTTCTGGGAATTGGTACGGCACCAAAGTCAACGGCACGAATTGCCGTACTCTGACCACCAGCATTCACCTCCGGATCATATCCTTTATAATCATCCCATGAAATAAGGTTACGGCCGCTCAAGCTCACTGTTAAATCTTTAAAAAATTTAAGCTTTCCAATATTATATCCTAATGAAATTTCACGGAGTTTAACAAAAGAACCATCATCAATACGCCATTGCTCAATGGTATAAATACCAGATATATATCCTCTTGGCAATAAACCCTTATGTTCTTGTTCTGCCACTTTACCATTTCCAACACCTTGCCGGGTCCTGAAATCGGCATTAAATACATCTACACCATGAACAGCATCTAACTGAACCCTCAATGAAAGCTTTTTATAAGCAAAATCATTAACCAAGGTTGATGTATAGTCAGGATTAGGATCACCTATTACTTTCCTTAACTGTGCCCCGGTAGGCAATCCATTTTCATCACGTTGAGTGGTATACTCCAAGACTCCATCTTGAGTTCCCCTTTCAAATTGTGGAATTCCAGCAGGATTGGTTACATAATTCCCATTTCCATCGGTTGCGAAAAAAGTTCCATAAAATACACCAATAGGTTGTCCTTCAATAACTGCAATAGGAGCGCCTGCGTTCGTACTTAACAATCGCAATGAACCGGTTCCAACAGCCTTATTCCTATTTCTGTTAAAAATAAATGACAGGTTCCAGTTGAAATTGTTACTCCGTACTGGTGTTGCATTTAAAACCAGCTCGATTCCTTTATTCTCCATTGCGCCAATATTATCAAGTAAGCTTGAAAAACCTGTTGTTGGAGCGGTTACCACTGGAAAAAGCAGGTCTTTAACCTTCTTATTATACCAATTAAACTGTACTCCCAACCTGTTATTCAAGAATGAGAGATCAGTACCAATTTCCAGCTCAGTTTGGCGTTCGGGAGCAATGTTCTGATTAGACAATTGTGCACTCGAATAAAAGGCTGATTTACCCAAAAATGGTGTTGTTAAATAACCATTGAATCGTTCAAAAGCACCAATGCCTGTTAAGTTTCCTGATTCTCCGTAGGCTAATCGAAGTTTAAACAGATCCCACCAATTTGATAATCCTAACCCATTCCAAAACTTAGCGGAAGAAAGAACATAACTTGCACTTCCCTTTAAATAAAGTTGATCTCGATTATCGGAACCAAATACAGATGAAGCATCGTACCTAATCGCACCAGTTATAAAAAGTTGGTCATTAAACTTCAAATTTTCCTGTAAGTACAGGCCGGAAATTGATATCTCGCTCCTGAAATCGTTTCCAGGCAAAACGGTACTGGCTCCATTTACAGTTTCTACAACGACACCTCTTCCCTGGAGCAATGAGTAAGATGACTTTTCATATTGACTTGAATAACCCACTTGTGTGGTTGAACTCAAGCTATTGGATATTGGCCATTCATAAGTTGCATTCACCTCGTTATTAATCTGGAATACTGTGTTACCTGCCTTGCTTGAATAACCGTTTTGTGTTGGGTCTAGTGTCGGACCTCCTCCATAAAAAGCCGGACTTACGTTATATGGAAATGGGGGAATAAATGTTTGTCCGTTTTGAGTGAAATTATCAATACCTAAGGTATAGTCAATTGTGAGATTTTTTACCGGGAATATTTTTAACCCTGCACTTCCGATAATCCGGTTAGTTTCCTGATGCTGTTTAACATCCTCAATGATGGAAAGTGGATTTACCCGACCCCTTTCTCCCACAGCCTTCAGTGTTCCAAGGTCACTTCTTGTATAAATATCATGGAAGTTACCTATGATGGTCACCGAGTTCATTGGAGAAAAAAAAGAGTTTCCATCCGGTTTCTCCTTACTTGCACTATTTATATAGTTTAAACCACCAGTAAAACTCACCCATTTTGCTATTTTCTGATCCAAATTAAACCGCAGTCCATACCTCGTAAAATTTGTATTCTTTATAATTCCTTCATTGGTAAAATAAGAGGCTGATGCAAAATATTTTGTTCCTTCATTGCCCCCACTAACAGAAATATTATTATCAGATCCGACAGCTGTCTGAAAAATATCATCCTGATAATCATACCGGGTAACGGGAGTGGTATTTGTTAAAGTTGGAGTTAGAATATCTTGAGTCTGAAAATCCGGTGATCCTCCAAATTTTGTTGGAGCCCTGTTTACATCTAATTTTTTTCTTACTTCACCTACCGTGAGTGCGGTAGAAAAACTAACAATTGGAGTGCCTTGGCTACCTCTTTTTGTAAAGATCTGTATAACCCCTGCATTGGCTCTTGATCCATAGATTGCTGCTGCAGCGGCACCATTTAACACTTCTATTCGTTCAATATCGGCCGGATTAATATCAGCCATCCTGTTTTGACCAATATTTCCCACAAAGTTTCCGCCGTCATAATTGCTAGATGTGTTGGTGACGCGGGTTGTTGAGTTATTTACAATCACCCCATCAACAATGTACAAAGGCTCTGAACCTGAGTAAACGGAACTTACCCCCCGCAATCTGACAGAAATACCTCCCCCCGGATCGCCGGAATTTTGAACTACCTGGGCTCCGGCTGTTTTACCCTGCAATGAAGCTAGCACATTACTTGTGGCCCCTTTAGTAAGCTGATCAGCCTTAACCGTACTTACATAACTACCCATCTGCTTTCGGGTGGTACCTGCAGATGCTCCTGTAACAATAACTTCATCCAAACCAGTTACATCGGATGCTAGTGCCATATTCACACTTACTGTTAGCTCATTGCCAAGGGTAATGGGTTGCTGCTTTGATTGATAACCAATTAATGAAAATTCAACAATGTAAGAGCCATTACTCAAATTTCCGGTAATGCTAAAACGACCATCGCCACCGGTTGCGGTTGCAAAGTTTGTGTTTTTAATAGAAACGAGCGCCCCTGATAGCGGTTCATGCGTAGTTAAATCTGTTACAACTCCATTGATAACATATTTATTAGTCTGCGCTATTCCCTTTCTTGGGGTTAATAACAAACAAATTGATAGCAAAGTCACTGAGAACTTTAGCCATCGCAAAAAGTAGATTTTCTTCATACTTCAAATGCTGGTTATGTTTAGAGATTTATTTAGAACATTGCATGTTTTTGCGGTAAATTTTTAAAACATTTATAATCAAGATAATAAATTTTCACTTTACAAAAAACAACCTATATTTTTCAGTTTGTCACTCAATGAAACAATATTGCCTTAATGCAGAAAAGAAGCGATTTCAATTTGTAAAATAAAATGGTTAAAAAAGTGTAAAAAAGGCTGCGGGAAAATTCTGAAAGGAAGATTGCGTTTTTATACAGCTTTTTTACTATCCTACTGAAATTCAACACCTAATAATTAGCATGAATAATTGACCCGCTTTTTCATTTGGTCAAACATTAAATTCTCATTTTTTTAACTAAATCGATTTTTTATTAATTTTTTTTTAAAAAAAAATTGTTTAATTAAAAATATTATTGGTAATATTGAAGAAGATTGAGAAAGTTACTAATTAGTCTCTTTCTTCATATACAACCTATATCATCCAATTTTGGATAGGCCGGCGAGCGAAAGCAAACCGGCTTTTTTATTTTGAAGTTTAAGGTTTAAGGACTGTTTCTTTTGTATCTACTTCCTCTTCCACTATTCGTTTTAGCATGGTCAATCCATCATCGAAATTTTTGCCCAAGGTTTTATCCATATCCATAAACATCATCATTACATTAAACGGAAAATCGTAATGGGTTTTAAATCCCCAGATTGCTGTTGTGGTGGTTCCTGTTCTTTCTGCGCTCAGCCATCCTTCACTTTGGCTCTCAAATGGCTTCATAAAAAGCATTTCGTAATCCATTCTCGAATCAGTGATTTTCTTATTGGTGATTATCCCTTCTCCTACGTTATCATTTCCTTTCCAGCTGTAAGATGAGCCAACTGATCCATCTTCACCGCTATAACTTTCTTTCATCTCCGGATCATACTTTTTCCATGGCGACCATGCCGACCATTTCTGAAAATGCACCATATGATCAAATACAACTTCCTGGGGAGCATTAATGACAATCGATCTTTCCAACAGGTAGTCCTTGGGAGCCCAAATACCTAGAATAATAAATATAGCCACTAATGCAATTAAAAAAATCGCGAAATACTTAAGAAGTTGCATATCACAGTTTATTGATTGATCAGTTATCTGAATTTATAGTTTAAATCTCTGATTTCAAATTAAATAAACGCTTACAACCCTCTTTAAATGTAAATTTTCTGAAATATTAATATGTGTTAAGCTTCCGCTTCTATATGAAATCGCGGACGGGCTTTTGTTTCGAGATAAATTTTTCCCAGGTACTCACCAATAACGCCCAACGCCAACAATTGCACTCCTCCTAAAAAATACATAGGTAAGGTAATTGAGGCCCAACCGGGCACCGTATAACCAAATGCCCATTCAAACAGCACCCATAAACTGATAATGATTGTACCAACAAACACGGTAAAACCAATATAGGTGATCATCTTTAGCGGAAAATTGGAGAAAGAAGTAACTCCGTTAACTGCCAGACTAAGCATTTGTTTAAACTGATACTTAGTTTCTCCCGCAATCCGTTCTTTTCGTTTGTAATATACTTTTGAAGATGGAAAACCCATCATTGGAAACAACCCTCTAAGAAAGAGGTTTACTTCCTTATATTTTTGTAATTCAACTAATACACTATTGGATAGCAACCTAAAATCAGCGTGATTATAAACCAGATCAACACCCATGCGTTTCATTAGCTTATAAAATAAATGTGCCGCACTACGCTTTACTGTTTTATCCGTTTCTCTACTCCCTCTAACTCCATAAACTATTTTCGACCCTGATTGATAATTCGAAATCATTTCTTCTATTACCGATATATCGTCCTGCAAATCACTGTCTAAAGAAATGCAGCAATCAACGTTATTGGTTACATAAGTTAACCCCGCAACAAGCGTATGCTGATGACCAACATGATAACTTAACTTGATGGCCCTAATAAAATGATTAGAGGATGATTGAAGAATGGACCAGGTACGATCTTTACTGCCATCGTCAATGAATAAAGCAAAACTATCTGAAGCTACCAAACCACGTTCAACGTAATCAGTTAAAAGCCTGAACAGATGATCAATAGTTATCTTCAACATTTCTTCTTCATTATAACAAGGAATTATTAATGCTAATTTTGGCAATTGACTATTCTTATTCATGAATCAATCTTAATTTTGACTTTTTAAAGATACCCTCAATTTTTATAACCAATAGGCATTTAGCATTATTTTCAGAAGTACACTGTTTTCCGAATGAATCAACCCATTACCAAAAGCACCTATCTCTTTCTTTTTACAATATGTTGTATCGTTTACTTGCTCGGATCTCTTGTAAAACACAACACAATAGACCTAAACCAAGTCATCTGTTTCACATTTAGTGCACTGGCCGCTTATTCGACCTTTAGACTGGCACAAGCGCTTTACAATAAAGAGACCGGCCAATTGGCAGCTTTAATCTTTGTAACCTCGCAGGCTATAATTTTTTCTATTGGTTCAATTAAGGCCGACACCATTTTAACCGGTAGCATAATTTTGGGTACTTGGCAATTGGTTGAATTTATCAAAAGCAAAAAACTAGTTAACCTGATTATTTTGTTCCTTGCCATTACCCTGGGAGTTATCATACAAGGACCGATTACTGCAGTCATTATAGGGAGCGCAATCGGGTGCAATCTTCTTTATTCGGATAAATGGAAAATATTATCTAACTGGAAATGGCTATCAGGCCTCCTTTTATTTCTTGGAGCATTAACCGTTGTATATTTCTGCCCTCTACCTGCAGCTATTAAAAATATTCTATTTCTTGAAAACTCAAGTAGTCAAGAACTATCAGCAAGTTTTAACTTTTCATTCTTTTATACTTTACTCTGGACCCTTTTCCCCTGGAGCATACTTGTTTTCATTGCGTTGACTTCGAACTGTAAAGCCTTTTGGAACGCTAAGTTTAAACCAAATTCAAACATCGACTTATTAGCACTTGGCGGTATTTTTATTGGATTTCTTTATTTGTTGGCAACGCAGTTTAAATCTCCTCAGTATTTAATCGTCTTAAGTCCATTTACAGCCATTTTATTGGCCTCTTTCCTTTATAAGCAGGTTCAATTACAAAACTGGAAAATGCTGGCAAAACTTGAAAAAATTCAATTATTAGTTATCGGACTACTCATATTAATTTGCTTGCTGGTAAATGTTTGGTTTTTCCCTATTCAAAATTTTGCAATCGAGATTGTTTCAGTTATATCCCTATCGGTTTTATTCTTTATTGTTTTACGAGGAAACAGGCAAGGCTATTTATATCGGATTATTGCTCCGTCTGCATTTGCAATTTTAGCTGCCATCTTTTTGGCTAGTACCAGCTTCTATCCGCAATTATTAACATACCAAGCAGATTACAAAATGGCTTTACTGGCAAAAGAACAGGCCATTCCTGCTGATCAAATCTATACTTACACGCCAACAGTTAGTGCTTTTAATAACCAATCAAATGACGAAGTTCCTAAATTGAACCCAGAACAGATTCAGGATAAAATCCACAAGAACAACAAGTTTTACCTTTTTATTTCTAATGAAAATATTAATGACCTTATAGCGCTTAAACTGCCAATTAAACGTCAGTTAGAAATACCACACTATGCCGGCTCTCTATTAAACATCGAGTTTCTGAATCCGCTAACTCGTTCAAAAACATTAAAAAAAGGATATTTACTCGAAATCAACTAATTTTGCAGGCTTGAAAGGAAAAGTAATTAAATCAACCGGAAGCTGGTACATAGTATTAGGCGATGATGGCAACTATTACGATTGTCGTATTAAGGGTAAATTCAGGATTAAAGGAATTAAAAGCACTAACCCTATTGCCGTTGGTGATGTGGTGGATTTTGAAATGGAACCCGGTGAGCCTACCGCGCTGATAGCCCACTTACACGATAGAGAAAATTACATTATCCGTAAATCTGTAAACCTTTCCAAACAAACCCAGGTAATTGCCGCCAATATGGACCAAGCCGTTTTAGTGGTAACACTAGGTGCCCCTCGAACCTCCTTGGGCTTTATTGATCGTTTTTTAGTAACCTCCGAAGCTTATCACATCCCTACTATTCTGGTTTTTAACAAGTATGATATTTATGACGATGAAGCAAAGGTATACCTTCAGGAAATAAAAGATCTATACGGACAGATTGGTTATTCTTGTTATGATGTTTCTGCCACAACTGGTTACGGAATTGAGGTAATAAAAGGATTGTTAAAAGATAAAACCACGTTATTTTCGGGGCATTCGGGTGTAGGAAAGTCATCATTAATAAATGCTATATTTCCGGAGAAGCAATTAAAAACAATGGCTATTTCTGAGGTTCACCAAAAAGGAATGCATACCACCACTTTTGCCGAAATGTTTGAACTTCCTTTTGGTGGATTTGTTATCGACACTCCCGGGATCCGTGAGTTAGGCGTTGTTGACATCGAACCCGAAGAGCTTTCAGGTTATTTTCCCGAACTCCGCGAATTTAGCCCTCAATGTAAATTCAATAATTGCACACACGTTCACGAGCCCGGCTGCGCCGTTATTAAAGGCGTTGAGGAAGGGCACATTGCCCCTACTCGTTACGATAGCTACATTAGCATATTCCACAATTTCGATTCAAGAGCATAGATCAGTCGGCAGTCTCCGGTCTGCAGTAAACAATACATAACCTGGAAGCTGGGAACTGGTGACCACAGACTGGAGGCTGAATATTTATGGCCAAAAACTCCTAATTAAGCACAAGGGAATAATATTTTTGTTCAACCTTCTACCTTAATTATTTTTCTTATCTTCGCAATCAGTAAATACTCTATAAAATCTATGGACAAAATAGAATTTGAAGCAGAAGTAGTAATTATACCTGGGTTGAATAACTCAGGAGAACAGCACTGGCAAACACACTGGGCCAACAAATATGGCTTTACACGTATAGATCAAAAGGATTGGGATAAACCTAAAAGTACCGACTGGATAAATGCTCTCGATCAGCAGTTAAATAAGCTGAATGACAAACCGATAATTTTAGTAGCTCATAGTCTGGGTTGTATTACCGCTGCTTTATGGGCGCAAAGTACTTCCAGAAAAATTAAAGCTGCTTTATTGGTGGCTCCTGCTGATACTGAGGCCAAAGGAATGCCTTCGGAAATTCAAAGTTTTAAACCAATCCCGCTGGAACGGCTACCATTTAAATCAATAGTTGTAGCCAGCACCAATGACAATTATGTTTCATTACAGCGGGCAAATAACTTTGCTCAATCTTGGGGAAGTGAGTTTATTAACGTAGGTGCTGTAGGCCATATCAACTCCGATTCTAATTTGGGTGAATGGGAACTTGGCCTCGAGTTGTTAAAAGAACTCGACAGATATTAAAAAAAGAAAGTCTTGCGGAATTTATAAGAATAATAGCCCATCACAATAACGATGGGCTATTTTAATTAGTTTCAAAAACCTATCTTCTACTTACAAAATCCCTCAGATAACTACATTCATTCACTGCTTTTGCATAAAAGGAAGTTGTTGAGTAGTTCTTTTTAAGGTCTATGAAATATTTATTATTTATCAACATTTCATAATATTTCGTGGCAGCCTGATCGTTTTTCTCCTGCCAATTTTCTTCGGTATACACCACCGCTGGGTATTTCACCCGCGAACTCAAACATTTGGCAGCCATAAATGAACATTTGGCTTTCAGGTTTTGGTCGGTGGTAAGTTTTTGAGCTTTCATATAGTATTGCTCAGCTGCATAATTATCAAAATAATCTTTTAAATAGGGTAAATCGTCAGCAGAATATTCTCCATCAGTAGTTGACCAATAATAGCTTACCAACAGCCAGGAGTTTCCATAATAACTCATATTATAAAATCCATTGGCCATCTGATAATAGCAAAAAGCAGCATTCTTCGAATCTTCCTTTGCTTTTTTCTCAAAGGCAAGCATTGTTTGGGCGAAGGTCAGTTTCGTAAATTTCTTCGTATCACGAGCTGTTGGCGCATGTGTATCAATAATCAGATCAACAAATGAATTTGCCGCCAAATAGGTTTTATAAGGTTCCTGCTCAAAATAATTAGTCGGCAGTTTTTTAAACGCGACTATAGCCTTTGCAAACTGATGTTCACGCAAATATGCTGTACCTTGTAATTCATTCATAAAATTGCCATTCAGCGTGCTCATGGTTTGGGTCATCAACTTTTCATAATCATTTTTGTTGGCTTTGGAGTTCAACTGAATCAGTTTTTCAATCTCCGCAGCAGTCAACTGGTTACGTAAATAATTTATAGAAGCGCCAATTGTCCAGTTAAAAGAATGATCGCCTTCCGCATTTTTAATTTCTTTCGAAGATACCATCTCACTCTGCATAATACATAAGGCCGATTTTACCTTATCATTTTGTTTTTCATACTTAGGAGACAGGATACTAAGCATTAAATATTTATTGATTTTGGCAAATGGAAGATCAGTTTCCCATGAATTTCCTTTGTATGCTAACTCGGCTTGCTTCTTACTTTCAAGCCATAATAACGAAGGATAAATTTTAGCTTCAAAGGCTGCATCCATTTTATCCTGTTCATTGATGGTTATCAGTAATCGTAATACTTCGAACTGATCCTTAACCTTCGCCGACATTTTCATTCCCTCAGCTTGCGATAAAACAGCCCTTGCGGACTTTAAATCACGCTTCATAAATTTTAAGTATGCGGCTGATACCTTCCAAAGTGCAGGTTCTGCTACTTTCTTTTCCGAGGCAGCCAACTCACAAAATCGAAATACACTATCAGCATACTTGCCTTCATTCTGCAATGATTTTGATTCGATATAACCCGCCGAAGTCAATCGTAAGGAATCCCTGGAATCAGCCATTGCCATTTTAGGAGACAAATAGGACTCTTCCAGTTTTGAAATCTCACGGATCAACAATACATCTAAACACTTAGCTTTAGCATCGTAAGCATAAACCTCCATCAAATCCTTAAGTGCATGGCCTGAGTTCCCTAAGGCCTCCACAGCTAACAAATCAGCCTTTTCGGTATTATTCTTACATAAAGGCAACGCTTGGGTATGATCGTATTGATTAAAAATAGCCAGGTAGCCTACATTCTGATAGGCGATGATCCGGTTGTTGTTACATTCGCTAAACACACGAGAAAACAAATAAGCGCTTTCGGCAATTCTGCCCACTTTACGTAATGCGCCGGCCTTTAAAGCTAGCGCCCAATAATAAACTGTACTTTCCGATTTGTTTGGCGCAACATAAGCATCAAAATAACTCAAACAGCCTTCATAATCGCCACTGTAATGTGCCAATCGGCAAATTTGAAATCCAAAGCGGAGCTTTAAGAATTTATCTTGCTTAATTTTTGACACTAACTGCTTCCCTTCTGTAATAAGTTGGATCATCGCGTTTACATTATGCTGCACAGGCTCCCACTCATTATAAGGTCCACTTATGTACGGTTCGCATTGTTTTGCAAAGTGTAAATAAGCAAGTGCGCCAGCATTCTTCTTCTTGGCCAGTTCAACAGCAAACTCGTTCTTACCTAAACTATCAGGCCATTCTGTCGTTTTTTGGCTTTTAATGAAATCGAAGGAAGCTTCATTATTCTTATAAATAGCCTTTAAAACCATCGAATCGGCAATAGATTCAACGTTTAAGTATTTTTTCCATTCGGCGACATTTTGCACGTTTCCGTCATGCGACTCACTAAAATCATATAAAGACTGGTAAGCGATATAATAAAAAGGCTTATAATCAGGATCGCCAGCCAGATGATTATTAAAAAAGGTAATCCGGTCATCGTATGGATCTTCCCATCCTCCACAGGCAATACCATATATTACAGCTCCGGTGAGTAAAACGAAAATGCTACCTAAAGCTATGGTATATTTTTTCAAGTTCATTTGTATGATAGTTGTTTAAAATAGATGAATCAAGATGAAATAAAATTACACGAACACTGTCTGTTGAGAGGTTCGTTGAACAGTACTTAGCTGCCTGAATAATATCACGGGCCGAATAACTTTCGTCTCTCAACACCTCTCCTTTTTTGAGTAAATACCCATTCAAATTTACGTTATTAAGCACTTGGTAACACCTTTTGCCCTGCTTCTCAAATACTTTTTCATTCTGAAAATCGGATGGTTTAAGATCCCGAAGCAGTCCGGCATAAAGCTGGTTCCTAAATAAAACCGACCATGAAAACAAGGGTAAAGCCACATCCAACTTTAATGGATAACTACTAAGATTAGCCAGATAATCTTCGATGGTGTGCTGATCGAGAATTGAATTATGATCGCCATATTTTCGCAGATCGCCCATGTTGTAGCACATTAACAATCCTTTATCAACTGGCGGAACGCCTTTTGAAGTTCGATACTTAATTTGATGCATACGGATAGTGGCTGAGAGCATTTTTCCTTTTAAGTATTCATGCTCTTTAACTCTTCGCAACAGTAGAAAATATCGAACCATTGATTGTTTGGTCCAATCGCAGTCAATCTGAATTTCGGCAGGGTTGATTTTCTGTAACTCACATTGGCGGCGTACAAAATGCATAATATTATCCGCCAGCTCATTTACAGCAAGTCTATCGACTTGCAGCAGGGTTTTATTGGTAATAAATACAACCGGAATAGGTTTTAATGTTGCTGGAAATTGTTGATTAAAAATCATTGGGCAAACAGGCCGTGCAGATTTTCTATTCACATCCCAGTCAACATCCAGAAAACGTAAATAAAGGTGATTAACATTCAGCGCCTTTAGCTCCTGCTGTTCTTTCTCATTTAGCTTAAATGATGTTTTCCAGTAATAAAATGCAGATTCAACCTGATGATGTTTTTCTCTTTTACAACTCCCAAAAGTAACTACTAAAAAAAGGCAATAACAGGTAAGATGTAATGGATTCATTAACGTAAAAATAGGAAGACTTACGCAGAAGGCGTAATAAAAAAGGAGAACCTTTGTCGATTCTCCCTTTCAGAAACCTATTCTTTACTCGAACTGTTAAATTTAAAGGTTAACCCGGCTCCAAATATTTCCTTAAACTGAAGTTGAGAGCGATAAGCTGTTTCTCCAGCGTCATTGGTATAAGGAAACGTGGTATCGTCGTCATAAATTAACTGTATACCGAAGTTTGCCGAAATAAAATTATTCACCTTCATAAAAAGGTTCAGCGTATAATTAACATCTACGTTTTGAGGGTTATCAAGGTAATTGGAATACAATTGCAGCATATGTTCGAGGTTGATATTCTTCATGATCTCATCCTTGCGGTAGGCCTGAAGAATAACGCCGAACTCATAGCGAGTATTCTTACCGGGATCCACTCCAAATGCACCTATAGAAGAAAGATAGTCGTCACTTACAAAGGTTATTCGGGAGGCCAGTGGTGAGAAATTTACCTTCCAGTTATCTGATTTCTTATAACTAATTCCGGGACCAAAGGCCAAATAAGCAGGGGCAAAAGGGCCCGAAATCAACGTACGTGCTCCATCTGCATCGTATTCATAACCATTGGCAAACTGACTCTGAAGATTTGCAAAGAACGATGCATACCAATATTTCTTCAATCTATAACCCAATAACGATCCTAATAAATAGCGGTCATCGGTTTTTCGAACACCAACATCCTTTTGCTTACTTAATCCGTAACCAATCAATACGTGATTATCCCAATTCCATCGTTCTTTGTTGTAATTAAAATTATAATCTAACAAGAGCGTACCAGCTAATGAGTTAACACCACCTGCCGCCCAGTTACTAAACGAACTTTGGTTGAACAGCAAAGAATTTTGCCCATTGATTGTCCAGGTTTTAAGAGTGTCCGGGTGGGTGGGGTCTTCAATTGCCTTTTGTACATTTTGTCCTTTAGAATAGGTTGCGATTATTAAAAATAGCGAGAGTAGAGTAGCGTACTTATTCATATGGAAGCAGTTTTAACTATTAAGTTACTTAATTTCAATAAAAACCGCATAAATGAAATTCACCATCAGCATTGAAAATTATCTAGCGGGTTCTTGATGGCCGCTTAAAATAAATCAATTTACAATAAAAAAAGCCCTGCCCTTTCAGACAGAGCTTGCGCTTTATTGTGAATTTAAAATTAATAACTCAACAGTTTTTTAATCGATTCATCCAGCCTTGCCTTGGCCATAAAATTATCTTCCAACGCTTTGTTCATCGGAATTGCGGTATCCAAGCTAGCACAACGCATAACCGGACTATCGAGATAATTGAACAAATGTTCGGCAATGTAAGCGGAGATTTCGGCACCAATGCCACAGCAAAGCGTATCTTCATGGAGAATCAATACTTTACCATTTTTCTTAACGGTTTCGGTTACTGCCTCAACATCCCATGGTAAAAGTGTACGCAAGTCAAGCACATCAGCTGATATTTCCGGGTGCTCTTTCAGGTAATCAAGTGCCCAGTGTACTCCCAAACCATAGGTAATTATAGAGATCTCATCTCCCTCTTTCACTAATCTGGCTTTGCCAATCGGAGTGGTGTAATAATCGTCATGGATTTCCTCGGTAATCCCGCGATATAAATATTTGTGTTCGAAAAAAATAACCGGATTCGGATCTTCAATTGAGGCGGCCAATAGCCCTTTTGCATCCGACGGAAATGCAGGATAAACCACTTTTAAACCAGGTGTTTTCACAAACCAGGCTTCATTACTTTGCGAGTGGAAAGGACCTGCTCCGGTGCCGGCACCTGTAGGCATACGCACTACCACATCGGCTTTTTGTCCCCAGCGGTAGTGGCTTTTTGCCAGGTTATTCACAATCTGATTAAATCCGCAGGTAACAAAATCAGCAAACTGCATTTCTACAATGGCCTTGTAACCATTAATTGAAAGGCCAAATCCAGCCCCAACAATTGCAGATTCACAAATCGGCGTATTGCGCACTCTTGCTTTGCCAAACTCTTCAACAAAACCTTGAGTAATTTTAAAGGCCCCGCCGTATTCTGCAACGTCTTGTCCCATAATTACCAGGTTTGAGTGACGTTGCATAGCCTGACGCATGGCATCCGAAATAGCATCTAAATAACGTTTTTCAGATTTTAATTCCGACAAAGGTTCAATCGGCTCCTCTTTCACCGGTGCATACATATCGGCTACTTCCGTTTCTGTATCAGCCACTATATCAACCTCCGAAAATGCCATATCAATAGCATTATCAATTTCTATTTTATTGCGAATTTTCAATTCACCAATATAATCCAAGGTGATCACCCCTTGTTGAAGCAGGTGATTTTCAAAATTCAGAACCGGATCTTTAGATCGCCATTCTTCAAATAATTCTTTAGGAACATATTTGGTACCCGATGCCTCTTCATGGCCACGCATTCTAAAGGTCATGCACTCAATCAAAACCGGACGAGGCGTATAGCGAATTTCATCAGCAATGCGCCTTATAGTGTCGTAAACTTCGAGTACATTGTTTCCATCAATCTTAATACCCTCCATTCCATAACCTTTAGCCCTATCCACCAAACTTTCACACTTATACTGCTCTGAAGTTGGAGTTGAAAGTCCGTAGCCATTATTTTCAATGATAAAAATCACGGGAAGATTCCAAACAGAAGCAACGTTTAATGCCTCATGGAAATCGCCTTCGCTGGTAGCACCTTCACCGGTAAAAACCAGGGTAGCTCTAAACCGATTCTCGATTCTATCGGCCAAAGAAATACCATCGGCCAAGGCCAATTGTGGTCCCAGATGCGAGATCATCCCAACAATTTTATGCTCCTGTGTACCGAAGTGAAATGACCTGTCGCGACCTTTCGTAAAACCACTCATTTTCCCTTGCCATTGCGCAACTAATCGTTCTAGTGGAATATTTCTGCTGGTAAAAACACCTAAATTTCGGTGCATTGGCAAAATGTACTCATCACCTTTCATAGCCATCGTTGCCCCTACTGAAATAGCTTCCTGACCTATACCCGAAAACCACTTCCCTACTTTCCCTTGTCGCAGAAGGATGAGCATTTTTTCTTCTATCATCCTGGGACGAAGAAGGTTCTTATACAGTTCGATGAGCGTTTCATTTGAGTACTGCTTATGATCAAATTTCATATAAACAGTGTTTTCTAAGGTTTCGATTGATGGTTCCATGGTTGAACAAGATGAAGAATATTTTCGATATTTTGCAATATGTTACAAATGAAAATTTTGTTATTATTATGAACTTTCATTTACCTCTCTTATCTATCTATCTATTTATTTATATACCCTTATTTATGAAAACAAAGTTTTTTTTAATTACTGCGTTGTTAGCCGTTAGTCTTAATTCCTTGGCCGATGACCCATTCCTTGAAATGTTAAAAAAGAAACTTATTGACCCTTATTCCAAATACTTTGCACAAAAAAGGGAACGGGTTTACTTACAGGTTAACCGATCATCATACCTCTCCGGAGATAATATCTGGTTTAAGGCATATGTGTATGATCCGGCAAATCGTTCCAGCTCAATGGAAACCAATAAACTCTATGCAGAGTTATTTGACAATAACGGCAAACTGGTGGAGCGCAAAATTCTATTTATATCAGAGGGTACTTCCAATAGCTTTTTCAGGTTAAACCACGACAGTAAAAGTGGCACATATACATTAAGAGCTTATACCAATTGGATGCGCAATTTTAACGAACAAACTTTTGCAACTCAAACTATTACTGTTATATCCGTAGGCAATCAGACACAGGATCAACCAGTTGTTACTCATGCTACAAGCACCACAACCGACGTTGATGTTCAGGTATTTCCTGAAGGTGGACAGTATGTAGAAAAAGCTGATAATCATTTTGGAATTAAAGTTACTTTGCCAAACGGACATGGTTCAGAAACAAATTGTTGGATATTAAATTCAAAGAATGATACCATCCAGAATTTTGCAACCAACAAATTTGGCATTGGAAATTTTGCCATGTATTCAGCGAGCAAAGAGCCTTATAAGCTAGGTGTAAGACTACCTAATGGACAAATAAAAGAGATCACATTACCAACACCTACTCCAACGGGTATAGCCATGCTGGTAAACAATTTAATGCCCCAAAAAGTACTGGTAAGTTTAAAAAGCAATCAGATAACGGTAGATAATTTGAAAGATAAATTAGTTCACGTATTTATTCATAACAACGGAAACATTTATCAGTCGAGCTATGCGAAGTTTAACGGAACCGAAACGTCCTTTTCAATCGACCGGTCAGTACTCGGACCAGGGATCAACTGTATCACTATTTTCAATGCTGATTTTAAACCGCTTGCCGAACGGGTTATTTTCAATAATTCAAAATCATTAAAAGGCGCTCTCAACATCAAATCAGTTCTTCAGAATGACACATTAACCATTGAGGCAAACACTTTGGACACTGCAGGAAAAGCAATTATCACCGATCTTAGCTTTTCGATATTGCCTTCAAGTACTATAGGCAATAACTTTAATAGCTCTTTATTGGCAGACGTGCTATTAAGTTCTGCCGTTAAGGGTACAATTGAGTCCCCTAACTACTACTTTGAAGAAATTAATAATGCAAAACGTTTATTCGAGCTTGATAATTTATTATTGACTCAAGGCTGGCGACGATATGAATGGCCTGATCTTTTAATTGATAAAGTTCCAGGTATTAAATATGAGTTTGAAAACGGTTATACGATCCAGGCAACAGCAGAAAACCGCTTCAAAGGAAAACCTGAAAAAAATTCACAGGTCTCACTTTTTGCACCTAATGACAACCTAATAACATCAGAACCTGTAGATGAAAATGGGCGTGTTTCATTTAATAATCTTTATTTAAGCGATTCCGGGAAAGTAATACTATCAGCTTCTACTGTTAAAGGAAGTTCATGGAACCGTAATCTGAAAGCAAACATTGTTTATCAGAAACTGGATAGCACCATTACGATTAACAAGTTTAATGTCCTCTCAAATTGGATTTCTCCTTCAAACACCTATATCAAACCATTAACTGAAAAGCTATTTGAGTTGAAAGAAGTAGTTGTAAGAACAGAGAAGAAAAAGGATCCGTTTGAAGGAAGTATTTATCGTTCTATGAATGATAGAACATATGTGATTACCAAAGAAAACTATAACCGTTACACACGTATTGAGGACTTACTTAGAAATGAGTTCTTTTTACAAGTCACTAGAACTGGCCTCGATGAGCTTATAATTAATATGGGACGAGGTGCGAATAGTTTCACAGGCAATCATAACCCTACATTAATTGTAGATGGTATGGTTATGAATGATCTAAGCTATTTATCTATCATTCCTGTTCAGGACATCGAAGCTATTGCTGTTAATAAATCAGGAAACTCCATGTTAGGAGGTCTTGGCAGCAATGGCTCAATCAGTGTGGTAACACGCAGAGAAGTAATTGACTTTGGACCTGATGGAATCAGCAGTTCACGTCAATTTATTGTGAAAGGTTATGCAAAACCAGTTGCATTTTATACCCCAAAATATGTTCTTTCTCCTGAATCGGAGACTTATCAGAAATATGCCAGCATTTATTGGAAGCCGGATCTTAAAACCGATTCGACCGGCAAAGCACAATTCAAATTTGCCATTCCTAAGGAAATAAAAGAACTGGCAATCAGAGCAGAAGGAATATCGGTAAATGGAACCATTTATTACGAGGATAAAAAACTGATTGTAAATCAGGAATTGTAGCGTATTTAAGATTAAAGACCTGAGGTTTGAATCGAGACGACTAAAATCTCAGGTCTTAAATCTAAAATTTATCTTTGTTTATGCCCATTTATGAACTTTCTGACGATCTTGTTTTCCCCCATCCATTACTAGCCGAGGAAGATGGTTTGCTTGCTTTTGGTGGCGACCTTCGACCCGAACGTTTATTGTTAGCCTATCGAAACGGAATATTCCCTTGGTATTCAGAAGAGGATCCGATTTTATGGCATGCCCCTAATCCACGTTTTGTATTGTTTCCAAAAAATGTGGTGGTTTCAAAAAGCATGCGGCAGGTTATGCGCAGCAATAAGTTTAAGATCACTGTTAACCAAAACTTTGAACAGGTGATTGCTAGCTGCAAATACATAGTCAGAAAAGATCAACCCGACACTTGGATCACAAAAGAAATGCAGCAAGCTTATATCCAACTCCATCAACTGGGCTATGCTCATTCTGTTGAGGTTTGGCAGAAAGAAGAACTGGTAGGCGGATTATACGGCATAAACTTAGGACGAGTGTTTTTTGGCGAATCTATGTTCCACTTAGTCAGCAATGCTTCAAAAGCAGCTTTCATTTACCTGGCCCAGCAATTTCCCTTCTCCATCATTGATTGCCAAATGGAAACCGAGCATTTAAAAAGCCTCGGCGGCCAAAGTATTCCGCTGGAAGATTTTTTATTAATACTGGATGTGGAGGCTGAAAAGGATTGTCTTTTATAAGCGTTTCATAGGATCATTCTCCGAGAAACCAAAATATATAAGTGCAGTCTGAACAAACATAACAAACTGCTGATTTATCCGCCCAATCGATATTAAAAAATGTAGTGACAGAAGTATTAAGTTGAGCTTCCCTTGAAAAAAATAATTGGTTTTGACAAATAGGGCAAACTAATTTCTTCCCTTTTATTTGAACAGGCTCAGGTGTTTTCTTCGAAAAAATGCTCATGAGTAAAATATATTCGTTAACAAATCAGCTAACAGCAACTTAAGTAAGGTGTTTGCCTCCTGGATTTAGTCAACAAAAATCCAATTTGTAAAACATACAATACTTTTATAATGCAGTTACTTTCACAAGTATAAGCTATTTAGGTTTAATGTGAACACTAACTATGATGCATTGTTTAAAAAAACACAGTGATTTAAGACCTCCTCAATTTTGCCATCTTTGATCCTGGCGATACTTTTCGTCCAAAATTCCTGCGACCCATACCACGAATTTACACATCCCCTATTCCTAAAAAAGTCATCTTTTCAACACTTATTTCTTTATGAAACCCATTCATTTTAACCATCAAGCCCTTGCCATTATCGATTTAATTATATAGTATTGTGATATCAAAATGATATTAACTATTTACCCCAATGAACGAAAAAATTAAAACACCTATCTCAGGCTTTGCCATGTTAGGTTTCGCAGTATTATGCTTAGCCGGCACTGCATTCTCATTTATCGCAGCCATTATACCGTTAGGAATCTTATTATTTCTGGTTGCTATTATCTCATTTATGGGTATCATCATTATCAACCCAAATGAATCCAGAGTATTAACTTTTTTTGGAACTTATGTAGGCACAGTAAAAGCGAATGGTTTATTCTTTGTGAATCCCTTGTATAAAAAACAGTCGGTTTCATTAAGGGCCAGAAACCTGAATGGTCAATCGTTAAAAGTGAATGATAAGATGGGTAACCCTATTGAAATTGCTGCGGTAATTGTTTGGCAGGTGAACGATACTGCAAAAGCAACTTTTTCGGTGGATAATTACACCCAATACGTGAACATCCAAAGTGAGGCAGCGGTACGGCATTTAGCCGGTAGCTGCCCATATGATAACCTGGAAGATGAAAACGCGACTCTAACTTTACGCGATGGAGCTGACAAAGTGAACGAAATGCTGGAGAAAGAACTTAATGAACGACTTGCTCCTGCCGGAATCACCGTTTTAGAGGCACGTATCAGTCACCTGGCTTATGCACCCAGCCATGCTGCAACGTCAGCAGGCCACCGCTGTGGTTGCTGCCCGTAAGCAAATTGTTGAAGGAGCCGTGGGCATGGTGCAAATGGCACTTGAAAAGCTATCGGAACGAGAGATTGTTCATTTAGATGAGGAACGTAAAGCAGCTATGGTGAGCAACTTATTAGTGGTTCTTTGCGCTGAAAAAGCCGTGAGCCCTGTATTAAATGCCGGAACACTATATAATTAATTCCGAAGTAATTAGAATATCTTAAAAGAATGGCTGCAAAAAAACCGTTTGTACTCCGACTGAACCCTGAAATGCTGAAAGAGCTTGAACGTTGGGCCGCTGCTGAATTCAGAAGTGTTAATGGCCAGATTGAGTATATACTTTTCGATGCGATCAAAAAATACAATAAGAATTTCAAGTTAAAAGACGAGAACGAGAAAGAAGAATGATTCAGTCCTGAGTCAGCAGTCACAAGTCAGCAGTATGCAAACTGGCAACTGCTGACTGAGGACTTTTTACTTAGTGTTATTCTTATGCAATTCGCGCCATTGTTCATTGAATGACTTTGGAGCCAAAGCTGGAAGCTCTCGTCGTTTACCCCATGTTTTACTTGCAAATTTTTTAAGAAAAAACGACTTCCACTTCCCTCCTAACATGTTCATGAAGCTTCGTTTCATCATACCTTTCTTCCAAAAATACCAGGTCCACATTTCCGACTTAGGTGCAAGATTTTCATTTACTGCGTCCCGCCTGTTCAGCAATAACATTTTATGAATATCAATATGAACAGGACAAACTTCAGAGCATTTTCCGCATAAACTGGACGCATAACTTAAATGCTTAAACTCCTCCATTCCACTCATATGAGGTGTTATAATGGAGCCGATCGGGCCACTATAAGTGGTTTCGTAAGAATGACCTCCAATGTTTTTATAAACCGGGCATCCATTTAAACAAGCCCCACAGCGAATACAATATAAGCCTTGTCGCTGTTCTTTCTGAGCCAGCAGATTTGTCCGACCATTATCCAATAAAACCACATACATTTCTTCCGGACCATCCATTTCTTCAGGTTGCTTTGGACCGCTAATAACGGAGTTATAAACCGTTAAGTTCTGACCGGTACCATGAGTAGCCAAAAGGGGCCAGAATAAGTCCAGGTCATAAATGCTGGGTATAATCTTTTCAATACCAACAATTGCGATGTGAACTTTTGGAAAAGTGGTGGATAGACGGGCGTTACCTTCATTCTCGGTTAAGCAAACACTACCGGTATCGGCAATCAAAAAATTTCCGCCACTAATTCCTATATCGGCAGTTACGTATTTATTACGCAAAAGCTCTCTGGCTTTTTGGGTAAGCTGCTCAGGCGTTGATTCTATTGGTGTTCCAAATTTCTCATGAAAAAGTTTGGCAATATCTTCTTTAGAAAGATGCATTGCAGGCGTTACAATGTGGTAAGGCTTTTGCCCCAGCAACTGAACAATATATTCTCCCAAGTCGGTTTCGAGGGCTTCAATACCATGATGTTCCAAAAACTCATTCAGTTCAATCTCTTCGGTAGTCATCGATTTCGACTTTACCATCGTTTTGGCATCATGTTTTTTAAAGATTTCCAGAATCTCCTTGTTGGCCTCATCGGCATTATTGGCCCAAATTACCTTGCCTCCTTTTCGGGTAAAGTTGGCTTCAAATTCAACCAAATATTTTTCAAGGTTCTCAATCGTACGCCATTTAATGATATTGGCTTTCTTCCGGGAGTTTTCGAGGTCAAAAAACCGTGAAATACCTCTGGCTACGGCTGTATCATATTTATTTATATTGTAGTTGATCTTACGACGATGCTCAAGATCAAAAGCCTTTAATTCGGCATCGGTGAGAAATTGCGAAGAATGCTGACTCATACAACCAAAAATAAATAAAATGAAAAATAATTAAGGTGTGCAAAACCGGCATTTTATGCACATTAAAACGATAGTTCTCAAATACTCAATGCCTTACATTTTGATTTTGAAGGCACAACAGCTACCTTTGAATAGCTGTAAATCAACAGTTTACATAAAATGTCTGCCGCACCCAAGCAAATCAGCCCTCTAAAATGGGTGATTATCTCCGCCATAGGTTTTATTCTTTTCCTATTGGCAGCATTGTTTTTTGTGTTTTTTTCATCCGAGTTAAGTAACATTACAGCCGGAACCTATTTCTTTTTACTTGTTATTATCGCAATGGTCGCAGCTGCATTTTTAGGAGGCGCATTACGATCACAAGCCAAATACAAGGGTAAAGCATATGGTGGAACTCTTGAGATCACCGGCCCGGCTGTTATTTTTTTTCTAATCCTTTATTTAGGCTATAAGAACCCACCACAACCCGCTTCGTTCAGTTTAATCATAACCATTTATGAAGCTGACGATAAAAATAAGCCTATAAAAACCGGCGACGTCACACTCATTTTTAACGATTATAAAGACACCAAAAGTTTAAACGCAGAAGGACAAGTTCTCTTTGCACAACTACCCACTTCACAAAAAGGTCAGCATGTAATAGTGCTGGTTAATGCCGATGACTATGAATCAAAGGAACTGAAAGTTACCATTCCAATGGATGACAATCCGGTAATTAACATTGGTTTAACTAAAAAACAATCCTTCGTTTCAATTCATGGAACCGTTTTTTCGCACAACGGTGAATTTGTTAAAAACGCTTTATTAAACATCAACGATGGATTAGCTGAGGGTATTTCTGACGAACTAGGAAACTTCAACTTTAGGGTTCCACTAAAAGCAGGCACCGAAGCTAAGCTACGGATTTACAAAAACAATAAAATTCAGCTTGATGAAAATATTATCCTTTCTGATGAAGTTTCGATGACCTTTAGAATCAATCAGTAATCATGAAACCGCTCTATTTATTTTTCCTGGTAATAATATCCCTGATAGACATCAACTGTGTACACGGGCAAAGCACGCAAAAATTCAAAGGGCACCTCATCCATAACAATAATAAAGTAGTGGCTCCTTTAGAAGTGCGGGTCGAATCTTTTTTAACCATCACCAACAATTCGGGATATTTTGATGTGGCCATACCTGCTGATCTGGTACAGGCTCGTATCGAATTAACAGATAAACGTTTTATGATTCTTTATCCAACGGGAGGCAGAGTGTTGATTCCTAAAGACCCTAAACTGGTGACTGATATTATTATTGCTGAATCGAGCGAGAACAAAACGCTCTCTGCTTACATTGATTACTCACGTAGGATAGAAAAAACTGTTGGAGGCAATTCAGCAGAAGTGCGGGCATTAAAGGCACAACTCGATTCAGTTACTGCTTTATTAACCAAACAATACAATTTAAAAGAAGCTGATTTAAAGTCGGCAATAGAACTTCAAAAAGGAAGAGAAACTACCTACACCCAACTCTCAGAAACCTTGAACGTTTATTTAAATGAAGCCAAAGATTTGGAAAACGCTTTTAAATACATTGCTGATTATGCGTTTCAAAATCAGGATGCACTTAAAGAGCTTATTGAAGCTATTAATTCTTATAATACCGCTTATGAAAAGCTAAATGCTGTTCATCAAAACTATTACACAGCAATAAAAAACAATTGGCAAAGCGATGAATTGGCTGAAAACTATAGCAATCTGACCGATTATGCTCTAAATGATTTGCATAAGAGCAAAATATTACCACTTAATAATTTATGTCGTTCGATCAATGATTACGTAAGCAAAGGAAAAAAAGACGATAACTTAAAGAAGCAGATTCTATCACAGGTGCAACAGGCGGTAAACAGTTTAACCCAAAGTATTCAGGTATTAAATGATAAAACTCAGGTGCTACTTACCAAACTTCAGACTAAAACAAGCCCATTGTCAACCGATTAATTTTTCGGTTTGATCAATGGATCAGATAATATTAACTCCACTGTTATGAAAACCATTAAAAAACTGCTATTAATAGCGCTGGCTATTATCCAGGCGCAGCAGTTAACCAGTTGTGGCGCAGAAACAGTTGCCGCCTTATTTATTCCGTTAATCTCAGCCAAAACATGGACCGATCAGGCTGACGCCACAAAGCAGCATACTTTTTTCTTTAATGTGGATGAAGATGGTAAAGCTAAAAGCAATTTTACCGGAAATGAAAATATTGAAGGTGTTCAGGATCATTTTGAAGGCTCTTTTGATGAAGAGTATATCGAATTCACCTATACAGAGATCAACTCTTCAGATGCAACCAAATTGGGAGCCAAATACACCGGTAAAATTGAAGGCAAACCTAATGGTAAACTAATGCGATTAAAAACCAATAAAGGCACTAATTTAATACTCACCACTGACTAAGACCTTTTAGAATTACATTAAGCAAATAGTTAGTTAATTAATTATTCAATTAATGCAAACTTTATAATATTTTTTTATATTGCAAAGTCAAAATTAGGGGACTGCTAATTCAGAAGACTCTCCTTGGATTTATTGCTATTCAAAGGATAGTCAAAATTGATATGATTCATTACCAAAAAATCATACTCAATACTATTAATTAGTTTACGCTCGTTTATGTATATTGGAATTGTGAAGGAGAAAATTCTTCATAGGCTTAGTAAGATTTACATTCGTTAAAAGACAATAAAAAATGGAGAATAGCCTTGAAAATTTAAAAGTTTTACTGGTTGAAGATCAACCCTTGAATCAGTTTTTAGCGATTACCATTTTACACCAGTGGAAAGTATTAGTTGAGGTTGCTTCCAATGGACAAATAGCAGTAGATAAACTCTCCAAAGGTCATTATGATTTAATCCTGATGGATATTCACATGCCTGTTATGGATGGGTTATCTGCAACTTCTATCATCAGGCAAGAATTAAATATAAAAACACCCATCATAGCCTTAACCGCAGATTCAACAAAAATTGGTGAAGAAAAGTGTAATGCCATTGGCATGAACGCTTATGTAAACAAGCCGTTTAAACCCGATATTTTGTATAATAAGATCTATAATCTGGTTTATCGTTACAACTAATTATTCCCTTTAGAACTTTTCCTACATAAATAAAAACGGGGGCTTTCGCCCCCACTTTCTTTTATCGGTTTACCGGAAAATCGTTTTTTACATCTACAACTGGTCTCTTGTCTTTATTTGCCAATTCCCAGGCGGTGGTAAATATCAGCTTAACACGTTTTGCCATTAAGTCGAAATGGATTTTCTCCACCTTATCACCCGGTTGGTGATAATCGGCATGAACACCGTTAAAATAGAATATAACCGGCACTCCATGCTTGGCGAAATTGTAATGGTCGGAACGATAATAAAAACGATTAGGGTCTTTTGGATCGTTGTATTTATAGTCGAGCTTGATGTTTACACTTGCTGCATTGGCCTCTTCGCTCGTTTTGTGCAAATCGGTACTTAACTTATCCGAACCGATCAGGTACACATAATTCGTATCAGCTAAGTGAACGTCATCAATTCGCCCTACCATGTCGGTATTTAAGTCGGTAATAGTTTTATCCAATGGAAACACTGGATTATCAGAATACCACTGCGAACCCAGCAACCCTTTTTCCTCACCTGTAAAGGTTAAGAAAAGAATACTGCGTCGAGGACCCTTACCGGCTTTTTTTGCATCAGCAAAGGCTTGCGCCATCGCTAACACCGAGGTAGTTCCTGATCCGTCATCATCAGCACCATTATTGATCTTGCCATTAACAATACCGATATGGTCATAATGCGACGAAAGCACCAATACTTCATCTTTTAAATCTGTTCCCGGCAAAAATCCCATCACGTTCATCGCCTTAACAGGAGTTTCATTCATCTTAAAATTAAGCTCAAACGCCTGATTCAAAACGGATGTTTGCGGCTTTGCTGTTGCAGTAATTTGTGCGGCAATCTCCGGAATAGACTTACCTGCTTGTTTCAATAACGCCGTTGCCAGTTCTTCTGAAATGTACACAACCGGAGTTTTAGCAGGCATATTTTGTTTGGAAGGAAAATCTATGCTTTTGGCTTTAACCTGAGCTGCATACGCGCTCATCGATGTCCTGAAATTTGGATAAACAGCCAAGATCAATTTAGGGTGCATAGCCTGCAGATCGCGTAGTTTCTTACGAGTATCTAATGTATAATCAGAGTAGCCAGCCTGACCGGTTACTAAACTCTTCCCTTCTTTATCGATAGGCTCGCCATTAAGCACCAAGACTACTTTATTGTTAACATCAACTGAAGCAAAGTCATTCCATTTAGGGGAATTAATCCCGTAACCGGCAAAAAGAAGCTGTGCTTCTTTCAGGTTTAACGACGATGGCATACTGTTGCCTGTCATCAAAAAATCTTCAGCAAACTTAAACACCGCACCATTTACAGTTATTGAAGCTTCTGCTATTGATTTCTCAATTAGTGGCACCGATTGGAAATACGAACCGCTTACCGGGGCTTCCAATCCGAATTTTTTAAACTGTGCAGCAATATAATCAGCCGCAAGGAGTGATCCTTTTTGACCTGTTTCGCGCCCCTCAAACTCGTCGGAGGCAATGATCGATAAATGTTTTTTAAGTAACGGAGCATTAATGTCATTTGCAAACCGGGCAGCTTCAGACTGAGCAGAAGCAATACCAAAGGTTGCCATGAACAATAAGGCCGATAAACCTATTTCTTTCTTCATTGGAATTAAATTGAATGGCTAATGTAATGCAAAAAAGAGGGATCGTACAAATTTGCACGATCCCTCAATGTAACTTTTATAGTAATGCTACTAAACGCAATCAATTTTATTAACCCGGTTTGCGTGACGACCACCTTCAAACTTAGAACTGATAAACTTCTGAGCTATTTCTTTGGCTTCATCCAATGAAACAAAACGGGCAGGAATACAAACCACATTAGCATCATTATGACTACGGGCTAATTCTGCCAACTCTGGTTTCCAGCAAATAGCCGCACGAATACCGGCATGCTTATTTGCTGTGATAGCTACCCCATTTGCACTACCACAAATTAAAATGCCTAAATCAGCTTCTTTAGCTAATACTGATTTTGCCAATGGATGAACATAATCAGGATAATCAACTGAATCGGTTGAAAAAGGGCCAAAATCTTTCGTCTCAACACCTTCTGCAGCTAATGCTTCAATTAAGGCTTTCTTGTATTCATACCCGGCGTGATCGCCTCCTAATGCAATTTTCATTTTATTTTTTGTTTAAAGCCTCTTCCCTCTACGAAAGAGCGAGAGATAAGGACGTTTGTTACTGATTAATATATTTCACACCATGGACATCAACTATGGACCATGGACTTGCTGTTTATTAACTATTATAAAATTTGGCTTCTTTCTTGGCTCTGTTCTTAGCCACTCCAGCCGATACTAAAATACTGATTTCGAACAAGATAAATAACGGAATTGACACGATAGTTTGGGTCATCATATCAGGACTTGGTGTAATAAATGCCGCCACTAAAAGAATAAGGACAGCTGCAAACCGACGGTTACTTCGCAAGAATTTAGGAGTAACAATACCTACTTTCGATAAGAAATAGATGATAATCGGCAACTCAAAGGTTAGTCCACAACCTAACGAGAGTGTACCTACGGTAGACAGGTAAGAATCTAACGAAATTTGATTAATGATCTCGGCACTTACGGTGTATGATCCTAAAAAGTTAATTGTAAGCGGAACGATAATGAAATATCCGAATAAAACCCCTATCCCAAATAACAGGGAGGTAAAGAAAATCAGTCCATTAGCATATTTACGCTCCTTAACTTGCAAAGCAGGCTTAATAAAGCGCCATAGTTCCCAAATAAAATAAGGGAATGCCAATGCTAATCCAACGAGTATGGATGACGTCAGGTGAATCATGAACTGACCGGCTAATTCGGTATTCATAATCACGAAATTGATCTTATTAACGCAAAAATCAGGGATGCTGTATTTGGCACCAATTTCACACATCTTACGATAAGTCCAGAAATCAGGATTTTTAGGTCCCAGGATCACCTGATCGAAAATGATTTCTTTATAACTAAAAGCTAAGCCTGTAAAAATGGAGATCGCAATAACTGAACGGATGAGATGCCATCTTAATTCTTCCAAATGATCGAAAAAAGACATTTCCGATTCTATGGTATGTTTCTCTTTTAAAATGTATTTGGTTATGAGGTTACTTCTCCTGCTATTATCAGCCATGTAAAATTATTGAGCTGCAAAAATACTTAAATCAATGAATTTTAGATGAAGATATTTTGACAGCCTGATTCTAACATTAAAAAGCCTTTTAATTGCCCAGCAAGTTATTTTTTAGGAACAATTTGGTAGCATCAAAGCTCCCGATGAGTTATTAGCCGTCACTTTATATGTTTCAATCTCGTCAATTACACGATCAAAAAAATACGATCGGCAGGCCATTGGTGGACCTTTATACTTGTATACTTGCTACTTCCCAAATTATACAAGAAAGGCGTATGAAGAAATTCTCCATACGCCTTTATATTTTAATAATTCAAAGCTATTTATTTATCCATTTCAAAAGTCTCCATGAACTTAGTGGTAAAGTTACCAGCTCTAAAGTTTGGATCCTGCATTAATTTAAGATGGAAAGGAATGGTTGTTTTAATACCTTCGATAACAAACTCACTTAAAGCACGCTCCATAGTCGAAATAGCCTCTTCACGTGTTTGTGCAACAGTGATCAATTTAGCGATCATTGAGTCGTAATTTGGTGGAATCACATAACCTGAATACACATGCGTATCAACACGAACACCGTGACCACCCGGTGAGTGGAAGTTGGTAATTCTACCCGGAGAAGGACGGAAGCCGTTCAATGGATCTTCAGCATTAATACGACACTCGATAGCATGCATAGTAGGCAAGTATGATCGACCTGAAATAGGCACGCCTGCAGCTACTTTGATCTGCTCTTTGATTAAGTCATAGTTGATTACCTCTTCGGTAACCGGGTGTTCTACCTGGATACGAGTGTTCATCTCCATAAAGTAGAAATTACGATGCTTATCAACCAGGAACTCAATTGTTCCGGCGCCTTCGTAACTTACTGCGGCAGCACCAGCAATAGCAGCCTCTCCCATTTTCTGACGAAGTTCGTCAGTCATAAACGGAGAAGGAGATTCTTCAACTAATTTTTGGTGACGACGCTGAATAGAGCAATCGCGTTCAGAAAGGTGACATACCTTGCCATATGAATCACCCACCACCTGAATTTCAATGTGGCGCGGATCTTCAACAAACTTTTCAAGGTAAATACCATCATTTCCAAATGCCGCTCCAGCTTCCTGACGGGCAGAGTCCCATGCATTCTCAAAATCTTCATCCTTCCACACAATGCGCATTCCACGGCCACCACCACCGGCAGTAGCTTTAAGAATAATAGGATAACCAATTTGGTTGGCAACAGTAATACCTTCTTTAACATCGCTCAATAAACCATCAGAGCCAGGAATTGTTGGAACCCCTGCATTTTTCATGGTTTCTTTAGCGGATGCTTTATCTCCCATGGAATTAATCATCTCAGGGCTGGCACCAATAAATTTGATACCGTTTTCGCGGCAAATAGAAGAGAACTTAGCATTCTCTGATAAAAAACCGTAACCTGGGTGAATTGCATCAGCATTAGTGATTTCCGCCGCTGCAATAATGTTTGGAATATTTAAGTATGAATCTTTGCTTGGTGCAGGTCCAATACAAACCGCTTCGTCAGCAAAACGAACGTGTAAGCTGTCACGATCTGCAGTTGAATAAACAGCAACTGTTTTTATGCCCATCTCCTTACACGTACGAATAATCCGTAACGCGATTTCTCCACGATTGGCAATTAATATCTTTTTAAACATGAATAAGCAATTTGAAAATTTGCGAGTTTGATAATTTGAAAATATAGCAGAAATTAGTTGAGAAGAAAACTCGTTTTCAAATCAACTAATCTTCGGATTTTCAAATTACAATTACATTGGCTCAACCAAAAATAACGGCTGATCGTATTCAACCGGACTAGCGTTGTCAACCAATACTTTTACGATACGTCCTGAAACTTCAGACTCGATTTCGTTAAATAACTTCATTGCTTCGATGATGCAAAGAACTTGTCCTGGACGAATTTCATCTCCAACGTTTACAAAAGAAGGTTTTTCCGGACTTGCTTGACGATAGAAAGTACCAATCATTGGAGATTTGATGGTAACTAAATTTGACTCGTTAGCAGCAGGAGCAGCCGGAGTTGCCGGAGCCGCTGGCGCAGCAGCAGGTACAGCAGCTGGTGCAGCAATTGCAGCAACTGGAGCAGCAGCAGGAACGGTTGTTTGAATAACTGTTTGAGCTTGTTGAGAAGCTGTTTTTATAGTAATCTTAAAATCTTTTCGTTCAATCGAAACTTCATTAACGCCCGATTTAGAGACGAATTTAATTAGTTCCTGAATTTCTTTGATTTCCATTAGTTTGTTTGTTAGTTTAAGTTGTTTATAAAGTTACCTACGAAAGTTTAAGTTAATGATTTAGTTTTCAATTAACTACATCAACTTCAATAAGTAACCACTGTTAGTTTCATAAAATTTAATAAGCCCATTTAAGGTAAACCGCGCCCCAGGTAAATCCGCCTCCGAAAGCAGCTAAGATAAGGTTGTCCCCCTTTTTCAACTTACCTTCCCATTCCCATAAACATAATGGAATGGTTCCATTGGTGGTGTTACCATAACGCTCAATGTTTACCATTACTTTTTCGGCAGGCATACCGCAGCGATCGGCAGTTGCATCAATGATACGTTTGTTTGCCTGGTGAGGCACCAACCATGCCACATCATCGGCAGTAAGATGGTTGCGCTCCATTACCTCCGCCGCTGTTTCAGCCATGTTGGTTACGGCAAATTTAAATACGGTTTTACCCTCCTGATAAACGTAATGCTCACGATTTTCAACGGTTTCACGCGAAGCAGGTTTGGCAGATCCTCCGGCTTTCATCACCAAAAACTGGCGACCAGCACCATCGCTTCTCAAGATAGCATCCTGAAAACCCAATCCTTCTTCGTTAGGCTCTAACAGCACAGCTCCACCGCCATCACCAAAAATGATACAGGTTGCGCGATCCTGGTAGTCGATAATTGCCGACATTTTGTCGATACCAATCACCACTACTTTTTTATACATGCCCGTCTGAATAAACTGAGCACCAGTTGTTAATCCGTAAATAAAACCAGAGCAAGCTGCACTAAGGTCATAACCCCAAGCATTCTTTGCGCCTATCTTATCACAAATAACGTTTGCTGTTGCAGGAAAAACATAATCGGGAGTGGCGGTGGTACAGATCACAAGGTCAATTTCATCAGCAGAGATACCGCGTTTAGCAAGTAGCCCTTCCATAATTTTCACCCCCATGTCTGAGGTAGCGCCCTCTTTTTGAATTCTTCTTTCTTTGATACCTGTACGAGATAAGATCCACTCGTCATTAGTATCAACCAATTTTTCAAGGTCTTGGTTCGTCAGTTTATCTTCCGGAGCGTAACCAAAAACCGAAGTTATTGCAGCACTAATTTTTGACATAATTTCGAAACTAATTATCGCAATTTTTTAAAAGAGCGCGGCAATAATAGGAAATTATTATGAAAATCCACGATTTTCACTTAAAAGAGAAACCCAACAACCTGATTAATTGCGAGAAATCAAGGTGTTGGGTTTCAGTAAATAATTTCTTATTGAAATGCTTGTTTAATCTTATCGATTAAGCCTGAGGTTATCAGATCACGTGAAAGCAACAACATATTCTTTATTGCTTCAGGACTTGATATCCCATGACCAATAACAACAGGAGCATTAACTCCTAAAATAGGACTGCCACCATACTGTTCATAATTAAAGCGATCGAAAAATTCATCTTTCAAACCTTTTTTACGAGTAAGAACATAGAATGATTCGGCCAGTTTTAAAATGATATTACCGGTAAATCCGTCACAAACAATTACATCAGCTTTGTCGTTGAACAAATCCCGTCCTTCGATATTACCAATGAAATTGAACATTTCGGTATCTTTCATTAAAGGATAGGTAGCTAAACTAAGCAAGTTACCTTTCTCCTCTTCTTCACCGATATTCATTAATCCAACTTTTGGATTGTTCACTTCATAGATATTTTCGGCAAGTAACTTACCCAAAATTCCAAATTGAAGTAACACATCCGGCTTACAGTCGGCATTTGCACCTACATCAAGTATAATGCCCACACCGCCACTAAGCTTAGGAACAATGGTAGGCATGCAGGGACGAATAACTCCGGGAATAGCCTTTACCGAGAACATGGAACCCACCAGCATAGCACCGGTATTCCCTGCACTTGAAAAAGCATCAATCTTACCCTCTTTTAGTAATCCGAAGCCTACAGCAATACTTGAGTTTGGTTTTTTAACAATGGCTTTGGTTGGGTGTTCACCCATACCAATAACCTCGTCGGTGTGAACAAGCTCAAAGTTGTTCACATCAAAACCAGCCTCAGAGCAAATTGCTTTCACCTGATTGCTGTCGCCGATTAAGACCAGATGCTGGTCGGCGGGCAGCACTTTAAAGGTTTCGATTGCTCCTAAAACAGCTGCTTTAGGCGCAAAATCGCCACCCATCACATCTAGACCAATACGCATGGTAAGATAGTGCTAGAGTTATTAAGCTTGTGCAGTATTCTCAACAATCAGTTTTCCACGGTAGTATAAGTTACCGTCAACTGTGTAAGCGCGGTGAGGCAAGTGTACAGCACCGGTAGTTTTACATACGAACAACGGAGTAGCCGATGCTTTGTAGTGAGTTCTACGCTTATCTCTTCTCGATTTCGAAAATTTACGCTTAGGATTTGGCATTTTATTAAAGTTTTATTAATCCAAAAATATTATTTCTTAATTATCTCTGAAGTTTTTCAAAGCGTCCCAACGTGGGTCGGAAGGCTTTTCATCACTTTCTTCATCTTCGGTACGCAGTGCTTTCAATTTATCCAACATTTCCTGATCGCAATAGCTTTTTTCACCGTCGCAATTGGTAATGATTGGAACTTGTAAATTGATGTACTCATAAATTAAGGGTGCCACGTCAAGTTCATAAGCAGCTCTGCTTATTACTATTATTTCTCCCTCATCATTTATCTCCGAATCTGAAATTTTAAAAATTTGTCGCTCACTTGTCTCAATATCCTGTGGATATGGAGCCAAACAACGATCACAAGAAACCTCAATTGTACCTTTCAATACAAAATCAAGCATAAACATGGTCTCTTGCTTATTGAATGTCAGATGTACTTTAACATCCCCGTTTTTCACTAATGAATATTCGAACTCGTCGAAGAATTTCTTATCGATCGAATACTCAAACTCATTTATGCCCAGCTTTAAGCCGACAAAGGGAATAATATACTCTTTATTCGGTTTCAATGTACGTACCTCTAAATTAGCCCGCAAAAGTAGATATTATTATTTAAATATGAAAGAAGAATTTAGAAATGAAAATTGAAACTTCAACATAACCAGCCTCTTTCATGGTTAATCTGAAAATTTACACTATACTAAACCGATTCACAATTTAATAATCCCCCCTTTATGCCCATTTATTATTAATTGAAATAGTTTATTTATATATCTCGATTACGATTTTTCCGTCCTTTTTAACATATCCACGGTACATTCCTTCTGTACAAAACGACATGGCAATATCACCTCTACGATTAATCGCTATAAGTCCACCGTCGCCTCCGGTTGCCGGAACTTTTTTCATGATTACCTCGTCTGCCGCTTCTTTCAAACTTAAGCCTTTGTATTCTACCAGAGCAGCCACATCATGTGCAACTACGTTACGGATAAAGAATTCGCCCCAACCGGTGCAGGAAACCGCACAGCTATTATTATTTGCATAAGTACCAGCACCAATAATTGGAGAATCCCCAACGCGGCCAAAGCGCTTATTGGTCATTCCTCCTGTTGAAGTAGCTGCTGCAATATTTCCGTAAATATCCAAGGCACAAGCTCCAACAGTCCCGTATTTATAATCTTTGTTGCCGGGTTGTTTTAACAACTGGGTAGTCTTTTTTGTCGAATCAGCATGATCAAGTTGTATTTTATCTTCTTCCATTGCTTTTTGCAATTGCTCCCAACGCTCTTTGGTATAAAAGTATGATGGATCAACAATGGTTAACGCTTGGTCTTTAGCAAACTGTTCCGCGCCTGAACCGATCATCATTACATGTGGCGACTTTAACATAACCGCTTTCGCTGCTGAAATAGGATTTTTAATAGTATGAACCGAAGCAACTGCTCCAGCCATCAATGTTTTCCCATCCATAATAGATGCATCCATTTCATTCTTCCCATCGTGCGTAAAAACAGCTCCTTTACCCGCGTTAAACAATGGTGAATCTTCCATGATGTTTACTGCCGCTTCAACAGCATCAACACTCTTACCTCCCTTTTGCAGCACGTTGTACCCTGCTTGCAAAGCCTGAGTTAAAGCTGCACGATAGGCGGCCTCTTTTTCTGGAGTCATGTTCTTTTTTAGAATGGTTCCGGCTCCACCATGAATAACTAATGCAATATTTCCTGTGTCTGTTAAGTTATCGACTGTCTTCATTTCTGTTCTGGATGACTTTGTGGTACAAGAAAATATGACTGTAAATATTATTGCAAACAAGCAAACTGAAAGTAAAAAACTTCGCATAATGAGTGATTAATTTTTGGTTGAAACCAAAGTAAAGGAATTTTCGGCAAAATCATTGTATGTTTGATATACGAATAACACTATTTTATGTCGACCGAACTGCACTGGCGAAAATTATCTTCCGAATACTTAGTAAAAGATGAGTGGGCAACACTTAGAGTTGATTCATGCCGTATGCCTAACGGAAAAATCATTGAACCCTATTATGTTCTTGAATACCCCAATTGGGTAAATGCTGTCGCTTTAACGGAAGACAATGAAGTAATTATGGTACGGCAATATCGCCATGGGGCAGAACAAACCATGCTCGAGATCGTTGGCGGTGTAATTGACGCCACTGATTCATCACCCGAGGAAACGGCGAGAAGAGAGTTGTTGGAAGAAACAGGTTATGAATTTACTTCCATTGAGCCTACCGTAACCCTTTACCCAAATCCTTCCACCTCTTCGAACAAGGTATACAGCTTTCTAGCTCGTGGCGGTAAAAAGGTGCAGGGCCAGGTTTTAGATCATTCCGAAGAAATTTTAGTAGAGCTGATCAGCCTTGATGAGTTAAAAAAGCTCCTGCTTGACAATAAGATTCCACAAGCCATGCATGCCTCTGCAATATTTTATGCCCTTCTTAAATTAGGCAAATTGTAAAAGCCCCCATCAAGGAATGAAATGGATCACCCGTGAACGCCCAAAGATTGATCGAATTGCCTGCCCTTGGCTGATAAGGCGCTTTATTGATAAAGAAGCAGAATTTATTTATGTGCCTTTCGACCAAGTAAAAAAACAGGCTGAACTACTCGATGCAATTCCTTTTGATATTCCAGATGTAGAATTTACTCATTACGAAGATTACTGCACCTTCGATTATTTTGTTAAGAAATATAAAATAGAAGACCCTGCCATACACCGAATTGCTGTAATAGTTCGCGGTGCAGATACCGATAAACATGACCTTTCACCACAATCAGCGGGGCTATGGGTCATCTCGGCTGGTTTGGCATTTAATATTAAAAATGATTACGAACTGCTGGAGCAGGGTATGATCATTTATGATGCTTTATACAGCTGGGCCCGTCACTTACAAAACGAAACACATACCCAAAATCCGTTTGAAAAGTTGTTGATGCAAGTACTGAACGACTATTTGAAAACATCACAAAAACCCACCCCCAAATGGGCTAAAGAACTAAAAAATATAATTCAGGACCAGATCGATACGCAACTAAGCCTATCATTAAAAGATATTTCTAAAGACCTTAACGTAAACCCCTCCTATCTTTCCAGAGAGTTCTCAAAATATTTCGACGATCTTTCTTTCGGAGAGTACATCCGTAAATTACGCATTGAAAAAGCTATCCAGCTCTTACAGTCACCCGTTTATTCATTGACCGAAATCGCTTATTTAACCGGTTTTTCCGACCAAAGTCATTTTACTCGGATTTTCAAAAAGTATACCGGTCAAAACCCTTCCGAATTCAGAAAAAATCTTTCGAAAAAGTAAATTCTATACAAAAACGTCAAATTCGTCCTATTTCAAACCAGCAAATCCTACTAAACTTGTAGTCTATTGTTTTTTTCAAATGAAATGGATCACAAGAGAGCGCCCCAAAATTGACCGTATTGCTTGTCCCTGGTTGATTAAAAACTTTGTGGATAAAGAAGCGGAATTTATTTATGTCCCCAAAGAACAGGTTTTTGAGAAAGCCAAAGAGTGCCAGGCGATCCCATATGATATTCCGGGAGCCGAATATTCACATATAGGTGAGCTATGCACTTTCGACTATATATTGAATAAACACCAATTGCAAGACCCTGCACTACTTAAACTGGCAATGATTATCAGGGGAGCCGACACTAACCGCATGGACCAGGCTCCGCAGGCTGCTGGGCTATGGGCCATTTCGGCAGGCTTATCTTATCTGTATCAGGATGATCACGAGCAATTAGCAATTGGCATGAAAATTTATGACGCCCTGTATGCATGGGCAAAATACGTTCAAAACGAGAAACACACATGGAACCCACACTTGTAAAAACACAACCCAACTACTCTTTATTTGCACTGGTAAAGTATTTTTTAAAACTAGGTTCAATAGGCTTTGGCGGTCCAATTGCCTTAGTTGGTTATATGCATCGTGATCTGGTTGAAACTCGACAATGGATTTCTGAAGAAGAGTACAAAGAGGGTTTGGCCCTAGCTCAATTAGCTCCCGGCCCTTTAGCTGCACAGCTTGGTATTTATTTAGGATTTGTTCATTATGGCGTTCTAGGAGCTACTTTAGCAGGGATAGCCTTTGTAATTCCATCCTTCATTATGGTGTTATTACTTGGAATCGCTTACAAACTTTACGGTGGACTGGTTTGGATGCAAGCTGTTTTTTATGGGGTTGGATCGGCCGTTATTGGCATCATTGCTATTAGCGCATATAAATTAACCACAAAATCTGTTGGCAAAATTGAACTCGATCTTTTAAAGAAGAACTGGCTTTTATGGCTCTTTTATCTATCAGCAGCCATTATTACTGTACTAACTGAAAGGGAAGAAGTATTGTTATTCATTGCCGCAGGAATGCTTTACATGGTTATAAAAGCACCACCTCTTTGGATGCGTAAACCAAGAACAGTTTCCTCCATTTTATTGATCAGCTTTACAATGGGGCAATCAGAATCAGGTGTTCTCACCAAAATTGCATGGTTCTTTACAAAGGCAGGTGCATTCGTTTTTGGCAGCGGCCTTGCAATCGTCCCTTTTTTGCATAGCGGCGTAGTTGACCAATATGGCTGGCTAACCGAACAGCAGTTTATTGACGCAGTAGCGGTAGCCATGATCACACCGGGCCCGGTAGTTATTACTGTTGGTTTTATTGGTTACCTGGTAGCAGGAGTACCGGGAGCCTGTGTTGCCGCATTAGCTACGTTCCTTCCATGTTATTTATTCACCATTATTCCGGCGCCTTACTTTAAGAAAATAGCTGGCAATAAGAGTATAAAAGCTTTTGTTGATGGAATTACGGCGGCTGTTGTAGGCGCCTTGGCAGGTGCGGTAATTGTTATTATGCTTAGAACAGTAGTGGATGTACCTACACTTTTAATTGCAATTGCTACAGCAACAATATTGATCTATACTAAAAAAATACCCGAACCTATTATCATTGTTGCTGCAGCGGTAATAGGTATTGCTCTCAAGTTTTTAGCATAGATTATATGAGCGTGACTAATTAGTGTTAGCTATTTTCTTTCAGAAACGCTACCAACTTTTCAACTGCTCTGCCCCGGTGGCTAATAGCATTCTTTTCGTCCATGCTCATTTCTGCGAACGTAATGTTATATCCATCAGGTTGAAAAACGGGATCGTAGCCAAAGCCGTCGGTCCCGGAGCGTTCATGGCGAATTGAACCTTCGACAATTCCTTCAAATAAGTATTCTTTACCCTCAATCACTAGTGAAATTACCGCTTTAAAGCGTGCCGTTCTATTTTCAACACCTTGAAGTTTCGCAAGTAATAGATCTATGTTTTTCTCATGATCACGTGAACCACTATAGCGTGCTGAGTATACCCCAGGTTCACCATTTAGCGCATCCACTTCCAAACCGCTATCATCCCCGAAACAATTCATTTCAAAGTTCTCATACACATACCAGGATTTTTGCCCGGCATTTTCGATGAAAGTATTTCCTGTTTCAGGAATATCTTCATTACAACCAATCTGATTCAATGTCAATAATTCAAAAGCGCCATTAAGCATGGCGTTTACTTCTTCTAATTTATGAACGTTGTTGGTAGCAAAAACTAATTTATTTGACATTAAAAAGTAATTTTAAGGCGTTCCACAAGACCATTTTCTTATTCTTATCGGCTTCAATTAATGATAATGAATCAGGAGACCGCATAATTGACACATTATTGAAACTGGTAGTGGCGTAATCGTGCATATTTAGGCTTTTGAATACTAACGAATCCGTCGGCAAACCAAAAGCAATTATTTTACTGCAGCTGAAAAAGCTTTTAAGCGCAGTTAGGTCAGCATTTTTATAATAAGCATAATTTAGAACGGCAACATCGTCCAAATTCATCTTTAAGGCACTTATCACCTTCAGGAAGAATTCTTTGTCCTTATCGATAATATATTTTGAATTCGGATAGTTTACCAAAACCAAAACATAACGATTGTTTTCTCCCAAATAATCAAAGCCTTCGGTTGCCTCTAATTGCACTTCCTCCACCTTTTCTACAACATTTGACTCCTGAATTACAGGACTTTGTGGCGCCTGAACACTATTATTCACCTCCCAATCATCAACACGATAAAGCGTTTCGGAGAACAAAGTACATAGCATTACCTCATCTGGATTTACCTGTAAATTTTCCATGAAGCAAAAATACATTTAATATCAAGGCAAAAAGGTAGTAAAACAATTTATTCACAAGTAAAATAAAAATGTATTTTTGGCAGTTATCTTAACTAGTTCAAAAGAATACGGCGATTGATAAAAGCCGGAAAATTACAGATGAAGAGACTTTTAACCTTAGGTTTACTATTACTTAGCGCTTGTGGAGCTTTTGCTCAACAAAAATCAATTGATAAAGTAGTTGGCGTTGTTGGCGATAAAATCATTTTACAGTCGGATGTAGAATCACAATACCTTGAATATTTACGTCAGCAAAATCCTCCGAATGAGAAAATGAAGTGTGTTATCCTGAATGATTTACTGCTTCAGAAATTATTACTTAATCAGGCCCAACTCGACAGTTTGGTAGTTGATGAGGCGCAAGTAGAACAAACTATTGATCAGCGTATTCAATACTTTACGCAACAAGTAGGCGGTTCAGTTGAAAAACTTGAGCGTGATTTACTAGGCAAGTCGGTTCTTCAATTTAAAGAAGACATTCGTCCATTAATCAGAGAACAATTATTAGCTCGTCAGATGCAGGGAAAAATCACTGAAGGAACCACCATTTCTCCAGCAGAGGTTAAAGCCTTTTATGATAAAATTCCGGTTGACAGCTTACCACTTTACAGTACCGAAATTGAAATTGGAGAGCTGGTAAAATATCCTTCATTCAGTAAAGAGCAAAAAGACCTGGCGAAAGCTAAACTGGAAGCTTTACGTGCACGGGTAAGAGCAGGTGAAGATTTTGGAACCCTTGCGGCACTTTATTCGCAAGATCCGGGTTCAGCAAGCCACAATGGAGAATTAGGCTTTTTTAGCCGTGGAATGATGGTAACACCTTTTGAAGCCGTTGCTTTTAAATTAAAACCAGGAGAAGTATCCCCAATTGTTGAAACCAAATACGGTTACCACATCCTTCAGTCAATTGACCGTAAAGGTGATCAGGTAAATGTGCGCCACATTTTGATCAAGCCTGAATTTGGGCAAAAAGAGTTGACAAAAGCTCAAACTGATCTTGACAGTGCGATTCTAAATATTCAAAACAAAAAGATAAACTTTGCTGAGGCAGCGGTAATATATTCAGATGATGTTGATACCCGCTCAAATGGTGGAATGATCCGCAACCCTGAGAACCCACGTTCAACCTCTATTCCGCTGAACTTGATCGGACAAATGGACCCAGAGTTACCTTCATTGCTTGACACTATGAAAGTTGGAACATTCAGTAAAGTGTTGCCATATGTTAATCCTCGTGAGGGTAAACAAGGATTCCGAATTATTTATTTCAAATCGCAAACCGAGCCTCACCGCGCTAACCTTGAGCTAGATTATTCAAGAATACAGGACTTTGCGTTGCAAGAAAAACAGCACAAGGTATTTGAAAAGTGGATCCAGAAAAAACGTACCGAAAAATACATCCGTATTGCTCCTGAATACAACTCTTGTGAAGAAATTCAAGGCTGGACAAAAAAGGAACAAACAAAAGCTTCAAATTAAAAATCAGTTTTTTATATTCAAGAGCTTAGCAATATAAAACTAAACCGGCTGTAAATCAGCCGGTTTTTTTATGGGCCACGCAAAATATTTATTACCCGATGGCTTTAATTTTGTTGTAAGGCTTGGTATTTGTACATTCAAGCCATCATAATAATTCGGCAGTCAAGTGCTACCTTGTTATTTTGACGGATATAAGCAATAAACTTCATAATAATTCAGAATTTAAGTATGTCGTTATACAGTTCAGAAGTAGAAGCAGTAGAAGCCCTGACCGCATCCTATAAAGAAATCCAACAGGAAGTTTCAAAAGTAATTATTGGACAGGAAGATGTTATAAAATCGGTATTAATAGCCATTTTTAGCAACGGACATTGCTTGTTAGTAGGGGTACCGGGCCTGGCAAAAACCCTATTAGTGCAAACTGTTTCGAAAGTGCTCGACCTGAGCAACAACCGCATTCAGTTTACACCAGACTTAATGCCATCTGACATTACCGGTTCTGAAATTTTAGGCGAAGACCGTAGCTTTAAATTCATCAAAGGACCATTGTTTGCCAATATTATTTTGGCTGATGAGATCAATCGTACGCCGCCAAAAACGCAGGCCGCATTATTAGAGGCTATGCAAGAACGTGCGGTAACTGCCAGTGGAGTTACTCATAAGCTACCGAAGCCATTCTTTGTTCTAGCAACTCAAAATCCAATTGAACAGGAAGGAACTTACCCATTACCTGAGGCCCAACTGGACCGCTTCATGTTCAATATTAAACTCGATTATCCTTCGTTTGAAGAAGAATTACAAGTGGTTCGCAATACCACTTCGAATCAAAAACCTGAACTGACCAAAATAATTTCAGCTGAGCAAATCGACTATTTCCAGCATTTGGTACGAAATATACCTGTTACCGACAATGTATTGAACTATGCTGTAAAATTAGCCAGCAAAACCCGTCCTGGCACCCTACATGCCACAGACAGAGTAAACCAATACTTAACCTGGGGTGCGGGCCCAAGAGCCTCGCAGTTTTTAGTATTGGGAGCAAAATGCCACGCAGCCATAATGGGCAAGTATTCTCCTGATATTGAGGACATTCAAGCTATAGCTACTGAAGTTCTTCGTCACCGTATTGTAAGAAATTACAAGGCCGAAGCTGAGGGCATTAGCGTTGAATCATTAATTAAAGGGCTTTTTTAGCCCCTAATCTTCAATTATTTAAACTTTTTATCATATAAGTGTAAATAAATGAGAGATATAGTTGGTTTTGTGAATAATTAAAATCACCTTTGCAAAGCTTTGGTACTGAATAAGCTGTTAAGTTAAAATTTAGTTTTTCCTTTTCACCCAATTCCATTTCCAAATCTTGAAATAATAAAACTGACTCGCGGATTACTCAATGGTAATTTGAGAGTTAAAATAGAATTTTAAATTAATATCAAAATAAAATGCAAACAGGAGTAGTAAAATTCTTTAATTCAACCAAAGGTTTTGGTTTCATTAAACATGATGATTCTAACAACGAAACTTTCGTTCACGTTAGTGGTCTTATTGATGAGATTAAAGAAAACGACCGAGTTCAATTCGAACTTGAAAGAGGTAAAAAAGGCATGAATGCAGTTAACGTAAAAGTTATCTAGTCATACACAATATTTATTTCGGATAAGCCTGTAATGAAAATTACAGGCTTTTTTAGTTTCTTTAATTGTTTTAAAGTTTAAGTGCTCAATTAAAACAAAAAAAGCGCTGCCCAAAGACAGCACTTTCGAAATTAAACTACTGCAAAGTATACAACTACTTTTTGGTGGTTTTTACTTTTGAAGAATTTGAAGCTTTACTCATTTCTTCGGCCAGTTTAATTGCATTATAAGCATTTACAATCCCTCCGGTTACGGAAAGTAGGCCCATCTTGCTTTTCATTCTTTTCTTTGGAACAGGGCTTACAATCTCTTTTACATCAGTGGCAGATTTTAACAATACTTCTTTTAACTGAGCTGCTGTTAATGTTGGATAGTATTCCCATACCAAAGCTGCAACACCTGAAACCACCGGTGCAGCCATACTGGTTCCTTGCATTTCACCTGAACGGTTATTTACCATGGTTGATAAAATATTAACTCCTGGTGCAAAGATATCCACCTCTTTTTTGCCATAGTTTGAAAAATTAGCTGCAATTGCGTTTGGCGTGGAGGCTCCAACAACTATATAGTTGCTCAATGTTCCCCCTTTTAAAAGATGTTTGGTTGGATAGGTGCAGATACTATCTAAATTTTTTGAATCATTGCCGGCTGCATGCACCAATAATACTCCTTTAGACTCGGCGTATTTCATAGCGTCGTCAATCCATTGCTTACCCGGAGAAAGCGGTTTGCCAAAGCTCATGTTAATAATTCTTGCTCCATTATCAACCGCGTAACGAATACCGTTGGCAATATCTTTATCGTATTCATCACCCTGCGGAACTACACGAACCGTCATCAGTTCAACATTATCGGCAATTCCCTTAACATCATTGCTGTTATTTCGCTGAGCGCCTACAATACCGGCTACGTGTGTACCGTGACCTGACTCAGGGAAGTACAACAGGTTATTTCCATAGTAATGATCTTTATTATCATTGGGATCATCGCCAACCTTGCTCCTTTCAGTAATTTCTAAATTACTTACTTCAGTCAATCTTTTTTTAACACTCTCATAAATCTCTCTTCTCATTTGAATTGCGGCAGCAGAAGAACGATCTCCTTTTAAGTTGTACATCTCCATTGCCAACCATGCTTGTCCCCTTTTCAGCTTAGGATCATCCGTTTTATAATCCCTAACCTGTTCGTACGTAAAGTTGGTAGTACCATAATAAGCTTTAACTACTGAATCGATTGTTACCACCGACTCATAAATGAGCTTCATTAATTCGAAATGAGTCCGGGTACGTGTAACCGAAAGTTTTGGAACCAATTGATGCAGATAAGCCAAATCAGCGGAATTCGTAATCTTCGTGGTATCATTATTATATTTCTTTAATAAATGAAGATATTCCCTGTCGGCTTCCTGGCTTGCATCAACTATATTCTGCTTTCCGTCTTTACTGCCCAGGAAATTCCATCCGTGAATATCATCAACATATCCATTTTTATCATCATCAATTCCATTTCCAGGAATTTCTTTCTTGTTGGTCCATAGCACGTTTTTCAAGTCATCATTTAAGGTATCAATGCCTGTATCCAAAATAGCTACTACAACCTTCTTAGATTTCTTTCCAGGTAAAAGTTCCTTATAAGCTCGTTCTGCCCCTACTCCATAAACGCTATCCGTTTCTTTAGAAAGTAAATGCCAGTTCAATGGTAATTTGGGTTTATTCTTTTGTGCAAATGCCGACGAGCACAGCCCCATCATACAAATTACGTTCAGTATTATTTTTCTATTCATGCTCTTTATGATTTTTTAAGCCACTCTAAAATGGTTTCTTTTAATTTAGGATCACTTGGACGAGGAGCATCTACATTGATAATGTTGCCTTTTTTATCAAACAACATGAAACGAGGAATGCCCGTAATTTGATAGTTGGTCATAATATCAGGGGATGCACCTGCAAATAGTTGAACACCTTTCATGTTTTCAGTGGCGACAAAGTTTTTCCATTTCTCTTTATCTTTTATATTATCAACGGAAACGCTCATAAATACTACATCTTTACCACGAAACTCTTCTTCCAGTTGTTTTAATGCGGGAATTTCTCTTTTACAAGGACCGCACCAGGTAGCCCAAACATCAACCAATACGATTTTACCTTTAAAATCAGTCAACGAAACCTGTTTCTCGGTTAGATCGGGGTAGGTAAAGTTGATCGCTTTTTCAGTAGGCTTAAAAGAGGCCAGTTTAGCACCAGCTGCTTGTGAACGTAGTTTTTGATCTGCTGTAATAAAGTACTTACCGTATTTGTCAACCATTTCCTGGTAGTTAGTAAAAGATCTGGCGTAAGACACGTTTTGTAACGCTAGCTCACCTTTCATCTGATCATTAGGAATTAACGCAAGTGCATTATCAAGTTTGCGATCATCGCCTTTAAGCTTGAAATAAGCTAAGGGCTCTAAAATACGGGCTCCATAAGGATATTTTAACAGATCAATATTGGATAGATAGAATGCAGGATCCAGGTTTTTTAGGTAATCATTATACTCTTCTACTTTAGCGTGTGCAGAGCGAGGAGTGCTTAATAAGGTCATTGTATAGAAAAGGACGTCGTAATTGGTCGTTTGAGCCAGCAACTGATCAAACTCTTTATTACCTGAAGTTTTACCTTTCATCCAATCTTTACTCTGATTAGCAGCAGCTGTAATCATAGGAAATAACTGTTTGTAGTTTTTGTTAAAGCTACCAACCGTATTATATTCCAATGAAGCAACTGTGTTATGCCATTGAGTAAGTAATGCATTTTCTTTTGAATTCGTTCCCTTTAAAACGTAGCTCGTATCATTGATTTCGAAGTTCAGCTGATCGGCTCCTTTAAAGTAAAATTTGTATTTGCCTTTCATACCGGCTATGCCTTCACCCGTACCTACCACATAATAGCCTTTATATTCGGGTTTGAAGATAAAGCCAAAACTTCCGTCGGTAGCCGGGATTGAGGTAGCAATTTCTTCCATCCGTCCTTCCACTATTTTAAATAGTTTGATAGTTGATGGTTTGGTTTTTAATTTTCCTTTAATTGCTGAAAGATCTTGTGCTTGAGCAGACAATGCTGTTACTAAAAACAACGCAGCGACTGCTAAATATTTTTTCAATTTCATATAAATGGATTGTTAATTTTAGGTGAAACACGAGAAGCAAGATAATTACCCCAATAAAACCTTAACATTTTTGCTACAAAGCTTTTGAGGATTACGAATAAAAAAGGGGAAGCCTAAACCTCCCCCTTATTTAAGTTAAAATTGATCGTTTTTATTCCCTATGACTTTTTAAGCCACTCAAGAATGGTTTCCTTTAATTTAGGATCGCTCGGACGCGGTGCATCAACATTGATAATATTTCCTTTTTTGTCGAATAACATAAATCGCGGAATACCTGTGATCTTGTAATTTTTGGCAATATCTGACCAACCTGAAGCAAACAATTGAACGCCTTTCAATCCCTGATCAGCAACAAATTTTTTCCATTTTTCTTTATCCTTTTCCTCATCTACCGAAACACTCATAAAAACAACATCCTGCGCTCTCAACTCTTCCTCCAATTGTTTTAACGCAGGTATTTCCTTTTTACAAGGACCACACCATGTTGCCCAAACATCAACCAACACCACTTTACCTTTAAAATCAGTTAAAGAAACTTGCTTATCATTTAGGTCGGGATAGGTAAAATTAATTGCCTTATCGGCAGTTTTAAAGGTGTTAAGATTTGCACCTATTGCCTGAGAACGTTGCTTTTGCTCGGTCGTAACAAAGTATTTGCCGTATTTATCCACTGTTTCCTGATAATTGGTATATGAACGAGCATTGCCCGCATTCTCTAAAGCAAACTCCCCTTTCAATTGTTCATTTGGTATTTCATTCATAGCCATATCAACTGATTTATTTTCATCAAGCCTGATCCTGTAATATGCCAGCATGCTTAATGCCCTGGCACCGTACGGAAACGTTAAAAGATCAGTAGTTGAGAGAAAATGAGCCGGCTGGAGATTTTTGAGGTAATCAGTATAGTCAGCTTTGGCTGGATGTGCTGAACGAGGGGTATTTAAAAATTGCAGCGCATAAAAAGCAACATCATAATTAATAGTTTTTGACAGCAATGCATCAAACTCCTTATTGCCTGATGACCTTCCTTTCATCCAGTTTTTACTTTGTTCAGCAATAGCGGTCATCAGGGGAAAAACTTCCTTATACGTTTTATTGAAGTTAAGCGCATTGTATTGCAAAGGGTAAAGTGTTGTGTGCCATTCGGTTAAAAGCTTGTTTTCTTTTGAGTTTTCACCTGTTAAAACGTAGGAAGTATCATTTACTTCAAGATTTAACTTTTCATTCCCCTTAAAGTAAAACACGTATTTATCTTTCATACCCATTTTGCCTTCTCCCCTACCAATCACATAATATCCTTTATAATCAGGTTTGAAGTTAAAGCCAAAAGAGCCATCAGTTGACGGAACTGCATTGGCAATTTCATTCATTCCTCCATTAACAACTGTAAATAATTTTACCGAAGCACTCTTTTTTCCCGTAATTTTTCCGTTCACCTGAACCATATTTTGGGCATGAACGCCAAAACACGCTCCGCTTACTAATAGCAATACTCCTAATAATTTCTTTTTCAAATTCATATACGATGGTTTTTTGAATGATTACCCAAATTCGTTAGCTATTACCCCAGTTAAAACGTTAACATTTTTGCTACACATTTTTTGATAATAAAAAAAGGGAAGCCTTTTTGGCTTCCCCATATTTAGGTTAAACTTGGTTGTCTTTAAGTTGGCTTTATTTCCAATAGAAATTCTGAACCATCTTTTTATTATTGTTCATCTCTTCAATAGGAATTGGCGTGGTATAAAATTTAGCAGGGAACGGACGTGTTTCAACAACTTTTGGACTATAGGTTTTTACACCTGTTGTAGTATTTAATGATACCGTTATACCTTTAATGGTTAATTGATCAGGTTGATCAGCGATTCTCCAACGGCGAACATCCCAGAAACGGAAATCTTCAAATGCTAATTCCACTTTACGTTCGCGGCGAATACGATCGCGCATATCCGATTGTGATAAACCAACCGGTAAATTAGGCAAACCAGCACGAGTTCGCAATTGGTTAACGGCATTATAAACACTCTCATCAGGGCCAGCAGCCTCATTTTCAGCTTCAGCGTAGTTAAGAAGAACCTCTCCTAAACGAATTAGAATCCAGTTTTGATCACTACCCGTAACTGTATTTGCGAAATCCAAATTGGTTTCATTAGCAAATTTGCGCAGGTAGTAATTGGTTTGTGATTTGAATAAACCACCGTTGTTTATATCATATCCGCCTGAATAAAGCTGCATCACTTTTCCGCGATAGGTTGAACCATCGTAAACCACAGTAGCATAAAAACGCTTGTCGCGATTCAGATATGGATTTTGTGCATCATACAATGGTGATTCTGAAGGCAGCTTACCATCTGTTAGCTCGTAAGAGTCTACCAAGTTTTGGGTAGGATTCCAACGCGCATATCCCCCCTGGGAACCGGGGCTGATGTAATAATCTAATTTATGTCCACGTTCCGCTAAAATATTATTGTACTGAACTGATAAAATTGCTTCCGGGTTATTCTTAACGGTAAATACCTTTGAATAATCTGCATTCAATATATATCCCGCCATATCCATTACCGCTTTGCTGGCTGTAGCCGCTTCTGCCCAGCGACCTGCATATAACAACATGCGACCTTTCAGGGCCAAAGCAGCCCCTTTAGTAATACGACCGGCTTGAGAAGTGTAAGAAGCCGGGATTTCACCCAACTCTGTTGCTGCCTGATCCAATTCCGACACAACATAGTTTACACATTCAGTTTTGGTATTGCGAGGGACCGAAATCGAGTCCGTCCCGAAAACCATTGCTTTCTCAATGATTGGTACGCCAAGTGGTTCTGGGTTAGCAACCGGATCATCACTAAACATATTTGTTAATTGAAAATAATATAGGGCGCGAAAGAAACGTACTTCTGCTTTCATACGCTTTTTCAAATTCTCATCGCCAGTAACACCTTCAATACGCTGAAGAAAATCATTCGCTCTGCGAATGTTTTGATAAAGTGCTGTCCAGTTGTTATAAAATACTACCTTATCGGCTGCACTCCAGTTTGCTTGGGTGGCATTTGCATACCTTTCTGTACTAAATATATCATTTGCTAGTCCATTATCACCGATATCGGTTGTTACATCCCAATTAAGCACATTACCTGAAGTCATCGCACCAGGCAGCGTTGAATAAAAATAATTAACGTAATTATTAACCAGATTTATGTCGCTCCATACTGTTTCATCGGAAGTACGCGAAAGGTCTTGCTTATCTAATACATCTTTAGTACAAGAAGTAATGGATAAACAAATAACAACTCCTGCTAAAATTTTTATGATTTTCATTAAATAAACTCCTTGCTAATTAAAATTTAACATTTAAACCCATTGCGAATGTGCGTTGAGGACCATAATATCCCCAGTTGTTATTATTCTCTGGATCCATAAACTTCACCTTTGAGAAAGTCAATAAATTTCCTCCTTGTACAAATACAGTAAAGGCGTCCAAGCCTAAGTGTTGAATAAACATTTTAGGAAGAGAATAATTTAATTGAACGCTTCTCAAACGAAGGTATGAACCGTCCGTTCCGTAGAAATCAGATTTCTTAGTATTATTTCCTGAAGTGGAAAGACGAGGCCAAGAAGCATCAGGGTTATCAACGGACCAGCGATCTAACTGACGTTCATCAAAATTTGCCCAGGTTTGAGCAAGGTTATTATTTGTATAATCTGCAGCACCCACAAATGCAAGATCAACTGAGATATTTTTATAGGAAGTACCCAGATTGAAAGCATAGTTAACTACCGGAATAGTTGAATTATCTACCACATATACATCTTTAGTGTCCAATATTCCATCGCCATTTAAATCAGCGTATTTAATATCGCCCGGCTTAATTGTTTTATTTTTTTGGCCATCCTGGTCAACCGGATAAGCATCGATTTCTGCCTGGTTTTGGAACAATCCCAACGATTTGTAGAATCTATCAACATTGGCTCCTAATTCATTATGTCTATTTACATCCCATTCAGGCAGACCAGCAACTTCTCCAGAAAAATCAATAATTGTTTTTGTTTTTGAGATGTTTCCGGTTACGTAATATCCCCAGTTTTTAGTGATTTGATTACGGTGCGTTAAACTTAACTCAAAGCCATTGGTATGGGTTTTACCTTGATTTTGTTTAGGAGCAACAGCTCCAAAAGAAAGTGGCACAGTTGCACTTGAAGTGAACATTGGTGTTAATAAATCGTAAGCTTGTTTGTTGTATACATCAAACTCACCTGATAATAATCCTTTCCAAAGTTCAAAATCAAGACCAATATTATATGAACGTACTTTTGCCCAAGTAAAATTAGGGTTAATGGTGCTTGTACCAGCAAATACAGAAGTTGCATAAGCTCCATTCCAAATATAGCCATTAGCACCCGTGCTCGCCACGCTATAACCGGTTTGGTAAGCGCTATAGCCTGATCCGCTCTCATCACCCGCCATTCCATAAGAAGCACGCAATTTTAAATTATTGATAAAGTGTTGATTGTTTTTTAAGAAGCCCTCTTCAGAAATTCTCCAGGCGCCGGCCACTGAAGGGAAGAATCCCCAGCGCTTATCTTCAGGAAAGTTTGTTGAACCTTCGTAACGGTAGCTTCCTTCCAGGTAATATTTTCCAAAGTAGCTATAGTTCAAACGACCAATATAGCCAGCACGACCAGTTTCATACCCAAGTCCAGTGTTGGTAATGTTGGCATCACCGGCAAACAATTGATCGGTTTTATTAGAAAAAATATTAGAACGGCTAGCCTGCAATCTTTCACCGTAAGCTTCCGTAGACTCAAACATTGCTAAAGCAGCAACGCTATGCTTTCCAAAAGAACGGTTATAGTTTAAGCTAAAATTCTTTGTATTGAAACTCGATTTGTTAAATATTTCTGACAAAGTCGGCTTTTGGTCATTCCCTTTTGCATCCACACCGGTAACGGCATTATAGACGCCATTTGCATCGGCTCTGTAAAGTTTAAATGGAGTGCTGAAGTTTTTATTGAATACCGTAGAGCGATCAATGGAAAGCATACCTTCAGCAGAAAAACCCTTCACGAATGGCACTGTATATTTCGCTTTAATTTTTCCTGTAAAGAAATTACTCTCCGTTAACGCATAACCACCATTTTGCGCCGCATACACTGGGTTTTGAGCAGACGTTAAGAAAGCAGCAGGCAAGCCATTGCTAAACGTTACCGGTTGTAATGGACTCTGGCTAAACAATTGTCCATAGAGCCCTCCAAACCCACCATTCGGAGTATTTGCACTTTCCAGTTTATAGTTAATATCAGCAGATACATCAAGGTTTTTAGCGATTTTAGCATCCAGGTTGGAGATGAAGGAGTAGCGTTTAAAATCATTATCAATTTTCAAAAGTGATTTCTGCTGATTTAAACCTCCTCCCAAATAATACTTCATCTTATCATTGCCACCGGTTACGTTAAGGTTATAATTTTGACCATTAGAAAATTTCTTCAAGCCCTGCTCTGCCCAGTTAGTTTGTGCATACCTATCAGGGTTAGAGTTGGTTCTGATTATTTCCAGATCTGCATCAGAATAAGCAGCGGTGGCTCCACTGTTGATTGCACGTTCATTTTCCAGAAGCGCTTGCTGGTATCCATCCAAAAATTTAGGAAGTTTGGTAGGTTGCGAAAAGGTTGTCGAACTTGAAAAATTAAACTTAGCTGGACTTTCTTTACCTCGCTTAGTAGTAATAAGGATTACACCGTTAGCACCTCGGGCTCCATAAATTGAAGTGGAAGCAATATCTTTCAACACCGTTACGCTTTCAACGTCATTAGGATCAATGTCATTGATACCAACTTGATTGGTATAACTTGCGTTAGTGCGTGCAACACCATCCACCACAATTAGCGGAGTAGCCAGTAAGGAAGTAGACCTGATTAAGATAGAATTGTCTTCAGAACCAGGCGCGCCACCTCTTTGTGCAACAATCAAACCCGGAGTATTACCGGCTAAAGCTGTACCTAAATTAACACTTGGCATTTGCTTAATGCGTTCGTTGGAAATAGTAGCTACGGAACCAGCAACGGCTTCTTTCTTCTGTGTTCCATATCCCACTTCTACCACCTGAACTTCATTTAGAAGATGGGACTCCATGTCCAATTCAGGATTAATAATACTGTTTTTACCTACGGTAATTTCAACCGGTTTATAGCCCAGAAATGAAAAAACCAAGACGCTACTTTCATTTGGAACATCAATTGTGTAGTCGCCATTCACATCAGAAGTTGTACCTAAAGAGCTTCCTTTAATACTAATGCTTACGCCGGGAAGTGCTTCACCGGTTTTTTTATCGGTCACATGTCCTTTAACAGGAGTAGCAATTATGGTAGAGTAAGATGACGCAATTGATTCAAGTTCTTCATTTTTAACTTTATTAATTACCTTCTTTGCTTTAATGATGTAATTTTTTTCGTCAACTTTCTTATAGCGTAGGCCAAGAGGAGAAACCAGCTCGGCTAAAGCTTCCTCAATAGTTAAATCCTTTAGGCTATTCACATCAATAGAAGTAAAACATCCTTTAATGGAACTGTCTTCGAAAATGATATTTACTTTAAAGTACTCCTGTAAAGTGCTCAATGCATGCTGAAGGGGCTCGCGTTGCTCTGAATAAGCAGAAGGATTTTCAGTCTTGCCGGAAAATGCTCTGTTAGCCAAATCTTGAGACATAGCCGGCTCCAGGGCCAAGCTAATGGCTCCCAGTGCCATTAACAGCTTAGGTAATTTTCTCTTCATTTTTCTTCAATTGGATTAGGTGGATTAATTTTTTTCTTGAATTATGATGGTTTTATTCCCGGGGTCTTTCTTAATTTCCACGTTCAACAAATCGCTCAGCACTTTAATCAGGTCATCAATATTTTCTGAAGAAACTGAACCTGAAATGGTTCTGCCTTCTAAAGATTTGATATTGACTTTAACTGTGTAGCCGAAATTGTCTTCAATGGTTTCGGCTATCTCTTTGATATTATTTTTCTCAAAGGTCAGCTGATGCTGTTTCCATGAGGAAGCATGGATTGGATTAACTGTTTGTTTGACAACCTGATCTTTCTTTTTAGAATAAGAGATCAAGTCGCCTGGTTTCATGATAAGACTTGCTTTATTGCGATCGTTAAAGGTTAACATCACTTTACCAGTAGTTAAAACAACCTTGGTGGTATTTCTTCTGGTTTTAACATTAAAAGAGGTTCCTAAAACCTGAATATTCATATCAGGTGTATGCACCACAAAGCGCTCACTGTTTTTTATATGCTTTTGATCTTTATTAAGGTGTTTTACCTGGAAGTATGCTTCACCATCCAACCACAGTTCACGGATCTGATCTTTATCCCATGAACGAGCATAACGAACTTTTGAATTCGCGTTTAATGTAACTTCAGAACTGTCGGGTAAGATAATTTTGGTTAGCTCACCGTAGCCGGTACTTAGGTGTTTAAAACTGAAGTATTCATAACCCCAATAAGCACCTAAAGCTGTGATAAGCACACCTGACAATACCGCGGCGACTTTTAACCAATTAGGAATCAGGCGACGAACAAGCGATTCATTAGCGCTTCCGTGTCCTAAAGACTGTTTCATTTTTGCAGAGAAACGAACCTCTTCATCCAATGAAGGTGTATGCTCTGTAAAAGCTAACTGCTCAATCCACAAACGGGCTTCAGCAAAACGTCTATTTAATTCAGGAGATTGGTTAAGAATACGACCCCACTTCTCTTCGTCTTCAGGCAACGAAAGTTGCACCCAACGAATAAAAGATTCGTCAGTAATTAATTCCTCTACCGTGTACTTATGATCATCTTTATTAAGCTCACTCATCCTCTTTTAGTATCAGATTTTTTACCTGTACACATGAGAATAAAAAATTACCCCACCATTAGTGAAATTTTTTCTTTTGCTCATGTCTTTTTTCTCAAATAAGAAAATCAGTCCAAGCCCAAGGATGTTTTCGGGGGTAAAAAGTAAGGAGGTAACGTTTTCGCTAAATCATTCTTTTGAACATGGCTAGGAATAGCATTACTGGCTGAGGGCCGGCATGTTCTCGAAGAGTGCTAATTGCTCTGGCAATTAACTTATAGGTCCCCTTCTGTGTCAATCCCATAATTTCTGCAATTTCAGGATAAGAGAAACCTTCGTAATATTTTAAATAGATCGCTTCTTTTTGTCGGTCTGTTAAATGATCTATCGCATTGTTGATAAGTATCCGAACGTGATTCTTCTTTTCTCTATCGATCACATCAGCCTCCGGACTTTGCTTTACTTCTAAGTTGAAAGCTTCCACTTGCTCTAAGTCATCGGTTGAACCCACTGAATAATGGCGTGTATCACGCAGATGATTAAATAAATGTCCTCTGAAAGATTTGAAAAGATAATTTCGAACAGAAACCGGTATGTTTAAAGAAATCCGGTTGTTCCAAATTTTTACGAAAAGATCATGAATAAGGTCATTTACCAGATCTGAGTCGGAAGTGTATTTATGCGCGTAGTTGTAAAGCTGACGGTAATAAATAGTATAAATTTGTTCATAGGCTTTAAGGTCGCCTTCTTTAAAAGCCACCCAAAGTTCCACCTCATTTATGCCTATTATTTTACTTACTTTAACCAGGGTCATCTAAACAACTGATATTCAATTACCAGCGCAAATATATAATTAAAAATATCTAAGCAATTTACCCGTATGGTAATATGTATGTTATTGAACTCTTTAATCCTTCAAAAATGTAGACTTCTTTTTGGGGCTTGATACCGGAGGTTTTTGGGGTTTTTCGGCACCTTCGTTTTGATGAATTACTTTCCGTTTAGGCTTTCCTTCCTCAAACTCTGAAGAATCTTCCAGCGTTTTAACAGCAACTATTCTGTAGATATCCTCTTTAGAAACCGGACGTTCTTCCACACGCCAGTTAAACCCTTTTAGTTTGTCTTCCCCTGCCTCAATCTTATCCAATGGAAACAGGCTACCTTCAACATCCTTATCCATTCTCACAGTAGCCAGCTTATTATCCTTAAAGGTTAGCAGCATAGTACTACAAATTGCCCGATTCATTCCGGTATATCTTACCGAATCTTCTTTCGGATAATAAATACTTTCACCATTACCGATCACATTTAGTCGCATGAGTTTGCTATCCTTAAAAAAGCCTACCATGTTTTTACCGCTAATCTGGTTAAACATCGTTGAGTCGCCTTCTATTCCGACTAAGAATGCCGAAGTATTCAGCTTCATCCGGTCAATTTTTTTATTCTTAATCTCAATATCGATTTGATGGGCGGTCATTTGTGAACCTTGCGTCCATACTGCGGGGGCTTTATAACAGCGCATGGTCGAATCGGCGTAGGTGTAAACCAATGAATCGGCCACGGCTTGCAAATCGGATTTATACATTCGCACATGACGATAAGCATAAAGTATCCGATGGCGGGTAGTATCAATTTTAATATTGGCCAAACTGTCGTTGCTTTGCTTTAATAGACTATCGGCAACATTATTTTCATTCAAAGCCAACATAGTCGAATCTGTTTCTTTTTGAACAGGCTTCATGGGCTCGGTAATTCCCGGACCAGTTGGCGGAAGGTTCGATTTTGCAAGAGTTTTAGCATTCACCTTATTTACTTTTGCCAATTTACTCGAATCAGTTTTGATTACCGGTTTGGATTGTTTAGCATTTATTGGTTTCGACAGCGTAGTCTTTAATGTGTCGGCAGTTAAATAGATCGTATCCTTTTCCTGAACCACCACCAATAAGGCCCGCTTGGTTACAAAGGCAATCTCTGTTGGTTTATCATATTGGCCATAGCCTCCTGTTAGAACTGTATTATCGGCAGTATCAATAAAATGTACATTTTTAACAGCCTTACCAAATCCGGCTCTTTTATCATAATAAAGCGTATCACCTCTGAGTGTCTTCGATCCTGATTGGTAGTAGGATTTCTCATTGAATTTAGCCTGATCGTTTGCCGTACTGTACCATCCGTTTTCGGTGTATAGGAAATCGTCTTTCCCCTTAATTCGGGTTGGTCCAAAGAAATAGGCTACACGAGAGTTGGTATTATACTTAATGGTATCGCTGGTAATTTCAGTTTGAGGTGTTTTAATCTTTACATTATACCTGAAAAAAGCATCCTTTGAGCCGACAAAATAATATCCTGTATTGCTGGTAAGCACATTTTGCTGATTGGTAATTTTACCCGCATTCGGATAAGTTCCCACCCGGGTAATCATGTCATACACCAGGTACTCGGTAGTTAAAACCGCTTTACCGTCAGATAAGGTCACATTCTCAAATAATTCCGCCCGACGGGTATTACCATCGTACTTCAATTTCTTTGCTGTTACCGTAATTGTATCAGCCTGAACAATACGCACACTTCCATAAGCATCCAGCTTATTTTCCTTTTCAAAATAATTAGCACTATCACAGTACATCAAAGCATTTTCATGTCTGAAACGGCAATTTCCAACGAAATGGGTGATACCCTCATTGACTAAGATGTTAGCATTGTCAGCGTTTTCAATTTGTACACGCGTTGGCTTTTTCTGAGCTGCAACATTTCCTGCACAAACGCAAAATAAAATCAGGAGAAACAGATAGCGATATTTCATCAGGGCAAAAATAACTTTTTTCATGTATTTAGGCGGGTAACATTTATGGATTGATAATTTAACCCATCTAAAAAATGTTCAAACATTTATCTTGTGTATTGTTAATCTTCCAATAATCATGTAGGTTTAAGCCCTATGAATACTCTTTCCGACTTTTTGCTTCCGTTTAAGAATTTTATTACCACCCAAGGTTTGTTTAATCCAAATGAAAAAGTTTTACTTGCTGTAAGTGGTGGCGTTGATTCGGTAATGATGGCCAGGCTTTTTGAGGCAGCTCATTTTAATTTTGGTATTGCCCATTGTAATTTTCAGTTACGAGGGGCCGATGCCGATACTGATTCTGCATTTGTTTCTCAACTGGCTCAAGAATTAGGAGTAGCATATCATCAGGTGAAATTTAACACTCTTGCTTTTGCCGAAGGGCGAAAGATTTCAATACAAATGGCGGCCCGCGAACTGCGTTACAGCTGGCTGCGTGAGATAAAGAAAGAATATGGGTACGATTACATTGCTGTTGGCCACCATAAGAGTGATACGGTAGAAACAGTGATGATCAATATGCTGCGTGGTACAGGACTTGCCGGCCTACACGGTATTTTGGCTAAACGGGATGACATTATCAGGCCATTACTATTTCTTACCCGTGATGAAATTGAGAGCATGGCCAATATGTGCAGCGTAAATTTCAGGGAAGATTTGAGTAATCGATCTTCAAAATATGTGCGTAACAAACTTCGCAATGAGGTGATCCCGATCTTAAAAGAGATAAACCCAGATTTAGAACGGTCGTTTTCGCAAACCATTGAATATGTAAAAGAAAGTGAAGAGTTGGTCAATCTATATCTCGATGAGAAACGTGAATTACTTTTCAAATTTCAAAAAGATGAAATTTTGATCGACATTGAAAAGCTACAGCATGAAAAACAGCTTCACGGCCTTTTATATGGACTTTTAAGGCCTTACGGTTTTTTGTCGAGCACCGTTACCGAGATTATCGGTGCATTTGATGCCCAACCTGGCAAACAGTTTTATTCGCCATCACATAAAATATTAAAAGATCGAACAGAACTGATACTCACCAGCCTCAGCACCGAAACTGAGCCACTGTCTATTGAACGTTTATTTAACGCCCGTGTAGAAACCAATAAATCATTCGGAATTCCTTTTAGCAACCAAATCGGTTGTTTCGACTACGATAAACTGAAGTTTCCATTGGAAGTGCGCAACTGGCAAGCCGGCGACGCGTTTACTCCACTTGGAATGAAAAGTAAAAAGAAACTCAGTGACTTTTTGATCGACCTGAAAATACCGCTCAACGAAAAAGAGAAAGTGAAGGTGGTACTCTCGGGTACCGATATTATTTGGGTGGCTGGATATCGCATCAACGATCGCTATAAAATTACCCCCAATACACAAAAGGTTTACATTTTAGCGATGAAGGAGTAAGTATTACCGATTGGTTAGGGCAGTGGCAAAAGAAATAGAATTTGGCAAACTACTTCATATGAATTGATTGTCAATTTTCATGTTGGCCGGTTGAAGGTTGAACGATCACCAGTACATTGAGCATAGCCTGTCGCCTTACCTAATTCATTAGTAAATATCATTCCCGATCTCTTTCATAATGACTTTTTACAAGTCCATTAGAAAACACTTCGGTTCGTATATGTTTAAAATGAAGGTCGTTTTGAAGATAACCAAATAAGGGAATGCCCCTTCCTAAAACCTCTGGCACCTTTGTAATAACCATCTCATCAATACAGTCTTCCTTTAGAAAGCTTTGTATTACTTTTCCTCCGTCAACATAGATATTCGAAAAACCTTCGTTGGCAAGATAATTTATCAGCTCTCTCGGTTCCATTGAAAGTATAGTTACTTTCTCCCTTAGATGATCAGGTACTTGCTTAATGGTGGTGCTTAATAAGTAAACTTTTTGTTCATAGAACCAGGAAGGGAAAGTAATGACTTTTTCATAAGTGCCTCTTCCAATTACAATAACGTCTATTTTGCTTATGAACTCTTGATAACTATCGTCAACCTCCTGGTTTTGAAACTTGACAAGCCATTCGATGTCGCCATCATTTCTGGCAATAAAGCCATCAAGACTTGTTCCTATGTAAATTGTCGTTTTCATTTATTGAGGCTCAAATTGGCAGCCATAGATTCAAAGCGTGGGGAAGGCTAAACCTATTGATAATGCTTCGCCTCTAACCCATCCCGAATTGCTACTTCAAGTATATCAATGTTTATATCCTTCAGTTTTTTGAACTTAATGCAATACCCTGTCACACTGGCTTTACCAAGTTTTTCTCCATATGCCTTGGCTAAGTATTTCTTATCGTCAATACCAAGAATATAGACTGAGATTCCGGTCGTATTTGCACTCAACCCGATTTGATAGAATTCCCGTGTTTTTCCATCGGCATATTTTATGGTCTGAAATCCATAACCTATGTTAGGATTAGAAACCGTTTTATTCTCACTGTTTTTACCATCCAGGAACCATAATTTACATGCTGGTATTACTTGCAGAATGGTATTATGCAAGGCTTGCATATCACCACGTTTTGGTTCAGGTTGACTAGTAATATACTGTGTAATTTGCTCTTCTACGCTCATATTAAAATAATAGGTGCTTAATTACCTTTTAGTCCAAATATCTATCGCACTCGCTTTATTTATATCCGAAGCTCTCCTCCCTATCTTAACCCCCTGGTAATTAATGAAGCATTTTGATTTACTTCAAAGTCAACTGAAGAAACATTTTTCACGAACGGTCGACTTACAACTGCTTTTACAAGGTCAGAATGCATAAAGTTTTCCATTGCAGTTTTATTTTCCCACAAATAGAAACCTCCAAAAGTATTTTTCTCTTCATCTGTCAACCAAACTTTTGAAATAAGACCTTGTACTTTCGCTAAAATGGGAGCATCAGGCTCTACCATTTGTTCAAGATATTCCGCCTGGGAGATATCTTTTAATTGATAAGTGATTAATTGTGCGTGCATTATTCATTCGTTTATAATTGTTAATGGATTTTATTTATAGGCGATCATTTGAAGATTTAGATTTGTTGCTTCCATAAATTCTCCCATTTTCCTATCAAGTTACGGCATTTTAAGCAAAAGATATAGTGGGCAATTCGCTTGCGAATGCTTGTTAAATTTGATAAGAAGAACCTAAACGAGTTTAATTAGGAATTCTTTGTGATGACAGTCGAGAGTTTGATTTTCTCTTATGAATATCACATACCCTTTAGATAAGCCTATACCCCACTCTAATTATGGATAATCACTTTTAGGAGAATTCTCCGATGAAAAATTCCATAACTGTTAATTTATTTGATGATAAACTCGGTGAATGTCGTTCCGTTGAATTTGCATATACCATTGCCGTCTGTCCCAAACCACAGTTCTCCGTTTTTGTCCTTATAAATGGTATTTACCGCATTGCTTGTAAGTCCGTCTTTGGTTGTGTAATTAGTCAAGTTGTTTCCGTCATATTTCCAAACTCCTGCATCAACTGTTCCTATCCAAATATTTCCACCATTGTCTTCGTTAATCGCATATATACGAGCCAAAGTTCCTAAACCAGGTTTTCCAGAAGCTCTAAAGTCAGGGTTATTAAGCCCTTTTTCTTCTGTGAAATTTGACAAAGCTTTTCCGTCATATCGGAATAATCCGGCGCCATTATTTCCAAACCAAAGGTTACCCTTACTGTCTTCAAATAAACCAAGAACGGCAGGACCCGCCAGTCCTTTTTCTTTAAACCAAGCCAATGTTTTGCCATCATATCTGCATACTCCTTCTGCTTGTGTTCCAAACCAAACATTTCCAGTCTTATCTTTTAGGATACAGTAAACGCCATAGCGACTAAGAGAAAAAGGGGTGCTGGTCTGTGCATTTGAACTTGATGGGGCAAACGGCAAATAGTCAAGTGAAGGATTGCTGTATCTGAACACGCCACCACCAGCGCAAAACCATAAATCGTTGTTTTTTGATCTCCAGTCAGTTTCTGTACCGTTAGTTATTTTGACTTTATTAGTAGGTGTTGTGAATTTAGCACCGTCAAATTTACTAATGCCGAATACGCCTGTTCTAAACCAAATATTCCCCAAATCATCTTCTTGAATGTGTAATACTTGATTGTCTGCAAGTCCGTCCTTCACTGTAAATTGTGTCAATGTTTTTGTGTCGTAACGATATACCCCTGCTCCATTTGTCCCAAACCAATAATTGCCATTTCTGTCTTGAAAAATACTTCTGATATTTTTGTCTATACTAATGCCTGTTGCATTCAAGCTATTAAGTTGAGCCGTTGAGTTTGGCTTGTTGCCCTCCTTGTTTGAATTGTTATTTTGCATTTGTCCGTTGCATGAATTCAAGTAAATGAGCAGAAAAGTGATTACTATAAACTGCGTTGAAATTGTTTTTAAACTTTTCATTTATATCACTCTGTTAACTGTTGGGACGTGGTATGTACGAGTTGCCACAAAATGCTTTATAGAACACTCCTATTATAAGAATTCCTATGCAATTTGAAGACCCGCTGCGTTAAGACTTTAGGTAACTCAGGGGTAGTTATTTTTGTTTTAAGTAGATGTGTCTGATATTATTTAAGCCGGAATCTCTTTCATCAATTTCAAACCTATTGATATCTTTTATTAGTGGCAGTAATTTTTGAAATCCATAATTTCTTGGGTCGAAGTCAGGTTTCTTTTTAAGAATGTAGTTTCCTAAACTTCCCAAAAATGCCCAGCCTGTTTCGTCTGCCAAATCATTAACACTTTCTGTTATAATTCTAATCGTTTCGGTATCTACTTTACTGATGGGTTCTTCCTTTTTGGCTTTTGCAGTCACTTTAGCGATACTGGTGGTTTCCGTTTTAGGTGTCTTTAAGATTTCCAGATAGATAAATTTGTCACAAGCCGCAATAAAAGGCTTTGGTGTCTTCCGTTCCCCAAAACCAATTACGGTCATTCCTGCTTCTCTAAGCCTGGTAGCTAATCTGGTAAAATCACTATCACTCGAAACGATACAAAAACCATTTACTTTCCCAGAATAAAGAATGTCCATAGCATCAATTATCAATGCACTGTCGGTAGAATTCTTTCCTGTAGTATAGCTGTATTGTTGAATAGGCGTGATCGCATTTTCAAGAAGAACATTTTTCCAACCCGAAACAGTCGGCTTGGTCCAATCAGCATAAATTCGTTTAATTGTAGGGGTTCCATTTTTAGCGATTTCTTCAAGCATTTCTTTCACATTTGAATATGGAACGTTGTCTGCATCAATTAATACTGCTAATTTATCTTCTGTCATGTTGACGTTGTTATTTTTATTGTCGCCTGGTATAATTACTGCTTAACCAGTTTTACTTAAAAGTACAAATTAATATGGAGGTCTCTGGCTGGCCGAGTGCAACAAATAGTTCCAGAGGAGGAATTTCATGTTGAGTAAGCCGGTTTTACAGGCATGATTCTTTCAATACCATAAGAGCCCTTGGACCTGATTCCCGCTATGCTAAAAATCATATACCTCTGGCTTCGGTTGCCATGGGCACTTACATCTTTAATGTGATATAATATTCTGCTATTCTTAATCCAACAAATAGAACAAGCGCAATCGTTAATTTCAAAAGCAGTTTCATTTTAGGCTGGTCCCTTTTCGGTGTCTCCAGGAGCGTATTTATACTCCTAATTAGTTTGTCTCTATTCAGCCACAATATTATCAAAATCAATAGTTGATAGAATAGGGCGGCTTTCAAAGCTCCAGGATTCACATTAAAATAAATATCCTGAATAATCACATTTACAAGTATTGTCGAAGCTAATAAACATCCGATTATCCTTGTCTTCTTAAAAAGAATGAGCGTTCCGCCAATTATTTCAAAGACGCCTAAAGTTATCGCAAAGGAATTTGAATATCCATAAAATGCCCACATCAATTCCATTCCGGTCATTTCTGAAACCATTTTATCAATTTTAGTAGCACCATCAAATTGAACCAATTTACCTCCTCCATAAATAAGCATAGCAAAAACCACGATCCAGCTAATTGCATTTTCAAAAATTTCAATTTTATCTTTCTTATCAAATATCATTTTGTAATAGATTATTTGAGCTTGTGGTTAACAAGTTTCCACGCACTCCAATGTATGTAAAATCTAATATACTAGCGCTTAGCGCCCCTGGTTTCATTGGCAATCTGATTCTTGGCGCACTAAGATTTCAGATAACATGAAAATATTTAAAAGAGGTTAAGGCATTAGAAGAAACGATCCGCTAAAACAAGCTTTGAAATCCCGAAACTAGACAGGTCAAACACACTAAATTGCTTTTTTGATCTGATCCTGAAAACATTAGACATTTATAACTGACAAAGAAGTCAGTTTCTTTTGTCTCGTTTATAAAAACCAACTCACGGTATTTAAATTGCTTACTAACAACAACTACCTATAATCTATATAATTAAGTATAAGCAGCTATTTATTTAAACTATTTATATCCTTCTATGAATAACAAAATATTCCCAGCTGAAGTAATGGACTTTAGCATTGAAACCTGGTTGCCTCAAATAAAGGTGAGAAGTTTAATAATTTACAATAGCTTTTTGCTCTTTGTTTTTCTAATATTACTCTCGCTTCCCTTCAGCTATATAGATGTGACTGTTAAAAGCAGTGGTGTTATAAGACCGATAACTGAAAAATATGAAGTAAAAACATTACGAAGTGGGACAATTTCAGAAATAGGCACAGAAGATGGGAAAAAGGTCACTAAAGGACAAACATTAATAGTTCTTTCCCGAGAATCAAACAGAAGCAAATTTTCAGAAAATGCATTCTATATTAACGAACACCATCAATTCCTTCATGATCTCCAACTGCTTACTACGATAGATCTAAAGCAAGAAATCCCCGTCAATAAACTTCATTCCCCTTTATATAAACAACAATATACCAGGTTTCAATATTCGTTATTAGAACAACAGTCTTTATTCGAAAAGACCCGATTAAGCTATGAGATCAGTGAAAAGTTATTTGCTCAAAAAGTGATTGCTTCAAAGGAGTTTCAAGATAACAGGTATGAATATATTAAAGCAGAAGCTGCATTACAAGCTTTAATCGAACAACAACGCAGTTTATGGCAAGAAGAAATGTCTAAATACCAGCTTTCTATAACCAAAATAAAAGCTGAGCAAAAGCAATTAGAAACAGAATGGACTAATACCGAAGTGAAGGCCCCTGTCAGTGGAACTCTTCAACAATTCACCGGAAAGTATATTGGAGGACAAGTTCAGGCAGGAGAAATGCTTGGTTACATCTCTCCAGATTCATCCTTAATTGCAGAATGTTACCTACCATCAAAAGATATTGGATACATAAAACCTGGCATGCGAGTGAAGTTCCAGGTTGATGCTTTTAATTATAATGATTGGGGAGGTATTAATGGGCGAGTTGTAGCCATTGATAATGACTTTGTTCAAATAGACAACAAACTTATGTTTAGGGTAAAATGTGCACTTAATCAAACTGAACTCTATCTCAAAAACGGATATCATGGTAAATTGAAAAAAGGAATGTCATTGCAAGCTCGTTTTGTACTTACCCAACGTAGCCTCTTTCAACTTTTGTATGACAAAATAGATGATTGGCTAAACCCTAATAAAATTAGCAGTTAATCCTCCGTAAACGATACACTCTACTTCAAAATGAAAAAGGTAAAACAACGAGATATAACAGACTGTGGAGCAGCTTGCCTTGCATCAGTGGCTGCTCATTACAAATTGCAAATTCCGGTTGCACGTATACGTCAGTTGGCTGGGACTGATAAAAAAGGAACCAATGTGCTGGGAATAATAGAGGCTGCAGAGAAACTTGGATTTCAGGCAAAGGGTGTAAAAGGTCCCTTTGAAAGTCTTAACAAAATACCGAAACCAGCAATTGCACATGTTATTGTAAAGGAGGTTCTGCATCATTATGTGGTAATTTATGACGTTACTACAAAGCACGTTGTAGTTATGGACCCTGCAGATGGAAAAATTCATCACATTTTACACGAAGAATTTAAAAAGCAGTGGACCTGCATTCTGATCCTTTTAGTTCCGAACGATGATTTTAAAATCGGCAACGAAAAACAGTCCAATCTTAAGCGTTTTTGGCACTTACTGCGCCCCCATAAAGCAGTAATGATGCAAACTCTTTTCGGGGCAGCAATTTATACATTACTTGGCCTGAGCGTATCCATTTATGTTCAGCAACTTATTGATAGAGCGCTGCCCGAGAGCAATCAAAACCTGCTAAATCTGTTAAGCATAGGTATGATTCTGATTCTTCTCATGCAATCATTTATTGGTTATATGAAAAGTGTTTTTGCAATAAAAACAGGGCAGCAGATTGATGCAAGATTAATACTGGGTTATTACAAACATTTACTCAAACTTCCTCAAACTTTTTTTGATACCATGCGAGTTGGTGAGATACTTTCTCGGGTAAATGATGCTGTAAAAATCAGGGCTTTTATAAATGATATTGTATTAAATATGGCTGTAAACGTGTTAATGTTATTTTTCTCCTTTGCATTAATGTTCACCTATTACTGGAAAATGGCTCTAATTAGCTTAATCATTATTCCTGTATACAGCCTTGTTTACATAATTAGCAATAGCATTAACAAAAAGTTACAACGAAAACTCATGGAAGATGCTGCCAATCTCGAAACACAATTGGTAGAATCACTAAACGGAGTGAGCACAATTAAACGTTTTGGGTTAGAAGATTTTGCCAATGTAAAAACGGAGATACAATTTGTAAAACTTTTGAAAACGATTTATTATACCACTATCCGAAGCTTGGAGATCGGGAACATTACAGATTTTTTATCAAAGGTTTTTACCATCATAATTTTATGGCTAGGTTCTACATTTGTTATAAAGGGAGAAATCAGCCCAGGAGAACTACTTTCATTCTATGCACTTATAGGTTACTTTACTGGTCCTGTTTCGCAACTGATTTCATCCAATAAATCAATGCAAGAAGCGTTGATTGCAGCCGATAGATTATTCGAGATTCTCGATTTAGAAAGAGAAGAAAGCACAGAAAAAATTCAACTTTCAAAAGAACAAATCGGAGACATTGTATTTGAAGAAGTCGCCTTTAGATATGGTACGCGGATACAAGTTTTCAATAGTTTATCCGTCAACATACCCAAAGGAAAAATTACTGCTATTGTAGGTGAAAGCGGTTCGGGCAAATCAACCATTTCTTCCTTAATACAAAATTTATATCCGTTACAAAAGGGTTCTATTAAGCTAGGATCTGTACATACCAACCATATAAGCGCCGATTGTCTACGAACCCTTGTAAGTGTTGTTCCTCAACAAATTGACTTGTTTGCAGGCAGTATTATCGAAAATATTGCCATTGGGGACTTTCGCCCTGATGTTCAAAAAACACTTGAAATTGCCCAATTACTAGGCATTAATGAGTTTGTGGAGAAAATGCCAGGTGGATATCAGACCCTATTAGGCGAACACGGGGTAAATCTTTCAGGTGGACAGCGTCAACGAATAGCCATTGCAAGAGCGATGTATCGCGACCCCGAAGTATTAATCTTAGATGAAGCTACTTCATCGCTCGATCCTGTAGCCGAACAATATGTTCAAAAAGCAATAGCCGCCTTGAAAGAACGAGGTAAGACTATAATACTGATTGCCCATCGGTTAAGCACAGTTATACATGCTGATCAAATCATTGTTCTTGAGAATGGAAAAGTAGCAGAACAAGGCACTCATTATGAGCTGCTCAGAAACCAACGAGTTTATACAAAATTATGGCAGCATCATCAGGGATTAGTAATCTCCTAAAAGCTGTTTGAGAATTTTATAATTATTTTTTTACTACACCTAATTTATTTACCATGAAAAAAGCATTAAAAATTATTGGAGTTATCCTTATTGCACTATTCTTAATTGAATTGATAATTAATTGGCAGGATATGAAAGCCGGTTTCATGGATGGGTGGAACGGAAAATAAAAACATTCTTTCTTTATTAAAACTAGAACATCAACCTATGAAACTATTTGATTATCTCGAAAGATTACAACGCCTACATTTTCTAATTAAACGCAAGCAAACCGGTACACCACAAGGCCTTGCATCTAAATTATGCTTAAGAACCAGTCAACTTTACAATGTAATTGAAGAGTTAAAAAGGAATGGGGCCCCAATCACTTATTGCCGTATAAGAAAAACATTCTTTTACAGTGTACCTTTTGAAATCAACATTCAATGCGAGTTTAAAGTTTTAGCAGAAGAAGAAAAGCAAATAAATACTGGTGGTTTATTTTTTTCAAAAAATTTCTTCCTTCCAATTTTATTGGAGTCTGGGTTTTAATATTTGAACTGTTGCAACCGTGCTATAATTTCTGTCGCACGTAAAAAAAGCAGATAAAGCGGATACCGAAAAGCTTGGAAAGAGTAGGATTAAACTAATAGTATTATATTATGAATGATTTAAAATTCTTGGATGTAGTTGATATTAATGCCATTGAAGCTTCTTGTACCAATGGAGGAGGTGGACCAGGGATGTATCCTCCTGGGCACTGGAAATATGGTGTAGCTTTTGTTTCAGGCTGCTTCGAAAACTTTTGGGCTGGCCTTAGTGATGCATTAAATGGAGAATAACTTAATTTAAAGAAACTATGAAAAATAACAATTTATTGCTTACTGACCTTAATTGCGCCGAGCTATTAGAAGTCAATGGTGGTGCCATTGATAAAGACTCTTGGTCTTACCGTCTTGGACATGCAGTTGGTGACACTTTAAATCAAGTTGCAGGAGTTGCCTCTAGAGCGCTTGATCTGGTTTATGGCCTGTTATAAACTATGTATTGGGGCTGTGCCAAAAGGTCCAGCCTCATTTTGTGAGTTAATTTAATATGACAGGTGAAATTTTAACTAAAATCCTTGAATTAATCTTGCAATACATAAGCTCTTAAACATTTAGCAGTAAAAGTGATCAAAAAAATCCTATTTAGACCTTTGGATAAATCCTTCTTTATTATAAAATGAGAGATATTTTTAATTTTATTTTACATCCTTCAATCCAATTATTAAAGGAAGATAATATTAGAAACAAACTTATCCGATTTAAGAATTGTATATTGTTTTCAATTGCATCTTTATTTATTTCAAGCATTCTAATTTACCTGATAAACTTTGTAATCAATCAATTTGGCATACACCCAAACATCATAGATATCCATAAAAAAGGCAGGTCTTTGCTAAACCATTATTCATTCACACAAGCTTGGCTACTTTCAGCTTTTATTGGCCCCGTTTTAGAAGAATTAGAATTCCGTCTGTTGCTCAATCCATGTCGTATTACAATTGCAATATCTTGTTCATTATTTTATTGGGTTCATAACGGAGGCTCTTTTAAAACCGAAACGCTACTAACTGCGAACTTCTTATTTTTAACAATTCAATCTTTGTTTTTCGCATCGTTTTTATATTACCTAATAACCGAAACTGTAATTGAAGAATTAAAGCATTACAAATATAAACTCCTTGTTTGGGGGACTATATTAGTATTTACTTTTGTTCACCTGAAAAATTTTGAGCCATTAACCTTTCCTCTTTTACTATTATCCCCTATTTTGTTATTGTATATATTCTTTACAGGCTGGGTTCTTACTTATCTTCGTCTAAGAAATGGTATTCTGTGGGCAATTATCTTTCATATTCTACACAACACAAGCTTAAATCTTATAAAAGGTTTTTAATTATTAGAACACATGAAAAATATCACACTTCAAATAAAGATTGAAAACAATAGCTGTTGGATTTGAAATTTACCGTTTGGTTAGATATGCAACAGAATAATTAAATATTATGAATATGGATTACTCTTTAATTCAAAAAGTTGCCTGTTTTTGCTTCATACTTGGAGTTTTTATAGGGGGTGCAGTAGCATTTATACAACATCTAAAAGGTGTTAATTAAACCACGATATGAGTCTGTTTAATTAACAGACTCAAACTGCTAAGTAAAATGATCTATTTTGATCATTACAGCAGGCCATCAAATAGGTAAAACAATCAGTAAAGCACCTGACTATGTTAGACATTAAAGCAGAAACACTATTATCAAACAAATTTATTAGAATTGGCTTAATTATCCTGATGGTAGGTCTATTGCTTTATATGGGCGCTAAGGCTGGTTACACTTTGGGAAAGTTTTGGTATTACATAACACATTAAATTAAGTCTTCCGTTTTATTTACAATCTGAAGTTCCACAACGATAAGACTTTAGATAAAATGTTTTTAGTCTCACCTCTATTTTCCAGCCCACACATAGGCCCTGAACACATACCGCCAAGGCATTCCAATAATTGGTATGATCACCCAAATAAACACATTGGCCATTTCTTCAGCCGCTGAACCGGCCAATTGATTGCTGATCCACAACGGCCAGGCAACAACAATAAGCCACAGTGATTTGTAAAAGACCATGAACAGCATGATGGGAAGCATTTTAAGGGTATGAAAGACACCAAGTATAGACATTGTTGAATAGGCAGCCCATACACACCATGCAACCCCGGTGATAGGTTTCCACTGACCCTGATGATTGAAAATGGTGTTCCAGGAATCGAACCCAACAAAAACAAACATGAGCAGGAAGAACGAGCGCATGATGTAAATATTGATTCGGGGAACGCCCTGATAGTTTACATGATCAGGTTTAAAAAGATTGCTGATAAAGGATTTGATGTTCATAAATAGCTCTATTTTGTTTTCACCAAATGTGCTTCCTTGCATCCGCGTTGAGAAATTAACGTGATGGAAAGGGGGCTGAACATGACGGAAACGATGTTATGAATGACGAATAAGTTCGTCAGCAAAATTTATTTGTTCGTCATCCTGGCGGTCTTGTCTGTCAGCTTTGCTGGAGAGCGATATAAAAAAGCAGAGATTTGTTTCAAAAATGATTTGTGATGAGTAACAAACAAAAAATAGTGGTGTGGGTGGTGTTGACGGCAATCGTCTTTTCATTGTTCTGGTGGTTGTGCCGTTTGGCTATGCCAGAGATCTCATTGCCTTTCGCCATCGGCATAACGACCATCGTTGTTGGTGGATTATTCTCAGGGTACCATGCCTTTAAAATTTGGTTCAAAGAGCTTGAACAGCGGCATAATACACTAGTGGTAATATTGGCCTGTGGAATGCTGGTTTCGTTTGTAGGCATCGGTATATTGGTGAATAAGATGATCGCGAAGACCGAGTTCATGGAGTTCTCTTTCACCGTGTTGTTGTTGTTCTTTCTCAATTTTTGCATTGGCGCCTTGGTTGGTCTGGTGAGAAACCGCATGAAAAGGAGGATAGAAACCGCTCGCCGGGAACTTGCGCATAGCAAAAGTGAATTACAACTGTTGCAATCACAGCTTAGCCCGCATTTTCTATTTAATACACTGAATAACGTTTATGGGCTTTCGATCACCAACCATGAGAAGGTACCGGCTTTGCTTCTGAAGCTTTCGGAGTTGTTGCGTTACACGGTTTACGACGCAAAGGAACTATTCGTCCAGCTTGCCCATGAAGTCGAGTACCTCAAAAATTATATCGATTTTGAAAAGATACGCTTGGGTAACAGGCTCAACCTGAAATTGAACTTTGACGGCATTCGCCATGAGTCGTTCGAAATACCACCCATGTTGCTCATTATCTTTGTAGAGAATGCCTTCAAGCACTCGCGTGAAACCCGGGGAGAACAAATAATGATCGATATTGCACTAAGCAATACTGAAGATGAAGTTGTATTTTCAATAAAGAATTCATGTTTTAAAATGGCAACTGATGCTTTACCTCAGGAAAAGCATTCGGGGTTTGGGCTCGAGAGCGCACGGAAACGATTGAATCTCTTGTATGAGAACCGTTATACGCTCACAATAAAGGAGTCGGAAAATGAATACACCGTTAATTTGAAGTTAAAAAGATGATGATCAAATGCCTTATTCTGGATGATGAGCCGATTGCACGACAGATCCTGGAAACGTATTGTGGCTATTTGCCAGAGCTGACAATTGTAGCCAGCTGTCAAAATGCGCTCGAAGCAAAACAAATAGTCGAGCATGAGCATGTCGATCTCATCTTCACAGACATCAACATGCCGGTCCTAAATGGCCTTGCATTCATCAAGACTTTGCAACAAGCTCCGCAGGTGATCTTCACTACGGCATACAAAGAATTTGCCCATGAAGCATTTGATATCAGCGCCTGTGATTATTTACTGAAACCCTTTTCGGTGGAACGATTTATCATCGCTGTAGATAAAGCAAAACAAAAACTAACGAAAGGTACCGGCAATGTGCAGCTACCGGCTACTGAATCTTTCATCTATGTACGATCAGAAGGGAAGATCTTTAAAGTTGATTTTGAAATATTGCAGTATGCCGAGGCCAGTGGTAATTATGTAAAAGTTGTGACCGACAATGAGACCTTTACAACTTCCATGACATTCGCAAGCTTTGAAGCATTGCTCCCTAAATCAAAGTTCTGCCGCGTGCATCGGTCATTTATAATTAACAAATCGAAGATCCGGGTTATTGAAGGGAACAGGATTGTGATTGGCGAAAAGGAAATTCCCATTGGTTCTAATTATAGGGACCAGTTTTTACTGGAGATTGGAGTAAAGTGATAGGCGGAGAGGTATTACTTGTCTCCAAATGCAATTCTTAGATATGCAGGCACCACTGCCAATCGAACTCCCTCCCTGAAAAACCCCTAATTGATTCAATTTAGCAATATATACACTCCAATCATCTGAATTTGTATTGTCGCTATCGCTATGCATAAGTATAATGTAGTCTTTCATATTTCTTTATAGTCAAGATGAACTGATGTTCTGATTCCCGCTACACTAAAACTTCAGCTAATGAGGTTACTCAATTTTGCACTATTACATTTTTTGCAAGCGTTTTAAACCGAACACCATTTTCTTGCACAACTGTAATGGTTAGATGCCCGGTTTTGCTGATATTTAAATCGGTAACAGTACCCGATTTTCCTTTATGCGTTCCATTAATAACATAGCATTGATCACCATCTTTTAATTTCTCTGAATTGTTCATGTATTTTCAATAACTAGAGGTTCGCGGTTTGTGATTTTGTTTCCTTCATCTAATTTTCAACATTTAATGTCATAGAAGTATAGTCAAAAGAACAGCCATCAATTCTAAACATATCTTTTGTTATACTCAATTGCTCAAAATTCATTTTTTCGTAAAGTTTGATTGCAGGGAGATTATTTGTCAACACTTGCAAATCAATCCAACTAATTTTTTGATTATCTCTACAGTAGCCAATAACGAACTCCACTAATTTTTGACCTATTTTCAAATTACGAAAATTACTGTCAACGCCCATTCCGAGTAATACTCTATGTTCTGAATTCAACTGATTATGAGAACGTATGTCGATGTGTCCAACAATCTTGTTCTCTTCATTTATTGCTACCCAAACTTTCCTCCACCCTGTTTCATTATTCTTTTTATTCATTCCGTCTTCAAATTTTTCCTTCCAATTGTTGGAGAGTTCGGATTGCTGTTTAGAAAGGGGTTGAAAAAGAACTGTTCCGTTCTGCCCATTTTCAGAAAGATGAATTGTCAGGTATTGAATAAAATCGTCTAGTTTATCTCTATCTAATTCTTTAATTGAAATCATTTGCAAATTAATTTGAAGTCGGGACTCATTTGTGTTGCTCTAGTTATAATACTATGCTAGCGGTAACTTTTCTAATAGTGCGCTAAGGCTTCAGATAAACCGGATACTGCTAAGGTCAAATTATTTCTTTGACTGCTCAAATAATTGTTTGTAATCTGATTTTAGATCCGCCCCATCTTGCAAGATTTTTTCAAGCACTGCCACGGAAACAGTAACTACTAGAGAAACAAAAGTAGCTACAATACATATGGCAAGAAAACCCGCAGGGTCGTCACCTTCATTGTGAAATATCCTTATATATAGTCCTGCCATCACAATTAAAATGCTCATTACAATTGTGCAATATTTTATACTCTTTAAAGTTCTCACCGAGTTTTGTGAGAATGATTCATTTTGTCCGATATATCCAAGTAATTTGAACGCCTTATACAGTGCAATAAAAAATGGGATAGACGAGGCATATCCATACAAGATTAACGGATCAGAGTAAATACTAAACAGCTCTAAGTTTGCGGCTCTCCCCTCAGTCAAGGGAAACCGAACCATGATAACTAGTGCCAGAATGCCAATAAGCACAATGACTCCCTGAAGAAATGTTGTTGAACTTTGTTTCATAAAAGAGTTTAATTGTTACTTGATTCCATTACTGTCGCCTGAGGCTTGCCTGTAACCAGTTTATACATACACTCAAATTGGAGGTAAATTCCAAAGCTATTATATTAACGGTCTGAGATCTTGATTTCATTTGTAATCTGATTCTCGCGATGCTAAGAATTTAGATAACAAGAGGAAAATACAATTTATACTTTAAAACAATAAAGCTCGGGCTTATGCTCGAGCTTTATTGTTTGGGTTGCTATTTTGTGTTACAAACACTAAGCAGTATTTGGCACGCGTTGCTAACACGCGCGAGCTGAGAATGACAAAGGGAGCCCAAAAGCTCCCTTTTATTTTATTTTCAGTAATATTTAATGATTAACCAAATTAGTTAAAAAAACCAGGTCGCCACTAAAATAGCAGTAATCACGCAAACTACATCGACTAAAAGCATAGTCCCTAAAGCGTAGCGCGTGTTTTTTATATTAACGGAACCAAAGTAAACCGCAATCACATAAAAAGTACTCTCGGCACTGCACTGAAAAATACTGCTCAATCTTCCGGTTAGGGAATCGGCGCCAAAAGTATTCATCGAATCTATTAAAAAACCCCGGGATCCTGCGGAACTAAAAGGTCTAAGCAACGCTACTGGTAAAGCATCTGTGATTTCTTTGCTTACTCCCATATTGGAAAATGCAAAAGCAATCCAATTGCTGATAATTTCAAACAACCCGCTGTTTCTGAATAAAGAAATAGCAACTAACATCCCTAAAACATAAGGAAAAATGGTAACTCCCGTTTTAACGCCATTATTGGCTCCCGTAACAAAGGTCTCATAAACAGTGGTTTTGGCCTCCCCAAATTTCTTTTCCTTAACAAATGATAAGATCAAAGTAGCAACAATAATTCCGACCAATATCAATGCTGAAAGATTAGATGTAAAGTAATTTTTTCCTATTAAGTCCAAATGGTTTACATACATCAACAAGCCTATAATTGCGGCAATTAACACCATGAGTCCTATGACCAATGACGCGCTTTTGAAGTTAATTTTTTGCTTTACTCCCACAATAAGAAAAGCAGCAATAGTACCGATAAAGGAGGTGATGATACAAGGCAGCATCACATCGGCTGGGTTTGCGGCGTTGGCAGCTGCACGATACCCAATTATAGAAGTCGCAATTAAGGTAAGTCCCGAGGCGTGAAGACACATAAACATGATCTGGGCATCACTGGCTTTGTCTTTTTCGGGGTTTATTTCCTGTAAACTTTCCATGGCTTTTAATCCAAAAGGTGTGGCGGCCGAATCCAATCCCAAGAAATTGGCGGCAAAGTTTAAGGTCATATAGGATATCGAGGGATGATTTTTGGGGATACTAGGAAACACTTTCACGAACACCGGGCTCAATACTTTTGCTAATTTTTCGGTAGCTCCCGAAATGATTAAAAGTTCCATCAATCCACAGAAAAATGCCAAATAAGCAATAAGCGGCAAAATCAAATCGATCAAAGTGCTTTTACAGGTAGGCAAAAGTCCGTCTGATTTTTGAACGCCACTGAAAATTTTAACCGTTTTGTTTTTATATACGTAAGTCGTATCCGGATTGGTAGCTATCTTATTAACCACCATCGTTTGGTTTGGCGCTTTTTCAATGCTGTCTTTTACAAAAACAGGAACCTGATTAATGTATTTTTCAGAGATTAAAATTGGGTCGTCTTTTTTTCCATTCAAAATAAAATCAATGGTGTAACTGTTTCCCGTAAATAAACTGACAACAACGAATACAATTGAAGAAATGAAAATAGAGAGCCAAAATCTGCTTAATACCATAATTTGTAATTTTCGTAAAAGTAATAAATCAATAATAATCACTATTGATCAACAAAAATTAAAGAAGGATTAAGCTTCATGTGCCTGAAATAAGGCACTGATACAAATAGCATTATATGGTTTTCTGCCTGCTAAAATAATTATTCTTCCTATCTGTCCCCTCCTAATTTCTTTCTACCACCCCCACTATCCCTGCAAAAAAATTTCTATTTTGCCTGCGAAACATTGCTTATTGGCATGAAAGAAAAACCTCTCTTTGTAGAAAAACAATTTTTGGGATTGAGCCGTAGCTGGCTGCTTACCAGGCTGGTGCTGGCTATTTTTTGCTTTATCATTTATTACATTGAAGAAAACCGCGACCGTAACGCCGATCTGTTGTTGGTGGTGGGTGTTTCAATCTTAATCATTTCGGGCTTATTAACGTTTATCATCCATTATAAAACCTCCATTTACGAGCAATCGATGGTGCTGGATGGTTTTTGGACCACCAGTCGCGTAAAAATTGACTTTGGCAGTATTAAAAGTGCTGAAAAAGTGCTTTACAGCAACTTTATGCTGAACAACCCGGTATATAACCTGCATAAAAAAGGAACTATCCGTTTTTATACCCGAGGTAAATATGCCATTAAGCTTACCGATAAAGACGGCCTGGTGTACCTGATCGGCAGTCAGCATTGCGATGAAATGGTGCGTTTGATTGGGGAAAGGATTAGATAGTCCATAGTCGATGGACCATAGATCATAGTGTCCAGTCCACAGTCCTAGCTCCTTTATCCATGAACAATCGACTATGGTCTATGGACTGTCAAGTATCGACTATGGACTATGAACTATCGCCTATGAACCATGAACCACAACCTATGAACCAAATCAAAAACACCCTCCTACTTCTCCGTTTTCCGTTCTCTCTTTTTTTAATGCCGGTTTTTGTGTTCGCCATGAGCCAGGCCGAGGCAATTCATTGGTCGACTTCAGTTTTAGCTTTTATTATTCTTCACCTATTTATTTACCCGGCCAGCAACGGTTATAACAGCTACATGGACCAGGACGAAGGAAGTATTGGAGGCTTAAAGCATCCGCCAAAGCCCACAAAAAAACTGTTTTATGCAGCGCTCTGTCTCGACCTCTTGGGATTAACTCTTTCCTTCTTCATTTCCACCATTTTCTTTCTGTGTTTGCTTGCTTACATTTTGGCTTCAAGAGCTTATAGCTATAAAGGCATCCGTCTGAAAAAATACCCGTACCTGGGCTTTTTAGTGGTGATTGTTTTCCAGGGAGGATTTACCTTTCTGATGACCCTACATGCAGCAACCTTGTTGGACCTAAAAACAATTACTGACATCCATGTATGGGCAATGATAGCCAGCAGTTTATTACTTGCCGGGGTTTATCCGCTAACCCAGATCTATCAGTATGAAGAGGACCTGAAAAACGGGGATATAACGCTCAGTTATAAATTGGGCTACCGGGGGACATTTATTTTTAGTACTATTTCCTTTCTTCTGGCTAACCTCTTTTTCTGGCTCTATTTTACAGAAAAAGGATTTATCAATAATTTTTATATCCTTCAACTATTTTTTATTCCCATTGCTTTTTATTTCGTAAGTTGGTTTATCAAGGTTTGGAACAACCCTTGCAATGCAAACTATGAGCATACCATGCGCATGAACCTCATTGCTTCGGTTTGCCTGAATGTTTGTTTTATTACGCTTTTCATTATAAACCAAGTAGCATGAGTAAAATTATTTCAATAGCCACCGCGAATCCAACCTTTAAGCATAAACAAGAGGATATTTTGCAGTACATGACTGAGGTTTTGCAGCCATCATTAGATGAGAAAAAGCTATTGAATATCCTTTACCAGCGAAGTGGCATAAAAACCAGGTACTCTGTTTTACCCGAATTTTCAGAACGTTATGCCAGTCATCACGCTTCATTTTTTGACAATGTGGAAGAAGACCCTGCATTAGAAGCACGGATGAAAGTATATCATCAGCATGCCGGCAATTTAGGTATGGAATCGGCCAAAAAATGCATGGAAGGATTTGTTAAACCGGCAGAAGTTACTCACCTGATAACAGTAAGCTGTACAGGTTTATCGGCCCCGGGTTTAGATATTGAGCTGGTAGAACTTTTAGGACTGGAACATACCGTTTATCGGACTTCTGTAAACTTTATGGGTTGTTATGCAGCCCTGCATGCCCTAAAACATGCCGACTTAATTTGTAAAGCCTACCCTAATGCCCGAGTGTTAATTGTTTCTGTGGAAATTTGCACGATTCACTTTCAGGCCAAGAATGACATGGATAACATGATGGCCAATTTACTGTTTGCTGACGGGGCAGCTTCGGCTTTAGTTTGTTCTGATGAAGCAGCAACTCAGAACAATTGGAAAGGCTTGCAAATTGAAAACACCCATTCAGAAATCCATTTTAAAGGGAAAAAGGACATGGCTTGGAAGCTTTCGGAAACCGGCTTTCTAATGACCCTGAGTAACTACATTCCTGACTTGGTGGAAGCCGGCATCAAAAACCTTGTTGCTAAAACCGTTGAAGCAATAGGAAAAGCCCAATCGGATATTAAACATTGGGCCATTCATCCTGGAGGAAAGCGTATTTTAGATGTTGTTCAAAAGGAATTAACCATCTCCAGCACTGATCTGCAAGCAGCTTACTCCACACTGGAACACTACGGCAATATGTCGTCGCCAACAATTTTGTACGTACTAAAAGATATAATGGACACGAAAGTAAATTGGGCCGAAAAAGAAATGGTGTTTGCCGCCGGATTTGGCCCGGGATTGACCATGGAAAGTATGATCCTTTCCAACTAATATTCACCTTGAATTGGTTCCGGAATGAATTTCAGCATCCGTTCATACCAGCAGGAATTGCTCGATGCAGAACATATCCCCTACAATGACCTTGCTCAGAACCTGCGGGAACTGGATGTGATCAACCGTTTATTAGGCGGGCATGCCATAACGATCAAAGGTATTAGCAGCTTAACTAAAAACCTGAATCAACCTATAACTATTCTCGACTTAGGAAGTGGTGGAGGTGATACTTTACGAGCCATAGCCCGTTGGGCCAGAAAAGTAAATAAGAAGCTGAACCTGATTGGCGTTGATCTTAAACCTGAATGCATCGACTTTGCCCGGAAAGAAAGTGCCGATTTTCCCGAAATTTCATTTATTCAATCCGACTACAGGGCTATTGATGCTTCCCAGCTCCAGCCCGATATCATTATTTCTTCCTTGTTTTGCCATCATCTGCAACAACAACAAATAGTTGAGCTTTTACAATGGATGAACGAGAATGGCAAAATGGGTTTTGTTATCAACGATTTGCATCGCCATCCATTAGCCTATCATAGTATCCATTTGTTAACCATGCTTTTTTCTAAATCGTACCTGGTTAAAAATGATGCAAAGCTTTCGGTTGCCCGTGGATTTAAGCTTAGTGAGTGGAAGGAGCTATTAAAGAAAGCCGGTATCAGTAATGCCAATATCAGTTGGGAATGGGCATTCAGACATTTAATTACTGTACGAACCCATGGATTTTGAAGTAGCAATTATTGGCGGAGGCTTAGCCGGTTTAGGCTTAGCCATTCAACTATCCAAAGCCGGGCATCGGGTCATTCTGTTTGAAAAGGAGCAGTATCCTTTCCATAAAGTTTGTGGCGAATATATTTCGATGGAATCATGGGATTTTCTTGAATCACTAGGTATTCCTTTGGATGAAATGAAACTTCCCCGTATCACCCGACTACATATTTCTGATTGCAATGGCCGAGTACTTCAGCAAAAACTTAATCCGGGAGGTTTCGGAATCAGTCGCTATACATTGGATGACCAACTTGCAGCAATTGCCAAATTACATGGAACTGAACTCATGCAGGGCGTTAAAGTAAGCGATATTCAATTTGAGAATGATCAGCATTACCTCAAAACCTCTTCAGGAGATTTTACAGCCAAAGTAGTGTGTGGTGCCTGGGGTAAGCGTTCAAACCTCGACATTAAGCTTAAGCGACCGTTCATTGAAAACACCAAATTAAAAACCAGGCAATATATCGGTGTTAAATACCATGTAAAACTTGATTTTCCTAAAGATTTAATCGAACTACATAATTTCGAAGATGGCTATTGCGGCATTTCGGCAGTTGACAATAACCGTTTTTGTTTGTGCTACCTTACCACTGCCCAACAACTTCAGCAAAATCAGAATAACATTAAACGTTTAGAAGATCGTGTTCTAAAGAAAAACCCCTTACTCGACAATTACTTTTCGAACGCTGATTTTTTATATGAGGAACCGCTGGCGATCTCGCAAATAAGCTTTGCTCGCAAACAGGCCGTAGAAGATTATATTTTCATGGCGGGTGATTCGGCAGGTATGATAACGCCTTTATGCGGAAACGGTATGAGCATGGCTTTGCATGCTTCGAAACTATTGAACATTGTACTGACTGATTATTTAAATGGAAGCATTAGCCGGACACAGGCTGAAAAGCAGTACGATCAACTATGGCGAGAGAACTTTAGCACAAGACTCAGTGCCGGAAGGGTTTTTCAAAAGTTATTCGGGAATCCGACGGTAACCAATCTCACCCTAAAATCGCTGTCTCATTTACCGGCATTAGCATCAAAATTAATTGACTTAACCCATGGAGGGCCATTTTAAGGCTTTCCCGATAACGCGATCGGGACTCAGACTGACATTAACAGCTTTATCACCTTGAGCGAGGCTTCGACTTCGCTCAGCCTGACATTATTCCCAGTTTATCACCCTAAGAGTAGCTTTCCTAGCGGGCTCAGTCTGACGCCATCACCTTGAGCTAAGTCGAAAGATCGACTTTGCTCAAGGGACTACGCTAAGTCTTTTCAGGCAATCTTCGATATAAACAAAATGGACTTATACCGTTTCGTTCACTGCCTGCTCTACATTCTCGGGCTCCTCAACATTCTTTTCTTTTATAAACAACAAGCCGATAACAAAACAGATCAAAGCAATGCTAATCGGATAAATTAGTCCGGCAAAATGATTTCCGGTACTTAACACCAGTATTGTTGCAACTGTAGGTAATAATCCTCCTATTACCCCATTACCCAAATGATAAGGTAAGGACATCGATGTATAGCGAATATGCGTAGGGAAAAGCTCCACCAGAAATGCTGCAATAGGGCCATAAACCAAGGTCACAAAAAGTACCTGGATAAATATCAGGGCTATTAACCAGATAACGTTTTGCATCCCCAAGCTAACTTCTTGCTTTGTTTCAATTTTGGAAGTATCAGTTGAACCTGTCGCTGTGGTTTTTGTTTCTTTTACTTTAGTTCCATCGTCATAAAAACGGGTTTCGATAACTTTACGGGCATCGGCACCATCAGGCATTGTAACCATCGATCGTTCCACTAATCGCGAGGAAGTAATTTCTGTTTTCAACGATATATTGGCCGTATTATCCATTGCTTTATAAATAGGATAATAACCTATTGCAGCTATCAACATACCCGCGAGCATTATTTTCTTTCTGCCTATTTTATCCGAAAGCTTTCCAAAAACAATAAAGAATGGCGTACCCAGTAAAAGCGCAATAGCAATGATCACGTTCGATTGTACAAACTCGATATTCATTGTTTTTTGCAAGAACGACAAAGCGTAGAATTGCCCGGTATACCAAACCACTCCCTGCCCCATGGTGGCACCAAATAAGGCCAACAGCACCATTTTCAGGTTTTCTTTATTTCCAAAACTTTCCTTCAGCGGATTTTTAGCCACTTTTCCTTCGGCCTTTAACTGTGTAAACATTGGCGATTCGTGTAAGCGAATACGGATGTAATACGACATGATGACCAAGAACACCGATAATAAAAATGGAATTCGCCAACCCCAGGCGCTAAAGCTATCTGCAGGCATCACCGTACGGGTTATCAAAATTACCCCTAACGATAAAAACAGTCCTAGTGTGGCCGTAGTTTGAATAAAGCTGGTATAATAACCCCTTTGGTTTTGTGGTGAATGTTCAGCCACATAGGTGGCAGCTCCTCCATATTCTCCTCCCAGTGCAAGCCCCTGAATCAGTCGAAGCGCTAAAATGATAATGGTGGCAAACACCCCTATTTTCTGATAAGAAGGCACCAAACCGATGGCAAAAGTGGCTCCTCCCATTAACAATAAGGTTAGAAGGAAAGTGTATTTACGCCCCACAAGGTCACCTAATCGGCCAAAAACAATGGCTCCAAATGGACGAACGATAAAGCCTACCGCAAAGGTTGCCAGCGTAGCAATGTAGGCCAATGTAGGGTTAGATGCCGGAAAGAACTTCTCGGCAATTATCAGTGAAAGGCTGCCGAATATGTAAAAGTCGTACCACTCAATGAGCGTACCAGCGGAGGAAGCAAAAATAACTTCCCAAATTTTGTTTTTTGGTTGAATTGTTTGCATACGAATAAATTGGTTGCCAAAAAGATAGAGAATTTATCCGTTCAAATACAACTCAAAAAACCATGAAATCCAATCAATTTATAGTTTGATTTTAGCATTCAATTGTCCAAAAACAAAAAAGCGGCCTTGCGGCCGCCCAGCTTATTTGATTTGGTCTCTTTTCAACAATCCTTCTAAAAGCTTTGCTGATTGATTCCTTTTAATTTTCTACTAACACAAAAGCTAACTCAACACCTTATTGCTTGTATAAACAGTGCCAAATCGATCCGTTACTTTTACCACAATTTCTTTTGCAGTTACTGATGGCTTTAATGTAAAAAGGTGATCTGTTATGATAGGTTCAACCCATTTACGCATTGCAGGCAAAGTAGGGCCATCATATAATTCAAGCGCAAGAGGGTCGTAGTCAGTAATTCGGGTTAATGATCCTTTTTCCACCCCGTCTTCCAGCCATTCCACTTTCCAGTATTCATCCCAATTCCAAACATTTACCAATAGCTCATCCGGGTACTTTTTGTGATAACCTTTATTGTAAACCTCCAACTGGTAATTTTTATCCTTTCCGGTTGATTTATAGAACCAGGACAATTGGGTTCCGTTCACTTCAAAAACTCCATAGCCAGCAGGAGTTCCATCCCCACAGCAGGGACCGCTCCACCAGGCTCCGCAAGCGGTACCTAAATTATGTTCCATTAACCGATCGCTGATAATCACATTTTCATTCCAATGGGTATGGCCTGAGATAATATGAGTGTTGAAAGGCTCCAGGATCTTATACAATTGTTTCCGGTTGGATAACACACTCACGATGTTTTCTTCTTTTAAACCCAAGCGTTTTTTCTCAGCTGTATCTGAAGGAATATGCATTACCACAATAACCAATGAATCTTTAGGGACCAAGGCCAGGTCTTTTTCAAGCCAGCTTAACTGGCTCTCAGTCAAGTACCCGATATAACGTTTGCCGGCTCCGATAGAGAACACATTATCCAAAACAACATAATGAGCCTTTCCTCTATTAAATGAATAATACGTTGGTCCAAAATGTTCCTTAAATGTAATGGCCGAAAATTCATCACTCCTCACATCATTATAATCCATATCATGGTTACCAAGCACCTGAAAAAAAGGAACGCCTGTTAACGCGACAGCCTGTTTATAATCGGCAAAAAGCTCATGCTTATCGAAAACCAGGTCGCCACAACAAATTCCATGAAAAGGCTGATCGGAATAAACCTTTGCCAATTCGGCTAAATCGGGAGCAGTAGTTGATACTAATAGATCAGCATCTCTTCGATTCATTATTTGAGGATCAGCCCAAACAGCAAAGCGATGTTTATCATCTGAATCAACGGCTAATTTTTTCAATCCGAAATCAGCAGTAAAAACCTTTTCATATTTATTGATAACCCTGTAGAATGAGGCTATGCAGTTTTCATTTTCAATTTGAAACCCAGCCGGAATAGAGATATGAACAAACTCCGCAGTTTTATTACTTAATAACCTATAGAAACCGTTTTTATCGGTTTGTGTACAATTGATACCATCGCTTACTGTTACCCCCGCTATTCCCTTTCTCCCCTCATGAACTTTCCCTTTAAGCGTGATAAATTCTACCTGATTTAATGACTTTGCTGAATGCTCAGCAGCATTAGCCACTCCTGTAGGTATTGCGGCCACCGCCCCAAGTAAACCTAAATTCCTAAGAAAATCTCTTCTAAACATGCCTTGGTTTACTTCTTTATGAGATAAGTAGCCTTAGCAGGGCCCACTCCTTTTATGGTTAATGACTTCCAATGAGCAGGCAGTTTACTTTTCACTTGCTGAATGCCTTTTGGTGTAATATCTAATCCGCCAAAACCCATTAAAACCGCTTGCAGCACCCCTCCGGCACCGGTCGCGAAATAGGGGTTTGTTCCGCCTTTGGTTTCGGCAATTACCCTGAAAGGAGGATTTAGATTGGGGATAAATGCATCCTGAAAATAATGATAGGCTTGTTTTTCATCTCCCAAACGCGCATAGAGTAAGGAGAAAATAGCCTGCGTCATTGCCGGGGTACCTGAAACAGGAACCCGTGTTTGGTAGTATTTGAGATCCTTTTGGATCTGCTCTTCAGTGGTGATCGCTTTAAGCGGGTAGGCCAGCAAATTCACATCAGCCTGCTTAATGGGTTCTCCATTATAGGTAGCGTGTTCGCGGGTAACGCCATCAGGAAATTGAAGAATAGGGATATTTTTAGCCACCAGGCTCCAATCAGCATTTTCCAGTTTACCTAATAACTTTGCAGCTTGGTTAGCGATTTCCAGATTTGCTTTGGCTACCGCATTTGTGAACGCATCATTATCAACATTCTCGGCCCATTCATCCGAAGCCACCACATTTTTTATATCAAACTTGCCCGGGCCGTTGCGTTCAACACGACTGGCCCAAAAATCGGCGGTAGCTTCAAGAATTGGCCAACCTTTGTTTTTCAACCATTCTTTATCCTGAGTAACACAGTAATAATTCCAGGTTGCAAAGGCAACGCATCCTGTTATATGATGCTCAAATGGACCACTTAAGGCCCAAACAGGTGTTTCCTCGGCACCTGATTCAGCACTTTCCCAGGGAAACCTGGCACCTTTATAGCCGTGCGAAAAGGCATTTTGCTTAGCAACTTCTAAACGCTTAAATCGATAGTCGATCAATGATTCGGCTATTTCGGGGTGTAAAACCAGCAAAGGAGGGAACATCCAAGTGTCGGTATCCCAAAAAACGTGTCCATTATATCCTAAACCCGATAATCCCATTGGCGACAGTGACATTCCCGAACCTGCCCGCGAGAAAGCATACAAATGATACAGCATGCTTCTAACATCTTGCTGAGCCTGATCGTCTCCTTCTATCAAAATATCACTCTTCCATAAATCATCCCAAGCCTTGTTGTGCAAGCTGATTAGGCGCTGCTTACCTTCCATTTTGGCAAAAATTGTGAGTCGTTCCGCTTCATTCAAAGGATCGGGATGATGAGCTGTACTTAAAATAGCCCCTGCTATTGCATATGAATAGGTAGTTCCGGCTTGTATTTTCTTTGTAAACCGCATGCTATGTTTATTATTATCATACATAGCATGAATTATATTGGGCTGCAGATCTTTAGGTTCCTCAAATAAAAAGGTGGTTGACGCAGCCAAGCCAATTTTACCGGTCGGACTTTTAGCCGTTGTGGTAAGCAAACTGATGGTTACATGCGAGCGGGCAATCTCATTAAAGTAATTTTGGGCATCACGCAAGGCATCAGGCGTTTCCATCGTATTGGAAGCACTTATCTCTACATCTTGCTTCGCACTTATACTTATATCAACCAGTACCGAATACGGCAGGTGCCTTAATGAATAAACGGTATAGCTTACGGTGGCCTTTTCACCAACATTAAAGGTAGAAGTAAAACTTCCATTCTTCATATTTAGCTGTTGGGTAATGTTGCTGATATTGTTTGCCGAGATTGACTTCCCATCAATTGACAAGCCCATGTTCAGCAAATTAATACTGTTAATAAAGTTACTTACACGCCCCCGGCCATAAAGGTCATAGGCCCCGGCGAGTACAATATTTTTAACTTTAAAAGGCTCGGGAGATGAAACAATACCAACCATGCCGTTGGCTACACTCACCCCGTAATAATTAGATGGGTCGATCTTATCGGCTTTGATTACCCAGGGATCAACCTGGGCGTTAACATTTATTGCAGTAAGCAAAAATGCTGCAACTAAACAAAATGCGCATTTACCGTATGATTTAATTTTAGAATACCAATTTGCTACGCTTCGACTCCGCTCAGCGTGACATTCAGCGGGAAGCTCAGTGTGACGTTCAGCGGGAAGCTCAGTGTAACGTTCAGCAGGGAGCTCAGCGTGACGTTCAGTGGGACGTTCATAGATAGAAAAGATCCAACTTTTAAAATTATACTTGATCATAAGTCTAATCAGATTTTAGTTTAATTTAAAAATACCATAACCGCAGGCCTTTGCAGTAATGATTAGTCCTTTACTTTTATCGGCGTTCAACTCTATCCCATCAACAATGGCTGAGTTTACCTTTTTAACCTTTTTATCAGCTTGAATATGAATTGCCTGTTCTTTTGCTGATGGATTGATAACTATCAGGAAGGTTTCGTTTTTGAACTTACGCTGATAAACCAAAGGATAAGTATGCTCAGCTGTATTATAAAACTTAATTATTCCTTCTGTTCTCAAAGCCTTTGAAGTACTCTTTAAAGCCAACAGCTTACGGGTGAAATGAAGCAGTGAGCTTGAATCAGCTAATTGAGTAGCCACATCAGGACGGTTCAATGAAGAATCAAGCGGCAAATAAAACTTCCCAGGGTCGGCTCCGGAGAAACCTGCACCTTTGGTTTTATCCCATTGCATAGGCGTTCTAGTTCCGGCACGATTTCCTTTGCTTAGCACGCTGCCTTCTTTATTGGGTAAACCGCTGATATATTTCATTCCAATTTCATCGCCATAATAAACCAAGGGAACGCTTGGCAGGGTTAAGAAAAACACCATTGCGGCCTTTAACTGCTCCAAGGTATTCCTGTCGCCACTTGCCGGGCGCTGAAAATCATGATTGGACGTTGGTAAACACAAATAGCCTTTACCCGCAATAACTTCTTTTAATTGCTGATTATAGATATTGATGAAATTGACAGGAGAGCCATTACCCTGACTACTGAAATAACAGGTATCATGTCGGTAAACGCCTTCTTTATTAAAGAACATGGAGCTATAACCCGAATTGCGCAAATGGATGAGAAAATCCATCATAAAATTAGCTTTGATCGATTTGGCCGGGTCACCCCATTCGGCAATTAATATCCCATCCGCATATTTCGACTGAAAATGAGAACGGATGTCTTTCCATAACTTATTTGTTGCCGCTAAGTCAGGGTCGTTCTTTACTAAAGATCCTGCCATATCCACCCTGAACCCATCAGCGCCTTTATCCATCCAAAAATCCATGATCCTGATCAATTCAGCTTTTGTCTTTTGAGGCCCTTCTGCTGTTACCGGTTGTTCCCAGAGATTAGCAGGATTGGGTTTGCCATAACCATAATTCAAGGCTGGCTGAACATCAAAAAAGTTCTTACGATAAGTACCGTTACGTTCAAATTTCCCGGCAACAAACTTTTCAGGTTTTAAGGTTGAATCGTTCGTCCAGATGTATCGGTCCGAAAATTCGTTTGGTGTTTGTTGCTGAGAGGCTTTGAACCATGGATGCTGATCGGAGGTATGCCCTGCCACCAGGTCCAAACAAACCTTGATGTTTCGCTTATGAGCTTCTTTAAATAAATTCTCCAAATCTTGATTGGTACCATATCGGGGAGCCACTTTGTAGTAATCCGTCACGTCATATCCGGCGTCAAAAAAAGGAGACTCAAAACAAGGGTTGATCCAAATGGCATTACAGCCCAGCCATTGAATATAATCAAGCCGTTGAGTTATACCTTTAATATCTCCAATGCCGTCATTATTGGTATCCTGAAAACTCTGCGGATAGATCTGATAAAACACGGCTGTCTTTAACCAAACGGGGACCGGTCGTATTTTTTGGGCCAAAAGCGAGCCTGTAAACATTGTAAAGCACAATGCAATTACGAATTGCTTCATCTATATAATTGTAAAAATTGCCAGGAAATCACTTACGCAATGATCATTGCGAAGTATGAAAAGAACATAATACGTTAGTTAACCATTGGCAGCCTTCACAAAACAAAGGCCGCCAATAGTGGTTAACATTCCTACAATCGTATTTTTTAATTATATCCTATATTCTGAGTTAAATTAGGATTAGCCTCAATTGCACTAATAGGAATTGGCAGTAACACCATGTAAGCCGGTGTTTCAAAATTCTTCTCGGCACGAGGAGCTGTGTATTTATTGAAGCGGATCAAATCGGTTCTACGATTTCCTTCCCAATACAATTCATAACCGCGTTCATTCAAGATTTTATCTAAATCGAGTTCAGTATAAGCGGGTTGCCCACGTTTGGTGTTTCGTATATAGTTAATATCGGTTAAAGCACCTGCTACATCACCTGCTCTAAATCTCGCCTCAGCACGAATAAGATAGGTATCGGATAAACGATACAGCGGAAAATCATTCCCAGCATTTTGACCCGGAGATGTGGTAGAAGGATTAGGAGCAAACTTAACAATACGCACACCTTGCTCTTCTTTTGAGTTAGAAATGCTGAAATCTTTCGTATAGATAAGCGGCGCTCCGGTACGTGTTTTTAATGCAACTCCTGCAATTGAATATTGCTGACCAATTAATAAACCCTGATTAAAGCCTAACTGGCTAACAAGGCGGGTGTCTTTAAAGCGTTTATCATTAACATCCCAGGTATCAACAAAAGCAGGGGTGGTACAGCAACCATTCAATAAACTGGTATACGTTCCAAATTTCTGGTTATAATGCAGCGTAATTGAAGGAGATGCCAAGCCGGTTAAGCCATTGGTTTCATCATAAATAACTGATAAAATTGACTCAGTACTCTGTAAATAACTAGCATTATCGTACTGGAATAAGCCCCAGTAGTCATCAGCAACTTTATACTGGTTCGAGTTAATAATATCGTCGCAAGCTTTAATTGTTTCCTGCCATTTTGCTTTCCCGGTATAAACCTCATGATTTAAGTAAACATTCGCCAGTAGCATTTGAGCTGCTGCTTTTGTTACCCTTCCATACGGAATATCTGCTTTATTCTTTAATACCGGAATAATCTCATTCATCTCTTTGATGATACGTTCAACAGCCTGCTCACGATTATAAATAGTAGGTTGTTTTGAATAATCAGTTTCAGTGTACTCTCTGAAAGGAAACTTTCCGAAGGCATCGGCAAGCTTGAACATGCAAAGCGCTCTGATAAATCTCACCTCAGCAATGTATCCATCCGTTTTCTCTGATTTAGGGAAAGCCGATAAGTATTGCAAGGCCACATTACAACGGGTAACACCAATCAAAAAGCTATTCCAGGTGTTACGGATATAAATATTAGTTGGTTTATAGGTATGCGTACAAAGTGACTGATAGTCAACTGAAACCCAATCAGCCCCTCTTGCCGGCCATGCCAACTCATCGGTAGTTGCCAATAAAGTTCCCCAAACACCTGACCTGCTATTCAAATCCCGAAGGTAAGCATAGGCTGGAGCAGCAATCATCTCCACATTTTTACTATCTGAAACAACGTTTCCTCCGTTAGCCTCATCTAAAATTTCTTCTTTAACCGAACATGCAGTTAGGGAAAGAGTCAAGGCACTAACTAGAATATATATTTTTTTCATGCTTAATTGTCATTTAGAATTTAGAATTCAACATTTACTCCGAAAACAACAGTACGAGCTTTTGGATAAGTAGTCCAATCGATACCCATTGAAGGCACACCACTTGCTGAGTGATCGGCGTTAACCTCAGGATCGTAACCAGAGTAATCAGTAATTACAAACAGGTTGTTACCGGTAACGCTGAAACGCAACTTACTCAACCAGTTGATATTTTTCACATTAACGGTATAACCCAAGGTTGCATTCGACAAACGTAAAAACGATCCGTCTTCAATAAAGCGGCTACTGTAGGTTAATGTACCGTTTGAATTTTCGGTACTTTGAGCAGCTTCTTTTGTTGCATTCCATTCTTTAGAAATCAGGGTGTTCTGATTCATAATATTTGCAACGTTGTTATAAATCTTATTGCCATAAACGCCATTTAGGTTAACAACTAAGTCTAAGCCTTTGTAGCTTACACTTGTATTAAAACCATAGGTTAACTTCGGCAAGGCCGATCCTAAAGACTGCTGAATTTCAACTCCGTTGGCGTCTTTTTCAAAAAGACTATTACCCAACTCATCAAACCCTAAGAACTTACGACCCCAGAAAGTACCAATAGGATAGCCGTTTTTGATAACCTGTGAAGAGAACCCTGTAATACCCGGACCACTTGGAGCTCCTGTTGTGATCTGACTCATTGGTAAACCTGACACTTCATTTTTAATAGTTGTGAAGTTCACGCCTGCATCCCAGGTAAGACTTTTATTATTTACAATGATACCGGTTAAGCCAAGTTCAAAGCCCCTGTTCTTAATTTTCATATTCGGAACGTTGGACCATACGGTAGTGGTTGGTGCAGGAGCAACGGAGAATACTTGCAACAATACGTCGCTGGTTGTTTTATCGAAATAATCGATGGTACCGGTAATACGTCCGTTTAAAAAACCAAAATCAAGGCCGGCATTCACCTGGTTAGTTGTTTCCCAGCGGATATCAGGATTTGGTGTACGGGTAAGAGTAATACCCGAGGTTACATTCTTGGCAGATCCATCTAAAATGGCATTGTTGCCGGAAGAAGAAGAACCTAACAATATTTGAGAGATCTTATTTGGAATTTCCTGATTACCGGTAATACCCCAGCCTAAACGCATTTTCAAATTGCTGAAAACACCCAGGTTTTTAACAAACTCTTCCTCATTTAATTTCCACGCAACCGAAGCCGATGGGAACAATCCATATTTATTATTTGCACCAAACTTGGTTGAACCATCACTTCTTAGTGTGGCAGTAACTAAATACTTATTGTTTAAGGTGTAATTAACACGGCCAAAAAATGATTGTAATGCATTTTTAGTAATTGACGAGCCAACAGTAGCTGCTTTAAAGTTCCCTAAAGCTAAGTTATTGATGTAATCAAAGTCGGTGATAGTAAAGCCGTCTTCGGTAAATCTATAGGTGTAGATTTTAAACTGCTGGTATGAATGACCTCCTAATACATTAAAACGGTTATTCTCATTAATGTTGAAATCATAGGTCAGGTAATTCTCAATTAAATTACTCGACAGAGAAACATCGCTGATATCCACCGTACCTTTATTCGTTAAGTAAATAAGGTTTTGATTTTGCATTACCTTCCTCGATGCTTTTGATTGATCAGCAGCCAAATTGATCTTGTATTTCAAGCCTTTGATAATTTCAAATGATCCGCTGATGTTACCCATAACACGGTCGGTTTGATTATTATCGCTAGTCAGGTCGATCATTGCCAAAGGATTACGCACATCAGCACTCATCTGCTTAAACGTACCATCCTGGTTGTAAACAGGCAAAGTAGGATTCAATTTTAATGACGATAAGATCACGTCGCCCTCAAAGCCTCCGGTTTCACCAATAGGCACACGCTGATCGCCTGTACGGGCTGCAGTTAAATTAGCTTCTAAACGTAATTTATCATTTATCAGGTTTTGGATCACATTAAAACGTCCGGTATACTTCTCTAATCCGGTTTTCTTAATGATACCTTCCTGATCTAAATAACTTAATGAAGCACGATATGAGCCTTTATCATTACCGCCACCATAGGATAAATTATGACTTTGAGTACGGGCAGTTCTATAAATTTGGTTCTGCCAGTTAGTGTTAGACCCATAATCAGCACCTGTTAACCCCTTATCAGCTCTGAAAGAAAGGAATTCTTCAGCGTTCAATAAGTCTAATTGTTTTGGAAGTTCAGCTACTGAGGTACTTGCCGAATACGTCAAAACCCCTTTGCCTGATTTTCCTTTTTTGGTTGTAATTAAGATAACGCCATTCGCTCCACGAGAACCATAGATCGCGGTTGCCGATGCATCTTTCAATACATCCATGCTTTCAATATCATCCGGATTTAAGAAGTTTAGCGGATTTTTTGTTGCTGCACTACCCGTTCCGGAAATTGTTGCCCCACTAGGTTGTACATCTGTAATATCTAATGGAACTCCGTCAACTACATAAAGAGGATCCTGCCCCGAACGCACGGAATTCGACCCCCTGATACGAACTGATGCGCCAGCACCCGGCTCTCCACCATTGTTAACCACGTTAATACCCGGCATACGACCCTGAATTAAATCAACCGGGTTAACAGCCGTTCCTTTATTAAAATCTTTATTATTAATAGTTGCTACTGATCCGGTAAGGTCTTTCTTATTCACTGAACCATAACCTACTGCCACCACCACTTCTTTCAACCCAATAGCATTGCTTAATAACTTTATGTTAATGGTAGTGTTGCCACCAACCCTAACTTCCTGTGTTGCCATGCCCAGATAGCTGAATATCAATACCGATTCGCTTGAAGGAACAGTAATTTCATACTTTCCATTAACATCGGTAGTAGCACCAATAGTAGATTTTTTAACACTCACCCCAACACCTGGCAAAGCGATCCCTTCCTCATCAGTAATGATTCCGGTTACTTTGCGACTTTCTTCCTTTATACCCTGATTAGCTTGAACGGTTTTAAGAAGGATAAGATTGTCTTTTTGAATGGTGAAATTGACATTTGAGCCACCAAACAATGAGTTTAGAACCTCTTGAACAGATTTATTTTTTACATGCAACGAAACTTTTCGATTAACATCTAATTGTTCGCGTTGGTAAAAGAACCGATAAGAAGTTTTTGCCTCGATGGCTTTAAACACCTCTGTGATAGGTGTATTATCAAAATCAAGTGATAGATTTTGTGATTGCGAAAATGCTGTTCCTAAATTAAACGTTGCCACCAACAGGATAATCAGCATACATTTAAACCCTACCTTTTTTCCTTCTTTTTTAGGATTAAAGTAGTTTTTAATTATTTTTTGCATAGTTTTAATTAAAGATTAATTCAAAAGTTCATTTAAGTTGATCTTGCGTGCCGAAAGACTCTTCGACCTTTCTTTCGGCACATTTTTTTATTAATTCCTCGTTTGTAATCCTTTTTATTTCATAAGCAATAAGTTTTGTTTTCCTAATACATTAAGGTTGTTTCTCAATCATTATTACATTGCCACTAACCAGCTGATATTTAATCGGAAGTGTTTCTTTAATTAAATTCAGCACCTGAATAATATTTTCATTCCTAATACTTCCATCATAATGGTATTTAAACAATGATGGATCATTAACTTCAAACTGCACGTTGTATTTGCTTTCCAGAATTTTCAGCAGGTCCCTAAAGTTTTTATTTTCAAATCTTACCTCTGCTTCTTTCCATACTGAAGCCAGGTCCGCCTGAACTGTAGTTAAGCTCGACTGTTTTTTCTCTTTGTTGAACGTAAACTGCTGGCCTGGAATCATTAGGGTCGGTTTAATTGCGCTGATATCGCTCTCGGGCAAAATTTCAATAGAACCTTCCTGAAGGGTAGTTATTACCTCTTTATTTTGAGGATAAGCTTTCACATTGAAAACCGTTCCGTGTACTGCCACCTTATACTGACCGGCATGAACAATAAATGGCTTTTCAGGCATTTTTGTAACCTTAAACCAGCCTTCCCCCTTCAAAAACACTTCTCTTTTATCAGAAGAGTTGAGCTTATAGGTTAACTCAGAATTTGCGTTTAAGAAAACCGTTGAACCGTCGGGTAAAATTGTTTGTGAAATGGATTTATTGTCGGCAATAATTCTAATTTCTGACTCATTGGTCTTTTTACTAAAATAAGGCTGAAGAGCAACAACAGAGATTAGCATTCCCAAGATAAAAATGGCTGCCCTTGACCCAACAAAAGTCATCAAGCGAATCATCTTTTTCCGTTTTTGCTGTTTTTCATTTTCAGCAATCGTTTCGCAAATCTTTTCGAAAAGAGGCGCAGTTACTATTTGCTCTTCTGTCGAACTTTCGGTTTGCTCCAATTGCTTATATAGATCATTCTTAATTTCAAACTCCATTTCAGGGTTGTAAAACGATTGAATGATCTTTTCCTTGTTTTCTGATTCCATAATTATATGCTCACAAAAAGCGCATGATCACCTTTTAACATCGGTCATCTACTACTAATACGTACAAGTAATCGCAACTACTCACGCGCTCATTAAAAAAATTAAAAAGAAAATTGTCTTAAGAGAAATAGAAGAATGCGAGGTACAGTATGTACTTGGAGTCAATATGCTCTTTCAGAAAAGCCATTGCCCGGTATACCTGATTTTCTACCGTTCGTTTAGAAATATTTAACTGTTGAGCAATTTCGTCATAACTCAAGCCATCAAATCTGCTCATGGTAAACACCTGCCTCCGTTGTTCGGGCATTTGAGCGACTAAATTATTTAACTGATTTTGAAGATCATTTAATGCCAGTTTATTCCAGGTTGAGTCATCTTCCTCCGTTTGTTGGAAAACGGATAGTTCGGAATACATTTTTTCAAGCTTTCGTTTTCTAAGCTGATCGTAAATAAGATTTACTGCTATTTTAAAAATATAGGATTTGAAATTTTTCGACAAATCCAACTCTTCACGTTTATTCCAAACCTTCACAAAAACATCTTGCACCAACTCTTCTGCATCAAGGGATGACTTTAGGTAAGAGTTTCCAAACTTGTAAATCCTGGGTGCATACAAATCAAACAGCTCCTTAAACATAGCCTGATCAAAATCTCGCTCAACAAAAAACGTACTATCCTCAGAAACTTTATTCAATTTAAACAGTGATTGATTTTCAGGATCGAAAGATACGCAAAGTACATTTACATACACAACACTTATAAGGTAACGAGTCAGATGGTCATCTGGTATAAGATCGCTGCTAATCTCAAAACCAATTTCAGGCATTTAAACTATAACCATGCAGAAACAAAATAAGCGGCCTTGCGGCCGCTCGTTCCCAAATTATAGTTAAAAAGATTAAAAAGATTGCTAATTCATTTCCAACACCAAATCGTCGGTATTCACCAATGTTCCCGCCTCAAGTGTGATGGTTCCTACAGTAAAATCATGCGAAGCAGTGATATTCGTTTCCATCTTCATCGCTTCCACCACAAACAGTGGCTGATTTTTCTTCACCGCCTCACCTTTCTTTACAAAAATCTTCGACAACATACCTTGCAATGGCGCTCCAATATGTTTTTCGTTTTCTTTGTCGACCTTACGGTTTTCCTGCTTAAGTACTTTGATCGACTTATCCAAAACATCAATGTTTCGGGTTTGTCCATTCAACTTAAAGAACACCGTACGCAAACCGTGTTCGTCGGCCGGACTTATACTCAATAATCGAACCAACAAGGTTTTTCCAGGAGCAATTTCAATCGTAGTTTCCTCGCCCAGCTTCATGCCATACAAAAAGTATTTAGTCGGAATGCTTGAAACATCGCCGTATTCGTTCCAAAACTTCAAACCTTCTTCAAATACCTTTGGATAGAATTTGTACGAAAGGAAATCAGTAAACTGAAGATCGGGACCAAATTGCTGCTTAAATGCCTCAAATTCTTTTTCAAAATTAATAGAAGGCAGGTGCTTGTTAGGGCGATCGTCGTAAGGTTGTTTATCTTTTAGTACAATCTTTTGCAACTGCGCCGGAAATCCACCTGCCGGTTGTCCAATTTCTCCCTGGAAGAATTGAATTACCGATTCAGGGAACGAAATACTTTCGCCCTTGTATAAAACGTCTTCCTTGCTAAGGTTATTCGAAACCATGAATTGCGCCATATCACCTACCACTTTTGAACTAGGCGTTACTTTTACAATATCACCGAATAATTCATTCACCTCAGCATAACGCTCTTTGATCATTTCAAAGCGCTCACCTAACCCCAAAGCAATGGCCTGCCCTTTTAAGTTCGAATACTGCCCACCAGGAATTTCATGCTGGAACACCTCCGCTGAACTGGCTTTCATACCTGATTCAAAAGGATAGTAGTATTCACGAACAGCTTCCCAATAAGTTGAATGTTGGTTCAATGATTTGATATCATATGCATTTTCACGTGCATGGAAACGCATCATTTCTACCACCGCATTAAAGTTAGGCTGTGAGGTTAGGCCCGAAAGAGCACCCAAAGCACAATCCACCACGTCCACCCCTGCTTCAATTGCCTTCAAGTATGTAGCAGGTTGCAGTGAAGATGTATCATGCGTATGCAGGTGAATAGGAATTTTTATCGTGTCTTTTAGCGCTGTAACCAATTCGGTTGCCGCATATGGCTTCAACAGACCCGACATATCTTTGATTGCCAGAATGTGTGCTCCGGCATTTTCAAGGTCTTTGGCCAGTTGTAAATAATACTTTAAGGTGTATTTGGTTTTCTTCGGATCGAGGATATCGCCGGTATAGCACAAAGCACCTTCTGCAATACCTCCGGTACGTTTGCGAACCATATCAATACAAGGCGCAATATTCTCCATCCAGTTCAACGAGTCGAAAATGCGGAAGATATCAACTCCCTTTTCCCATGATTTCTCAACGAAGCTCTCAATCAGGTTGTCGGGGTAAGCAGAATAACCAACACCATTACAACCACGGATAAGCATTTGCAACAGAATGTTTGGAACTGCCGCTCGAAGTAACTCTAAGCGTTTCCATGGATCTTCACGTAAAAAGCGGATACAAACATCGAAAGTAGCACCACCCCAAACTTCCATCGAGAATGTTTGTGGATGTGATTTAGCAAAACCTTCGGCAACCTTCAGCATATCATAGGTACGCATGCGCGTTGCTAACAACGACTGATGACCATCGCGGAAAGTAGTATCGGTATAGTGGATCTTCTTTTCGTTTTTCAACCATTCTGCAAACTTCTCCGGACCAAGTTCCGTTAACAGATCTTTGGTTCCTTTAGGATAAGGAGCCGTTTGATCGAATGTAGGGATGATCGGTTTTTCGAAACGTGCGTTAGGATTAATCGAGGTTACATCAGGATTACCATTAACGGCAATATCTGCCAAAAACTTTAATGTTTTTGTACCACGATCGAGCCTGTTCTTAAACTTAAACAACTCCGGATGATCCTGAATAAATCCAACGGTAGCTTTACCTTGCACAAACTCTGGAACTGAGATCAGGTTCTCCAAAAACTGGATGTTATTCTTAACACCACGGATACGAAATTCGCGTAAGGCACGGTGCATTTTTTTTGCAGCATCATCCAAGTCATTACCCCAAGTACTTACTTTCACCAACATAGAGTCGAAGAAAGGACTGATTTTCATACCCGGATAGGTAGAACCTTCATCCAAACGCACACCGAAACCTGTGGCATTCCGGTAGGTAATCAGCGTTCCATAATCAGGTTTGAAGCCATTTGCCGGATCTTCGGTAGTAATACGGCATTGCATTGCCACCCCATTATAGCTGATCTTGCTTTGATCGCCCAAGCCAATTTCCGGATCGGTTAATTTATAACCATCGGCCACATACAGCTGGGTTTTAATAATGTCGACCCCGGTGATCATTTCGGTTACCGTATGCTCAACCTGAACACGTGGATTTACCTCAATAAAAAAGATATTCTCTTTCCCGTCTACCAAAAACTCGACGGTACCAACGTTATTATAATTTACTGTTGAACAGATTCTGATAGCATATTCATATAGTTTATTGCGTGTTTCCTGCTTTAAACCAACTGAAGGGGCAACTTCCACCACCTTTTGAAAACGGCGCTGTACTGAACAGTCGCGTTCAAACAAATGGCGAATGTTACCGAAACTATCGGCTACAATCTGAATTTCAATATGTTTTGGATTCTCAATGAATTTTTCAAGGAAAACGGTGTCATCACCAAAAGCATTCTTAGCTTCGCTCTTCGCTTCGCGGAAACCTTTTTCCAGCTCCTCATCATTACGAATTACGCGCATTCCTCTTCCTCCCCCACCTGCAGCAGCCTTCAGCATTAAGGGATAGCCAATTCTGTTCGCTTCTTCCAGGGCTACATTAAAGTCAACAAGGTCTTTCTCATTATCCTCAATGATCGGAATTTTAGCCTTTTTTGCGTTCTCTTTTGCAATTACCTTATCTCCCAAGGCCTCCATCACATCAGGACGAGGACCAACGAAAATAATTCCGTTGTCGGCACATTTTTGAGCAAGGTCTTTGTTTTCTGAAAGGAAACCATAACCGGGATGAATTGCATCAGCCTTACATTGCTTAGCAATCCGGATAATTTCATCAATATTGAGGTAAGGTTTTAAAGGATCATTATCCTCACCGATCTGATAAGCTTCGTCAGCTTTGTATCGGTGTAAAGAATAACGGTCTTCGTAGGTGTAAACGGCAACAGTTGAAATGTTTAGCTCGTTACATGCGCGGGCAATACGAATAGCAATTTCGCCCCTGTTGGCAATGAGTACTTTCCTGATCTTCATTATTTAGGTTGAATTTTTAACGTTACTCTGCTGGTATTCCATAAAGAATATGCCAGTTTGAGGTTTGCATTGCGTTCAAGAAACAATAACTACTTTATTGAAACTTTAGCCTTATTAAAATTAAAACAATAAAGACTTTTTATTCTAAAACAATTATTATTTCTGAACCAGCAATGCCAATTCATTAATCAGGAGCTCATAGTCGACAGGCTCGGCGCCGTAAAAATAGAAAAAAATTAAAGTCTCACTAAAATTTATTTCCGAAAAGAAACGTTTCACAAATAATCGTTGACAAGTATTCAAATTGCTAAAAGCATACTTGGCTTTTAAGTAATCAACAGAGAAGTCGAAATTGTTTTGAGTTTTTTGTCAGAGCAATATATTTCTAACGAAAATAGAGCATAGGATAATATTCTCCGAAAGCATTCAATGTTGAGGCTTTAATATCTTGTATGGATAGTGTTAAAACTTCAGATAGTTCGAATAGGCCAGTAACTTCTTTTTGTTCCACTTTTGTAAGTTCAATTAAATTTAATTTGTCTGATTTCTTTTTGAGATTATTTATGTTTTATATTCTCAACAGACAACTCTTGCCTGCTCACTTTTGCTTTATTTAGCTTCAGTATTACAGGAATAAACTTCCCCCTCTGATAAAATCAGAGGGGGAAATAATTTCTAAATCAAATTGCTTTATAGACAAGACCGATCTTAAGTTTTTAGAGCTAATAGCTAATCTTATAATAAAGATGCTAAAGGTAGTTTTTTAAGTGCCTTTAAATTTTCTTCTCTAGTGAACTCCCACGTTGTGTGAAATAAAAATTTGTTCGAAGAATCAAATACGATATAGCTGCAATAAGCCATCTTTCTAGTATTGCACTCAGAACACAATTGTGATATAAAATTGGTTATTCTCGAAAGGCCTCTAGATTTTTCCCCATAAATATTTTTATCAAGAATAAATGCAGGTTTATAGTAAAATAGATGATTTTTAAGATAGCGATAATTATAAATCAATCTATCATATTTGTCGCCAGTAATTAGAAATAGTTCAAAGTTGTTTTGATGCTCTTTGAAGAAGGAAATTAAGCCCGGCATTTCATTTCTGCATGAGTCGCACCAAAAAGCATAAAATAATACTACCTTATATTGTTTTTTTGACAGTTTCACTAATGAATCTATTGAGTGAAAATCTGAAAAGTAAATTTTTACAGTACTATCCTGTGGATTGTAGCTAAGTATTTCAGGGATATTAGTTAAGGCATCTTTTAATTTGTAAGGCTGAGTTTGTGAAAAAGCAGGGAAACATAATAAGTTAAGAATAAGAAGCATTTTATAGTTCATAGGCTAAAAAGAAGTGGTATAATTATGATGGGAAAGAAGGCATTTTTAAAAGAATAAGGGGACAATACCCCTTATTCTTTTATTGTAGATTTATTCGGTACCCTCCAAAATGACCTAAGTGTTTATTAAAAGGATAATATCCTTTATTAAAAGTAATATTTTTCCCCAGTTTCATTTTAGTGTTTAAAGTGAAATTCTCTTCAATAGGGAGTGATAATAAAATTTCAGGAGTAGGAATTGGCAAAGGTTTACTAAGCAGGATTTCAATATAGTATTGTTTCCTTTGATTATCATATCTCAAAAATGTTGAATGGTTTGTTGTTCCAGACAATACAGATTGACCAGAGTTTTCTGTATGTTGGGACTGAATTTGATTTTCTGATGTTGGAAACCAATCTGCGTTGCATAATCCCCAACCTCCACATTTTTTGCTTGCCCTTCCCCATTCCTCCCATTCTACGATTAAAATGCCGTCTTCCTTTTCATTTCTATATATTGATGATTCGTTTACAAAATATTTACTAGCATTTTCTGTACAAATAGTCTTTGCAATTATAGTTTCGTGTTCAAGAGAATATTGATCATCGTTAAAATGCTCCTCTTTTGAACAACTTATAAGTATTAATCCCCAAATTAAAAGTGTGCTAAATCCATTTAATAATGATTTTGTAATTTTCATAGGTCAGAGTTTTAAGTAATTGTTTGATATTTTATTAAACTATATAAAAGATCTATTTTCATAGATGGGTGTTTTTATTGTGAATATATGGTTAGTGGAGTATTCCAGTTCTCTGCCTTAATTGACACAGACTCTTTTTTAAGCATATCAGAAATCTTACTCTCAACTTCACACCTGATCTGTGGTGTAATATTTTCCAGATTAATATTGTTTAATTGAACTATTTTACAGCCAAGATACAACCCTGCTTTATCCGCAGCAGATCCTTTTAGTAGTCCACTGACAGTAGCCTTGTTATTTAAAATGGTTATTTTAAGTCCAATTGTTTTGGTCGTATAATATTTTCTCTCTATAGGTTTATGAATAAATAGATTTTTAGACAAATAATCTATGGTAACAATATTATTTTGAAGCAGATCCACTCCAATGAATCTATTATTTCCTGAAAACAAAATGTGTAATTGATTGACTTGTTTTTGATTGAGTTTAGGGTCTTTTAAAGTCAGTTTCGGAATGCTTAAAGATGTATTTTGAGTATGGAGTGAATTTATAAGTTTAGAATAATATTTTAAGCTATCGGAATAAAATATAGTGTCATTAGATCTAAGATTAACATCTCCTCTAAATCCCGTATCAAATATTAATTTTTTAAAAGGATGGTCATTTATGGTCAAATCAAGATAGATTAATCCTTCTCTTAACTTAAAAGGAGCTCCTTCGGTTTTATTCTTTATAATAGAACTTTCAGAAAAACTTAATTTAAGACTTTCATAATCAATAGTCCAACTGCCTCTTTTTAAGACATTACTACCAATAATCCCATCGATATTCTGACATGGAAATAATTGGTTTAAGTCAGCCACAATAGCCTCTACATCAAAAAACTTATACCCCTCTATTGTAATAGAATCAATTTTGATCATCGGAACTCTTTGTGTATTGCCGTAAAAGTCAGTGTTGATAACATATCTGTTAACGCGGTAATTTGATTTCTCAACAATGGTAGTATTTAGGATGCAGATGTTTGAGCCAGTATCAAAAAGAAGGGTTTTTCCAGGTCCTCCATCACCCAAATTAATATTGGTTAAAAAAACAAGACCGTCGTAATTTATAAATGGTGCTGTAAATTTACTCAGCTGGTTAATTGATTTTGATTGTTTATACGAAAGATTACATGAGTTTATTACTAATAATAAGCTTATCAATAAAGGAGAGATTCCTTTATTGATAAGTTTGCTAAAATAGATCGAACTATTGCTCAACTCTTTGACCATCAACATACACTTGAGTTCTATCATTTTTGTCTGTTGCTGCTAAATAAGCAATTGCAACTATTACCCCAACTACTAATAGTTCAAGTAAAAAACCTCCATTAGTTTCATTCATTTCTGAGGCATTAAGTACTTTTAGCCCTAGATTGTTTAATTCTTGTTCTTTCATTTTCTTGTTAGTTTTTTCAACAGACAACCTTTGCCTGTTCACCTCGACTTTATTCAGCTTCGGTATAACAAGAATAAATTATAACACTCTGATAAAATCAGAGTGAAAATTAGATTTATAAAAAGCATATCCACCATTTGCTTGCTGCTCCAAATCAGTAAGTATTTTGAACGCACAGTTTATTTCTATTTCAAATGGAACGGAATAATAATAGCTTTTCTTGATTCTGCAGTATTCTATAGGTGCACCTTGTATTTTTAATTCATCTACAATGCAATATAAGTGACTGGTACTTAAATTAAACTTTTTTGCCAATTCAGTTGGAGTTCCGGTTTGTTTTCGCTTAATTAAAAGATGTAGGCGTTTTAATCGCTCGAGATAATCAAATAGTTTCATAGATAGATATAAGTTTTGTTAAGAGTAAATATCTTTATCTGCCTTCCTCCCGTATATTAACAGGTCCCATCACATTTCCAATAACTTTAGAGCCTTTTATGGCAAATTGTTTCCCCTTTCTGAATCTGACCGCCTTCATATTTTCCTGTAAATTGCTGAAATGTGCGACTTATTAGAGCCATTATTTCGGTTTGACCCCAATCTTTCTCCAGTTCATTTTGTTCGGCCTTTAAGCGGGTTAAAGCAAGTGTATTATTAGTTTTTTCTTCCTGCCAAATGCTTCGCTGCTGTTCAACGAATGCTTGTAAAGCGGCTTTTGCTTTATTAAATTCAAAATTGTAATCTCGGAATTCTTTCAGTGCAATTACTTTCTGATCAAACAATTTCTTATTCATTTCATAGTTTGATTGTGCTTTTTCGAATATGGCTTGCTGTTCAAGGAAGGAATATCTGAATTTACTAAACTGCTGCTTAAATAGTGGTGACACTAATTGATTTAATGGAATCTCACTTTTTAAGTCAATTGAGATAAGTAGCTTAAGGTCTTCGTCATAATGAAGATGCTCCTGAAGGGATAACTCATTTTCGGAAAGCTTGCTTTTGTTGGATTCGCGATCAAGAATTAATAATGTTTGACCTTTTAAAACTTTCATTCCATCGTAAACATATATTTGTGAGATGGAACCAGCGTTCAGAGGTTTTACCTCATATTTTTCCGTTATAGGTCTAACTCTAACTATACCTCCACTTTTAATTGATATATCCACTCTAATAAATGGAAGTAAAAGCAAGACTGTAAGTATAAAAGCTAAGATACTGTTGTAAATAATCAGGCTTTTAATTTTTAGCTGAGGCAACCATAATTCAGAAGTAAAGTCGATTATTTCGACAGGGAAAATTTTGTTATTCATGGAAGCAATAAAATTCTATAGTTTTAAATAGCTGCTGAGCTTAATCAATAAATAGATGTTGTCGAGCAATTTAAATACGAAGAAAAAATTCTAAAGAATAATATTTAACAAAATGACTTTTCTGTCAGTTAGAAGGTAAAACAGAAGTCTTAACAAGGAGATTTATAAGGATCAATGCCTCTAATATACTCTGACTCTTAAGTATTTCCCCTTATTCAAAAATCTCATCAACAAAAAAGGGAACGCATTCGGCGTTCCCTCTATAATAGTTTCATTAAAACTCATTAATCAATATACTCGAACTTAGTATAAGGCACCAATGCTGCCGGAATTTTGATCCCTTTTTCGGTTTGGTTATTCTCCAATATTGAAGCCACAATACGCGGTAAAGCCAAGGCACTTCCGTTAAGGGTGTGTGCCAACTGTGGCTTACCTTCTTTGCCTTTGTAGCGCAGTTTTAAACGATTAGCCTGGAAGGTTTCGAAGTTGGAAACCGAGCTAACCTCTAACCAGCGCTGCTGGGCGGTCGAGTACACCTCCATATCGTAGGTTAAAGCAGAAGCAAAACTCATATCACCACCGCATAAACGTAAAACGCGGTACGGCAACTCTAACTTTTGCAGCAAGGTCTGCACATAGGTGCTCATTTGCTCAAGTGTTTCGTATGATTTATCAGGATGAACAATTTGTACAATTTCAACCTTATCAAACTGATGTAAACGGTTCAAGCCACGTACATGCGCACCATAAGAACCTGCTTCACGACGGAAACAAGGCGTATAAGCTGTATTCTTAATAGGAAGATCTTCTTCTTTTACAATTTCATCACGGTACAGATTGGTTACCGGAACTTCTGCCGTAGGAATAAGGTATAAGTTATCTTCGCCTACAAAATACATCTGCCCTTCTTTATCAGGCAACTGTCCTGTTCCAAAACCTGATGCCTCATTAATCACAATTGGAGGCTGAACTTCGAAGTACCCTTCTTTTTCTGCTTCCTCCAAAAAGAAGTTGATCAACGCGCGCTGAAGTTTGGCACCTTTACCTTTGTAAACCGGGAAACCGGCTCCGGTAATTTTGTTACCTAATTCAAAATCAATAATATCGTATTTAGTCGCAAGCTCCCAATGTGGCAATGCCCCTTCTGGCAAAGTTGGAATGGTACCGTTGGTTAATACTACATCATTTTCTTCTGGTGTTGCCCCTGCAGGCACTGAACTATGTGGAAGATTTGGCAACTGAACTAATTTGTTATGCACTAATTGCTCTAACTCACTTAGCTCTTCACCTAATACTTTAATATCTTCTTTTAATAATGAAGTGGTTTCTTTGATCTTCTCAATTTCTTCTTTGCGACCGGACTTTACCAACTCCCCGATGCTTTTTGCCATGGTATTTGACTGCGAAAGCACATTATCTAGCTGTACCTGGGTGGAACGGCGTTTCTGATCCAGGTCTAAAATTTCATCTACCAGTTCGAGCTGTTTAAAGTTTTTTTTGCTCAAACGGGCCAAAACATCCTCTTTATTCTCTCTGATGTAGTTAATTTGCAGCATCGTTTCTCAAATTTGTGCGTAAAGATAGAAAATTTTGATTACGGGTTACGGATTGATGGTTGAAGATTAGCTTGCTACTTTTTTAACATCATGAACTTTTAACTCGTAACTCCCAACTCATAACTATAATCATGACCGGAAAACTATACCTCATACCTACCCCTGTTGGCAACCTGGAAGACATCACCCTTCGGGCCTTACGCATTTTAAAGGAGGTGGACCTTGTTTTAGCAGAAGATACCCGCAACGGAGGTCAGTTACTAAAGCATTTTGGTATCGATAAAAAAATGTTCTCGCATCACCAGCACAATGAGCATAAGGCTGTTGCCGAGGTGATCAAGTTTTTAAAAGAAGGATTAAACATTGCCTTAATAAGCGATGCAGGAACCCCCGGAATATCCGACCCTGGTTTTCTTTTAGTTCGTGAGTGCATAAAAGAAGAGATTGCATTGGAAACACTGCCCGGCGCCACAGCGTTTGTTCCGGCTTTAGTCAACTCAGGTTTGCCTTGTGACCGGTTTTGCTTTGAAGGCTTTTTACCGGTTAAAAAAGGTCGTCAAACCCGTTTAAAAGAGCTCACTGACGAAGATCGTACCATGATCTTTTATGAATCTCCTCACCGCCTATTAAAAACATTGGAAGAATTTATTCAGTATTTTGGGGCAGAACGACAGGCCTGTGCATCGAGAGAAATCAGTAAGGTTTTTGAAGAAAATGTTCGCGGAACGCTAACAGAAATAAAATCGCATTTTGAAAACAATGTGTTAAAGGGTGAATTTGTAGTTTGCGTTGGAGGAAACGAAATCAAGGATAAAAAAACAAAGTATAAAGACAAATATTCAGTCGCTGAAGAAGAAGAAGAAATCGATTGATTTTAGCGTTTTGATTGTAGATTTTAGATTGCAATACGAATCTAAAATCATTAAGTCCTAAATCTAGAATCGTAAATCATTAAATCATAAATAAAATAAATGTTTAAACTAAAGAACTTACTTCTACCCACCTTAACCGGATTATTACTTTGGTTGGCTTGGCCACCGCTCCCTTTCGCTCCTCTTTTGTTTTTTGCTTTTGTTCCCTTATTGATTTTAAACGATCAACTAAAACATACACCAAAAGCTGGCGCGCGGATATTTAGAAACAGTTTCTTTGGCTTTTTTATCTGGAACACTCTTTCGCTGTATTGGATCTATAATGCCGGACAAGAGCTTGGCGTTGCCGGAGCTATCGGTATTGTAAGCGTCCCTTTGTTATTGGGATCCTTACTAATGAGCCTTCCTTTTGTAATGTTTCATCGTGTTCGAAGAAATTTTGGAGAAACAATTGGATTATTTGCGTTGATTTGCTGCTGGATCGGTTATGAATACCTGCACCAGGAATGGCAGTTAGCTTTTCCGTGGATGACCTTAGGGAACGGTTTAGCAGAATATCATCAGCTGGTTCAATGGTATGAATATACCGGAGCCTTTGGCGGCACGCTTTGGATCCTGCTGGCAAATATTATCGTTTATAGCATTTACAAAAAGTATAAACTCCTTAAAACCGAACAAAAATCTCTTACAGGACTAAGCTGGCTCTCGATTAGACTTGCGCTGCATTTAGCCATTCCGCTTGGACTTTCTCTTTGGATGTATAACCATTACCAGGAAGAAGGCAATCCATCTAACGTAGTTGTAGTACAACCTAATGTCGATCCGTTTTCAGAAAAGTTTAATGGATTACCTCCTGAAATGCAACTGGAGAGACTGATCAGACTTTCTGATTCACTTGGCCAGCCTAATACCGAATTTTTCATTTGGCCCGAAACTGCCATTATTCCATTGGTCAGAGAAGATAATCTTCCATATGATCAAAGTGTTGAACTCATTCAACGTTTCTTATCAAAATATAAAAACGGGAATGTGCTTACAGGTGCTGTAACTGTGAAATGGTATAATGATAAGAAAACCTCAACAGCGCGTTATAACAAGGAAAGCAGCAGGTATTACGATGTTTACAATGCCGGCTTATTGATTGAAAATTTGCCAAAAGTTCAGGTTTATCATAAAAGTAAATTGGTACCGGGAGTTGAATCGTATCCGTATTCATCAGTTTTAGGATTCTTAGGAAATATTGTTATTGATTTGGGAGGAACTTCGGGCGGCTACGGAAAAGACAATGCCAACCCGGTGCTTTACACCCAAAGCGGAATTGGGATCGCTCCGGCCGTATGCTATGAATCTATTTTCGGATCATTTATGGCCGATCATGTTTTACGCGATGCTCAATTATTGGCCATTATTACCAACGATGGCTGGTGGAAAAACACCTCGGGCTATAAACAGCATTTGCAGTATGCTAAGTTAAGAGCTATTGAAACCCGCAGAAGTATTGCTCGCTCGGCAAATACTGGTATATCGGCATTCATTAACCAACGTGGCGACATTATTAAACAAACCAGTTGGTGGACGCAAACAGCTATTAAAGCAGATCTTAATTTAAATACCAAACTTACTTTTTACAGCAAATACGGTGATATCATAGCTGTTTTAGGCAGCATTTTCGCCTTTGGATTCATTATGCTTTCTTTCTTGTGGAGGTTTATAAGCAAAGGACGTCCAAAATTTAATACTCAATAATAATTCAACCCAGAGCCATACGTTGAAAACTTTAGATAAAGAGTATATACCCAACAAAACCATCTGTTTTATCCAGGTGGTTTTGTTGTTTTATAAAGACATTGATTTAGTGATATTTACCTTCCATTTTGCTATTCAATAAATTGACTTAAGTCATCTTTTAAACTGGATGATTTTCTTAGAATTGCCAAATTGTAACCTGACTCCCATAAACCCTATATAATTTAGTATCAATTGGGTAAAACAGGTTTGTTAAGATTAGAGCAAAGCTTATGAAACCGCCAATAAATTATCAGAGTCCAGCAGAGGCTTTATCCATTATTCAATCGGGTAACCGCATTTTTGTACAGGGTAGTGCTCAAACACCTGCTTACTTACTGAAAGAATTGGCAAAACAACACAGCCGGTTACAAGACGTTGAATTTGTTTTCATTTCTGTGTATGGAGATATTCATGTCGACAAGCCTGAATATGCCAACAGTTTTTCAATCAATTCTCTTTTTGTTTCAGCATCTGTACGAACCGGTGTTAATGAAGGATTTGCTGATTATGTGCCAGTCTTTTTAAGTGAGATTCCGCGTCTGTTCAAACAGAGTGTACTTCCCATTGATGTGGCCTTGGTGCAGGTTTCACCACCAGATCATCATGGATACTGCTCTCTGGGTGTTTGCGTGGATGTTACCCGGTCGGCAGTGAACTCAGCAAAGTATGTAATTGCCCAAGTAAACCCTAATGTTCCCAGAACTCATGGCGATGGTGTTATTCATTGCAGCCGGTTTCATGCATTGGTTGAGTGTAACGATCCGTTGCATGAAGCCAGTTTTGGAGATAAGGCCACCAAAACTGATCTAATAATTGGTGAATACGTAGCCGGATTGATTGAGGATAGAAGCACTTTGCAAATGGGCATTGGCTCCATACCTGATGCAGTACTGCGTTGCCTTGGCAATCACAAAGATCTGGGTGTTCATACCGAAATGTTTAGCGACGGAATAGTTGATCTTTTTGAAAGAGATATCATTAACAACAAGTACAAAAAGATACATGCGAACCAAACTGTGACGGGTTTTGCGCTAGGAACACGAAAGCTTTATGATTATGTGAGTGACAACCCTGCCTTCCATTTCCTGGATATTGAATATGTGAATGATCCTAATGTGATTAGTTGCAATGATAAAATGGTAGCTATCAATAGTGCCATTGAAATTGATATTACCGGACAGGTGTGTTCCGACTCGATAGGAAGTTACCAATTTTCGGGTGTTGGCGGACAAGTTGATTTTATGAGAGGGGCCGCCATGAGCGAAGGTGGCAAGCCCATTATCGCCTTATCATCCCGAACAACTAAGGGTGTACCGCGTATCGTTCCTTTCTTAAAAATGGGAGCAGGCGTAGTCACCACAAGGGCTCATGTTCACTATGTGGTTACGGAGTACGGAATAGCCAATTTGTTTGGAAAGAATTTCAGACAAAGAGCAAAGGCTCTAATCGATATTGCCCATCCTGATGACAGGGAAGGATTAGAGCGCTCTTGTATGGAACGATTCAAAGTCTTTTAGGGCATGCTAAATCACCGTATCTATTCCGCTTTCTAACCAAATAAATCTATCACTCTCCCCTGAATGGGCAACTGTATTTTGTAAATCATAAAAAAACCGCCTAATAAAATACTAGGCGGTTTTACTATCTAAATAAATATTCCCTAATCAAAACAAAGTGATGCAGCACCCAACAGTCCGGCATCATTACCTAAAGAAGCTAAATAAAGTTTAAGGTCTTTTAGATAATAAGGTGTTAAATAGTGTTCAAGCTGTTTTTTAATACCTGGTTCGATGAACTGATAGGCTGCTGATAAACCGCCTCCAATAATAATGGTTTTAATATCCATAATGCGGATAAAAGAAACCAAGCCTTCGCCCAAAATTTCACCGACTTCGTAAAATACGCTGCGGGCAAATTCATCACCTTCAGTAGCAGCAACTACTGTACGAGTTGCAGAGATAGGCTCTGTGCGGGAAACTTTTGTCGGACCTGAATAAGTAGCCAATCGCTCACCAATCAAATCAATAATCCCTTGTTTACCAATATTCTGTTCAAGCGTTTTATTATTTCTTGATGGAATATGTCCTAACTCCAAACCATTACCATCGCCGCCGGTGAAAATACGACGATCGATCACCGCTGCACTGCCAATTCCGGTTCCCAAGGTAATGAATCCGTAAGTATTAGGAATTCCTTTTTTTGCAAAATGCAGTTCGCCCAAGGCTGCGGCGTTTGCATCATTTTCAAGAAAAATGTCCATTCCAGGAAAACGTTTTTGAAATGCTGACTGCAATTTCGTTCCGTTTATTTCGGGTATTGCAGTAATTTCGATTGGAGTAGAACGGTCTTTAGTAATAGTGCCCGGCAAGCCGATCCCTATCTTTTGAATGTCCTTGTGATTGATCAATCGATAAACAATTCTATCAAGAAGGTTTTCCACGAACTGGCCGTTTTTTCTTAATTCGGCAGTTTCAAAACTTTTGAAATCCTGGATCTCTCCAGTATTGTCAACGATTCCGGTTTTAACGTGATTCCCCCCCACATCTATACCAAGATATCTTTCCATAATAATAATTTGTGTGGGCGGTAAATTTACTTATTAAATTGATTTTTAAAAGACCTTGTTGTAAAAAATACACTTTCCTTAACAACCTAACAACAAGCAAATTACCACTGATTTTAACTACTACTTAAAAAATATATTTACCAACAATAGGCATACGACGACCAACTCCAAAGGCTTTTGACGAAACTCTTAATATTGGTGGTGTTTGATGACGTTTATACTCATTAATATTAACAAGCCTTAATATACGCTTAACAAGGGCTTCATCATAGCCTTGTCCAATTATTTCTTTAGAACTTTTTCTTAATTCGATATACTGATACAACACCTTGTCAAGCACATCATATTCAGGCAGTGAATCACTGTCTTTCTGGTCGGGCCGCAGCTCTGCCGAAGGCGCCTTTGTAATAATATTTTCGGGGATTATTACTCCATTTCTATTTATATGGCGAGCCAAAGCATATACCTGCATTTTATACACATCACCAATTACCGAAAGGCCTCCACACATATCTCCGTAAAGGGTACCGTAGCCAACTGCATTTTCACTTTTGTTCGAGGTGTTCAATAAGATATAACCGAACTTATTCGACATGGCCATTAACAACACCCCGCGGATACGCGCTTGCATATTCTCTTCCGTAAGGTTAAAAGGCAGATCTTTAAACTGAGGTTTTAAGGTTGACTCAAAGGTTTCAAAGATATTTTTAATCGGAATAATTTCATGCTTACAGCCAATGCGATTAACCATATCTATTGAATCATCAATAGAATGATCGGTAGAATATTGAGAAGGCATTAAAACGGGCAATACATTATCTTTTCCCAAGGCTTCCGCGGCTAAAGCCAAAACCACTGCTGAGTCTATTCCTCCCGACATCCCTAATGTAGCCTTATTAAACCCCGATTTGATAAAGTAATCTTTTATTCCTAAAACCAGGGCATTATAAATACGTTCGATGGTTTCGTGTTCGGCAACATCTATTACACTGTTATTATCCTCGTTTTGCCAAGCTCCTTGAATTACTGTTTTGCCAGACTCAAGGGTAATAAAATCACTGTTAAACTCTACGTATGATAAGTCTTCCTCAAAGTATTTCATTTCTTCAACCAAGCGGCCGCTGGCATTCATCACCATTGAACCACCATCGAAAATAAGTTCGGTTTGGGCTCCAATATGATTTACATAGATCAATGGCAAATTGTACTTCTCACAATTATTACCCAAAACCTTAAGCCTGTCTTCACGGTGGCGAAAATCGAAGGGCGATGCAGCAATATTGATCATCAGATCAGGCTTTTGATGAATTAACTCATCCATTGGTGCTTTTACATACAACGGATCTTCATCAACGTTCCAAAGGTCTTCACAAATGGTCAGAGCAATTTTTTTCCCTTTAAATTCAATTAGCTTAAACTCCGTATTAGGTTCGAAATAACGGTACTCGTCAAAAACATCGTAAGTAGGTAAAAGCGTTTTATTCACTTTTGCCTTAACAATACCGTTTTCGAGGAAATATGCAGAATTAAACAGGTTTTTGCCTTCTAATTTTGGATTTACAGATGGCGCTCCAACAATTGCCGCAATGCCTATACATTCAGCCGCAATTAGTCGAATAGCCTCATCGCAATGCTCAATAAACTCTTCGAACTCCAGAAAATCACGGGCAGGATAACCGCAAATGGCCAGTTCTGAGAAAACCACCAAATCTGCATGTTGAACCTTTGCTTCTTTTACTGCTTGAAGAATCTTCTTCGTATTCGATTCAAAATTGCCAATGTGATAGTTTAATTGAGCCAGTGCGATTTTCATATTCAGTTTCAGGTATATTTTTTAAATTGCCACAAAGATAAAAAGGTTTTAAGGATGAATGTTTAATTCTTCGTCCTAAAAGAAAATACCCAGATTAAGCGCCATATAGGAATTTGTAGCTTTGCCAGCATCAAAAACATCTGTAAAGCCATTATTAAAACTAAGGCCCAAGGCCAAACGCGTACTATTATCAAAATAATACTCATAACCACCACCAATCAGCAATCCTAAGCGCATTCCATTGATATTGTCCTCAACATCTTTATCATCAAAATCGGTGGAAATACCATTGATCGTTTCAGTTCCATTCGCTTTAGCCCCAATATTAAATCCGGGCACAAATCCGAACTGCCCGTAGAACTGACCTTGGCCAACTTTATTCGTTTTAAGTTTCATTGAAAGCGGGATCTCAATATATTTTAATTTATAGGTTGTTTCAATTCCATTTTGTGAGTCGCCCTCTACAACTGTTCCTCCCATACTAGTAATCGCAAACTCGGTACTGAAAGCATAGCGCTCTTTTACATAAAAATCACCCATAAGGCCATAAGAAAAACCTGTTAACACTCCACTATTCGAGCCCTGACCAGGTTTCATCCAACCAAATAAAGGATGAACTTTTAACCCAAGGTCAAAATTTTGCGCTTTGCTCATAAATCCGATGCATATCAACCCAATAATCAAAAATGTTCTTTTATACATAGCTATTTTATAAATATTAACGTTTGTTCTTGTTTTATAACAATTTGGCTTCTCAACAACTGATTAGAAAATCATATTTCTTAAATCGTACTTTTCACTTTATTAAATACCTTTGCCAGCATTAATTGAAACCAAAATATTTTATGCCGAAGATAAAGATTGTGATCATTTGCCTACTGTCCATATTAAGCCTGTTTAGCTGTAAAAATGATAAAAGACATCCTGACATCTCAAACATCAATCTTTCAGTCAAAATTGACCGTTTTGACCATGATTTGTTTAACGTTGATACTGCAAACCTGGTACAATCGGCTGCTCAATTAAAGGCAAAGTATCCCGATTTTTACCAAATCTATTTTCGCAATATTTTAAGAAACACCGATCCGGTTGACACGAACAACCTGCAGTTGATCTCAATGATTAAATCTAATCGCGACTTTACACTCCTAAAGCATGATGTGGATTCAGTATACCCTAATTTAAATGACATTGAAGAACAGTTTACCACTGCCTTTAAATACTATAACTATTATTTCCCAAAGCAGCAAACGCCTAAGTTACTCACCTATATTGCCGATTTTCAATTAGGTGCCAATACCGTAAACAATACCCTGGCAATTGAGCTTGATATGTTTATGGGCAGCGGCTACCGTTTTTATCAATCGAAAAATGTTAACCTTCCATATTTCATTCAACGAAAGCTAAACAAAGATCATATTGTTCCGTTTGCCTTAAAAGCATTTGCACAACAGCAGTTCCCAATGGATGAAAGCGATAAAACGCTGTTGCATCGCATGATTTTCAACGGTAAGATCTTGTACTTTTTAGACAGCACCTTACCGGATGTGGCAGATAGTGCAAAAATTGGCTTCTCTCAAAAACAAATTGACTGGTGCAATACTTATAAAGCTGATATGTGGACAGATTTCATGGCTCAAGGTATTTTATATTCAACAGATGAATTGAAATATGCAAAATACTTGAACGATGCCCCTTTCACCTCTGGACTGGAAAATGACTCTGCGCCTATGCTGGGCGTATGGACCGGTTGGCAGATTGTTCGCAAATACATGGAAGAGCATCCGGAAGTAACTCTGGCACAATTAATGAACGAAACCAACAGCCAGAAAATACTTAAAGAGTCGAAATATAAACCGAAGTAAACGATACCCAGTCGGCAGTACTTAGACAGTACACAAAAGCCTGAAAGCTAATGACCGATGACTGGACTGAAAACTGGCGACTGAAAATAGCAGCATATGAAAATTGGTTTGGTAATGTCGGGCGGAGGTATCCGCGGAATTGCTCATTTAGGAGTAGTAAAAGCGTTGTACGAAGAAGGAATATCGTTTTCAAAAATCTCCGGAACAAGTGCAGGAGCTATTGTGGGTGCATTTTTAGCCAATGGTTACCATCCCGATTATATACTCCACACTTTTAAGGTCACCAACCTTTTCAGGTATATAAAACCCACCATTAAAGGTTTTGGATTGCTTTCGCTGCAAAACACCAATATCCTCTATCAACAGTTTCTTCCCAAAACTTTTGAAGAACTGAAAACGCCATTAGTGGTGGCCGCCACCGACATTGGCAACGCCCGTATAGCTTATTTTTCATCCGGAGAATTAATTAAACCCATTCAGGCATCGAGTTGTATTCCAGCGGTTTTCAAACCAATTGAAATTGATGGAAAAGTATACGTTGATGGAGGGTTATTGGATAATTTCCCGGTTGAAGTGATCATGGATGATTGCGATTTTATTATTGGGTCATGCTGTAATCATCTCGAAAAAATTGACGCAGTAAGTGGCATTAAGCTAATTATTGAACGCTCTGTAATTATCAGCCTTAACGCCCGAACCGATAGCAAAAAGTCGTTATGCAACGTTATCATTGAGCCTAAAGGCTTAGGGGGCACAAGTCTGTTTCATGTTAAACGCACTGACCAAATTTTTGAAATGGGCTATCTGGCTGCAAAACAGGAGCTGGCGAACAACCCTGAACTTAAGGCCATCGTAAGCAACAGTAAACTACCTCAGCTAGAAAAATAGCTTCTATTGTAATATTTTACTTGCTATTTCTTAAAAACAAAACCGAACGGCTCTTCGTTTCGTAACTATAACTGAATTTAAGATTCGGTACAATGAAAACAGTTAGAATTACCCTAGTATCTGCATTTCTGCTAATGGCAAGCTGTTTAACGGCTTGTGCTCAGCAAAAAAGTTCGGATTCAAAATCGGAGGATAAAAAAATGACCTATAAAGTTCAAAAAACTGAAGAAGAATGGAAAAAAGAGCTTAGTGCTGAACAGTACACGGTATTGCGTCAAAAGGGAACAGAAAGACCTTTTACCGGCAAGTACGAAAACTTTTATGAAAAGGGCTCTTACCACTGTGCGGCTTGTGGTGCAAAACTTTTCGAATCAGGCACCAAGTTTGATTCGCATTGTGGCTGGCCAAGTTTTGACAAAGCTATTCCTGGCACCATAGAATATCATAAAGACGTCAGCTTTGGAATGATTCGCACAGAGGTGACTTGTGCAAATTGCGGAGGCCACTTAGGACATGTATTTGACGATGGACCAACCGCTACGGGGGACCGTTACTGTATTAATTCGGTATCGTTAAAGTTTGAACCTGATACGGAAGTAAAAAAATAAAAAAACGTCTCGGTTAAACCGAGACGTTTTTTTATTACAAAGCATTATATTTCTTATTGGCCAGCATCCACGATGCACATTGATAAAACGCCACCGTTTCTTTCAGATGTTGATCATTGGTTACTTTTTGAAGTTTGCTACCATCTTTGAAATTTGGGATATACTGCTCCGATCGTTTTACCGGAGATAGAACCGATAATGTATCATTCTCTATTAACCCTAAACTTTGATAGGTGCTGATAAAAGCATGCTCTTCGCCTACCGTGGTTTGATATAAGTCTTTACCAAAAAACTTACTACGATAATTTAAGTTAAGCAAGCCAAGCAAAGTTGGAGCAATATCTATTTGCGCCATCAAACGGTTTTCAACCTTAGGCTGAATAAATCCGGGGGCATAAATTAAACATGGAATATGATACTTGTTGACCGGCAAATCAGTTTTTCCTGCACTTGAAGCACAATGATCGGCAACAATTACAAAGATTGTATTATTAAACCATGGCTTTTGAGAAGCTTCACGAATAAACTTACCAATGGCATAATCGGTATATTTTACACCACCATCTCTTGTTTGCTTGCTCGATGGAATGTCGATACGTCCATCAGGATAAGTATACGGACGATGGTTGCTGACAGTCATTACCTGGGTGAAAAATGGTTTTCCTTCTTTGCTATTCTTATCCAAAACCTCCATTGCCAGTGTAAACAAATCTTCGTCGGCAACACCCCAAATATTCTCATAGTGAACTTTATCAGCAGGAATGGCACTTCGGTCGATCACCTCATACCCATTACCACTAAAAAACTCTTTCATATTATCGAAGTAGCTATACCCTCCATAAACATATTGAGTTTTATAACCCTTACTGCGCAAAACCGAACCAATGGTAAACATATTATGATTATCAGGACGTTTAACCGTACTTTGTCCAGGTGTTGGAGCAATTCCCATTGAAAGTGCTTCTAATCCGCGCACTGTTCGAGTACCGCTTGCATAAAGGTTTCCAAACAGTAAACTATGCTTCGCCAATGAATCTAAATTTGGTGTAATGTTCTTGGTATTACCAAAAGTTCCTAAAAAATCGGCACTTAAGCTTTCAACACTGATCAGGACAATATTCTTTTTTACCTCAGGCTTATCATGAGTAACGTCTCGCTCAATATTAAAAACGTCATCGCTCACAAATTTGGCATTTGGAGCGCTTAACTCCTTACGAAGAATTGTGAATGCTTCCTTGTCAGATAAGCGTTTATAAAACTTATTATAATCAAGTTGATTATTCTGAAACGCTTCGCCGAACTGATAAACACCATTTCCGGCCAGTTCATTGGCAAAAGTATTTGAACTGAAAAGTCTCCAGCCACTGTTAACCATATAATAAGATAACAATGGGGTGATCAATAAGGAAACTGCCACTAAGCTTCTTTTCAGCACGGGAGAATGAGCCTCAACGCTTTGAATTAAGGGTTTGCGAATTAACCAGAATATACCACTGCTTACAAGTGTGACTATTGTAATAATAACTGGTAATGGGTATGATTCCTGAATATTGCCGACTACTTCATTTGTATAAATCAGATAATCAACAGCAATAAAGTTATAGCGTGTTCCGAATTCATTCCAGAAAAACCATTCGCTTACTCCATTAAATACCAACAGCCAACAAACAATAAAGAAATCAACAATTAGCACCCATTTACGCCATTTTAATCTAAATGCCTCATCTTTCTTCCATAGAAACAAATAAATAGCAAGACGCAAGATCACATAGCCCACAAATCCATAAAAAATACCTTTATTAAAATCAGAAGGAATAATATCGGTGAACAGCATTATGCTGATTAAGCCAGTAATAACACCAACTAAAATGTAGATATACGGTTTCTTATAAACGGTATCGTTATAAAACCATAAATAAAGAACAAAAGGAACAATGGCGAAAGAAGCCATGCACAAATCGTATAAAAGCCCTAATCCGTACACACCTAATAGCGAACTATAAGAGCCTTTAAGGTCAGTTGTAGGATGAAAAATCAATACTGTACGCGTTATCATCGATACGATAACAATAGTTGATACAAGGATCAGAATTGGTGAGAATCTTTTGGGTTTCAAGTTGATTAACATCGGGTTAATTTTTGCGACCGCAATGTTAAGCAAAAATATTCAAACAAAACTTGACACAACTCAAGTAATTAGCTATCAACAGATTACAAACCGTAAAAATGATATAAGATTGACATTAAAACAATCATTTCATTCGGCATTAACGTAGTTGGCAATAAAAAAACGTCCTTGAATTTAATCAAAGACGTTCTGTTTACTTGTAAAATTTGCTTTATTCTGGTTCTTATCCGGTAGTACCCAAAGCACTTGCAATTGCATTAATTGAAGTAAGGAGGGTAATCAGAATATTTTCTGTTTCGGCAGTAGTTGCGCCATTTTTTTTCATTTCACGCCATTGTTTCAATAGCCTGATTTGACTATGGTGAAGTGGCTTTAAAGCTACTGCCCTCAATTGTGTGGAGTGATATCTATTCTCGCGACGTTCTTCAAAGCTATTGTCCTGAAGTTTGAGGAACATTTCCCTGGTACGGTTAAGCTCTTCTAATAGTAAGCCTAAAATTTCTTGCTTCGCGTCCAGATTTGTCATTAAATCTGCATAAGCTTTTATAATCTCTTCATCAGTTGAATCAAGTGACGACTCCACATTGGTGAATACGTAACGAACCAATGCATCTGAGTTTAATGCATCTTTTAAACGTTTGAACTCTTGGGGTTGCTCATTATACAAACGTTCAAGGGTATATCCAACACCATACCAGCTAGTCATGTTGCAACGCGTTTGATTCCAACTGAACACCCATGGAATTGCCCGTAGATCGGCCAAAGTACGTTCTCCAGTTCTGCGTGCCGGACGAGAACCTATTTTACTTGATTCAATCGCATCAATTGGCGTAGCCTGACTGAAGAAATGAATAAAGTTTGGATTATGGATCAATTTGCCATAAAACTCACAGCTCTCATTAGCCATCCATTCGAAAATAGAAGCTAATGGATGTGGCTTTCTTTCAGTGTGTTGTTGTTTTAACGTTGATGCAGCTGTTCCGGCCAATAAAAGCTCCAAATTATAGCTGGCGTTCATTTTATTGGCGTATTTCTGCTCAATGGTTTCACCTTGCTCTGTTTCACGTAAATCGCCTTGTAGCGAAGAGTGAGGCAATGCCTGAATAAACCAGTTTGCAGGTCCTGCACCACGGCTTACTGAACCACCACGACCATGGAAGAAGCGAATACGCACTCCATGTTTTTTACCGACTTCAGCAAGTGCATATTGTGCTTTATACAATGACCATTGTGAGGCTAAAATACCACCATCTTTATTACTATCACTATAACCCACCATTACCATTTGTACCAAATCAGCTCCACCAGCTTGTTTACCCTGGTAAGCTAAGCTTCTTTGCGTAACTGGATGAGAAAGGAAGGTTTCCATGATCTCAATACTGTTCTCAAGGTCGCCGATAGTTTCAAACAATGGCACTACCGGTAAATGGCAAACCAAGCCTTCATCGGTAAACTCTGATAAGCCGGCTTCGCGTTGTAACAAATAAACCGCAAGCAGATCAGAAACACTACGGGTCATACTTACAATGAGTGAACCTATTGCAGCACTTCCGTATTTTTCTACATGTTTTGCCAATTCGTCATACGTTTTAAGTACAGCACTGGCATTGTCTTGCAATTTAATTGAAGGGTGAACGAAAGGACGGTTATACTGAAGTTCACAATTCAAGAACATTTGTTTACGATCTTCGGTCCAATCTGCGTAATTATCGCCATGCAGTGCACTTGCCTGTAATAACTGATCAATTGCCTTATCATGGAATGCCGAATTCTGACGTACATCCAATTTTGCTAAATGGAAGCCAAAGGTATCAACAACGCGAATTGCATTGTTCAAATAACTTAAAGCAGCTCTTTTAGCTCCATATTTAATCATCGATGCTCTTAAAAGCACCAAATCATCCAATAATTCTTTTGAATATCTATAACCAATCTCACCCTCTTTAAGTTCGACCAGGTGGTTACGCTTAACTTTAACCGGCAGCATTGCCAAACATAAGTTTACAAACTGACGGAAAGCCTCGCCTGAGTTTCTAAAGAAGGCTTCATCTCCTTCTTTTCCTAAGACCGCCCGCATCTCAAGCATTCGCTGCTGCAATGCCGGATCGGCATCTTCAAATGAATGCGTAAAACTTAATTTACGAACCAATTCGAGCAATGAACGGCGAATAACAACAAACGCATTTAAACGAAGTGTTTTTAATGTTTCAGCCGTAACCTGGTCAGTTACCAATGGATGACCATCGCGATCGCCACCAACCCAGTTCCCAAATGAAATTTTCGGACGACTACGTATATCTTCGATCATTGCCGAGTCGAAACCTGCATCAACCCATGCCTGCTCTAAACGACGATCGAGAATAGGAAGAACTTCTGGAAACACATTGGTCAGGTAATGTAATACATTACGTAACTCCGACTCTACATTTGGTTTCTCTAAATAGATCTCTCCTGTGCGCCATAATGAATCAAGAATAAGTTTGATCTCATCCGTGATCTGGGCTTGCTCCTGCTCAGAAAACATTGAATTCTGACGCTGTACCAACAGCAGGTACAAATGACGATGATGCTCTAAAACAGTAATTCGCTTTGCTTCGGTAGGGTGCGCTGTTAATACTGGCTCAACTTTAACTGTATTTAATTTTTCAGCAATCTGCCCAGCTGTTAAACCTTCATTTTTTAACGTATGTAGTTTTTGAGCCCAAAGGCCATTGGCGCTCGAAAGTTGGTCATTCTCTTTTTTACGACGATACTGAACAGCTCCATTTACTTCTATTAAATTCAGCATATGGAATACCATTGAATACAACTGGATATGCTTTACAGTAAATTCTACACCCTTAGGAGCTTCTTCATGTATCCACGGAATAAAACGGGAAAGTTCCTTCTCTCCGCTTTCTTCCAATACTTCTTTCAAGCATGTTAAAATAAATTCCAGATCATGGAATGAATTTCCCATCCGTTCTTTAACCAAATGCAGGTCATTCAGTAGTGCATCACTCAGGTGTTCCATTTTGTACAAATTGAATTGAAACGCAAATTAAGAAATATTATCATTTTGTCAATGCATTATTTAATTTATTGTCATTTTGTTATTTAAATTAACGAATATCTAAAAGCAATAAAATATTAGGAAAGATCGACTAAGTGTATTGTAAACAATAAGCCCTTGTTCTTTTAGAACCAGGGCTTATTGAATAAAATTATTCAAGGGCATTTCAATTATCCCCTCATATGCCATGCTTTAGGCTTTGTAAATACCCGAAAACCTTGATGAGAAAGAGTGGCGCCGATACCTGAATGTTTCCGGCCGCTCCAGGGCAGAGCCGCACTCACCCGGTCGCAGCAGTTCCAGTAACCTGTTCCGGAATTTATTTGTTCTAGTATTCTTTCAGCGCGGTCTTTATCATTAGAATAGACTGCTGCCGTTAATCCATATTGGGTATCTTGCATCAACTTTAATGCTTCCTCGTCATCTTTCACTTTCATAATACCGATAATAGGACCGAAACTTTCTTCTTGCATTACCCTCATCCCATTTGTCACTTCTGTCAAAACCGTAGGTTCAAAATAATACCCTTTTCCATCAGACCGACGACCTCCAGTTTGAAGTTTTGCACCCATTTCAATAGCTTCATTTACTTGTTGATCAAGAATACTTAATTGATTCTTTCGGGTTAACGGACCTATGTACACACCATCTTCTGTAGGCAATCCCACCTTCCATGATTTCACCTCTTTTAAAAAAGCATCAACATACTCATCATAAATCCGCTCATGCACATAAATACGCTCTACGGCACAGCAGCTTTGTCCATTATTGTAAAATGCACCATCTGCGGTTGAAGCGGCTACTGCTGTAATATCGTTCACATCATCAGCAACATACAGAGGATCTTTACCTCCTAACTCCAATTGACAAGGAACCATTTTTGGAGCAACCCGTTCATAAATATATTTTCCGGTTTGGTAAGACCCTGTAAAGAAATAGCCGTCAAAATCCATATCCAGCAAAGCTTCTCCAGTTGTTTTTGCACCAAGCGCTGTTTGAAAGACTTGGTCAGGAACTCCCGCTTGTTTTAATAATTTACCTATTTGTATACCCGTTAGCGTTGAGAACTCTGAAGGCTTATACATCACCGCGTTGCCAGCTAACAAAGCCGGAATAAATACATTTACACCAACCAAATAAGGATAGTTCCAGGCGGAGATATTACAGATAACTCCTAAAGGCTCATATGTAATTTTCTCTTTTAGACCTTCATCAATTGTCATCCATTCATCGCTTAAGTACTTTTCAGCATTATTGAGCATCCATTTAATACGATTTCTTGCTCCATTTATCTCATTGCGACTTTGCTTTAATGGCTTTCCTACTTCAGAGGTAAGCAATCCTGCTAAATATTCTGTTTCCTCTTCCAGCAAATGATAAAAACTGAGAATAATCTTTATCCGTTCCGCTAATGGTTGCCGAGCCCAAGCGATCTGTCCAGTTTGAAGAATGTCAAACTTCCGATGGAGTGTTTCCTGGGTATCTTCAGCTATTTCAGCAATTATTTCTTCTGTAGCCGGATTAATAATATTCATAGAGGTAAGTTTAGAGAACAAAATGAACTACACTGATTTTTTCCTTGAAGCAGTTAGAAAAGCATTTTTTATGTTTTTCACAAAAGGGTTATTCTGATCGTTCATACGCTCAGGGTGCCATTGAACCATACAGAGGAAAGACTTGACATCAGGTTCTTTCCACTCAATAGCTTCAACAACCCCATCGGGCGAGCGGGCACTGACCTTTAATAACTCTCCAACCCTATCAACACTCTGGTGGTGATTACTATTGATCAATCCTTGTTGTTGGTTCAATACTTTTGATAGCCATGAAGAATCATCGACTTGTACCTGATGATACTGATCACTACCATCTTGGAGTTTCGCATGAGATGGTTTACCCCATGAAGGAATATCTGGAATAAGTGTTCCTCCGAAATAAACATTAGCAATCTGCAATCCTCGGCAAATACCCAAAATTGGCAGGCTATCCGTTATCGCCAGTTCCAACAATTGTAACTCAAACTCATCGCGAATTTCATTCACATCATCAGCATAACAATAACTACTGTATTCAGGCTTATTATAAAACTTAGGATTTACATCTTCACCTCCGGTAAGCAACAAACCATGACACTTTTTGAGATCCTCAACGTTTGCCTTTGCAGGACTCAGCTTGATGATCTCAATATCATCACTGCCCGAAATTATCCAGTTGCTATAATTACTGTACTTACTGCAATCCGTTACACCTATAGTTAACATTTTTTAAACCTTTAGCTTATAGTGCTTTTAGATACAATGATTTAAAGTCATCACGTGTTACAGGTTTGGGATTATTTGGATGTGCAAAATCGGCTATTGCCATATCCGATAATGTTTCAATATGCTCTTCCCGAACGCCTATGTCACGTAATTTATGAGGGATGTTGATCTTCGAATTTAATTCAAACAAATAGTTAACCACTGCCTCACCTGTTTCCTCTTTTAAATCCAAGGCCCTGGCAATTCGCCTGAACTTATCCTCAAACCCTTTAATATTAAACGCCATTCCGTACGGAATATTTACTGCATTTGCCAAACCATGATGTGTATCTAATAATGAAGAAAGCGGATGGGCCAAAGAATGCACAACACCTAAGCCTTTCTGAAATGCAATGGCTCCCATCATTGATGCCATCATCATTTTACTTCGAGACTCCAAATCTGGGTTATTGGTAGCTCTCTCCAATGAATCTTTGATCAACGAAATACCTTCCAGGGCAATCCCATCACAAATCGGATGCAGATTTTTTGCGAGGAAAGCCTCCATATTATGTGTAAGCGCATCCATTCCGGTAGCAGCGGTAACAAATGGCGGTAGATCCATGGTAAGCAAAGGGTCGGCAAATACAATTTTGGCCATTAGTTTAGGAGAAAAAAGAATCCTTTTATGATGGGTTTCATCATCAGCGATGATAGCACTTCGCCCTACTTCACTTCCTGTACCGGAGGTTGTTGGAATGGCAATGAAATGAGGGACCTCATTCGTTACATAGATATCTCCTCCTATCAAATCGTCATATTTAAATAGATCTTCACGATGATTAACACGTAAAGCTATGGCTCTGGCAATATCCAAAGCCGCTCCGCCACCAATTCCAATAATTGAATCGCGGCTAGTGTTATCCCCAAATTCAACGCCTTTATAAACATCTGATTTCACTGGATTTTTATGGGTATCACAAAATACTTCTACTGAAATATTGTGCTTTTTGAGATCCTCCACTATTTCCTTAAAAAACGGAAGCTGCACAATTATACTATCGGTAACAATTAAAGGCTTATGTAAATCATTCGCTTTTAAATAAGCCGAAAGTTCCTTTACCGAACCTGCTCCAAAGCGAATAGTTGTCGGGAAATTATATTGGTATATTTTATTGAAAGTCATAGAGAAAAGAGTTTACCCCTAAATCCCCTAAAGGGGACTTTAAGGAAGTGCCGAATTGATAAATTTGAAGATACTTCTTACATAAGCCATTCATTATACAGTATTTGATATTATTCCCTCATTAATTTTATTTATCCATTTTTGCATTTATAGAGTTTCTTATATTGACCCAAAGTCCCCTTCAGGGGATTTAGGGGTCAAATAATCTCCATATAACGCTTCATTTCCCAATCGGTCACCACTTTGGAGAACTGGCGCCATTCCCAATCTCTTGTTGCCGTAAAATGATTCACAAAGTCTTCTCCAAACAGCTCCTTGGCAACCACAGAGTTTTTCATCTGTTGTGTAGCTTCATAAAGATTGTTAGGAAGTGTTCCATTTAAGTAGTCACGATACCCATTCCCAACGGTAGCCGGTTGTTTTAATTTAAGTTGATTTTTTACTCCGTACAATCCCGCTGCAAGGCAAGCAGCAATTGCCAGGTAAGGATTAACGTCTGAACCAACGACTCTTGTTTCTAACCGTGCAGATTTTTTATTAAAGGGCAATGCCCTTAATGCCACCGTTCGGTTATCAACAGACCAGGTTAGGGTAGTTGGAGCCCAGGCTCCTTCAACTAAACGTTTATAGCTATTAATGGTTGGTGCCATCATCGGTAAGATATGTGGCAGGCAATAAAGCTGTCCGGCAATATAGCTTCGCATAATACCGCTCATCTGCTGTTCGTCTTTCTCTTCGTAAAACAGATTCTTGGTTGATTCTAAATCCCACAAACTTTGATGAACATGCCCACTGCAACCGGGTAAATTTTCGGCGATTTTAGCCATAAAGGTGGCAATAACACCATGCTTGTAGCCAATTTCTTTTACAGCTGTTTTAAATAATGTTGCCCTATCAGCAGCTTCCAGCGCATCAGCATAAGTGATGGCCGCCTCGTAAACACCGGGACCGGTTTCGGTATGTAAACCTTCTATTGGAACCTGGAAGCGTTTAAGCAATTCAAAAAGGTCTGTCATGAATTCATTTTTCAATGAACTGCGAAGAATAGAGTAACCAAACATTCCGGGACTGAGCGCTTTAAGGTTTCGGTACCCCTTTTCATTTAGACTTGCTGGTGTTTCTTCAAAATTGAACCACTCGAACTCCTGTGAAAAATAGGGCTTGTAGCCTTCTTGTTCACATTGAGATAAAATCTTTTTCAACAACTGACGAGGACAAACCACAGCAGGTACATTATCAGCATTAATAAAATCACCCAGAAAGAAAGGAATATCATTTTCCCAAGGAATTTTTCTGAATGTATTCATATCGAGTTGAACCAATGCGTCAGGATAACCGGTATGCCAACCTGTAAATTGAACATTATCATAGGCTGCGTCATTAATATCCCAACCAAAAGTCACATCACAAAACCCTAGACGGCCTTCCACAATCGACAAAAATTTATCCGTAGAAATATATTTTCCTCTTAAAACTCCATCAATGTCAGCAACTGCTAATTTCACTTTCCCGGAACTATGCTGATTAACGTAATCCAGAATTTCCTGTGTTATCATAAACAAGTGAGTTGTGAGTTTTGAATATTTTAAATAACAAATAGGTAATTGCGAGGAACGTGAGGTAAATCAAACCCAGCTTAACGTTATAAATGAACATGGCAATAAGCGAGAAAGAAGCAATTACTAAAGCTATTATGGGAAACAACGGATAAAATGGAACCCTGAACGGACGAGCTAATTGAGGCTGCTTACGTCGCAATACAATTAATGAGATCATGGAAATGATATAGAGGGTAAGGGCTCCAAATACAGAGAGGATAATTAATTCCCCTGTCCTTCCGGATAATAATGCGATAATGCCTATGACCATATTACCCAACAATGCATTTGCGGGTGTTTGAAATCGTCCTGAAATTATGCCTAGAATAGGGGGCATATTTCGAACTCTACCCATTTCATAGGTGGAACGACCAGCGGCCAGAATTAATCCGTGAAAAGAAGCAATAAGACCAAATAGGCCTATTGTAATTAAGAGGTGATACATTACATGATTATCTCCTGTAATTTTAGCTAACGCAAGAGGAAGTGGAGAGTCTGAAGTCGTGCCGGAAGTGCCATTTTTGAATACTATTGTTTCCCATCCACCAACACCTATAGAATAAACGAAAACTAACCCGCATAAGATCACTAAAGTAAAAATGGCCCAGCCAAACCCCTTAATAATGTCTTTCTGAGGATTCTTTGTTTCTTCTGCGACATTTGCTACACCCTCTATTCCTAAGAAAAACCATATGGCAAATGGAATTGCAGCAAAAGCACCGGACCATCCATTAGGAAAAGCATTTCTGACAAAATTTTCAGTTTTAAAGCTTGAGGCACTTATACCAGCAAATAATAATAATTCGCCTACTGCCAATACAGTTATAACTGCCTCAAAAGAAGCAGCCGCTTTAACTCCATAAATATTCAGGGCGGTAAATAGGAAATAGACAACCAGTGCACTGGCTAAGATTGGAATCTGAGGAAAAAAAGCATTAAAATAAGCTCCAATGGCAAATGCAATGGCGGGAGGTGCAAAAATAAATTCTACTGTTTGGGCTATACCTGCAACAAATCCCACCTCCTTTCCCAGAGCCTTACCTGCATAATCAAATACACCGCCCGCTTTGGGTACTGCACAAGCTAATTCTGTGTAGCTAAAGGTAAATGTAACATACATCGCCATAATCACAAGAGTGGCAATGGCCATTCCGAGCGTCCCCCCTTTTTCCAAACCCAGGTTCCACCCAAAATACATACCTGATATTACATAGCCCACTCCTAGCCCCCATAACATAAATGGACTCAAGGTTTTTTGCAAGCCATTCTTTGTATCCATAGGTTATCCTATTTTACTTTAAAATAAGATTTAAAAGCTGAAATTCAATAGGATAACTTTATATAATCTATAATTTGGAAGAAACCCCTACTTATAAATATAAACCATAAACCTCATGAAATTTGGATACTTAGGCCAATTATTGCTATAAGTCGCTTTAGCTATTATAATCATCTAACTGTATATAAATGCTTTATCAAACAACAACTTGTTTATTTAATTAAAATTAATACGATGAAAAACCATTTGTTAATTTGAAAAAATATTATATTAGTTAATTCTATGTTAGATTAACATCCTTAAAAGAGATTGATTGTAGTAGTGGTAAATGTTAATTAAAGGAGTTTGCGAAACTCAGAAATCCTTAATTATAAAACAGCCAATTATCATTAATTAATTATATAACAACCAATTTATCTTTTAACAGCCAGTATTATGAAAAAAAACATCTTGATTGCCTTTGGCTTAAGCTTGGTATTTAGCTTAAGTCAGTGCAAACGCGAAAATGATTTACCTCAGCCAGAACAATCTTCCGAAGTAGCTGACCTAAAAAAAACGAAAGCTGTAGATGCTGCCGCCGGCCTGGGTGGGCCAGTGATGATGCAGGCTTTTTATTGGGATGTACCAGCCGGAGGCACCTGGTGGAATGTGGTAAAAGGAAAAGTAGCTGCTTGGAATACAGCCGGCTTTTCGTCAATCTGGCTTCCTCCAGCCAGTAAGGCACAAAACGGGGCATTTAGTATGGGCTATGATCCTTTTGATTATTATGATTTTGGCCAGTACAATCAAATGGGATCAACCGAAACTCGATTCGGCTCAAACACTGAATTAACCAGTTTAATTACTACTGCCCATAACAATGGTCTGGAGGTATATGCCGACATGGTTATAAATCACAACAGCGGTGGAGCTTCTGAATTCAACCCATTTACAAATAGCAATACCTGGACAAAATTCACTCCTTTGTCAGGAAAATTCTCCCGAAGCTATTATGATTTTCACCCTAATGATGCGCATGCAAAAGACGAAGGTGCTTTTGGCGATTTTCCCGATTTGTGCCATAGCAAACAATGGGTAAAAGATTGGCTCTATCTCCGTACAGATGCGGTAGGAAAGTATTATAAAAACACCATGAAATATGATGGATGGCGATTTGATTATGTTAAAGGCTTCGGAGCATGGGTTGTTCGTGACTATGTAAATGCCGTTGGAGGCTTTGCCGTAGGAGAGCTTTGGGACTCCAATGTAGACGTATTAAAAGGCTGGGTAGATGGAACAAACCGCACCTCTTCGGCTTTTGACTTTGCCTGTTATTATAAAATGGATGAAGCTTTTGATGGCAATAACATGTACAAATTAAATGATGACATGCTATGGAAAAGAGATCCATATAAGGCCGTTACTTTTGTAGCTAATCATGACACGGATATTATTTATGACAAATACCTTGCTTACGCTTACATACTTACCGCCGAAGGGTATCCATGTGTATTTTACCGTGATTATGAAGAATGGCTTTCAAAAACTAGGCTTAATAATTTGATATGGATCCGCAGAAATCTCGTGAGCGGATCTACCACCAATTTGTATACAGACAATGATGAATATATTGCCAGAAGAAACGGGAATCCAGGCATAATCGTTTATTTAAATGACTCGGATACATGGCAGGAAAAATGGATTACTTCAAATTGGGCAAGCACCCAAATCAAAGATTATACAGGTAGCTCAACCTGGGTACCCACTACTGAAGCAGATAAAAGAGTGAAGATACAAGCACCTCCACACAGTTATACAGTTTGGTCAAAAGTAGGGTATTAAAAACAAGTTTTGAAAGGGAATACTTGTAACCGGGTATTCCCTTTTCAATAAATAAACAAAAGCATGAAACATTCTTTAGTTATTGCCATTACGTTTTTTATTCTTTCAGACTGCACGTCTTTTAATAAAAAAAACACTTCTGTTGGCAAATTACATTTTGATCCGGTTCAAATTCAGTCAAAATTATTAGATGGTACAGCACATTTGGAAGGAGACTTAAAACAACAGAAATTATTGCTTGAGATTAAATTAGAGAACAATGGAAATACAGATGTGGATGTAGAAGATCTGGACCTGGAAACAATGGAAGGTTATCAGGCTAAACTAATTGGCCCTGACATAAAACAGTTCACACTTAGGCCAGCCACCGATACATTGATCATTCTTCAATTTAAACCAATAAATGATATTGAGCTGTACATGCAGACCGGAGAAAGTGGAAAATTCAAACCGATTTATAATTTGTCTTTAGTTTGTGTGGGGAATGAAAACGACCCTATTAAGGCACATTTCAACGTTTTAGAACAAGATTTTGCTGAATACGAGAAGAATTACAGACAAGCGGTTGTTATTTATAAATTTAACACAGACGCCTATTTTACTGAAAAGCAAAAGGAATATCTTCGTCAACATACACACACCTCACCATTTGTGCATTTAAGCAATCAGGAAATTGCCGTTTCGGGCTTGAATTTCCGATTACAATCTTTCCAAAGAAATGACACTTTATATGCACAAGTCTTTATTGTCAATCATGCAGAATTTCCTATCAAAGTTAATTCAAATAACTTTGATATTGTTGACGAAAACTCTTCTATAATTGACAAAAATAGAACCATTCAGTTTAAAAAAATAGCAGGACAACAGGAAGAAGCTACAATTTTAAGAAAAGGAGATCGAGGACTAATCAATCTATCAAAATATTTGAAAGGAACTGATCGAAAAAGATTGAGAATTTCTTTTAAAAATACATTCTTTATATCCAATGATAAATCATTGTTTTACGAGAACCCGGAGCTAGTTAAACTATAATGTAAAAAAATCAAATACACAAAAAGCCCCGATTCTTTTGGAACCGGGGCTTATCAAAATAACTTTTATACGTTTTATGCCTCTGCTAATGCATTAGCACCAGAAACGATCTCAAGGATTTCGTTAGTAATAGCAGCCTGACGAGCCTGGTTATATTGAAGTGTTAAGCTTCTTAACAATTCACCGGCATTATCAGTTGCTTTATCCATTGCAGTCATACGTGCACCGTGTTCGGCAGCATGTGAATCTAACAATGCTTTGTAAAACTGTAAGCGGATTGATTTAGGGATCAACTCTTCTACAATTTCTTCTTTTGAAGGCTCAAACAAATAATCAACTTTACTTGTTTTAGCATCCTGAACAGCTTTTGGTAAAGGCAACAATTGTTCGTGAGTTAAGATCTGAACAGCCGCATTTTTGAATTGGTTGTAGATCATCTCAACATGGTCGAACTTACCAGCGGCGAAACCATCCATAATGGCCTCTACAATGGCAGAAGCATTGGTAAAGTTTAACTTATTGAAAACCTCGTTATTATTACCAATTACCTGAAATTTTGCACGGGTATAAAAGTCTTGTGATTTTTTACCTACAGCAACAATATGCAATTTACCTTGCTTTTGGTGCTCAGCATATTTTTCAGCTATCAGGGCGTTAGTGGCTTTAATTACGTTATTGTTAAAAGCACCAGCCAAGCCACGATTAGATGTGATAACCACCAATAACACGTTGTTTAATTCGCGTTCTTGAGTGAAAACATTATCCATATCAGCAACTGAATCACTCAAATTAGCAAGCATATCTTTCAACTTGTTAGCATACGGACGCATTTGAACAATAGCATCTGTGGCTCTGCGAAATTTTGCTGCCGAAACCATTTTCATGGCTTTGGTAATCTGTTGCGTTGACTTAACAGACGCGATTCTAAGACGTACTTCTTTTAAGTTGGCCATTTTATATTTATTTCGGGTTTCGTGTTACGAGTTACGAAATCTAATTTCCGTAACCCGCAACCCTTAACTCGGAATTAATTTGAATTAGTATTTTGATGAAAGCTCTTTAGCTACAGTTTCCAAAACGTTGGTTACTTCGTCTGTTAATTGACCTTTTTTCAATAAGTCAAGAACGTTTTTATAACGAGCATCTAATGCCTGAAGGAACTCAGCTTCAAACTCTCTTACTTTATTTACAGGCACTGCACGTAACAAACCTTTGGTACCTAAATAAATAATTGCAGTTTGTTTCTCAACAGTAAGTGGAGAGAACTGTCCTTGTTTAAGGATTTCCACGTTACGAGAACCTTTATCTAATACAGCTTTAGTTGAAGCATCTAAGTCAGAACCGAATTTAGAGAAGGCCTCTAACTCACGATACTGAGCCTGGTCAAGCTTTAAGGTACCAGATACTTTCTTCATTGATTTGATCTGCGCGTTACCACCCACACGAGAAACCGAAATACCTACGTTGATAGCCGGACGAATACCTGCGTTGAACAAGTTCGACTCAAGGAAGATCTGACCATCGGTAATTGAAATTACGTTGGTAGGGATATATGCAGAAACGTCACCAGCCTGAGTTTCGATAATTGGAAGCGCCGTTAATGAACCGCCTCCTTTTACTTTACCTCTTAATGAATCAGGTAAATCGTTCATTTGCTGAGCGATTTCGTCAGTTGCGTTGATCTTAGCAGCACGCTCTAATAAACGTGAGTGTAAGTAGAATACGTCACCTGGATAAGCCTCACGACCTGGTGGACGACGTAATAATAAAGATACCTCACGGTATGCTACTGCTTGTTTAGAAAGATCATCATAAACGATCAATGCTGGACGACCAGTATCACGGAAGAACTCACCAATTGCAGCACCTGCAAATGGAGCGTAGAATTGCATTGGAGCAGGATCAGCAGCTGATGCGGCAACAATTACAGTATATGGCATTGCACCGTTTTCTGTTAATGTTTTAACGATGTTAGCTACGGTAGAGTTTTTCTGACCACAAGCAACATAGATACAATAAACAGGATTACCGGCTTCGTAAAATTCTTTTTGGTTGATGATGGTATCAATAGCTACAGCTGTTTTACCAGTCTGACGATCACCGATGATTAACTCACGCTGACCACGACCGATAGGAATCATCGCATCGATAGCTTTAATACCAGTTTGCAAAGGCTCGTTTACCGGCTGACGGTAAATTACCCCTGGAGCTTTACGCTCTAATGGCATTTCAAAAGTTTCACCAACGATAGGTCCTTTACCATCGATAGGCTGGCCAAGGGTATTAACAACACGGCCCAACATACCTTCTCCAACGTGGATAGAAGCAATACGGGTGGTACGTTTTAAAGTGTCTCCTTCTTTGATACCTTCTGAAGGACCCAACAATACAACCCCTACGTTATCTTCTTCAAGGTTCATTACAACACCTTGTAAACCATTACTAAACTCAACAAGCTCACCAGATTTAACTTTGGTTAAGCCGTATACACGAGCGATACCGTCGCCCACTTGCAACACCGTTCCTATCTCTTCTAACTCAGCTTCTGACTTGAAGCCCGCCAATTGCTGACGTAGAATTGCCGAAACTTCGTCGGGTCTTACTTCTGCCATGATATTTTAGTTATAATTTTTACTTTTTTACTTGATTAAATTTGAGCTACAAAACCCTTGCTTACCAATTGATTTTTTATCGTTCTCAACTGTTTGGCAATACTCGTATCAAACTGTTTATCACCTACTGTTAAAACGAAGCCCCCAACTAAATCAGGATCAACTTTAGCTTTTAAGATCACTTGTTTACCTAATTCTTTCTCAAGATTGGCAATAAGTTCAATTTTATTTTCGTCGGTAAGTGCCGATGCCGAAACAATCTCTGCCTTTACAATTCCTTTTAGCAAATTGTAAAGTTCAGCAAACTGCTTTGCGGTGGTATATAAATACTCCTCGCGACCCTTAGCAATCATCAGATTAAAGAAAGTGATGGTCACATTGTCTACTTTATCAATAAACAAGCTATTCAATATCTTCTTTTTGCTAGCGGGAGCAACGATGGGATTAGCCAGCACTGCACGGAGCTCTGAATTAGCTTTAACGGTTTGATGAAGCAACATCATATCATTGTTGATCGCTTCTACCTTGTTTTGTTCAATGGCAAGATCAAGCAATGATTTAGCGTACCGTAAAGCAACTTTAATTTCTGACATATTTCTCTTAATTACGGGTTCCCGGTTTCGTATTACGGGTTAAACCAATTGGAATAACACGCAACTCGCAACTCGTAAGTCTTAGTTTAGTTTTACGTCTTTTAACAACTCAGCAACGAGAGTTTGCTGTTCACCAGCATTCTCAAATTTCTTGCGAAGAACTTTCTCTGCAATTTCAATAGAAAGAGTGGCAACCTGGTTTTTCACTTCAGCTAAAGCCGCATTTTTCTGAGCATTGATCTCATCATGTGCTTTTGCAATCATCTTAGCGCCTTCAGTTTGTGCATTATGCTTAGCTTCAGCAATAAGATTATCTCCAAAGGTTTTAGCTTCCTTCAAAATCTTATCGCGCTCCAAACGCGCATCTTTTAATAGTTTATCGCTTTCCTGATTTAAACGGGTTAACTCTTCTTTCGCTTTATCAGCTGCACTTAAAGCGTCTTCAATTGAACGCTCACGCTCATTTAAAGCCGACACAATTGGTCTCCAGGCAAATTTGCCCAAAAGAAGAATAAGGAAAATAAAAGTAAGCGTGGTCCAAAAAACCAATCCAATGCTTGGGGTTACTAAATCCATTATATAAGATGGTTATAAAAAGTTCTTTTAATAAATCTGGTCAAATGTCTCTTTTAAAACTAAGCCTGTTGCCAATCGCCGCAGGCTTAATTTTAATTGCAATAATTATCGAGTACCTAATAAAGCTACTACCACACCGAATAAAGCAACACCTTCTACAAGGGCTGCAGCGATGATCATTGCAGTTTGAATTTTTGAGGCAGCCTCTGGTTGGCGAGCGATACCTTCCATTGCAGAACCACCAATACGTCCGATACCTAAACCAGCACCAATTACAGCTAAACCAGCACCAATTGCAGCAATACTTCCGATCATTTTGTTATAGATTTATTTAGTTAAAAAATATTTACATGTTTAATAAGACCATGGTCAATGGTCGATAGTCCATAGACTATTTATTTTAATGATGATGCTCTTCAACTGCGGTACCGATAAATAAAGCGGTAAGCATAGTGAAGATGAATGCCTGCAGGAACGCAACCAATAATTCCAAAACATCCATAAACAATACGAATGCTACTGAAACCGGAGCGATATACAAGGTTTTAAAAATGAAGATCAACGAGATCAAGCTCAAAACAATAATGTGGCCTGCAGTAATGTTTGCGAACAAACGAATGATCAATGCAAATGGCTTAGATAATAAACCAATTACCTCTACCACCAACATAATTGGATATAACCACCAAGGTACATCCGGAGCCAATACGTGTTTCCAGTAATATTTGTTACCGCTGAAGTTGGTAACAAGGAATGTGATGGTTCCTAAAACAAAGGTTACAGCAATATTACCTGTTAAGTTAGATCCTCCTGGGAAAATCGGAATTAAGCCGATTAAGTTATTAATCAGGATAAAGAAAAACACCGTTAATAAGAACGGCATGTAACGAACATATTTATGACCAATGTTAGGGCGGGCAACTTCGTCACGAACAAATACAATGATTGGCTCGATAAAGCTTTGCAAACCTCTAGGAGCTTTTCCTTCACGCTTTCTATAAGCAGCAGCAACACTGAAGAATACCAGGCAAAGGATAATTGCCGATAAAAACATTGAAGCAACATTTTTGGTGATTGAAAAATCCAGTGGTTTAGCATTTGTAGGATGCTCGTCTTCTAAAGTCAGGTATTGACCTTTTTCATTAGCAGTTTCAGCTGCGTAATAGATCTTGTTTTCAAAACGAACAAATTTCTGTCCGTCTTTTTCAACTACATGTGTACCTTCCTGATCGTGGTGAAATTCTGAAGAATTGAAAGTCACAATTCCAGCATCCGTTTTTAAAATAACTGGTAAGCCAATTGAAGTATGACCCCACAAATGCCAATCATGTGAATCGGAAATGTGTTCCATAATTACTTTGGTAGGTTCAAATGGTTCTTCACCATGGCCGGCAGCATGACCCTCACCCTCAACATGCGCTTCAGTTACATGAGCACTGTCTTTTAATACGGTTTCATTATGTTCTGAGTTGGCAAACGCCGAAGCATTAACTCCTGCGATAAATGCAAAAATCAGCGATAAAACGAAAAGTTTTTTAAGAAAAAGTGTGTTTAAGCGCATTTATTTAACGATTTTCTAATTTTTTTTGGTCGCGCAAGTTATATATTATATTATAAACTTCAAATACTGTGAACAATAAATATAAAAGAAAGAAGTTGCTGATGAAGGTCAATCGATCAGTAACCATGTTCTTATAAATAAACACTAACGCCATAGTCATGCACAGAAGCATTTTAAAAACAACCGCCACCAATATTGCCAATACCGAAAACTCTCCACCTTTCTTTATTCCGAATCCGGCAAACACAAATGACAACAATGTAATGAAGGTGAAGAAAAAATAGACCACCCATATTTTATCCATCAATAAATTCTTATCCGGAAAAAAATAGTGGATACCTCCTATAATAAGGGCAATGGTAAGAGAAAAGATGATCAGCTTCTTTAAAAACGGCAGTAATATCTGTATCAAAACGCTTTCTGAAAATATTCGCGCAAAGATGTGAAATTTTATATTAGTTAACTATATGATTTGCAGATATTTTAATGGAAGGCTGACGGTAAATCCTAATCTAACTATTTTGTATTGTTAAACGGTGATATTGTTAAACAGCCATTAATTGATAATGGGCGCAATTTAACAATATCACAGTTAACCAGGTTATTCTTGTAATTGCTTTATAATAAAATAAAAAGAAAGGGCAATACCCAAAAGGCAGCCCAATATGGTAAACCATGGATGTTCTCCTTTTACATATTCATCGAGCTTAACTCCGCCAAAGGCGAAGGCCCCGATAATTGCAATCATCTGAAAACCCATACCCGAATACCGGGCATAACTACGCAACAGCGCTCTCCGCTTTTCGTCCGTTGGTTTTTCCATATTCTTCTGAATTGATATGCAGCTTGGTCTGAGCTCCCATATTACATTTACCAGTAAATACAGCACCTGATTCAACTACCATCTTATTGGTATAAATATCGCCATGCAAACGGCTGGTGGTTTTCAGGAACAGTAATTCACTTACTTTAATATCGCCGTGCAGAGCCCCTGAAACATCAGCATTCGCACAAACAATACTTCCTTCTACTGTACCTGATGTCCCAATAACTACTTTGGCCGATGAATTTACGTTTCCTTTAACAGTGCCATCAATACGAATATCACCTTTACTAACTACATCGCCGGTAATGCTGGTGCCTGCACCTATTAGGTTAATAGAGCCGTACGACTCCTCCTCTTCTTGAGATTTGTCTTTTTTGAACATGGTTTGGTTGATTTGGTTAACGCTTTGGTTTGTTGCTCGTAAATTTAAAAATTAATTACACTTACGTCCTAACTTCTAAAATTAAAATTTTAAATGCTCGGCAGGATTTACCGAAACACCATCACTCCACAACTCAAAAGCAAGCTGCGGACCATTGATCTCTTTACCATTATTGCCGGTAATGGCAATTAATTCTCCGACATTTACATAGTTTCCTGTCTTTTTGAACACGGCCGAACAGTTTTTATAAATTGAAATAACATTTGCGGCATGCTGAATGATAAGCACATATCCCGTTTCAGTAGTTAATCCACTATATAAAACAATACCGTTAGCAACCGATTTCACCTCTGCTTTGGGACCGGTGGCAATAACCTCATATGCCTTATTTGATTTTAAGTCATAACTTACCATTACCTTCCCTTCAACTGGCTTAACCAACTGTAAATCAGCGATTGAATACTTCGAAGAAACTTTTTTCATCCCTTCCACATTATTTTTTTCTTCTCCCTCTATAAAATCTCTTAAGTCATCAACATCATTGGGGTATTTTTTATCCAAATCGACAGCTGATTTTGCTAACTGTGGAATGGAATCGGCATTGGAGCTTCCCACTTTACCATCAATTACATTTTTAACATTCTCCAGATATTTTTGCTGGGACCTGAACATTTGCTCAAGCGAATCAGCTTTCATAGCAGCTTCTGCAACATTCTTCTTTAATGAAACATCAGCGTAACCCGGAATATACTCTTTTAAAGGGGTAAAGATGATCAGGCAGGCTGATAAGAACATGAGCACCATTGAGCCTACTCCCACTCCAACAAACACATTTAACAGGTTCAGTGTGAATGAGATATTCTCCTCGAAGGTGTCGTGGTTAAGCACCACCAATTTATATTTAGTTTTAAGTTGTTTAACTAATTTTTGTTTACGGCTTGGCATTGGTAAAATTGTTTAAGGTTGCAACAGGATTCTGAACAGACACACCTATTGTTGGTTCGTTAAATCGTTTTACTGTAAAAGGTTAAAAATTGTTTACTTTTTGGCAAGATCATTTCTATAACACGTAGGCTTTATTTTAAGTTAAGTTTGATTTCAATCGTTTATATTTGCTAACAACAAAAGGTACATTCCATTGCAAATACCGTTAAAAAACAAGTTACTACCATTGCTTTGTGGCGCAGCGCTTTTAGCGGTTGGAGCCTGCAAAATGTATGATCCAATGGGCAATCGCGTTGGCGTTGTAAAGGGAACTTACCATAATACTACTGCTCGTTTCAATGCCTATTTTAATGCCAAAGAACTCTTCAGAAAAAATGTTACCAATTTCGAAACCGGATATTCAATTTCCTACTCCAATATTTTACCACTTTTAAAACTACCTGATGAAGGTGCTTCGGCAGGGATGACCGGAGATATGGACCTGATTGTAGAAAAATGTTCAAAAGTTATTGCTAACCATAAAGTAAGCAAGTGGACCGATGATTCATACATGCTGGTAGGTAAAGCATATTTCTATAAGGGCGATTATTACAATGCGGCACAGGCTTTCCAATATGTTTACAATACATTTCCGAATAAAGATTTAAAAGAGGAAGCCCTGGCATGGACAGGTTTATCAAAAATGCAGGATAAACTTACAGAAGATGCAATAGCTGCTTTTGAAATGGCTGAAGCCAATATTTCAGATGCTAAAAAATCGAAACGATTTGTTTATACGGCCATTGCTCAATTCAATATAAATCAAAAAAACTACGATAAAGCCGCAGTCGCTCTTGAAAAAGCAATTAAAGCGGTAAAAAAGAATGCCTTGCTGAAGGCTAACTATTACTATGTTCTTGGGCAGGTTTACGAGAAGAAAGAAGATTACATAGCTGCTGTAAATGCCTTTAAACAAGTGCGGGGAATGCAGGTTCCTTATGAATTGGAACTGGCTTCAAAAATTAATGCTTTCCGTTTGACCAATATTTCCGAAGGTGGTAATACAGATGATTTGATAAGAAAGCTGAATGATCTTTTAGATGATGAAAAGAATACAGGTTATAAAGATCAGATTTACTTTGTTTTGGGAGCAATTGCACAGCGTAAAAATCAGGCTGATTCCGCTATAGCCCTTTATAAGCTTTCAGTATCAAACAGCGGTAAAAACCTGAATCAAAAGGCACTATCTTACTCACGAATTGCCAATATTTATTTCGAAAACAAGAACTATGATCAGGCACATTTATATTACGATAGTACCCGGGCATTTATTCAGCGTGATTTACCTGATTACGACAAGATTATTGAGCGAGGAAATAAACTTGATGAACTGATTGTTAACATTAAAACTATCGACCGTGAAGACAGCTTACAACATGTTGCCGCTCTTCCCGATGCTGAAAGAAACAAAATTATTGATGCAAAGGTTGCTTATATACAAAGCCAGATAAGGGAAAGTAAAATGGAGCAAAATCAGGTCACCTCCACCTATAACACACAGGCCATTAATCGTTTTAATAATGCAGAGAGCAGTGGTTCAACCTGGTACTTCAATAATAACAATGCTATTGCTGCAGGTTATAATGAGTTTGTTCGCCGTTGGGGAAATCGTCAACTAGGCGACAATTGGCGTATAAGCAGTGCCCAGGGAATAGCTCCCAAAATATTTGATACGGACCCTTCCTTCGATCTAAAAAAGCTGGATGCTGCCCAACCGGATAAAATTAAAACCATTCTTGTTAATAATTTGCCATTAACGCCAGCCAAGCTTGATTCATCAAATTTGTTAAAACAAAATGCGGCTTTGCATTTAGCCACTATTTATGATGAAGATCTGGAAGAATACAACGCTGCTATTAAGTATTATGAGATAGCTTTAAACAATCCACCTCCATTAAAAAACGGGGATGAGATTGTTTTCAATCTAAACCGTTTGTACGCATTAACTGGCAATACAGCGAAAGCAGAAGAGTATAAAAGTCGCTTATTTAATCAATACCCTGGGTCATCATATTCCATGGCAATGCGGAACCCGGGAGTGGCACAAACGGAAAACAATACAAAAAAGGAGTTTGAAGGTTTATACGAAGCGGCGTACAAGGATTATTCGAATCGGGACTATGACAAAGTAATTGAGGCGAACAATGTATTTCAGGCAACTCAGGCCAACCCATATTTAAAATCGAAGTTTGCATTGTTAGCGGCACTTGCTGTTGGCAAAACACAAAAGGTGGCTCCTTTTGAGGCTGAATTACGAAAAATACAACAGAGCTATCCGAATGAGGAAGCCAGCAAGCAAGCAGGCGACTTCATTGCTTCAATAGAAACTAACAGAGCAGATTTTGATGCTCGGGAGTTCGCGCTGGAAGAAAGGTCAATAGCCACAGCCAATGATGCCGTTTCAATAAGTAAACGATTTGAGGCTGAAAAGAAAGCGGAAGAACAGCAGCGTGATCGGGAATTAGCAGATGCTGAAGCAAAAAGCTATTTCAAAAAAGCTTCCGAAAACGCGGTGTATACTTTTGTTATTTCGGTTAATAATCCAACAGCAAACCTAAACAGGATCCGCCAAGGCATAGGCCAGTTTAACAGAAGCCTATATTCCGACAAAAACTACACGCACAACAGCAAAGTCATTAATAATGAAACTCAGCTGATATCGGTAACTCCGTTTCCAGATGTGGAAACAGCCAAAGAGTATTACAGGAGATTTAGAGATTCGCGAGAGGAAATTGTAGGATTACCGGATGACAAATATGACTTTTTCATTATTACAACTGATAACTTTGCACGATTAGTGAGCCAGCAAACCGTAGAAGAATACAGAGATTACTTTAGAATTAATTTTTAAGACCAATAATGACCAAATCGCAATTAAGTAAAGAAGATTTACGCAGGTATATTAAAAACTTTTGGTTGCTCATTTTAGGAGGCATAGGAGTTTTCACCCTTTTTATTTTATCTATCGCATTGGGCCTTTTTGGTAAGATGCCCTCATTCAGAGACCTTGAAAACCCTAAAAGCAATATTGCCTCTGAGCTTATTTCGGGCGATGGAAAAACAATAGGTACTTATTACCTTGAAAATCGCTCTTTCGTTAAGTACAGTGAGTTATCTCCTAACATTGTAAATGCATTGATTGCTACTGAGGATTCCCGCTTTTATGACCATTCGGGTATTGATTTTAGCAGAACCTTTACTATTGTATTTTACAACCTGATCGGGAAACGCCAGGGAGCAAGTACCATTACGCAGCAATTGGCTAAAAAGCTGTTTGGTCGTCAAAAAACTAATATCTATGTAACCAAAATTAAAGAATGGGTAACGGCAGTTAAACTCGAACGAAATTATACCAAACAGGAAATTCTGGCTATGTACCTTAATACGGTAGATTTTGGCAGTAATGCTTACGGTATTAAAACTGCTGCGAGAACATTCTTTAATACCACACCAGATCAACTTTCGGTAGAGCAGGCAGCCTTACTAATCGGTATTTTAAAAGGACCTAGCTATTATTCCCCTATCCGGTATCCAGAACGAGCATTATCCCGCCGAAATACCGTACTGGATCAAATGGTGAAAAATGATGTTCTTACTTCAGAAAATGCATCACTTGCCAAAACTCGTGAAATTAAACTGGATTATAACCCTGAAAGTCATAACGAAGGCCTTGCAGCATATTTCAGAGAACATCTACGCTTAGAAATTTCTAAAATGTTAGATGATGGAACGATTAAGGCTAAACCAGATGGCAGTTCTTACGATTTATACAGAGACGGTTTGAAAATTTACACAACAATCGACTCTCGTATGCAACAATATGCAGAAGAAGCGGAAGCTGAGCATTTAAAAGACTTACAGCAGCAGTTTATAAAACACTGGAAAAATATGGGTAAAGATCCGATAAGTGATCTTTCTCCGGGAGCCTTAGAGCAGGCAATGCGCCGAACAGACCGTTACCGCGAGCTAAAAGAATTGGGTAAATCAGACTCTGAAATTCTAGCAGATTTTAAAACTCCGGTAAAAATGACCGTATTTAGCTGGAAGGGCGAAATTGATACTACCTTAAGTCCAATTGACTCCATTAAATATTACAAGCGTTTCTTACGCTCGGCAATGATGTCAATGGACCCTCAAACCGGATATGTTAAGGCATGGGTTGGGGGCGATAACTTTAAGTTCTTTAAATACGACCAGGTGGCCACTGGAGCACGTCAGGTGGGATCTACCTTCAAACCATTTGTTTACACAGCAGCTATTGACAACGGGTTTTCTCCTTGTATGAAAGTACCAAATGAGCCTGTTGTTTTTGAAGATTTCGACAATTATTCTCCTAAAAATGCCGATGGTAAAACAGGAGGCATGTATACCTTAAGGGAAGGTTTAGCACAATCAAAGAACCTTATCACCATGTTTTTGATGAAACAGCTGGGACCAAAAATAGTCTCTAAATATGCCCATGATATGGGTATAACAGCTGAAATACCACCTTATCCTTCTATCGGACTAGGGGTAGCAGATATTACACTTTATGATATGGTGGGCGCATACAGCACCTTCGCTAACAAAGGTATTTGGACCAAGCCAATCTACCTATTACGTATTGAGGATAAAAATGGTAATATTATTTATGAGAACAAGCCTGAAATTAAACAGGCCATTAGTGCTCAAACAGCTTATGTAATGTGTTTTATGCTGAAAGGAACCACCACATTACCGGGTGGTACTGGTTTGCGCTTGCGTGGGAAATATAAAATGGATATGCCTATTGGTGCTAAAACCGGAACAACACAAAATCAAAGCGATGGTTGGTTTATGGGGGTTACACCAAGTTTAGTTACCGGTGTGTGGACTGGTTGTGAGGACCGTAGCATGCGTTTTCATTCACTTAACTTAGGAGAAGGCGCTAATACTGCATTACCGGCCTGGGCTTTGTACATGAAGAAGGTTTATGCCGACCCTACACTTAAAATCTCTAAAGGCGACTTCGCCCGCCCAGATACTATCGCTATTGAACTTGATTGTACAAAATATGCAACCGAAGCTCCTCCTGCAGAAGAGGGCGAAGAAGATAAAGACAGATTAGGTTTTTAAAAAGGTCTAAGTCCAAAATTCAATAAAAAAGCGCAATCGAACTTCGGTTGCGCTTTTTTTGTTGAAATACCCCTTATCTCGTACTTCTTATTTTGTCATTCTAACTTCCTTTACTTCTTTAGGCCTATTTCGCGTAACCGTTCATCCAAATATTCGCCGGCTGTCATGTCTGAAAATTGCTTAGGTCTCTCTGCTGTAACACAAGAATCTAAACAGGTTAAATCCATGCCTGATTTTGGATGCAGGAAGAATGGCACCGAGAAACGAGAGGTCTTCATCAATTCACGAGGAGGGTTTACTACGCGATGTGTTGTTGAAACCAATTTTCCATTGGTTAATCGTTGAAGCATATCCCCTACGTTCACCACAATATCTTGTTGTCCCGCCTTGATAGGGAACCACTCGCCGTCACGAGTTAATACTTCCAAACCATCAGCACTAGCGCCAATTAACAGAGTAATCAGGTTAATATCTTCATGAGCACCGGCTCTAACTGCATCAGGAGAAATAGCATCGGGATCTTCAATCGGGAAATAATGAATGCAGCGAAGAATACTATTACCGTTCCATACCTTTTTATCAAAATATGATTCCTCTAATCCTAAATAAACGGCAATCGCCTTAAGCAGTTCTTTTCCAGCTGCTTCAAGTTTTTTGTAAACTTCTTTAGTAATTGTATTAAACTCCTGAAGTTCATTTACCTCCAAATTGTCGGGATAATCATCTTTACTTAACTCCTCCCCTTCCACATACTGGCCAATTTGCCAGAATTCCTTCAAATCAGGAGTTTTAGCACCCTTTGCCTGCTCTCTACCTTTACTGGTATACCCTCTTTGTCCAGCCAATTCAACTTTCTCATAGCTTTTCTTTACTTCTTCAGGCAATCCAAATAATTTCTTAACCTGAACATATAAAGCATCAATAAGCTCATCGCTTAACCCGTGATTCTTAATCGTTACAAAACCGGTATCATTAAACGCATGACCAACGGCTTCTGAGAACTTCTTGCGTTGCTCAGTACTACCGTTCACGTAATCGTTTAAATCTAAACAAGGAATATTAATTGACATATTTTTTAATTGATTGATCGATGAATTTAATATTTTTTCAGGAAGTTCTATTGTTAATAACCCCGCAAAAATAGCTGTAAATTTCAATATTCAATTAGCAATCAAGGCAATCAGAAAGAAGAGTTTTCAACATTGAGAGCTCTTAAACGTTCCATGAAATTATTTACATTTATATCAGTAAACCCATTTAATCAACGTCTGATTTCTAAACAAACTATTATGAAAAAGCTGTTCTTATTAGCCATCGTTTTCATTCCATGCTTATTGTATGGGCAAACAAAAATGAGTTGTTGCCAGGTACAATCTCCAACCAGTACTGAAGAGTTTGCGATGCTTTCAACTGATAAGCAATTTGTAAACTCACACCCCGACCCTATTCCATTTGACTATAAAAGTGAGATTGGAAGAGATGTGATGATCCCTTCAGCTGATGGCAAAGAAGTACATATTTATGAATTCAAAGCTGCCAAACCGACTAACAATTACATTTTTGTTATTCATGAATGGTATGGCCTCAACAGTTACATAAAGCAAGAATCGGAAAAGCTATATCATGATTTAGGTAATGTAAATGTGATAGCACTCGATCTTTATGACAAACAAGTTGCTACCAACCGTGATGACGCCTCTAAATACATGCAAAGTGTTACGGAAGAAAGAGCCCACGCTATTATTAACGCAGCCATCAAATATGTGGGAACCAAGGCCAAAATTGCGACAATAGGTTGGTGCTTTGGAGGAGGTTGGTCATTGCAAACTTCACTTTTAGCTGCTTCACAGGCTGCTGGATGCATAATGTATTATGGAATGCCTGAAAAAGACGAAGCAAAACTAAAAACATTGAAAGCTGATGTACTCGGGATTTTTGCAGAGAAAGACAAGTGGATCTCTCCGGAAGTGGTTAAGGAGTTTGAAGAAAACATGAAAAAAGCCGGCAAAAAATTAACAGTAAAATCATACAACGCCGATCATGCATTTGCTAACCCTAGTAATCCTCAATACGATAAAGAGTCAACAGCTGATGCGTATACCCTTAGTCTGGCATTCCTTAAAGCACGACTCAAATAAAATAGTCCAGAAACTATAAACAAAAAGCGTGAGGAATTTACCTCACGCTTTTTGTTTATGTCTTATTTCAATTGCTTTAATCCTTTTAATGATTCAGCATCTTTTGCTTCGATTAGGCTGATTGCATAACCTCCACCTGGAGCGGCTTTAAGCATTAGTTTTGTTTTATTGGTTACAACTCCTTTGGTAATAGTGTACGATTGAGGATTTTTCTCATAATGTGCATCCTTACCATCAGCATAAACCGTAGCAACATATTTTTTATTCGGATCAAGGAAATTGAATGTTAAGTTAGAAGTATGACCGTTTTCATCACTGGTACAACCTACAAACCAGTTATTGGTTCCTTTGGCTTTACGAGCTACAGTAATATAATCACCTGGCTCAGCTTCAAGGTATTTACTGTCGTCCCAATCTACGGCAACATCCTGAATAAACTGAAACGCATCCAAATGCTTATTGTAGCTTTCAATTACGTCAGCAGCCATTTGCAGCGGGCTATACATGGTCACATATAAAGCAAGTTGACGGGTTAGGGTGCTATGAACAAATGAATTATTATCTGGATTAAGGTTGCTGATTTTGGTCTCAAAGATACCCGGTGTATAATCCATCGGACCACCCATTAAACGTGTAAATGGCAAAATAGTAGTATGATCAGGGTTACTGCCTCCAAATGCTTCATATTCTGTTCCGCGTGCGGCTTCATTACCGATTAAATTCGGATAAGTGCGGCATAAACCGGTAGGACGAACAGCTTCATGGCCATTAACCATAATTTTATAATCGGCAGCTTTTGTAACTGCATACAGATAATGATTCACCATCCATTGATTATAATGGTTTTCGCCAGCTGGCAAAATGTTTCCCACATAGCCACTCTTTACGGCATTGTAACCGTTAGCCACCATAAACTTATAAGCCGTATCAAGATGACGCTCATAATTACGAACCGATCCAGAAGTTTCGTGGTGCATGATCAATCGAACCCCTTTACTTGCGGCGTAGTCTTTCAATTCCTTTACGTTAAAATCAGGATAAGGAGTTACAAAATCGAATACATAATCCTTAGATTTTCCAAACCAGTCTTCCCATCCAATGTTCCAACCTTCCACCAAAACAGCATCTAAGCCATGCTTAGCAGCAAAATCAATATATTCTTTTACGTGAGCAGTATTGGCAGCATGTTTACCATTTGGAGTAGTTTTAGAGTAATCGAGCTCACCTAACTTTACCGAATTAAGGTTGTTATAAGACCAGGTACTTTTGCCGGTGATCATTTCCCACCAAACACCCACATATTTTATAGGTTTTATCCATGATACATCAGTGTATTTGCAAGGGTCGTTCAGGTTAAGAATTAATTTTGAAGCAAGTATTTCGCGGGCATCATCACTTACCATTACGGTTCTCCACGGCGATTTACAAGGTGTTTGTAAATATCCTTTGTCTCCCTTTGCATCTGGAGTTAACCAAGATTCAAAGATCATATTCTTGTCATCAAGGTTCAGATGCATACAAGCATAATCAATCAAGGCAGCTTCGTGGATATTGATGTACAATCCATCTTTACTTTTCATCATCAACGAGGTTTGCACACCTGTAGGAGAAAATGGTTGTTGAGAGGCATTTGGCGTAACCGCCTCTTTCATTTTTGTTCTGATTTCAGAAAGATTTGAAGTTACGGTACTGTATTCCTGTGTATCATAATCACCCGGTAACCAAAATGCTTTATGGTCGCCGTTCATGGCAAACTGCGTTCTTTCTTCTTTAATAATGAAATAGTTCAAGTTATCCTGCTGAGGAAATTCATACCTGAATCCTAAGCCGTCATCATATAACCTAAATCGAATTTGTATAAACCTGCTTTGCGCTTTTTGATCTAAAACCACCAATAACTCTTTATAATGGTTGTTAATGGTTTTAACCTCACCCCACACCGGAGACCAGTTTTCATTCACCTCATCAAATTTGGTTTCCTTAACCGTAAATCCGTTTAGCAATGAAGGTCCTTCTTTTAGCTCTAATCCAAGTTTACTGGTTTTAATAACTTCTTTACCCTTATAAATTAATTTATACGTTGGGCTACCATCTGATAGCTGAAATGATAATTTAAGATTACCATTTGGCGAAACAAGTTCCTGAGCCATTGTTGCCAATGATAACATCAAAAGCAGCATGAGGCTTAAAGCATTTTTTTTCATATTAAATAGTGATTAAATATTCCCTTCCGGAATACGCATGTAATTGGTTGTGAATATATATTTTAAGAATTTGGCTGTTTCGTTTTAAAATATACTAAATAGAAATGTTTAATACCCAGATGTTGAGTATAGCTGTTAAAATATAAATGTATTAATATCTGCAACACTTTGGGTGTTACAATTAAAATTTGAGCTTAATTAGTAATTGTTAGCACCAATTATTGCTCCTGGCTGTTTCATAAAAATGCATGAAAATTTCCATACACAAAATGAAAAGTACTTACTACAGGTTCTTTTTGGCTGTTTTAAACCTATATGACTTCTCAAAAAAAAAGCCTCAGAATTTCTGAAGCTTTAGATTTTGTGGGAGATACTGGGTTCGAACCAGTGACCCCCTGCTTGTAAGGCAGGTGCTCTGAACCAGCTGAGCTAATCTCCCTAAACGATGGTTATTTAATTCTAGTGGGAGATACTGGGTTCGAACCAGTGACCCCCTGCTTGTAAGGCAGGTGCTCTGAACCAGCTGAGCTAATCTCCCATCGTTTTGGGACTGCAAATATGAGGTCTTTTTTATAAAACGCAAAATGTTTTTTGAAAAAATCTTTGAGCCATTAAAAACCTACTGATTATCAGCCAGAAATTTTCACATCAATTTAACAATCCACAGAACTATTAAGCTCCAAGCACCTCTTCGAGTACTTCAAATGATTTTAACTTCCCAAAATTATCTACATGTAACTCATAGTAGTTAATTAAAGCATGCAATAGCACTTTTCGCTCAGCAGAACTAATCCGAAGTTGTTCCATATGTTCAAAGTTTAACTGCATAAGTTGGGATATGTAACCGCTATAAGGCTGAACAACCACTTGCGAATGCATTGGTCTTACATTGGTAAACACTGCGTCTTTTAAGTCGAAATATTCGTTAGTCAATTCATCATTAACAACTGGGTAAAACCCTAAAAACCTGGCAAGATGCACCAGAAAAATCAAATGAAAGTTGGTTGGACTTCCCTGATAAACATCTAAATACTGCAATGAATTATAAACAAAAGAAAATAACTGAGGCTCTTCCGTTTCTTGCTTCAAACATTTATAGATCACCTCATTTAAAAATTGAAGAATGCTGCTTTTTATCAGATGAAAAGGTGATGATGTATAAGGTGGAGAATTTCTTAACTCTGAAATACGCTGCAAACCGCCGGTATTTTTATAATAAATCACCATTTCAACCAGATTCAATGGTTGAAACAAACTGGCTGGAAATTTAGCTTTAGGCTTTCGCACCCCATTTACTATAAACGACTGTAAGCCAAATTGCTCGGTAAAAACAAACACTACCATACTGCTTTCAGCATAGTTAGTGGTTCTCAAAACAATTCCTCTGGTTTTTTGCAGTGCCGACAATTTTTAGCGTTTAAATGAGTTATCAAACTTAAATCAAAAATCGCAAATCAAAGTAAATACGTACTTTCGCTTCGCTTATTTTTCAAACCATGTGGACATTTATTTCGAACTTCATTCTTAAAAATCGATATATTTTACTCATCTGTATCCTATGTGTTACCGCTTTTATGGCCTACCATAGTAAGGATCTTCAACTGGCATATGCAGGTAGCAAGGTACTTCCCCTAGACGATCCTTCTTATGTAGAATACAATAAATTTAAATCGAAATTTGGAGAAGATGGAGCTGTTTTGGTGATCGGCGTAAATGATAAACGAATTTGGGAGAAAGATGCTTTTAATGACTGGTCGAAATTAAGCAATGATATTAAATCAATAAGAGGCATTCAAGAAGTGCTATCAATCGGAAGAGTTTTTGAATTGAAAAAAGACACCTCCACAAGAAAATTTGTCTTAGCCCCTGTTGTTACTCAAGCGACAGCATCACAAACCGCTGTTGATTCCTTAAAACAAAAGATTGAAGGCTTGAAGTTTTATGATGGACTTTTGTTCAACACAAAAAATGGAGCTACCTTAATGGCCATAACCTTCGACAAGCAAATTCTGAATTCGAAATACCGAGGCAAAATTGTAAACAACATCAATCAGCTTGCCGAAACATTTGCTCAAAAACACAAAGTTGAGCTTCATTATTCAGGCCTGCCATGGGTTAGAAGCAAACTATCAGATAAAATTGCTAAGGAATTCGTACTGTTTCTACTGCTGGCCTTAATTGCAACAGGAATAGTTTTAGCCATGTTCTTCCGACAATTCCATGCTGTCTTCTTCCCTCTTTTAGTGGTTATCAACGGAGTGATTTGGGCCTTAGGGGTTATTGCTTTGTTCAACTACCAAATTTCATTACTGCTTGGAATTGTTCCGGCATTAATCGTAATCATTGGTATTCCAAACAGTGTTTTAATATTAAACAAGTATCATAACGAGTTTAAGAAAACCGGCGACAAAATGCATTCGTTGGCTGTAGCCATTCAAAAAATTGGTCCTACAGCTTTGCTTGCAAACGTTTCTGCAGCAATCGGCTTTGGTGTATTCTCATTTACCAATAGCGCTATTTTAACGGAATTCGGACATGTAGCTGCGATTAATATCATTGCAACTTACATCTGTTCAATGATTATGGTACCGATAATTTTCAGCTTCCTTCCGGCTCCATCAACCAAGCATACACGTCACCTTGAAGCAAAACGCATCACTGCATTTCTAAAGAAAATTGATTACCTCGTTTTTCATCACCGCAAGGCCATTTACATTACCTCTGCAGTTATTGTTGCCATTGCCCTTTATGGAGTAACCAAGATGCGTGCAAATGGATTTGTTGTAGATGATTTGCCTAAAAATGATCCGATTTACAAGGACCTGAAGTTTTTTGAAAAAAACTTTGATGGCGTTCTTCCTTTAGAAGTGAGTATTGATACCAAAAAGCGCAACGGTGTAATGAATTCATCTTTCATTCATCGCATTGATAAATTTCAAAACATGGTTTCTTCTTATCCGGAGATTTCCAGAGCTCTTTCGCTGGATGAAGTTTTAAAGATGGCCACTCAAGGTTTTTACAATGGTAATCCTTCACAATATCGTTTACCCAATAATATGGAACAAGCGTTTATTCTTTCGTATGCAGGTAAATCGGGAGGTAAAGACTCCGGAAGCATGTTGAAAGCCTTTATAAATAAAGATAAAAGCGAAACTCGTGTAAGTTTTCAAATGGCCGATATTGGTTCGGAAAAAATGAATGTGCTTCTGAAAGAGCTTGAGGCACGTACCGATTCTATCTTCCCGAAAGATAAATTTAACGTGGTATTTACCGGCTCTAGCCGAATTTTCGTAAAAGGAACCGACTATCTGGTTGAAAATTTAAAGGAAAGTCTTTTATTGGCTATTGGTCTAATATCAGTGATTATTTTTATTCTGTTCCGCTCATTAAGGATGAATGGCATTGCATTAATTCCGAATATTATTTCACTGATTTTTACCGCCGGCATTATGGGCTATGCGGGCATCAATCTAAAACCATCAACCATTCTCATCTTTAGCGTAGCGTTCGGATTGGCCAATGACCAAACAATTTACTTTTTAACCAAATATCGCCAGGAACTCGAAAACCCCAACAATACCATATCTAAAGCTATAGCTTTGGCTCTAAGCGAAACCGGAGTAAGCATGATTTATGCAGCAGGAATTTTATTCTTTGGTTTTGGAATTTTTGCGGCTTCTAACTTCCAGGGGACTATGTGGCTCGGCATTTTGGTATCTATTACCCTGTTAGTAGCATTATTATCAAACTTGATTTTGGTACCTGCGCTGCTGCTAAGTCTAGAGCAGCGCATTAACCGCAAAAAAATTGCACATCCATTAGTTCAAATGAACATGGATTTAACAGAAAACGGTAACGATTAATTAGTCTAACTTTTCTCAAGCAATGAAATTACTTTTTTCTGAAGTTCGATGATCTCAGCTTCTCTAAGAGCTAATTTGTCTTTTAACTGCTGGAGTTCGCTATTGTACTTTTTCTGTTCTTCCTGATTATGATAAGTAATTAACTCAACTGCAGAAAGACCGAACAACTGCGCTATCTGATCTAATCTTGAGAAGTTGATATCAGTAAATCCACTTTCAATCTTTGAAAAAGCCGGCGCGGTAATTCCTAGCTTCGTTGCAACCTGTTCCTGTGACCAGTTCCTCGACTGTCGGAGCGATTTAATATTTTTACCTATTGAGTTCATTAAGGCAGAATTAGAGCGTTAACAAGTTAGTTTTTAGATAATATTTAAGAAACAAAATTATAGGTTGATACCTTTACTGCTTAAGATGGATAAAAGGGTAAATCATAACCTGCGTAAAAACCTAATATTAAGTTAATTAATTTCCAGCTAAAAAAATAATGCCAATAAAATAAAAGTTAATTGTATACTAAGTTAACGAATTATCGTAACTATAAGTTTATCAAAATTCATAAACTTTATGTATCTCAGCGCTTTACAAAAGAAATATTTCTTTCTATTAATCTGATTGTTCTTTAATTAACATATCTCTTTCCTTCTGTCTTTGCCTTAAAAGAAAATCAAAAATTTGGAGTAAAAACTTTAACTTTGCGTCCAATTTTAAACACACATCAGATTAGTTTTTAAGGCTTTGAAATACAGAGAATATAAACAGTTAGATTTATCGGCAATTGGAAACGAAGTATTATCGTTTTGGGAAAATGAAAAGATTTTCGAAAAGAGCGTAAGCTCTCGTCCTGCTTCAAAACCCTACAATTTTTACGAAGGCCCCCCTTCTGCTAACGGAATGCCTGGTATTCACCATGTTATGGCCCGTGCTATTAAGGATATTTTCTGTAGATATAAAACTTTAAAAGGGTTTCAGGTAAAGCGAAAAGCGGGTTGGGATACCCATGGCTTACCGATTGAGCTTGCAGTTGAAAAAGCCTTAGGAATTACCAAGGAAGATATTGGTAAAAAGATTTCTGTTGACGATTACAACCATGCCTGCCGCAAGGAGGTTATGAAATATACTGATATATGGAACGACCTGACCGTTAAAATGGGCTATTGGGTTGATATTGAAAATCCTTATATCACCTACGAAAACGACTATATTGAAACGCTTTGGTATTTACTAAGCGAATTATATAAAAAAGGATTGTTATACAAAGGTTATACAATCCAGCCTTTCTCTCCTGCCGCAGGAACGGGATTAAGCTCCCACGAACTTAACCAACCAGGAACCTACAAAATGGTAAAAGACACTACCATTGTGGCCCAGTTTAAAGTAACTGAGGAAGGCGTTAAAAAAATCGAGCATTTTATCAGTGGAGCCTCCTTAAACGCTCAAAACTGTTTCTTCCTGGCATGGACAACCACTCCTTGGACCTTACCTTCAAATACCGCTTTGGCAGTTGGTAAAAACATTGAGTATGTAATTGTAAATACTTTTAACCAATACACATTTGAACCTGTAACGGTTGTCTTAGCTAAAGATCTTTTCAGAAAGTATTTCTCAGAAAAGAATGAGGATATACCAATGGAAAGCTATAATGCAGGAGATAAAGCTATTCCATTCAAGATAGTTGGTTCTGTTAAAGGCAGTGATTTAGATGGAATCCGTTACGAGCAGCTTTTGCCTTTTGTTCAGCCTGATAACGGCGATGCTTTCAGGGTAATTGTTGGCGACTTTGTTACTACTGAAGATGGTACCGGTATTGTTCACATTGCGCCTTCATTTGGCGCTGACGACTTTCGTGTTGCCAAGCAAAACGGAATTGGTTCATTAACCTTAGTTGATCGCCAAGGTCGTTTTATAGAGACAGCTGGTGAATTTGCTGGTCGTTATGTTAAAGAAGAATATTATTCTGATGCAGAACGCACCGCCGAAGATTTCAAGCCTACAGATGTGCTTATTGCCATCAAATTAAAAGAAGAAAACCGTGCATTTAAGGTCGAGAAATATGAACACAGCTACCCTCATTGCTGGCGTACCGATAAACCGGTTTTATACTATCCATTAGATTCATGGTTCATTAAAACCACTGCGTTAAAAGATCGCATGGTTGAACTGAATAAAACTATTAACTGGAAACCTGAATCGACCGGAACAGGTCGTTTTGGGAACTGGCTGGAAAATTTAGTTGACTGGAACCTTTCTCGCTCTCGTTATTGGGGAACTCCCCTTCCTATCTGGAGAAGTGTTGATGCAGAAGAAGAAGTATGCGTTGGCGCTGTGGCTGATCTTCAAAAACACCTGGAAGAAGCAGTTGCGTCTGGCTTATTATCTGCTGAAGAAACTCAGGCTAACGTAACTTATCTTGAGAAAATCAAAACGAATGGCCATGACCTGCATCGTCCGTATGTTGATGATATTGTTTTCGTTAAAAACGGTAAAACGCTTTATCGCGAGTCTGATCTGATCGACGTTTGGTTTGATTCTGGAGCGATGCCTTATGCTCAATGGCATTATCCATTTGAAAATAAAGAAATATTTGACTTAAGCTACCCTGCCGACTTCATTGCAGAAGGTGTTGATCAAACCCGTGGATGGTTCTTTACCTTGCATGCAATTGCAGTAATGTTATTTGATTCGGTAGCATTCAAAAATGTTGTTTCAAATGGGTTAGTATTGGATAAAAACGGGAACAAAATGTCTAAACGTTTGGGCAATGCTGTTGATCCATTTGAAACCATTAGTAAATACAGTGCCGATGCTACGCGTTGGTACATGATCTCTAACGCTTCTCCTTGGGATAACCTAAAATTCAATCTAGAAGGCTTAGATGAAGTTCGTCGTAAATTCTTCGGAACGCTTTACAACACCTATTCATTCTTTACTCTTTATGCAAATATTGATGGCTTTAAGTACAATGAAGCAGAGGTGCCTTTAGCTGAACGTCCGGAAATTGATCGTTGGATCATTTCCTTGCTTAATTCATTGATTAAAGAGGTTGATGAATGTTATGCTGACTATGAGCCTACCAAAGCTGCTCGCGCTATTCAATCATTTGTTGATGAGCATTTGAGTAACTGGTATGTTCGTTTATGCCGTCGTCGTTTCTGGAAGGGTGATTATACCCAAGATAAGGTTTCCGCTTATCAAACATTATACAGATGTTTAGAGACCATCGCGCAGCTAATGTCTCCGATTGCACCGTTTTATAGCGAGCGCTTATTTACTGACCTTAATGCGGTAAGCGGTCGTCATAAAGTTGAATCAGTGCATTTGTCTGATTTTCCTATAGTAAATGAGTCAGAAGTAGACAAGGAGCTTGAAGAACGTATGGCCATGGCGCAGGATATTTCTTCAATGGTGCTTTCACTTCGTAAGAAAGTTGACATAAAAGTTCGTCAACCGCTTAATAAGATTTTATTGCCAGTACTTGACAATGAGTTTCAGGCTAAAGTGGAGAAAGTAAAAGACTTAATCCTCTCTGAAACAAATATTAAGGAAATACAGTATATACTTGATACAGCAGGAATTCTGGTTAAAAAAATCAAACCTAACTTTAAAACCTTAGGGCCAAAAGTTGGTAAAATGATGAAAGAAGTGAGCCAGGCTGTAGGTAATTTCTCACAAGAAGATATTACTTCAATTGAGCGAGACGGCTTCTTTAACCTACACCTGAATGGTGAAGCATTTAAGCTGGAAGTAGTAGATGTTGAAATTCTTTCAGAAGATATTCCGGGCTGGTTAGTAACCAACATGGGCAAACTTACAGTTGCTTTAGATGTTACTATAACAGATGATCTTAAACAGGAAGGTATTGCACGTGAGTTGATTAACAGAATTCAAAACCTTAGAAAAGACAAGGGTTTTGAGGTTACTGATAAGATTAATGTTAAACTCGAGTCGAATGATTTGGTAGATACTGCTGTCAAGAACTTTTTACCATACATTAGCGCCGAGATTTTAGGCACTAATTTTGATTTGACAGAGTCAGGTTTTAACACCGCAGACACGATAGAAATAGAAGATACTAATCTAAAAATTGAGATAGAGCGCATTTAAACTTAAACAAAAGGAAAAGAGAAAACATCATGGATAATAATGGAACCCAGGTGACTGAAAAAACCAGATATTCAGACATTGAACTTCAGGAGTTTAAAGACCTTATTCTGGATAAACTTAACAAAGCAAAAGCTGAGTTGCATATTTTGGCTACAAGCTTAAGTAATCCCAATGAAAATGGAACTGATGATACTGCAGGAACATTTAAAGCGTTAGAAGATGGATCGGCAACATTGGAGAAAGAGCATGTGAATCAATTGGCGGCCCGTCAAAAGAAATTTATTGAAAATCTTGAAGCGGCTTTGGTGCGTATCGAAAACAAAACTTATGGTATTTGCCGTGAAACCGGTAAACTGATTCCAAAAGAACGTTTACGTGCTGTTCCACATACTACTTTAAGTATGGAAGCTAAATTAAAGCAATCATAACCGTTAAAGTGACTTATTGAATAAATAATATACTTTGAAAAAATCAATTAAAGCAATCCTTATCATCGTTTTGGTGGTATTGGCTGACCAACTATTGAAAACCTGGATCAAGAACAATATGTACATTGGCCAGGAATTTAATATAATCGGCAACTGGTTTATTATTCATTTTACTGAAAACAATGGGATGGCGTTTGGGATGGAGTTTGCCGGAGAATATGGCAAATTGTTCTTAACGTTGTTTAGAATAGCAGCTGTAGCAGGTATCGGATACGGAATTCATTACGTAATCAAACATCGATATCCATTTGGTTTAGTAGTTGCTGCCAGTTTAATTTTTGCTGGTGCATTAGGAAATATTATAGACAGCGTATTATACGGGGTTATTTATAGTTATGCGCCCTTATTTCATGGTCGCGTTGTTGACATGTTCTACTTCCCACTTGTTCAAGGCCATTTTCCAGAAGCATTTCCAATTTGGGGAGGTCAGGAATTCGTGTTCTTCCGTCCGGTATTTAACGTTGCGGATGCAGCCATTTCTACTGGCGTAGCCATGATCCTGGTATTTCAGAAACGATATTTCCGGGTAATGGAAAAACCTCCAATTGAAGAAGATGACACTCAATCAGAAGTAGTTGAAGCATAAAACTTCAATCTTAAATAGAACGGAAGAGACCTTAATCTCTTCCGTTTTTTTTATTGCCTTTCTAATTAAATAGCCACCCTTATAATACCATTGTAAGCGTTAAGCCTCTGCCCTTTTATAACTATTATTAAAAAGTTTATTTTTTGCTTAATAATATTTTCCAGATTTTTGGCCTCCATTAATTATATACATCATCTATTTACTATTCAGAATTATTATTCTTTCTACATATGAATGCATCCTTTAACAACGAAAATCATACGCCATCTCAAGATCCTGAGAAGCAAAGAAGTAAATGGTTAGTACCAACCATATGCGTTATTGCAGGAATCTTTCTAACTATCTTATTCTTTAAAGCCGGTGACTTACAGAAATTATGGTCTGGAACGTCGACTGATAGTCTTAAATGCGGATTAAGTCAAACCGCGATATATGAAAAGTATAAAAACAGTGTTGTGTTGGTTGCCAATAGCTATGTGTATGAAGTAAGTATAAAAGGTTCGGAGCCGATTCAGTTTACGGTAACAGATGGAGGAGAGATAGCTCCATACGATCAGTACGCCAATAACCCTATTACCATTACAGGTACAGGTTTTTTTGTCAGTAAAGATGGAAAACTGGTAACTAACCGCCATGTTGCCTCTCCATGGACAGTTAATGCATCAAATGATTTTTCAGCAATTAAGGCTACTATTAGTTACATGGTTCCTGATGATATTGAGCCCGCTCAGATTGCAAATTATATCAAACAACACTGGACCGATGAAATTACCGAAGGGAATGAAGATGAGTGGGAAGCGATACAAAGTTCGCCTGATTCTTCAGTTGCTAAGGCTGATTCATCATCATCAGATATAACCATTAACATTCCGGAGCGAAAAACACATCATTCACTAGACACAAATCAAATAAGCATTAAAGGAAAAATTGTTCGCTTAGGAATTGCTATGCATAACAGCAAAGCAAAAAACGTAGAAGACTTTATCCCTTGTGAATTTATTTCCCAATCGGAAGATCCGAATGTAGATGTGGCCATTTTGCAGACTCTTAGTCATAATCTGCCCTCAAAAGTTAAAAACATAATTGACCTGTCATTGGCTGCTAACGACGACACTGAAATAAAACCTGGAGCAAAGGCTGTTATGATTGGTTATCCGATGGGCATGCAACTAGCTGGCACAATTAAGGGCATTAAGGTGCAGGTTTATGAAGGAGAGGTTAATAAAGAATCCGATGGTTTTGCCGTTCAGTATAACATTACTTCTACCCACGGAGCAAGCGGTTCGCCTGTATTTGATGACTGTGGAAGATTGATCGCGGTAAACTTTGCAGGATATGATCAGGCACAAGGGTTCAATTTTGGGGTGGTAGCAAAATATGCGCTCGCCTTATATGAAAATGAATAATTCTTTAAATTAATTTGTGGAATCAATAAACCCAATGCATCTAAATTAAAAAGTAAACGATTATGAAGAGATTAATTGCAAGTATCGCCCTCATTTTGGCTGGCTTTAGCGCCATGGCTCAAACAGCAGTTGTAAATCCAGTTAAAAAGATTGAAGTGACCGGCAACGCCGAAATGGAAATTGTTCCGGATATTATTTACCTCAATATTTCATTAAAAGAATATTACAAAGACAATAACAATAAGAACAAAGTATCAATTGAGACTGTTGAAAAACAGTTACAGCAAGCAGTAATTGATGCGGGTATTTCTAAAGAAAATTTTATGCTTGATAACGTTTATGGCTATAATTATGATTGGAATATCCGTGATAAAAAGCGTGACCCTAACTTTTTAGCTCGTAAACAATATCGCCTGAAGCTCACCAAACTTGATAAGGTAAATGATATTCTATCAGCTGTTGATCCAAAAGGAATTGAAAGTGTTAACGTTGCCGAATACGTACATAGCAAAATTGATGACTACAAAAAAGAGTTGAAAATTAAAGCGATGAAAGATGCCAAAGAGAAGGCTAGCTATCTTGTAGCGGCTATCGGTGAGCAGTTGGGCGGTGTACTGGAGATTTATGATAATGAATCACAACCGATTTACTACCCTCGCCCAACCATGGCCATGTACAAATCGGCCGATGCCATGGGAGCAGCTGAAGCAATGCCAGAGATTGATTTCAAGTCAATCAAACTGAAATCAGATGTTCGATTGATCTTCACCATTAAGTAATTTTTGCTTATCATTATATTAAGGATTTAGACCGAAGAATTATTTTTCGGTTTAGATCCTTTTCTGTTTATTAAAAACTCTTTTAAAGAGACTAAAGAGCTAAATTAGAGCTATGAGTTTTAAAAATGAATTCAGGCACAATGTCCCTTCTAAAAAGAAGCTATTCTACCCAATTCAGACCGGACTACGTGAGTATCTGATAAAACATGGCCGTGAGATCAAACTGCCAATCCAATATTCAGATATGCTCCGGTTTAATCTGGAGGTTCCGCTTATTGATAAAAGCGGAAAGGATACGCTTTGGAAAACTGTTTATTATGATGAAAGCAATATGCGGGAACTTTTTCCGGCCCTAACTTATATTTATGCTTTACTTACTACTGATGGTGATAAGACCTTAATGAATAACCTATCAGTTGCTCGTATTGATTTTTGTGCTTTTGGAAACTCCCAACCTTTCAGGGTACGAATCATTAACCGTTTAAATGATAACTACGACCACTTTTACGTTAAAAAAGCCGATGCCTCACGCGTTTACGGACTAGAGCTGGAACACATTCTTTCCCCCAACCGTATCACCTACGTAACAGACAAGGATACATTAATTGAGGAGCACATCATTGGCTTGCCTGGAGATGTTTTTATAGAAAAACATTTGGATGATGTTCCTTTTAATCAGATTCGTATATGTAAGGAATTTGTGAAGTTTAACGAGCGGTGTTTTGTGCGTCTTTTAGGCGATATGAGATCCTATAACTTTGTTATGGACATCACCCCTGATATTGAAGGATTACAGTACCGTATCCGCGCTATTGACTTCGATCAGCAATCATACGAGGGACGTAAGAGCTTCTATCTCCCCCATTATTTTAAAGAGAACAATAAGCTGGTATTTATGGGCATGAAGCACATGAATCATAAAACAATGAGCCAGTATCAGGAGGAAGAGCGTACCCTTATGTCGAACCGTATTAAATCCTCTCCCCGTAGGATAAATGAGCTTTTTTCGGTATTAGAAAACGACGAAATATCACCTGCTTCAAAAACCAAAATGTTAAAAAAAGAACTGGCTGAACATCATAATAAAGACATTTTTTTGCATTGCAATACCATGGGACAAGTGGTAATTGAACATATTACATGCTGCTTGACCAAAAAGCTTTAAACTTAACTTGCTTAGTGTAGTATAGCTAGTTAATTTCGTTTATGATTCAAGGTGAGTTTGATTATAGAAAACACTTGGTGAAAATACCTCATAAGCCGGGTGTTTATCAGTATTTCGATCAGGAAGAGAAACTAATTTATGTTGGTAAGGCCAAGGACCTTCGTAATCGGGTGTCTTCCTATTTTGTGAATGACAGAATGGTTAATGCCAAAACACGTGTTTTGGTAAGCAAGATCAGGGATATTAAATTCACCATTGTAGACACTGAAATTGAGGCTTTACTGCTCGAGAATAATCTCATTAAAGAGCATAAACCTCGTTACAATGTTTTGTTGAAAGATGACAAAACTTATCCTTCCATCGTTATTAAAAACGAGCCCTTTCCGCGAGTTTTCGGCACTCGTAAAATTATTAGAGATGGTTCGAAATATTATGGACCCTACGCTTCTATTGGAATGATGCGGACAATGCTCGAAATGATCAAAAGTCTCTACCCGCTTCGTAACTGCAACCTGGCTCTTACTGATTCAAATATAAAGGGAGGAAAATTCAGGGTTTGTCTGGAATACCAAATCGGCAATTGCAAAGGACCTTGCGAAGCATTGCAGAGTTCTACAGATTACAACCACAATATTGACGACATTAAAGATATTCTAAAAGGTAATATTTCAACTGTAGTAAAGCATTTAAACGAACAGATAGCCGATGCCGCTTCTAATCTGAATTTTGAGCTTGCTCAAAACCTAAAAGATAAGCTGGACACTTTGGAGAACTATCAAAGTAAGTCGACCGTTGTAAGCACTTTATTGCACGATATTGATGTGGTTTCAATCGCATCTGATAATAAATATGCCTTTGTCAACTACCTTAAAATATTAAATGGCAGTATTGTTCAAACGCAAACTATTGAGCTGAAAAAAAAGCTTGATGAAACCGATGCAGAACTTCTGGAACTTGCCATTGCAGAATTTAGAAACCGCTTTGAAAGCACTTCTAAGGAAATTGTTGTTCCTTTTGATATCAATATTGACGATCCTACTATAAAGTTTACGGTTCCGAAGTTAGGTGATAAAAAAAAGCTGCTTGAGTTATCGCAAAAAAACGTGCTTTTCTTCAAGAAATCAAAACTCGAACAATATGAGAAGCTGAACCCAGAATTAAGAACTGAAAGAGTGTTGACACAGATGATGAATGATTTACATCTGACAAGTCTTCCCCGTCATATTGAGTGTTTTGACAACTCTAACTTTCAGGGAAAATATCCAGTTTCAGCAATGGTTGTTTTCAAAGACGGCAAACCCTCTAAAAAAGATTACCGGCATTATAACGTTAGAACGGTGGAAGGCCCTAATGACTTTGCAACTATGAAAGAAGTAATTGGCCGAAGATATAGCAGGGTGATCGAAGAACAACAGCAATTACCTGATTTAATTATTGTGGATGGCGGGAAAGGACAGCTTTCGTCGGCAGTTGAGGTACTTAAAGAACTTAACCTCTATCATAAAGTTCCAATTATTGGTATTGCAAAACGGCTGGAAGAAATTTATTATCCTAATGACTCGATTCCTTTATACATCGATAAAAAATCAGAAAGCTTAAAGATTATACAACATCTAAGAGACGAAGCGCATCGTTTCGGAATTACCCATCACCGCAAACGAAGAGATAAGGGAACGCTAAATACAGAGTTGGAACTAATAGACGGAATTGGAAATAAAACAGCGGAGAACTTATTAAAACATTTTAAATCGGTAAAGAAAATACGGGAAGCCAATCAGGAAGAGTTATTAGAAGTACTGAATTTGAAGCAAGCTCAAGCATTGCTAAATTACTTCGGAAAATAAAAGAGATACACTTTTAGTTATAAACAGAAAAGGGACCATTTAGGTCCCAATCTGTTTATTAAGATTCTTAATATTCCCACAGATCTTGTTCGTAATCCATGAGCTTTTTCTTGATACGTTCTGATTCATATAAGCGATCGATACCGCTTGCATAATCCTGAATACGTAAATCATCCGCATTAGATTCTTTAATGATATAGCTAGTAAACAAACGCTTGATGAAGAAATCATCGAAGTTTAGGTTTGAAGCATCATTAAAGCGGTTGAACAATTCAGAGTTGGCCAAAATAGGGCGAGCTTCAGGGTAATAAACCCAGAATATTGGAGTAACACCAATAGTATCGCCTGAGGTTTTACTGATGTTCAGTTTACAAGGTGCAATTGCAATAATACGAGGCTCGAAAATTGAACGTTGTTTATCAAAAACCCAATCCTCTTTTACTCTGTATTTAACAATTTGATCAGGATTAAAATTCTCACGAACAACCGTATCGCGCATAATGCTCGGATCATTGATATCAGGAACCTGAATAGTATCTACACGGCCTCCGGCCAATTTAGTTACTTGTTCTACAGACATAATATCACGAAATGTACTATCGCTTCCATCATCAGGATTACGATAAGCCGTTAATTCACCAGCATTAATCGCTTTCATCATCACTGTGATCAAACGCGAATTAGGATGGTTCAACGGACGGTTCATTTTCTCACGAACATCGATCTCTCTCCAAATACGTTTAGCAAACATTACATCTGCCTGACGGATATACGGATAAGGAATCGCCTTCACATTTTGGTTGTTCTCCTTCTTGTAAACACCGTCTATTACGTCGCCAAACAGAGACCCTGTTGCTGATGGACGCCTTTTAGTGGTGTCAACCGGTTTAGGGGCTGGAGCAGGCGGCGGAACCGCAGCTAAAGTGGTCTTTGTTGCAGCAGTTTTAGTTTTTGCGTTGGCAACAGGTTTCTTTTTGCCCTTTGAAGCTGCTACAGTTTTTTTACTGCCTGTTGTTGTTGTTGTTTTAGCTTTAGGTTTTGCTCCGGTAGATTTTTTCTTTACCTGGCCTAAGGCTACAGAGCAACATACAAGCATTGCTAAGGCGACTAAATAAAATCTCTTCATCTTCTAATTATTGAACAGTGAGCGATACACCAGTAGATAATCTGCGAGTATTACCTTTAGGATCTTTAACAGTGATATCTTCAATCATGATCTTATCTCCTGTAGAAACAGTTGATAAGGCCGTACGTAAACGAGCTGATAAAGCCGGACCGTTAACCGATTCGAAAATTGGGTCAGTACGTTTTTTCATTACATACATCGTGTAACCACTTACAGTAAACTTCATATCAAAATCGAAGTTTTCAAGCATTGCAAAAACACCTGGCTGCGCTTTAACTGCTGATGAACTTACACGACCTGATGACAAGCCTGCAAATTTAGGAGTTGGAGGAGGCACTTGTTTTACACGATACACTTTAGAACCCATGTTAGTAACTTTACCGTTAATATCGGCAGTTACGTTAATAGTAACCTGACCAGCAGTAGTTACATCAGCAATGTAATTACCGTTCGAACCTCTTAATGAACCTGCACCAATTAAACTTGCACGTACTTTACTATTTGGAACACCAGCAGCAGAAACAGATACCGGGTTTTCAACACCAATGTACAGAACATTCATTTTATCAGCACTAACGTTTGCTGATGGAGCTGCCACTTCATACTTACCTGTTTTAGTGTAAGTTTCTGTAGAGCCATCTGGTTTTTTAACAGTAACTTTTGCTTCGAATGATTTCTCTCCAACACCAGATGCGGTAATGGTATATTTGGCTTTACCGGCTGCATCAACTGGTAATTTTGAACCGCCTACATATACATCAGGTACGATTGAGGTGCTTGAAGCCGTTACAAATACATCAGCGGTATACTGCTGACCAGCAAGAACATAGCTTGAAGGAGCAACGATTACTGCGTCTAATTTGTCAATTTTAAAGTCAGCAGCATAAATTTTACTTTGAAGATATTTCAAGATCTCTACTTCTGAGTTCTTTACATCACCTTCTAATTTCGATAAAATAGTTACTGCAGCTGTTACAGGTACACTTTGAAACTGAGCTTCTTCCCATTTTCTACCTTTAGGATCTTCTGCTTTAAGATTAATAGTTACTCTCTCTTTATCTGCAGGATCAACTAAGGCAAGCAATTTCTCACGAGCATCAGTAATTTTAGCTTTTAATTCAGGGCCTTTAGCTTCCGATGGTTTTTGTTCGTTCAACATAATATGGCTTGGAATATCCAAATCATCGTTACGTTTAATATCACCGGTTTCAGGATTAACACCTTCGGCCTCTGTTACCATTTGTTCTTTAACACCTTTGATATAGGTACCCAATTCATTGCTGATTTTCACAGCTTCCTGGGCTTTTTTAAACCATGGTTCTGTTTTAACAGGATCGCTGCTCATTCCATTTTGGAAAGCATCCATGGTTTTATTTATAGTAAGATCCAAGTTAGATGACGACTCGTCTAAACCATCTCTTACTGTCTTGAATGCGTTCAATACTTCCGCACTTACGTTCAACGCCAACATCGCAGTGAGCACCAGATACATCAGGTTAATCATCTGCTGACGTGCCGTTTGTTTACCACCGGCCATAGTCTAGTCTTAAGGTTTTGATTTAATAAATAAAACAGTTAATCAAAAAAGCACATTAAAATTATGCTCTTTGAACATTCATTGCTGATAGCATATTACCGTACACTGAGTTAAGTGATGTAAGGTTTTTAGCCAATTTAGCAACTTCTTCTTTATATACCTTAGAGTAGTTAAGCGTTTCGTTGAAACCTTGCATAGTTTCGTTAATGTTCGCGTAGTATTTACCCATAGATTTAAGGTGGTTGTTAGACTCCTGTAATTCCATTTCGTATACCGCGTTTAACGCTGCAAGATTTTTAACCATTAAATTGATTTGCTCATTGTAAGCTTTTGAATCCGTATTTGCTCCAGCCATTTCAGTCAATGATTGAGAAGCTTTTTGGTAAGAAACCACCAATTGATTTACTGACTCTGTACCACGTTTTAAGCTGTCTGATAATGAAGTAGTATCGATTGACACATTTGCAATGTTTGAAATTGCAGTTACTTTATCTCCAAACGTTCTTAAACCTGTACCTAAGTTATTTACCATTTCTGGAGTAATGTTAGCTTCAGCAAGCATTTTATCTAAAGCGTTAGTACTTCCGCCACTTACCGCGCCACGTGAGTATGAATTAGCAGGAGCCGGCTCATTCTCAGGCAATAATTCAGGGTAAACTCTTGACCAATCTGGTTCATCATACTGCTTTTGGAAAGCCATAGCAACGAAGATGATGGCCTCACAACCCATACCTACCATCAGCATTTCTCTTGCTCCTGGCCAGTGAAGAATCTTAAATAAAGCACCTAAAATTACTGGTGCAGCGAATAGCGACGCGAAGAAGTTTAGATTAAACTTAAATTTACCTTTCATAATAATGCGATCAGTTTAGTTGTAATTGTTAATTTATCTTTTGGTTAGTTTTTAGTTCCTAGCTGTTTACCCATGTGCTCACCTACGCAACGGAAGCCAATGTATGATTTTGCACTGTCTAGGTACTCATAAGAACGGGTACCGTTTTGAAGAAAGAATCCGATATCTTTCCATGATCCACCTCTAACTACTTTACGACGCTGAGATAATGATGACGCATCATTTTCCTGAGTGGTATAAGTAGGGTTCATATCGTGAACAAAAGTATATGCTGACTCATCATAAGTAGAAGCTGTCCACTCTGCAACGTTACCTGCCATATTGTATAAACCATAATCATTAGGGAAATATGATTTTACATTAACAGTATAGAAACCGCCATCATCAACATAATTACCGCGTCCAGGTTTAAAGTTAGCCAACAAGCAACCTTTACTGTTACGGATATAAGGACCACCCCATGGATAATCAGAACCAATTCTTCCACCTCTTGCAGCATACTCAAACTGAGCTTCTGTTGGAAGACTCATTGCTCCACGACGAGGCTTTTTGTTTTTATCACGATAGGTATTATTAAACTCTGTTCTCCATGCACTAAAAGCGTTGGCCTGTTTCCAGTTTACCCCTACCACAGGATACTCGTCAAACGCAGGGTGTGAGAAATATTGCTCAACCATAGGCTCATTCTGAGCATAGCTAAAGTCAGCTAACCATACTAAAGTATCTGGATAGATCGCTACTTTTTCACGTTTGATGAAAGATGAACGAGGTTTTTTACGGTTTTGCGCTAAAGCTGCCGCTCTTAGATCGAACCAGGTATACTGATAGATAAACTTGGTTACGTCGAATTCGTTTCTACCGGTAATCTTGTCATCACCTTGATAGAACATTCCTTTTAATTGCTCAGCGTTAGGGTTGTTCTTTGCAGAATAATTAACTTTTTGTTTAGGATTAATATACTCGGTTCCGTCTTCACCCTTAACAACAAAGTTTCCACCCATTGTTTTGGCAGCGATAGAATCTCTTACCCAAAGAACAAATTGACGGTATTCATTGTTGGTAATCTCCGTTTCATCCATGTAAAAAGGAGCGATTGTCACCTGACGATTTTGAGCAGTACGTGATGCAGTTACATCTTGATCAGCCTGACCCATGATAAAAGTTCCTGCAGGTATGTAAACCATTCCGTATGGAACATCTTGTTTGTAGGGTTTTCGGCCTTGAACACCTACCAACTCACCTTTAGCCCCAGATGATCCACATCCGCTGAGGGAGAACAGAAGAGCCGAAGTACAAAGCAGCCAGAAATATTTCATAAAATTTAAGTTGTAAAGGTTTGGCAAATAGTAATAGTAAATTTAGTTATAATGATTTTCCTATGAAAAAATTATTCCTTAATCAATTTAAACGACATAAAATTTTAATTGTTACGCAACATACGAAAATTCTTGACAAAAAAAATCGTTAAAACATATAGAAAGAAACTTTCTTTTAGTTTTAACGACCTTGTAAAAATAGTATAAATTTAACTTATAATTAATTTTGTTTATTTGTTCGCGGATTTAATGTATTCTTCAATAGCCATTGTCATTGATGGAGATTGAGGCGTAGGCGCCTGAACATCAAGGAATAGACCGGCCTCCAAAACTGCTTTATGCGTGGTTGAACCAAAAGCCGCAATTCGGGTATTATTCTGCTCGAAATCGGGGAAATTTTGATATAATGATTTAATACCAGAAGGACTAAAAAATGCAATCATATCATATTTTACCTCTGCAAGATCAGAAAGATCACTACAAACAGTACGATACATCACCGCCTCAGTAATATTATAACCCGCATCACGCATCTTTGAAGGAATTTCCTCCTTACTCACATCTGAACATGGGAATAAGAATTTCTCAGCATTGTGCTTTTTGAACTGCTCCATTAAATCGGCAGTTGTTTGTTTGCCAAAAAAGATTTTACGCTTACGATACTGAATGTACTTTTGTAAGTACAGTGCTGTAGACTCTGTATTACAAAAATATTTCATTTCTGCCGGCACTTCGTATCTCATCTCTTCACATAAACGAAAATACTGATCTATCCCGTGACGGCTGGTAAAAATAATTGCAGTGTAATCAGGTAAGTTAATTTTACCTTTTCTGAATTCTTTAGCAGGAATACCTTCCACATGAATAAACGGTCTGAAATCTAGCTTTAAATTATATTTCTTGGCTAGTTCAGTGTACGGATTCTTGTCGCTCTCTGGCTTAGGCTGTGTGATTAAAATACTTTTAACCTTAATTTTCCTCTCTGTCATGATTTTAAACCCCTTACTTCAGCTGAAACTTTATTTCAAAAGTACTTTATATAATATAACTAACGGACAAATTTCAAAGGCACAAAGATAAACAATAAAATAAAATTTCGAAAATTGAAAATTTGACGAAATGAAGATTGCTCCCCGAATATATTGATATGCAAAACTAAGTATTAATATAGTACTAAACACTATCAGAAGGCTATTTCCGAATTGAGTGGGACCTAAGGCATGCAAAATTAGCAAGGGTATTAACACCAGGGTACACGATCCAAAGGCTATGTAAATAATTGAAATGTAATTATTTACCATGTTTTTAATCGAAAAAAGAGCTCCGGCAATCCTTAATAAAATGGTTTTTATTAAGAAGAACAATATTACCATTAATGAAATCAGGAAAAAGCTACCAATGCCAGTAACTCCCATAATTTCATCGATATGAAATACAACTTTTAGTAAATAACCGAAGGTAAACCCGATCAGTAAGGAAATAAATATAAAAGACTCTGAGTTGAGCAGGTTATTATCCCGCACCAATTGATTTAATATTCGATTATTAATAAAGCCCTGAGCCATAACACTAATATCGCGGGCAAAAAAATAACTAATCAACACAAACAACAAGAACAGACAAAAAAGGATATAGATGTTTTGCGGATTTTTAAACTTTCGTTCAACCGGATCAGCATACTGAAGTGAAGAAACCTTTGGCATTTTAACCTTCAACCCTATTGCGTCCTTAAATCCTTTATTGAAAGCTACCGTAAAAGAATCAAGTGATTTATTCTGCTTGCTTTTATCAAGCAAAACTGGCACTCGGCGCATATTCACTAAGGCCATGCTGTCTTTGAAAGCCGTTGAATCAACTCTATGATAATAATGATGCTGAGTTACGACTTTAAGTGAATCTTGCGCTTTTAACACATACACACTCATTATAAGCCCTACAAATACGCCTATGAACCTAAGGATTGCTCTCAAAACTTCTTAATTCTTTTGGGACAAAGCTACCGGATTTCAATCTATTTTTAAAACACCTTCTTTCTTTCAATGTCTTGACTTTAGAGCCTTGGTTTCTGAAGTATAGAACGCCACCGCCTTAACTCTTGACATGACATCAACGCCTAGACCCACCGTAAAACTTTGAGTTGAATACCCACCAGGAAACACCTGTTCATTCGGCCCAAACTTTAGTTGATTTTATTTTAAAATCCCGAAGTAGCAAATAGGTAACAAAAGCTAATATATAACGCATACTTGACGTATACTCGACGTATACTCGACGCATACTTGACGTATACTCGGCGTATACTCGACGCATACTCGACGTATACTTGAAATATAAATAGTACTGAAATAATAAATTTAAAGCAAGCAGCAAATTATATCACCCGATGAATATAACAGAGCCTGAGTTATTTCGATCAGAAGATCTGGGCCAATTGAATACCTTTCATTTGAAACGTTTAGAATGATTCAAACGAATCGACAATGGCTTTAAAGGAATCACACTGGTTTAATAAAGTCTCTTGATAAACTGCATTGGGATGCACATAAATATCAGTCGTTTCACCACTAATTGAATGCAATGCTTTTCCTTTCGCCGGTAAAGTCGTTACTGTTAAAATGCATCAACCAATTAAGTTCTATGCATTTATTTAAATCATGCAATAGTTGGTTTTTGTCAAAGTGGAAAGGCAACCGAAAGAAATCGTTGGACATCGATCTGAAGTTAAATTCTGAATCCCGAAACTAACAATTCTCTTAACAGTTACTTCGCTCAAAAAAATAAACTTTCCTGTAATGTTACCTACCACCGGTAATAAATCTAGAGTTATCGCTTTTTACATATCCCTGTTCTAAGGTTCTTTACCTACTTTTGCCCCATGGCCGGCATTTACATTCATATTCCTTTCTGCAAAAAAGCTTGTTACTACTGCGATTTTCATTTTTCCACCAATTGGAAAGTTAAGGACGAGTTGATGGATTCTTTGGAGAAGGAACTCGAATTACAAAAAAGCTACCTGAATGGCGAGACCATTGAAACCATTTACTTCGGCGGAGGTACTCCATCGGTTTTAAAAGGAGAAGAAATTAACCGACTGCTGGATAAAATCAACAAACTGCATCATGTCACTAAAGATGCTGAAATAACCCTGGAAGCCAATCCTGATGATTTGGATGCAGTAAAAATTAAAGAAATCCGGCAAACAGCTATCAACAGGTTTAGTATTGGCATTCAATCATTTTTTGATGAAGATCTGCAATGGATGAACAGGGCGCACAATGCCGGTGAAGCCAAATCAAGTATCATGCGGGCGCAGGATGCAGGGTTTGAAAACATCACTTGTGATTTAATTTACGGTTACCCGTTCCTTACCAATAAAAAGTGGAAAGAGAACATTCAAACGTTGATTGATCTTCAAATTCCTCATATCTCTTCTTATTCAATGACTGTAGAGCCACAAACGGCTTTGGCTACTTTTATCCAAAAAAAACAACAGCCAGCGATGAATGAAGAACAAAGTGCCGAGCAATTTCAAATGCTGATGACTGAATTGGAGAAAAACGGATTTCTGCATTACGAGATCTCGAACTTTGGGAAAGAAGGTTGGCTTTCTAAACACAACTCAAACTATTGGTTTGGCAAAAAATACCTGGGTATAGGCCCATCGGCACACTCTTTTAATGGTGAGTCGCGACAATGGAACATTGCAAACAATTATAAATACATTGATACGCTTGCCAATGGCAAGATCCCTTTTGAACAAGAGCTTTTAAGTCCAATTCAACGGCTGAATGAATACGTAATGACCTCCTTACGGACTATGTGGGGCTTGGATTTAGAAAAAGTGAAAACCAATTTCGGAGAAGAATATTCAGAAGAACTCCTGCATACGGCCACTCAATTTATCGAAAAGCAGTGGGTAAAACATGATAAACAAACGCTATTTTTAAGTGACACTGGAAAGCTTTACGCCGATCATGTTGCTTCCGAATTATTTATTGGATAATTTTATTCCTATCAGCAAAGCATCTTCTGTTATGTTTCTATTATTAATATCGCCTTAATACCTATTGAACTTTATATTTATATTTATATAATTGATTCTTAACCACATGGGCTTTTTATTAGAACCTATTGAGCGGGTATCAAACATCACCAAAGAAGAATTCAAACAAAAATACCTAAGCACCCGTCAACCTGTTATAATTACCGACATGGCCAAAAATTGGCCTGCATATGAAAAGTGGACATTTGATTATATAAAGGAAACCGTTGGAAATAAAATTGTTCCTCTGTACGATAACACTAAAGCCGACCCTTCGAGACCGATAAATGCCGCCGCCACTGAAATGGCTTTTACTAATTATATCGATCTTATTCAATCACAGCCCACCGAACTACGTATTTTCTTATTCGATATTTTTAAACATGCCCCTAAACTTTTAGATGATTATGAAAGTCCCAAAGAACTAATGGGAGGCTTTTTAGATCGATATCCGAATATGTTCTTTGGAGGAAAAGGATCCATTACATTCCTTCATTATGATATTGATCTTGCACACATTTTTCATACTCACTTTCATGGGCGTAAACACATTATTTTATTCGACTATAAATGGAAAGAACGTTTATACCGAATTCCATTTGCCACTTACGCATTGGAAGATTATGATGTATTAAACCCTGATACCAATAAGTTTCCGGCCTTGGATGGAGTTCAGGGTGTTGAAGCATTTTTAGAACATGGAGAAACCTTATTTATGCCTACCGGGTGGTGGCATTGGATGAAATATTTGAATGGATGCTTTTCAATCAGCTTGCGGGCCTGGGACAAATCGCCAATTATTAAAGCAAAAAGCCTTTATAACCTAACTGTACAACGCAAATTCGATGATTTTATGAAAACCCAATTCAAAGATAAATACATGGATTGGAAAGAAGAGCTTGCAATTAAGCGGGCTGAAAAAGCATTAGAATACGGATTGCCACGATAAAAACAGACCATAGACCATGGTCTATGGTCTATGGTCTATGAAAAGTTATTGTCCTACGTTTTCAGCAAACGGTATTGGAAATGCCGGCCAAACATCATCACCTGTGCGATCAATCGGAAGTTCACCCAGTTTATCATATCTACGCATATCTACCCAACGATGACCTTCACAAAACAACGAATATCGTCGCTGATTCAGCATTTCAGTAGTAAGTGCCGCCTGACTAACTGCTCCGGCATAAGGGGTTAAATTATTACCAGACCTTATTCTATTAATAGCTGTTACAGCTTCTGGTAGCGCATTAGTTCCAATTTTTGCCTCTGCATAAATCAGTATTAGTTCTTCATTTCTAATTATAGGAACAGCTGATGTATTACTTTTATAAACAGCTACATCATAATCACTTGACAAACCACCTTGTGAGGCGGTGGCATTTCTCTTTGATATTTTTAACAACCTTGTATCGGCATTCTGACCCGCTGCAATAGCGTCATCGCGAAAGTCAGGTTGAGCCACCCTAACTTCTCCAGTTGCATTTGGAGCTAAAAAGAATCGGTTCAACTGATCCCCTGAAGCTGTTGAAAACACATGAAAAACACCTTTCTGAAAGTCGCCGTTGATATCAAAAAATGATTCGTTTAGATAATTTAACGCCCCTGCAAAATCCTTCCGATAAACTGCTACCCGAGCTGCCAAAGCTTTATTGAATTTCTTAAAATCGGCTGGAGTTAACGGAGCAGTTGGACTTGGTTTAATACTAATGAATCCATTAGAAAGCGAAAATGCAAAAGAATCTCCCGCATTATCCAGCTGTGTTGATGCATCGTTTAAAAGCGCTGCAATTGCCGTAAGTGCATCATCATAGCTTACAATTGGACCAAGGTTATCAGGATCGGCAACATCAATTCTAATACCATTTGCTCCTGTTAAATTTAACGCAATCAAGAATTCATACGCTTTAATAGTATTTGCAAATGCTCTGTACCCCTCTTTCTGTGCCGCTGTAGGCACTTGAGTATTATCTATTGAGGCCAATAAAATATTACAGTTCTTAATTACCCTATAGGATGCATTCCACTGACGAGTAGTATAAAAAGCATTATTATCTAAAGTTGCATTTTCCTGACCCAGTAAATCTTGGGTATATCGTGGTTCCGAACCTGCAAACCGGTACATTTCGCGACCTACCACGCCAACATCGTCTAGATAATACTCAATTGCATCACGCATACCTGATTCACTTCCGGTAACAATATTATTTAACTCTGAGATGGATGCATCTGTGAGTACTCCATCCAAACTTGGGTTATTCGGGTCGACACTGTCTTCCAGTTTACACCCTGAAGGGAATAATGCTATTAATCCAATAATCAGGGTGAATAATATTTTATTATTTATATACTGTTTCATAACTCTTTTGCTTAAGATTAAAAATCAACTGTTAAATGGAAGAACATACGTTTGGCAGAAGGATATGGAGTAACCTCAACATTTGATGAGAATCCGGCTGAACCAAAGTTAGACACCTCGGGATCATAACTATCATAATGAGTTATAGTAAATAAATTGGTAGCAGAAACTCCCAATTTAATACCCGATACCACCCCTTTAAATGTTTTGTTAAGAAGATCAGTGTTAAACGAGTAATACAAGCCGATATCACGCAAACGAACGAAACTAGCATCTTGAACAAAGATCCGTGATGAAACACCCACAGTACTAATACGATCTATTGCATCAGCTACACCATTATTATTTTTATCAGCGTCATAGTCATGACTGGTTCCTCCCAAATCATTCAAGAATTGCGAAAGATTAATATTATCGCCTTTATTTTTCCAGTGAAGAGTAAAGCTCAATGATAAGTTTTTATAAATAGTAAAATCATTGACAAAATTCATTTGAAATTTTGGCTCCGAATTACCCAAAACAAAAACACCATCGCTATTTCCATCGCCATCAATATCATCCAAGCCCACAATTTGCGTTGGCGATTTCCCTTCTTCAATTTTAAAGCTACCTAGGGTGTTACTAAATCCACCAACGTTAAATGATGGGATGTCCAGTTTTAACATCTTAGCTCTGTTCATCCAATAGTTAGTGCGGAAATTCCACCTGAAGTTTGGCGAACTAAAAGGAATGAAGCCTAGGCTCAACTCAACTCCTTCATTTTGCAGTGTACCTCCGTTAATTACTTTTTGAACAAAGCCCGAAGAAGGTTGAACATTTTGCGTAAATATCAGATCGTAAGCTTTTTTGTTATAATAAGTTGCTTCGAAAGTAACCTTGTTGTCAAGAAAACTAATATCAAACCCGGCTTCAAATTCTTTTTGCCGTTCTTGCTTTATATCTTTATTTCCTTGCTGAACAAAGCCCTGATTATTAATAACGCCAATGAGCGTTCCTCCAAAACCTCCAATATTTGAAGCGGAGAATGAGGTGTATTTAGATCCGAAAGGAGGGAAATTACCTGATTCGCCATAAGCCGCTCTAAGCTTTAACTGATTTATCGATTTAACCTTCCAAAAATCAAAGTTTTGTAGGTTAACGGCTGCCGATGCCTTAGGGAACATTTCAAATTTATTGACATCAGCATTATCGGTTGATTTATCAAACCTCAAACCTCCAGTCACAATAACACGATCAGCAAAATTTATTTCTTCCTGAATAAATAATCCCCTATTCTTTCTTGGAGCCCTATATTGCACCACAGTTACTGCCGAGGCTTGATTGACGTTTGTTTGCGTACCGATTAATTTGGTAGCTACATCTAGCAATTGATTCTGGTCGAAGTTTTCAGCTGTGGCACCGGCCGAAGTAGTAAAATTCCAGGCCTCTTTTCCCCCAGAAGTGTAGGTATTTACCAATAATGCAGAGTAATTGGTATTTAAATTATTGGTACTGCCTTGAACTGATGCACCATCAGTACCGTTCCCATTTGATTCAAACTGTAATGAGTTAGGAAAAATACCTTTGGTGTATAGATTGTAATAATCAAGTCCGCCCCGAACAATTGCTTTAGTAACCGACTTGCTATTTTGTTGTATAAAGGCTGTAAGTGATAAGCCTCCAAGAAAACGATTTACCTTTTCATTATTCGTAATCAAATCTCTTGTTTCAAGAGGATTAGAGGCTGAATAAGGGTTTGCTGGATAGTTTCCAGCGGCATCAGGGTGAAGATTGGCATAGGTTGGGGTTGATGAAAGAGCAACACCGTACGAAACGCTGTTATTATCATTATTGGTTAATCCACGGTCGGCTGATGAATTAATATAATTGGTAGTTAATGCCACATTAAATCTATTAGAAATCTTATGATCAACGTTAGCACGTATTGAATACTTTTTATATCCGCTATTTTTAATGATCCCGTCCTCATCCTGTATTAAGCCTGATAAGAAGAAGTTCGTTTTTTCGCCTCCTCCTCTAACACTTAACGAACTATTTGTAAGAAATCCTGTTTCTCCATACATTTCTTTTTCGTAATCGTATAATGCATTGTTAGCTACCGCATCTCTGTAAAGTTGTTTTTGTGCATCAGCATTTGCCTGGTTACTTTCGTAAAACGCCTGAATCTTGTCTTCATCCCATTGGCGAACTCCTAATAATTTGATAGCCTTGGCTGTTCCAAGATCCTGAGAGAAAGAGACCTTGGTTTTACCCTGTGATCCCTTTTTTGTAGTAATAATGATTACCCCTGATGATGCTAAAGCACCATAAATTGCTGCAGCGGAAGCTCCTTTTAATACCTCCACATTCTCAATGTCTTCAGGGTTAATATCGGCAATACGATTGGAAGGATTATCCTGGTTTGAAGTGGCGCTACCATTTCTTGATGCGGCGGTAACTACGTTTAAACCTCCGGAGATGGACGAGTTATCCATAATCACTCCATCCACTACATATAAAGGTTGTGTTCCACTGTTAATAGATGTTAACCCTCTTAAGCGGACTGACATACCACCACCAGGAGCTCCCGATGCGGCAATAATGTTTGCTCCCACCAACTTACCGTTTAGTGCTCCATCCAACGTTTGTGGAGTAGAGGTTCCGGTAAGTTCTTTCGATGAAATAGTGGCTACCGCATTCGCCAAATTGCTCCTTTTTACATTGGTCGCCAAACCGGTTATAACTACCTCGTCAAGTTTAGCAACGTCTTCTGCCAGTTTAATGTTAATGGTAGAAGAGGAGGCGGCAACTGTTTGTGCCTGATAACCTAAAAGAAAAAATTGGATTTGAGATGTTGCGGAAGGAACTGTTATGGAATAGTTTCCATTCACATCAGTGGAAGCTCCGGTAGTAGAGCCTTTTAATGTAACATTAACACCGGGCAGTGGTTCATTGCTTACGGCATCAGTTACTTTGCCTTTCACATTCACCTGGGCAAATGTTACCAGGGGTGCTATCAACACCATACTAAAAAGCGTAAATAGCATTTTACGTAAATGTCTTATCCTCATATGATTAATTGGTTAATGAATATATTAAGTTAACAAAAATTAACTCAACATATAAAACATAAAACACTAGTAATCAAATATTTTACAGAGACATTCTTTTTAGTGATTTAATTCATTGTATTCAAATAGTGTAATTATCGATTATTTATAAACACCAATTTGTTTTTTGAATTGGTTTAACCACCTTTTTTAACTGCTGTGGTCAGCTACAATCTTCCATTTACCCTTTATCTTTTTTAATAGTAAAGTATAATAACCAGAAGGCTTATCTTTTTCACGTTCAAGCTCCCATCGTCCAATTACAAAAGCACTTGTTGGGCTAAGAACTTCCACTTTTATAATGTTGAAGTTTAATTGGCCCATAGCGCTTTTATCGGGATAACTCTTTTTATAATTGTCCAGGGTGGTTTGCCAACCATATTTAGGGCCGTTTTTCCCAATAAACATCAATGAATCAGATTTCCAATATCCATCCATAAATTCTTCCAAATTACCAGCCGACCAAGCTTTAGCCTGAGTATTTAGTAGATTTTTAATCACGGCCACATCCTTTGATTGGGTAAAACCAACAATTGGAATGAAGAGCAGTATCAAAACGAATATTTTTTTTATAAGGTTATGATTACAAATTATTAAGGCTAATAAACTTTAACTGTTCCAAAATAACGAATTTGTCGAATTCCAATTGGTTCTAAAGGCGTGAATTCGTGTTTAAAACATTAAATTAGTAAAAGCGTTATTCAATCATCCAAATGCTCATAAATTATTAAGAATATGCGCGGTTACGCTTTCACTCAATATATTCCTCAAGATATACCCAAAGGTAGTTTTGAGGATCTGCTCAAGCTTTTTATTCAGTTGCTCAATTATACCGCTGGCGATGCCAATGAGGCCTTATCGTGGATGAATGAATTAGATAAGCAATACGGCCTTACCAATGATGAATATGGCATGGGTGATTTTATTGAAGATCTTAAAAAACGAGGCTACCTAACTGACGATAATGAAAGCGGTGGCTATATTATTACCGCTAAATCTGAACAAACCATACGACGGTCGGCATTGGAAGAGATTTTTGGAAAGCTAAAAAAATCAGGGAAGGGTACTCATCAAACTAATTACTCCGGTCAAGGCGATGAGCCCAACGCCGAAAGAAGAGAGTATCAGTTTGGCGATAACCTGGAACAGATTGATATGACTCAATCGATCCACAATGCACAAATTAACCACGGCTTGGGCGATTTTCACCTAACAGAACGCGATTTGGAGGTGGAAGAAATGGATTATAAGACCTTAACTTCTACTGTATTGATGATCGATATATCGCACTCTATGATTTTATACGGTGAAGACCGGATCACTCCTGCTAAAAAAGTTGCCATGGCGTTGGCTGAGCTTATCTCTACTAAATACCCAAAAGACACACTGGATATAGTTGTATTTGGCAATGACGCCTGGCCCATTTCTATAAAGGACCTTGCTTATCTTCAAGTGGGACCATACCACACCAATACCTATGCTGGCCTGGAATTAGCAGTAGATATTTTGAGAAGACGAAAAACCCATAACAAACAAATTTTCATGATTACCGACGGTAAGCCCACCTGTTTGAAAGAAGGTTTGAAGTATTATAAAAATAGTTTTGGTTTAGATAGAAAAGTGGTGAACAAAACCCTTACAATGGCAGCCGAATGTAAAAAGCTAAAGATCCCGATTACAACCTTTATGATCGCACGCGATCCGTATTTACAATCATTTGTGCGACAATTTACACAGGTAAACGGAGGCAAGGCTTTTTACAGCACACTATCCGGACTTGGGGAATACATTTTTGAAGATTATATCCGGAACAGAAGGAAAACGGTACGATAACCCCTAAATCCCCTAAAGGGGACTTTAAGGGTGCTAAACGACTGCTTTAATCTCAACCACTCTATTTTAATAAAATAAAAATAAGTAGAACTAGAAATAAACATTTCCGACATTCCCCTAGATCCCCTAAAGGGGACTTTAAGGGTGCTAAATGACTGCTTTGTTCGCAGCTACTCTGTTTTAATAAAATAAAAATAAGTAGAACTAGAAATAAACATTTCCGACATACTCAAAAGTCCCCTTTAGGGGATTTAGGGGTCTAATCAACGTAATCAATGACAAACAACATAACAACATTAGGAGCCTTAAAAGCCTCAGGATATAAACCAAAAAGCATAAAAGACGAGTTAAGAGATAATCTTATTAAGCGTTTAAAAGCCGGAGAAAAAACAGTTGAAGGAATTATCGGCTATGACGAAACGGTCATTCCTGATTTATTTACAGCTATTCTTTCGCGACACAATATTTTACTATTGGGATTGCGTGGCCAGGCAAAAACCCGAATTGCCCGCCAAATGGTCGATTTATTGGACGAGTGGGTTCCTTATATTTCAGGGTCCGAATTATATGACGACCCTTTAAACCCTATAAGCTGGTTTGCCCGAAATGAGATCAACGAGAAAGGCGATGATACCCTTATCGCATGGTTGCATAGAAGTGAGCGCTATACTGAAAAGCTGGCAACTCCGGATGTTACCGTTGCCGACCTTATCGGAGATGTTGATCCGATAAAAGCTGCGGCGTTAAAACTCCCCTACTCCGATGAGCGGGTAATTCACTATGGATTAATACCTCGGACCCATCGCCAGATTTTTGTGATCAACGAACTTCCTGATTTACAAGCACGGATTCAGGTTGCTTTATTTAATATTCTTGAAGAAAAGGATATACAAATCAGGGGATTTAAATTGAGATTGCCTTTAGACATTCAGTTTGTGTTTACTGCAAATCCGGAAGATTATACCAATCGCGGTTCAATTGTAACCCCATTAAAAGACCGTATCGAAAGCCAGATTTTAACGCATTATCCAAAAACTCCTGACCTTTCAAAACAAATAACCCATCAGGAAGCCAGACTTCACGAAGATCAGCTGGAAAAGATCAATGTTCCTGAATTGATAAAGGATTTAGTAGAACAAATAGCGTTTGAAGCAAGGGCCAGTGAATACGTTGACAAAAAGAGTGGTGTGTCGGCTCGTTTAACTATTTCGGCATTTGAAAACTTAATGAGTACTGCCGAGCGTCGTTTATTACTGAATAATGAAGGCAGTACTACAATCCGATTGGCCGATTTTATTGGCGTTATTCCCGCTATTACCGGCAAAATTGAACTGGTTTATGAAGGCGAACAGGAAGGCCCGGCTAAGGTCACCCATATTTTAATCGGAAAGGCTATTAAAACTCTTACAGCCAACTATCTCCCCGACCCAGAGAAAGCGAAAAAGAGTAAAACCAATAATCAATACGCCGATATTATTGACTGGTTTGGCAAGGGAAATAGCATTACCATCGCCGATGGCTTAAGTAACAGTGAATATTCCACTGCCTTAAAAAAGGTTCCTGGCTTGGAGGACCTGATCAGGGCACTCCACCCACGGACGGATGAAACCAACCGGCTGCTGTTAATGGAACTTGCCCTGCATGCTCTTTCAGAATATTCATTATTGAGCAAACATTACCTAACGAATGGATTTGAATTCAAAGATATGTTCAGCAGCTTATTCAATGCCTCCATCGACGATGAAGATGAGGATGAGCGAGGATATGGCAGAGACGACAGATATTAATTCTGCTTAAACAAGCAGAAATAACAATCCCTCTCCCACACGAAGAGGGATTGTTATTTAATAATTAAACGTCCATCAGCATTTCAACCTGAGGTGCTACAGACTTAAGTCCGCGTTTGGTAAAAAATACATAAACGGCTTGATTAGATTTATCGAGATTAAACACTGAAAGTTCACCATCAAAATTGTTCTGAAGATAAGCCAATAACAAAGTCCCATAACCCTTATTCCTCTCTTCTTCATTAATGAAAAACAATCCAATCCTTCCATTTTCTGGATTGAAACTTGTAAAACCCATCAACTCATTTGCGTGAAAAAGTCCTATTGTTTTACGTTTAGATCCGGCTCTCTTAATAGAATTAATGCTATTTTGCCACGACGGCTGAACGGAAAATTTTGAAGAAAGACATTCCCATTCAGGCTGTTCAATTTCTTTAAATAAGCAATTATCATCGGCCGAAACTTTTGTATTTATCTTGCCTTTTAAACAATCCAATTCTCGGTTTGGCTTAAAACCTACTTGTTCATAAATGCGTTTTGCAAATGTGTTTCCTTCAACATATTCCAACAAATGCTGATTGATCCCTTTCTCTTTCAGTTTAGGAATAATGTACTGATACATTTTCTGCGTTATTGCCTTACCCCTGTATGTTGGAATAACTCCGGTACCGGCATTATAAACTGTTGGCTTACCTAACCAGTTGCCCGGGGCATGAAGAATAAATCCTACCATGTTGTCTCCATCAAACATTCCTACCGAATAGTTCAGCTCAATTCCTTCTGATTCCATTTTATTCATTAGTTGTTGCTTCGAAAGTTGAAGTTTTACCAGGTAATCGGAAAAAGCGTAATTAAAAGTTTCGAGAATGGTAGCAAGAGGGATGCTTTCTAATGTTTTTAACTCCATAAATAATCGGTAATTGATACACTGAAAATAAGGCTTCTCTTATTGTTTCGATGTAACAATGTAGCGAAGTACTCTCCTTTCACCGTCATAATTAAGCATTGATAAAACATTTTACCATATGCTTTGTACTTTTGAGATACATGAACCCTTTGGATAAGACATCCATTGTGGTTTACTTTATTATATGAATTCAGGACGGATCATTTTTCTTATTTCTATAACAGTTATTGTTCTTTGTGTCGACATTTATGTTTATCAGGCATTCAGGTCGGCAATAAAAGTATCTTCACCCCGAAAACGTAAGATCTTACTTTACGGTTATATCGCGGTTTCAATAGTAACTTATTTAGCCAAACTACTGACTCTCTTTTTTTTCTTCGGAAAGTTCACTCAAAATCTGATTACTGTATGGTTGTTTATGCTCACCATCTGTAAAATGGTTGCTGTTCCATTTTTAGCAATCGACGATCTTCGTCGCTTGATTATTTGGCTCATCCGAAAATTTAAAAAGAAAAAGATCACCGAACTCCAACAAACAGAAACGATAGCAGCTACACAGGAATCGGATCTGAATAAAATATCCCGCTCCGAATTTTTAAGCAAAGCCGGTATTATCGCAGCAGCGATTCCGTTTGCCTCGCTGGGCTATGGGGTAATTAAAGGTGTCTATGACTATAAAGTCAACCATGTTAAGCTGAAGCTTCCTAATCTTCCAAAGTCATTTGAGGGCTTAAAAATTGCCCAGATCTCTGATATACATTCTGGCAGTTTCTATAACAAAAGGGCTGTTCAGGGAGGTGTAGACATGTTACTCGCTGAAAAGCCCGATATGGTGTTTTTTACCGGCGACCTTGTAAATGATGAAACACCAGAGGTGAAGGACTATGTTGACATTTTCAATAAAGTAAAAGCTCCCCTTGGTGTTTATTCAACTCTTGGGAACCACGATTATGGCGATTATAAATTATGGCCTTCAGCAAAAGCTAAAAAGCAAAACCTTGAGGATTTAAAAACAGTTCATCGCAAATCATTAGGTTGGGACCTCCTGATGAATGAAAACCGGATAATTGAGCAAGGTGGTGATAAGATCGCTATAGTTGGTATTGAAAATTGGGGCAAAGGCCGATTCCCCAAATATGGCCGTATGGACTTAGCTGCTAAAGGAACCGATGAAGCAGCTGTTAAACTGTTGTTATCGCATGATCCCAGCCATTGGCGATTACAGGTATTACCAGAATACAAAGACATTGACGCCATGTTTTCGGGGCATACTCATGGAATGCAGTTTGGTATTAAGCTGGGGGATTTTCAATGGAGCCCAATTCAGTACATGTACCCGGAGTGGTCGGGGTTATACCAAGAACAGCATCAGCAACTTTATGTTAACGTGGGATACGGTTTCTTAGGTTACCCCGGACGAGTGGGCATCGCGCCGGAGATCACTATTTTTGAGTTAACCAGGGGATAAGTTTTTAACTTTGAAACACCTTATCCTACTTATTAATTACTCTTGAAAAAAGCCTTTGATTTTTTTGTTTTCGGAAATTTTTGGGTTGCTCTTTGTGCCGCGGCGCAAGGAATGCTAACGTATCTGCTTGTTGAACAGCAACCCTCTAAATACATCATCTCAGTCCTATTTCTTGCCACCTTTTTCATTTACAACATTCGGATTGTGTTAAATTATTCGACAATCCTAAAAAACAAAGATCGATACACCTCTAACCGAATGAGGTGTGTTAGCAAGCATGTTAAGCTCATTCGTTTTTTGACCTACGGATCTGTTCTACTGCTTTTGCCTTTGATCCCACTCATCCATATTAATTCATTACTCTCACTTGCTGTCACCGCATTCCTTGCATTTGCCTATTCATTGCCAATTTTAAAAACCAAAGGTGGTGGCTTACGACAAATACCTGCCGCCAAAACATTTTTGATAAGCTTAATCTGGGCTTCATGCACAGTGCTAGTGCCTATATTAGATTCCGGAGCTCAACTCTCTTATCTTGACATCGTTCTGCTATTTACCAAGCGATTTATCCTGGTATTTTGTTTGGCTGTAATTTTTGACATAAGAGACATTGAAGCCGATTTGAGCAATGGATTAAAAACAATTGCAAATGTATTAGGCCCGGCAAAAGCGAAGATGCTTTGCTATGTTTTAATTATTGCACACTCATTGCTGATAACCTTGTACGACCTTCCTTTGCATCCTTCGATCTATTTAGCCTTGGTTATTTTCTTACTAATAGTGGCCTGGTTTATTTATCGATCATTCCCCAAGAAAAGCGATTACTTCTATTTGTTTTGGGTTGATGGGATGTTTGTTCTTCAATACCTTCTTATACTATCATCCAGTTATTTCGAAAGGTTATAAAACACAAAAAGGCAGTTGGTTATAAACTGCCTTTTTGTGTTTTTATGTGTTGCTTTCTTTAATTAGTAACCACCGGATTGCCAGTTGTCACCAACACCACTTTTGCTTTATCTGATTTAGCAATAGCTGTTAAGAAGTCTAATAAAGCATTGTATTTTTCAGGAGCAAAACGGCCCTCATTTCTAATTAGCTTACGTGAATAGATCAATTGATTGTTCTCCAATTTTACAGAAGCAGTAAACTCGCCAAACTCTGATTTTAGCGATACGTCGTTTGGTTTACTTTCTAAGCTATATCCTACCGGAACTTCATAAACAATATTGTCTTCGTCGGTGGTAGCTGAATAAAAAAGGATTTCAGAGCGACGTTTCTCCAGTTTCTCCGGCAGCGAAGTCATTCTGTTGAATAAATTAGGCTGAAGGAAAATGCGTTTCCCCGAAATATTAAAGTAATTAGAGAATTCCAGCTCTAAATGTTCAGTCAATGTAGGTTTACTTTCTTTATCTACCTGATAACTAAAACCTTTTAACTGCATGCTCGGAATATCGATCGTTTTATAAAGATATTTTTCGATCTCTCCTTTGCTGTTTGTTGCATTCATGTAACTTAAATCATCCTGGCGAACACATTTATATTTTACATCAACTATTGCCGAAGCTTGTCCTGATAAATCAAATTTAATTTTAGCATTACGAGACAAGGTATTATCTGAAGCAGAGTAAGACGGTGTTTTAACCAATTGACCGCCTTCAGGAGAAAAAATTAAAGCATAACGATTGCCGGTGAAGCTCCCCATATAATTTAAAGGATCATTCTGACTGGTACATTCTACCCAATAGGTTTCCTTTTCAGTCGGGATTGACAATACCACATGGTTAAAAGGATCTGTAACGAAATCCGGATCTATTTTACTTGGTTGTCTTCCACCGTAAATCAAAGCTCCATTGGCATTTACGCCTGCTTCTTTCAACAGCGATTTTAAATAGTTTGTAAGCGCTTTACAATCTCCATAGCCCCTGGTTGCCACGTATTTGGCATCAAAAGTTTGAAATCCACCTATTCCTAACTGAATACCGATGTAACGAGTATTTTTCTGAAGATAATCATATAGCACCTTTGCTTTTTCGATTTGATCTTTTAGCCCATCGGTTAGCTCATGTACTTTTGTTTTTACTGGTTCTGGCAGCTGATCCCTATCCTTATTTAAATTATAATACCACGCGCCAAAAGCATTCCATGTATCCATTTTACCTTCATAACCTTCGTACGAGATATCAACAGCGCCACAAGTTACCAATGGGCCCTGTTCTCTGAACGACGGTGAATAGGGTTCTTGCTTAAGGGCAGGTAAATTCACCGCCTGCCATGTATAACTATTTTTGCCATCAATCACCTCTTTTTTCAAGGGAATAGTAAGTCCTGATTCTTTATATCTAACTTCCATCGAAACCGGCAATGTTAACTGATACTTGCTGCTTTGAGTACTGGCTCTGTAGCCAGAGTAACCACTCCATCCCGGGTAAGTTAATAGACCTACATACTGTACTTCATATTCAAAATCAACTGTATATGGATATACATTATAGGCCAACTTTGCAACTTTAACACGATTATCATCATATAACGCTACACCATCGTTCGCTTTATAATCCCTTATCTCGCTATTTTTTAGTTTCCTGATCACATTCCCCAACGAATCATACAGGGTTCCTTTAATACTTCCTGTAGGGTGTAGTTTATCATATCCCAATTCAAGTTCGGCCCTATCATCGCCATTGGGATTCAAAATAGTTATGGCAACATGATACTTGTACTTTGCTGAAGCCTTATTGGCAATATCAAAAATGACATCATCAACCCGAAATACCACATCGGCATCCTTTCTTAATTCAGTCGGAATATCTTTTACCGGATATTTCCTTTCATCTCCGGCATAAGCAAATGCGGCCTTTAATGAACAAAGCAACAATAGAAACAATGTTTTTTTCATAACTTATTGACTTACCTTTTTCAACACAATTTGTTCTGCCAGTTTAGCAGCAAGAGCTGCGTAAAAGTTTTTTAGCCCTTCGTATTCATCAGCTAAAAATGTGGTTTTATTAAAACTGATCACTGACCGCACTTGAATCTTATCATCTACCTGGCCAATTAAATAAGAAAACTTGGCTCCATCCTCAGAAAGGGTATACTTAGTTGACTTTGGCAACTCCTCCACGGTATAACCCGGAGGTATAGTAACCGTTGAAAGCATTACAATATCATATAAAGTAGGATAGTTAACCGGATAGGTACGTTGCTTGGCCTTAAAGGCATTACCCTCAAAAGTGCTAAACAGAATCGGATTGAGGTAAAGTATACCATTCGATACTTCCTCTTCAAACTCAAATGACAATTTAGTAACCATAGCGGTATCGACTCTATCGGTATTCTCTAAACTAAAATTGGTGATTGACAGCCCTGCTGACTTATATTTCTCTTTTATATATTCATCTTTTGAGGTGGCTTCAGCCAGTTGAGACCGAGTATTTGCTGCAGCATAATCCTTATCGTATACCAATGCAGTACCATTTAACTTACCTTCTTTAATAGAGATATTTACGGTAATTGCCTTTTTCGCCCTAACCTGATCGTCTTCCAGAGCAAGCCATCTACCAACACCCTTTTCGTCTATTAATCGGCCTTTGCCATTTAAGCAGCGCTCAGGCAATAAATAGGCAGGCCTAAAAGGATCAGTAGCATCCAAAAGTAAATCAGTGCTGTCTAACCTAACCGAAGCAATAACATAATTGAAATTATCAATCATTGGATAATACTCATTTACGCGGCCGTGTTTACGGGTACTTACCAATACCGGATTGGCTGCAAGTCCGGCCTCTCTTAGCATGCCCACCAATAATAAATTAATATCTGCCGAGTTCCCGCTTTTCTTCTCAAAAACAGTTTTAGGAGTTTGTGCTGCCCACATACTGTTATCGCCATTCCATTTTACATTTTTCTTTAAAAATGAAGTAATAGCAAATGATTTACTTACCGGATCGGTATATCTATCTGATAGCTGCTTTATCTGATCTTTTAGAAAACCAGTACGGTTCATGGAGCTTGCAAAGCCATCCGAAGCATAAATAGCTTCCGTTACTTTCTCCCAGGTATTCAGCACACCTCTATAAGCAGACTGCGGATATTGAACTCCCTGTAATTGAAATTTAATTTTTGAGATATAATCATTGGCAGTTGTAATGTACTTATCATCTTCAAACGCCGGTACATCTTTCATTGCCCAATGATAAATGGTTGACTTAGCACTTACGGCTTCAGAACCACCCTGACTACGAACATTTGTATAGTTGTTCCCATTGTATTCCCCTTTCCATGTAATTACAAACTGATCCATTGCTTCTTTCTTTTCGTTTATAAAAAAAGAATTGTAGCCTTGGGTTTCTAACTTGTAGTAAAAGTACTCAGGGATTTTACCCGTATACTCACTCCAAATTACCGGATAGTCGGTCTGAAATTCCCACTCCTTGAAAAATGTATAGGAATCGGAACGAATAGTATAAACGAACTCAATAACAGCACCTTCTTTCACATTTGGTAATGTAAGTTTACGCTGACGGTAGTTCCCGGTAACGAGCTCATCAAAAATGGCTTTGCTATCGAGCTTATATTCCGATATTTTACCATTTTCCAATAGATAAGTAGCTCCTTTAAGTTGAGTGATTTTCTCTTTAGTATTTACGCCACTATAGTACGGAATTATGATTTCGGCCGCATCCAATGCCGCTTTATTAAAAATTTTAATGCGGCAATGACGCTCGTGCACCACCTCAAACTCATTATTGGTAAATGAGAAATAGGTGTTTCCAATATCTGCTAACACAACGGCATTTGCGCTTGAGTCTTTTGAATACACTGGCATGGTTAATTCCTCCATGCTAACTTTACCGTATTTAATTGTTGGTTTTTGAGCTAAAATAGCAAGGGGGAACAATAAGAATGTTAGGAACATTCCTAAATGAGTTCTTGAACAGTTCATTAATAGAGTAGTTTTAGAGTAATCCGGGATTATTTTTAAAAAATTGCATTCAAACGTATATAGAGCGATGTTCGATAGGGCCGCAAGATACTGATAAAGAATTAATGTAAAAAACGTAGATCTACTACTCAAAACAAAAAACCCGGCTATTAAACCGGGTTTTGCTTAATCAATATTAAACTTATATCCTATGCCACGTACTGTTTGCAGCAGTTGAGGATTTTCAGGATTGTCTTCTATCTTTTTCCGTAAGCGAACGATATGCATGTCGAGCGTGCGTGTATTCACGTCGGAATTATAACCCCAAACTACTTGCATCAGTTCATCACGATTGATTACCTTATTCGGGTTTTTCAAGAAATAGAGCAGAATCCGGTTCTCCAAAATTGTAAGCTCAATTTTCTTACCATCGGCGGTAACAAGCGAGTGAATACTTGGGTGATGCTCCATATTATGAAATTTATGCACTTCGCTTTTATCATGCGTTAAAATAAATTTCACTTTATTATCAAGAAGGGCCACCAATACGTCCATATTGAATGGTTTAGTGATGTAATCAGAAACCCCAAAATTGTATGCATCAATCTTATCAACATCCTGTGCTTTGGCCGTCATCATGATGATCAGGTTTTCAAAATTTTGATGACGCAATGATGAACAAACTGCCGAACCTTGCTTACCAGGCAACATCCAATCGAGTAATACTACTTCTGGCTCTTCTCTTAATATTAATGTTTCGCCATCGGGACCATTAGCCGCTTCAAAAACTGTATATCCTTCTTTCTCTAACCTGCTGGCGACCAAAAAACGAAGATTTTCGTCATCTTCAACAACAGCTACTTTTATTTTTTTCTTTTCCATAGACTTAACTGTATTGTATTATGTTCAGTTCTTTTTAAAAGGTAAAATAATTTTAAACTCCGATCCTTTACCGGGTTTGCTCTTCACACTAATCTCTCCATTCATGAAGTTAACTATTTCTTTGCAAAACGCCAGACCTATGCCTACACTTCCATGACGGTTAAACTCGTTCTCTACTTTGTAAAACTTTTTAAATATGTTTTCAAGTTCCTGCTTCTCAATTCCAATACCCTGATCAGTAAATCTTAAGATCAAGTGCTTACGCTGCCTTTTAATATTAATATTTAGGTATTTATTACCCGGATAAGAATATTTATAGGCATTGTCCATCATATTGGTAAACACACTATTGAGTAAAACTGCATCAGTTTCAAATACTTCAGTATCTTCAATTCTGTATTCAATGTTAAAATCGGGGTATTTAATATGATAAGCATCAACTAAGTTTTGACAAAAAACTCCAAGGTTTACATTAGAGTACTTTAACTTAATAGATTTGTTTTCAAGCTGTGTAAATGAAAGCAACTTAGTCATTAAATCATTTAGCTTATCAGCCTCTTCGTTTAATATCCGCCCATAGTTTAATCGTTCGCGCTGTGTTAAATCATCACTGCTCCTAATATTATCTCCCGCTATTTTTATCACACTTACGGGAGTTTTAAACTCATGCGTAAGGTTATTAATAAAATCGTACTGTAACTTAAAGAGCTTCTGATTAATGTTCAGGTTACGAAAAATCAGATAGGCAATGAACAATACCAAAAGGTAAACGATAATAAAACCTATTGCAAGCGGAGTAAATATCCGATAGATCTCTTTACTTAAATGATCCTTAGTAGAAATAAAATAAAGTTGGTAATCTGAAAACGCTCCCGGCAACGAAATTCCAGTAGTATAATAATGCCGTTGATCAGTACTTAATGAGTCGAACATAAACGACTTGATCATTATATGCTGATAAAGCTGTGGGTTTACGTTTTCGATCTTAAGCCTGGTAGGGTCGAGATGAAATACCACCAGATCTTGTTCATAAAGAGCCGAGGGAGCCTGAGCCTGTTCTGTGGTATTAAAAAACTCTTTGTAGATCCTGATTTCTTGCCTTCTGGGCACATTAAGGAAACTTACCTTGTTATCGCTAATGGTATAAAAGTTATTAAAGATCTGACTATTATCCGGAATACGGTTGGTATCAACCTGTTCAACGTAAGAAACAAATTTTAATAGCGCGCTGCTAAAGTCGGTTTCAACAATGGTTGGATAATTAAACACCCCGTCTTTTCTGCTATAAAGCAACTCGGGTTTTTTATTGCGTTCAAACTGATAGATTGATTTAAACTCCGCCGAAAAATGATCTTTGGTTAATCCAGTGGTGATACGATGATTACTAATTTCCAGATCGTAAAAAACCATCGTCTGCATGAAAGGGTAATTTCGCAATAGATTTCGGGAAATTTTATAAACGGAGGCTGAATCCAAAAAGCCTTGATACAATGAAAACTTAGGAACTTCATTATTTAAGAAATCATTATAAGGTTCAATGGTTTTATCGAGCACTTTCGCCTTATCGCTATCAAATTGCCCTTCAACAAACTTTTGGGTGAATTTATACGATAAAAATAGAGCCAGTATAAAAGAAAGAGAAATAAGAATAAAAAAACTGGTAATTAGCACCAGATTTTGACGATATGTACTTTTGTGTTGATTTCTAGCTTCCAACGTCCGTAATTCCTATTTCTTTAAATTATCATTAAAAAACTGCTCCATCGTTTTATAAAACTCAATGCGGTTTTCTTGTTTCATAAAATATGTTCCCTCGTTCTGCTTAAGAATATATTTTACGTCTATCTCCTGCTTTTGCAATGTTTTTACCAATTGGCTGGTTTCCTGAACATTTACCCGAGGATCTTTGGCTCCCTGAGCTACCAGAAACGGAACCTTAATTTTTTCAGCATGAAAAATTGGAGACACCTCGCGTAAAATATCTGCATCAGTTTCAGGATTACCTACAAGTTCATAATACATACCCTGCATTGATTTATAGTACGGCGGGATATCTTTCAGATAAGTAAACAGGTTGATAATGCCACAATAAGAAACTCCGCATTTATATAATTCAGGGTTTTTAATGCAACCAACCAATGCCGAATATCCTCCAAAACCATTTCCATAAATGGCAATACGGTTCGAATCAGCAATACCTTTCTCTATTAACCATTTTGCTCCATCGGTAATATCGTCTTGCATTTTGCCTCCCCATTCTTTAAAAGAGGCCTGATAAAATGCTTTCCCATAACCTGTAGATCCACGATAGTTCATTTGCAAAACAGCATACCCACGGTTTGCTAAAAACTGAACCTCTGCATTATAACCCCATTTATTCCTGGTCCAGGGGCTTGAACCACCATGAGGCATAATAATTACTGGCAACATTTTTGGCTCTTTATCTCTTGGCAAAGTTAAATACCCGTGAATTGTTAAACCATCTCTTGAACGGTACGAAACAGGTTCCATCTTGGCCATTTCTTCTTCTTTAATCCATGGCGAAATATCACTCAGCTTACTTAACTTATCAGAATTGATTTCGTATAAATAATACGTACCCGGATTTTTGTCACTATAGGTTCTGACCAAAAATTTCTCCTCTTTTTTATCCATTCCGGTTATCCATAGATCTTTACCCGGTAATTTTTTGGAGATATTATTATAGAAACAAGCCGAAGGCTCATCCAAAAAATGCACCTCATATTTCCAGGTTGTATACCCAGCCCAAAGAATTTTTCTCAGCTGTTTTGAATAACCAATTTCAGCAACATCTACATCTTTGTTTTCATAAACCGTTCTGATTTCCTTACCTGTTTCAAGATCGAGTTCAACAAGGGCCATTTTATCTCGCCCAATATTTGACAGAGCGTAAATGCTTTTATTGCTATCAAATGAAAAGCATTGTGGCTCTAAACTCTCATTAAACGGTACACTTCTAACAACCCTAAACGGCTTATTTTCATCCGGACGATATAGTACCCGATCATTCACCCCATCCGTTTCTACTGCTAACAAAAGCTTTCCATCATGATCGGCCATCCAGTAATTAATATTCCCGGGGTTTTCGGCAATCATTGTCAACTCACCCGACTCCAAATTCATACGATAGGCATCAAACCGTTTCGGATCAAGTTTATTTAACAGCAACAATATATTCCCGTCATTAGTAACATCAATCAAGCGGACTGAAACATCTGGATAAGGGGTAATATCCTGATTATTGGAGCCGTCTTTACGAACTGCATATAGGTGATAACGCTCGTCACCATTGTTATCCTTCAAGTAAATAAGCTGATTATTACCGCCCCACCAATATTTTAATATCGCATTTTCACTTTCAGAAGTTACCTGGGTTATTTCATTGGTATTAAGTTTCTGCACAAACAGATTCAAGCGGTCTTTATAGGGCTGGAGAAATGCGATGTATTCACCATCAGGTGAAAGACGAAAGAAGGTTCGCTCAGGATTTTTGAAGAAATCGGCAATAGGTATCTCCCTTACTGCTGTTTTTTTATCACATGCACTCAGCGCTCCCATCAGTAAAAACAATGCGCATTTAAAAAATACCTTCATAAAGTTTATATCCCCTTTTTATTCTATTTTTGCTAAACCGTGTTAAAAATAGGTAAAATTGAAAGCCCCAAAACGGGCTGTAACAACAATTTTACCCCTAAAAATCAACATTATTACGACTTTATAGCCTCTGTAACAAGGAAACGATATAAACTCGTAAATATTTAATTTGTCCCAGTCTTGACCACAGTAGAAGAAGTTTTATTTTCTATTCAACAACAATTCTCTCCTTCTAAACGAATTGTTCGGGTTGATTTAGCCGATGCATTGAACATGTTTTTGGCCGAAGATCTTTTGTTACCTGAAAAGCAAAATATATATAACCATACAAATTTCGCTACCTACGAAACAACCCTTAAGCGCGGCACTTTATTAAGAGCCTACGAACTAGGCATTTTACATAAATTGGATATTGAGCAGCTAAATGTATACAAAGCCATTGAAGTTTGCATTCAACCTGTTTATACCCAATTATATCCTATTAAGCCAATAATTTCTCCAATAATAAAAAGTTTAATTAAAGATTTCAACGGGGTAAATACCATTATGGAACCTATGTTAATAATGGAAAACCCTGATGTTGATTTACAAATCAAAACTTTGATCGATCGGTCGGATATAATTATGTTAACCGGCTACGACCATCATCAGCTTGCCCCTAAGTTCGAGCAGTTTGGGATAAAATTCCTTGTTAACAGGATCAGTCAAACTCCGGGAGAAAAAACTCTTATTGGCTTTGATGAGCATAAAGTTGTCTTCTTTTTACCTGAAGAGCAAACCGGTGCTCTTCTTTCGGCCGAAATTTATGGCAGAGCTGCAGTATTAAAAGCTTTGGGAAAACCTTTTCAGTTAATAAAGGCTACCTCTGCCAGTAACTATGAGAATAAAACTGCTCACACTCATTTTTCTATCGGCCGTTTTTCAGTTTTTGACAAAGAGGTAATTGTTAACTTTCAACAGAAAGTTGATGAAATAATTCTGACCGATTATGCCAACGCGAACTGCTACGTTCGCATTCATCCTCATAGCAATGTTGTAAAGGGATCTCAAGTTGAAATCGTACCATTTATTGGTAATTGATAATTTGCAGAAACAGAAATTTATAGCAAGATTGTTTAATATTTTTACAGAGATGCGTCGACTTGTTATTTACCTACTGCTTAACATTTTGCCTTTTACAGCGTTTGCACAAAAGGACATGGATGAAGTGCTTGCACAGGATTTTTTGCGTAATGGCGATTACCAGAAAGCAGCCGATTTGTATGAAGACGTATATACAAAAACTGGTTCAGAAAGCAGTTATACCAATTTGATAAACTGCTTGTTAAAACTAAAGCAGTTTGATAAAGCTGAAAAAATCAGCGCTAAACAGGTAAAAAGGAACCCTGAAGTTTTGCGTTACCTAATAGATTTAGGTAACATTTATAAACAAAGCGGAAATTCATCAAAATCTAAAGAGTTTTTCAGCAAGGCCATTAATGACATTGGCCCTGACATGTTTACCATTAGCGAAGCAGGACAAAAGTTTTACTCAATTGCTGAATATGATTTTGCTATACAGGCTTTTAAGAAAGGTCGGCAGGTAATGGGCAATGAGTCATTATTTACCTATGATTTAACAAGGCTTTATAATCTGAAGCAAGATAAAACTGCTATTATTGAAGAAACTTTACTGCAACTATCAGCAAACCCAACCTTTATAAGTCAGTCAAAAAGTATTCTTTCAAGTTCTTTACAGGAAAAAAAAGATTTTGAAACATTGCAAACCATTTTGCAGAAAAGGATCAGCAAAGATAACCAGAACCCCGAATTGGCTGATTTGATGATATGGGCCTATCTACAGCAAAAAAACTTTAATTTGGCCTTAGAAAAAGCCATTGTTTTTAATAAAGCCCTGAATGAGGATGGTGAACGTATATTAACTGTTGGAGAATCAGCAGCGAATGCTGAACAGTATGACATTGCTATTAAATCCTATGGAAGCATTATTTCACTAAGCCCCAAAAGCCCACTTTACAGCGAAGCAAAAATGGCTTTCATCAGTGTAAAAAATAAAAAGATTATTGCCGGGAATTATACGCAGGAAGATCTACTTTCGCTAGAGAAGGATTATGAACAAGCAATCGTCGAATTTGGCAAAACAAATGAAACCTTGTACATGGTGCGGGAGCTGGCTCATTTAAAGGCCTATTATCTTCACAAGACTAATGAAGCCATTTCCTTACTTGAAGATGCTATTAAAACACCCCGAATTTCTTTTTCCATTCAGGCACAGTGCAAGCTTGACTTAGGGGACATCTATGTTATCTCAGGAGATGTATGGGAGGCAACTTTGCTATATGGACAAGTTGATAAATCATTTAGAGATAACCCAATGGGACAGGAAGCTCGGTTCAGGGGAGCACGTCTTTCATTCTGGAATGGTGATTTCGACTGGGCGAAAGCACAGCTGGATGTTCTTAAGGCGTCTACCTCTCAGCTCTTTGCGAATGATGCCTTAAACCTTTCATTGGTGATAAGTGATAATGCAGGCCCTGACAGCACCAACAAACCATTGAAAATGTATGCTCATGCTGATCTTGAAATTTTTAAAAATCAATTGGCAGATGCCAGAGCTACTCTCGACAGTCTAAAGGCTCAATATCCGGGACATCCGTTGGAAGATGATATTCTAATGGCCGAAACAACCATTTCGCTCAAAAAAGGATTATATAGCGAAGCAGCGAAAACACTTACCGAAATTATCGAACGATTTAATTATGATATTTGGGGAGATGATGCACTATTTATGTTGGCCGACCTAAACGAGCATCATCTTAATAATAAACCCAAAGCCCAAGAGCTTTATGAGCGTTTGTTGACACAGTTTCCGGGTAGCTTATATGTACTAGAAGCCCGTAAACGTTTTCGCGCATTAAGGGGCGATATCATTAATTAAACAATACACTCTTCAAAATATCCTGGTTTACATGTTTAAATTTTTTTGGGCCAACTTTTTGTCTTCTTTCCATTATTTCTTTCCAGGTGGTAAGAATAAAGCCTTGATCTTCTAAAAATTTTCGTAATCGCGGATCAACCATGGCCAGCATATCACCTCGTCTTTGATTTCCTGATTTCGAGATTTCCTTAAATGAATCAGTAGTTTTTGTACAATGCATAATAACCATGGTAATACCAGGTTTTATCTTACTTAAGTTTTCCTCATATTGTTGAGTAATCCATTTTTGAAGATTTTCATCCGTATTCTCAGTATCATCAGGAAACTTCCATTCAATGCTCATTCCATTCAAATCATCCAGTACCGGCAATCCCGAATTCCATACTTTTTTACCTACACTGCGAGCCAGCTTCATCATATAGTTAAGCTTTTCCGTAGCCTGATCTCCAGCCAAACTAAATTTCGAGTCATTTAATTTCGACAGATCATGCATTCTAACTTGTGCAAGTAACATTGAATTATGTCCACCAGGAAACATGATGGGTATCCCCTCTTTCCTACCAATTTTCATGTATTTCATCAAGTAGCTGGGTTTCGAAAAAACAGTACCCATATGAGAATCGAGGTGAGTTGGGTGAAAGCCCATTTTTCGGGCTTTGGCTATTTGGGCTTTTATTTCACGACCTACTTCTTTAGCCGTTGCATGTTTACGCACCAAGTCAACATCTTTCCACAAACAGCCGTCTTTATCAGTCAATCCGGGAACTCTTCGTTGCCCAGCCACAGGCCCCCATCGGTATGACTTCCATTCAGATGTAAGTGTTATATGCAAACCAGCATCCACTTCTGGGTGTTCTTTAATATACTTCACAATCGGTGGAACCCATGGACATGGCATCATTACACTCATTGAATTAGCTACACCATTTTCAATGGCTTCAATAGCTCCCTGATTTGAATCATATGACATGCCAACATCATCAACATGAAGTATAAGCACACGATCACCCTTTTTCCACCCAAGTCTTTCCGCATAGGTTTGCTGAGCGATTGAAAAATTATTCCACATGAAAACGAAAAAGAAAGACAGCCAAAAGAATTTGACAATATGGTGAAAGCGCGTAAACATAAGGCAGTAATTTGAGAGGGTGTCTTCTAAATTTACTAAATTTCATCAATACTTTTATACATATAACCTGTCTTATCCTTTACTTTTTTTAATTATTTTATGAGGAAGAAAGTCGCGGAAATTCGATACTTACACCTATTTTTTTAACCTTTGCGTTAAACTTAAAAAAGATGGTACAGTTTAACGTAACTATAAATATCGAACCCGAAATAGTTGAGGAGTTTTTAGTTTGGATGAGAGATAAGCATATCCCGGATGTAATGAATACGGGTATATTCAAGTCATATCGGATTGCTGAACTTATTGCTCCTGTGGACCCTGAACAGGTAGGCACTACTTTTTCATTTCAGTATTTCTGCGAAACCATGAATGATTACTTTAAATATGAAAAAGAGTTTGCTCCTGTACTTAGACAAGAAGTAACTGAGAAATATGGCAGCAAAATAGTTGCTTTCAGATCAGTTATGGAGATTCTTGCCGAGGGGTAAGTTTATCAAAACTCGATTTATGTCCACTCCAAAAACTGAACACCCAATTAAATGAATATTACAAAAACACCTATAGAAGGTTTATTAATTATTGAACCACGCATTTTTAACGATAACCGTGGTTACTTTTTTGAAAGTTATAACAAGAGTACATTTAATGAGGCTGGAATTACCGACGAATTTGTTCAGGACAATCAATCCAAATCACAAAAAGGAACATTGCGTGGATTACATTTCCAAGCTCCTCCATTTGCACAAGGAAAACTGGTGAGGGTAATTCAAGGAAAAGTATTAGATATCGCTGTAGATATTAGGAAGAATTCACCAACCTTTGGCCAACATTATAGCATTGAACTAAGTGCCGAAAATCAACTGCAGTTTTGGATTCCTGCAGGATTTGCTCATGGCTTTATTACATTAGAAGATGATACCATTTTCACGTATAAATGCACTAATTTCTATAATAAAGCATCAGAAGGTGGAATTATCTGGAACGACCCTGACTTAAATATAGATTGGGGAAAAATCGATGTTCTTGTTTCAGACAAGGATCAGATTCTCCCCCAATTGAAAGACTTTACGAGTCCGTTTTAAAAATATTCTAATTTACCAAATAACGCCCGGGAATAGGATTTTCGGGCGTTTCTGCATTCCAGGTAATATTTAATATCTTCCAGGTTTGACCGTCGTACATCAGCTGTAAACTATTAATCCCTCGCTGAAAGGGCTTCTCATCCTCCAAATTATGAAAAGATTGATAAGTAGAAAAAACCTGGGCAATGTTGCCATAAACATCTATCTTTCTTGATAGCTCCTTCTCAAAGAAACCCTGATCTTTCGTTAATCTACTTAACCCATTAAGATATTGATCGACGGATAGCACCCTTACCCCTATTTTTTGTTCTTTATTAGCAAAAACGGGCATTAAACGAGCATCAGCAGTAAACAGTGATCGGATCAGTGCAGTATCTCTTTGTTGTGCCGCTGGCCCTGAAATTGCCGAGTATAATTGTTTTATAACTTTATCCAATGCTTCCTCTTTCGATTGTGCATTGGTAACTGTAAAACACATCAAGGAAAAAACAAGCAAACAGAGCCTCTTCATTGGCTTACTAATTTTTGGTTTGCAGTAAATTATAAAGCTCATCTAACTTAGGCGAAAGAATAATTTCAATCCGTCTGTTTTTACTCTTTGCCTCAGGAGTATTTTCAATCATTAAAGGAATGTACTCACCTCTCCCTGCCGCTTCCACCTTTATTGGGTCTAATTTTTGAGTATCAGTAAGATATCTGACAACCGAAGTTGCTCTTAAAACACTAAGATCCCAGTTGTCTTTGATCTGCCCCAAGTTTCTCACTTTGGCATTATCTGTATGGCCTTCAACCAAAATATTAATATCGGGCTGCGTTTTTAGCACTTTAGCCAGCTCATCCAAGGCTTCCTTACCCTTTGCATCAATAACAATACTTCCTGTGTCAAACAACAGCTTATCGGTTAATGACACATACACTTTTCCGTCTTTAACAGATACTGTTAAGCCGCTTTCAGCAAAACCTAACAAAGCTTTCGACAACTTCTGCTGTAATGCTTTAGTGGCCTCATCCCTGCTTTTTAAAATGGCTTCCACTTCACGCAAATTTTTCTCGCGGGCGGCCAAATCTGCTGAAAGCTTTTTAATCTCTCCGGTACTGTTATTTCGTAGCGAAGTATAATCTTTAAACAATTGCTCATTCTGCTCTTGAGCCAATCTTAATTGATCTCCAAGATTAGAAGTATCTCCTTTCAATTTATTAGCAAGCATCATCAGGCTATCTCCCTTTGTATTACAATTAACTAAGGTGTTTTGTAATGAATCTCGCTCCGAAATTAGTTTCCGATAGTCTTTCTTACTCAAGGCAACACAAGAAGTTAAACCGATAACAGAAACAAGTACAATGGCTGGTAAAATTGTGGTTGTTCGCATAAACAGAATTAATTTGCAGCCTAAAATAAGTAAACCTTTAATTTGAATAGCGTGATTTAATAAAAAAAGCGGCAAAGACTTCCATCATTGTCGCTTTCAATAATATTTTCTACTTAAGCTATGAAGCTATTGCATTGATTAGAAACTGATTGAAAGGATAAACCTCTTTCCATACCTCCAACACTTTTCCAATAGCATTTTTACCTAAAAGTTCTTTTTGATCCAGCTGATTAGAAACGGTGAAGCTTTTCAGTTTTAAAAGTTCAATTTCAGGATGATCAGCGGGATAACCTTTGGGAGCCGTTTTTAATTTCCCTTCCTCATCGAGTTTGTTAAAAAGCTGTTTAAATGTTTTAGCTTCAATAATCGATTTAAAATCTTCGGTGTTATAATCAATTTCCTGTCTGATCGATTTTATATGTTCAGCCTCCGGCATCCAATATCCTCCAGCGGCAAAACAGGTACCAGGTTCGATATGTAAATAATAGCACGGTCCATTTACGCCCTTTCCCATCGGACTAACAACTATTCCAAAATTCTTCTTGTAAGGCGATTTATCCTTACTGAAGCGCACATCACGGTAAATACGCATGACACATTGCTTAGCGTTAATATCTGCAACTGCCACATCAATTTTGGCAAGCTCTGCTAAAACTTTATCAACAAACACTTCTACATCCTGCTTAGCGGCATCGTAACGTTTCTTATTTTCTGTAAACCATTCGCGATTATTATTATCGGCTAGTTCTTTAAGAAAGTCGAAGGTGGTTTGCTTTAGCATATTTATTTTTTCCGAAAGTTAATTTGTTTTCAATTGGTCGTCAAGAGCCTTCATTATTAACTTCTATTCTCAGATTACGAGTCAATGCTCATGAAGGTTTTGAATAAGAAGAATCGTACTTAATTGGCGAAAACCAATGCAACATTAACACCCGTCCGTACCGAAAGTTTATTGGCATAAACAAAAAAATAGCACCGATGATGATGCTCAAATAAACCCAAGGCCCTGGATCATTCAATAACACATAAGTAGCAATACCCAGGGTAACACTTTGTGCCACATTGAGCGCGTAACTTAAGTACATCCCTCCCCAGAAAAAACCAGGTTCTATTTCATAACGCAAACCACAAACCGGACAATTAGGATGCATTTTCTGATACTGAAGCAAATTATAGGCAGGATGAACGAACATATTTCCCTGACGACAACGAGGACATTTTTGCTGAACGATAGCTTGAAAACTAGAAATAGCCATTACAATGATTGGTTAATGTAAAGCCCGTATGCAAATAGATGGTTTGAGGAAAATACGGGCGATGTATAAGAAAAATCGAAGAGGCTGTGCTCTCCGATTAGTTTAAATTAAGTTTTTGCTCTGGAATGTTCACGCTTATGTTTTTACGGCGATAATTACGGTACCATAATAAACCCACTCCAGCCACAGCAATATAAGGTGCTGCCAATAAATATAAAATTCCGTTATTCAAACCGGTTCCCTTTTTTCCACCCTCTTCTATCGACGATTCAACAGATGATTTACACATAGGACATTGTGCATTAGAAATAAGCGGAAGCATACTGATTAGAGAGAAAGCGAACAAAAACGAAAGAACTAACTTCTTCATCTTACCTGATATTTTAAACACCTCAAAAATAACTAATTATACCCTTAAAATGTTTGCTATTTTAAATAATACGGCGAAATCATCAGGTACACCACAACTCCTGTAATGGTTACATATAGCCAGATAGGATAACTCCAGCGGGTAATTTTGCGGTGCTTAGCCACTTCCATTTTAAGTCCCCAGTAAAAGGAAAGTAAAACAAGCGGTAAAACCAAAGCAGCTAAAATGATATGCGATATCAGAATTATGAGATAAATGGTCCTCCCTGAACCGGCATTTACTAATTCAGTAGAATCAACTGTTCCATCGCCGTTTAAATCTCCAAACTTAGCTTCCTGAGGGGCCAACCAATGATAAGCAATGTATGACACCAAAAACAAACTGGAAAGAAAGAAGGCTGTAAGATTTAATTTTTTATGAACGGCTATATTCTTTTGTTTGATAAAATACAATGAAAGAAGCAACAGGATGCTACATGTACCGTTAATAAACGCATTTAGTTTTGGCAAGATCAAAATTGAAGAAGGATCAACTGCAGGTGCAGGTAATACTTTTCGGTTTAACAATACCACAACCACAAATACAAATACCGAAACACCGGCAACAATTCTGAATAATAATTTCTCTGACATATTTACCCCCAATCCCCCAAAGGGGAATTTCATTATAACAATAAAAAACTACTTTTTATTTCAGCTTTTTATCGTCTTCTTCCCTGATCAATTCGACCGTAATCACTTTAACCTCATCCATTAACGTATCGATATTAAAACGGTTTTCCATTTTATAAAAACCACGAATACGATGATGATTATCAAGCATAACATACCTGCGAGATGCCGTAGGTTTTCTGGTTAAGCTATCTATTTGAACCTCATTCAACAAATACTGTTGTTGAGCTATAGTGGCTAATGAATCAATTGGAGCATATACAACTTTCCAATTATCAGTTGAGCTACTATCGGCCAGCCATTGTTTATTGGCACTATAGGTTACAAATAACAGTTTAGGGTTTTTCTTGAAATAATCTACCAAGCGCCAGGTTTGCTCATTGGCGGCCTTGTTCCCATTCATCTCATCAGTTAACAGAAAGTTAGCCATGATGATCTTTCCGGTATCAGCTGCCGGGTAAAAACTGATAGTATGATAAATGGTATCCTGAATTTTTCTTCCCTTCTTTAAATGAAAAGTAGAAGCCACTTCTTTAGGCCCATAGACCGGAAGTGGCTTGTACATATTCTGACCCGATTTTAACAAGAAGTATGTTATTACCGGTAGAAGAAACACAAAAAACAGGATAACGGCTTTTTTATAAAGACTTATCCTTGTATTCATTGTTACTTAATTGAGAATAATAGATGGTTCCCCTCTATGATCATTAGCGCCACAAAGTACACCAAAAATACTATTGGTAGAACCACACCTATGATCAGTCCGATTTTCTCGAACTTTAAGTGCATAAAATAAGCAACGATATATGCAGCCTTAACAATGGTTAAAGCGATATAAACGAAGTTGGCAATTTCTTGTGAAAACCAGTGGTGAGGTAAAGCGTACAACGCTATAAAAAACTCCACAAGGGTAACACCCAATAAAATAAAGAACACTTTCCAGATCAATGATTTGGTCATTGATGCATGCTCTTCATGATGTTCGTGTGATATAGTAGTTTCGTGTGCTGACATTTTATATAAAAGTTCAGGGTTAACAGATTAAACTAGATAGAATAAGGTAAATACGAATACCCAAACAAGGTCAACAAAGTGCCAGTACAAACCAACCTTTTCAACCATTAAATAATGACCACGACGCTCATAAGTGCCAATTAACACATTGATGGTAATAATGATATTAATGATAACCCCAGTAAATACGTGGAAACCGTGGAAACCGGTAATTACGAAGAATAATTGTCCGAACTGAACAGCCCCAGTAGAACCATCAGCATTGATGAATGGATTGTGGTGTAAGCTCATTCCTTCGTGAATCAGGTGAGACCACTCCCAAGCCTGACAGCCTAAGAAGGTAAATCCACCAATGATCGTAAGGATCATCCAGTTTAATACTTCTTTTCTTGAATTGCGGTGACCGGCTTCTACGGCCAATACCATTGTTACCGAACTGGCAATCAGGATAAAGGTCATGATACCCACGAACACCAATGGATATTCGCCATGCTCCACACCTGGTACTGATTTAAAAACTACATCAGGATCAGGCCAGCTATGGCTTTTGAAGCGCATTGCGCCATAAAAAATCAATAATGCCGAAAAAGTAAAGACGTCTGACAAGAGGAAAAACCACATCATCAGCTTGCCATATTCAACCGAGAATGGAGACTTACCTCCGCTCCAAGCACTCGATTTAACTTCTTCTTCTAAGTGTGCAACAGTACTCATTAGTTAAATTTTAGTGGTTCAAAAGTAAAAAAACGTATAAATAAATCCATAAAATATCCAGAAAATGCCAAAAGATGGAAGCCAACTCCAATCTAAGCATATTCTTTACCTGGGCTATGTTACGATATATACCAATTAGCGGAGCAAGCAATACTGCTATCCCTGCGATAATGTGTACACCGTGTAAGCCTGAAATAACATATAAGAACGATCCGGAAGGATTACCTACAAAATAAACCTTCTCTGCAACTAATTGCTGCCATGAGAGCAACTGGCAAACAAGAAATGCAATTCCTAAGGCAATTGTTAACCATAAGCCTAGTTTCTGCTTTTCAAAGTTCAATTTCTTACCCGAAAGGTAAGCCCAATGCATTGTTGCGCTACTGGCTATGATCAAAACAGTTGAAAGTACAAACAAGCTAGGAAGCTCAAACTCCACCCAGTTTCCTTCAGCTCTGCGAACAATATAACTTGAGGTGAATGCTGCAAACAACATAATGCTTGCAACAATAAACAACCACATTACAAATTTCACAGGGCGGATGTTCAATTTAGTTTCCTCTGTATTCATCACTATATCTTTCATGCTTAAATCTTATCAATCAACATCATTACCTGAATAACTGTAATGTACAGGAACCCTGTAAGCATTACTTTCTTTGCCGAAGGTTTATCGCAATTTTGCACCAATTTATAAGCCGGATAAAGTCCCCAAATACCCATTACAATTGCTGCGATCAAATAAAATACGCCTACATAATGGTAGGTATAAAGCAACACACTCACTGGTATCTGAATAATTGATGAAGCCATGATCCAATAGGCGCTGGCTTTTGTTGTACCCGATAATGAAGGGAGCAAATAAAAACCTGCTTTATTGTAATCTTCATTCAATAACCAGGCAATAGCCCAAAAATGGGTAAACTGCCAAACAAATTGAACGGCAAACAGCAATCCGGGCTCCATACCAAAATGGTTAGCACTGGCAACGTAACCCAATAATGGAGGCATTGCACCTGGTATTGCACCAACGAACACTGCCAATCTCGATACTTGCTTCAATGGTGTATAAATAAACGCGTATGAAAGCAACGAGAATATGCCAAAGAACGCTGTAAGGTAATTCACTTGGTATCCTAAAATTAGAATACCTGAAATACCCATCACCAAACTAGCAATAAGCGCCTCTGCAACCGACATTCTACCCGAAGGTAAAGGACGATCCTGAGTACGGCTCATAAACTTGTCGAGGTTTCGTTCTAATAGCTGATTAAATCCGTTAGCAGAACCTGTTACCAGAAATCCACCTATAATTAATGAAATAAACTTAGACCAATCCATTACCTCTACCCCTTTGTCGGCATAGAGATAAGAAATAGCAGCCGTAAACACGACAAGAGAGCTCAAACGCATTTTTACCAGAGCCGAATAATCGGCATACTTGGTAGCGATAACGGTTGATATATCGGCTTTAACTGATTTTTCTAACAACACTTTTCTTATACTTTAACAGCAACACTACTTGTCGCTTTAATTTTTAACAAAAACAAAACAGTCCAAAACTGTAATCCAAACATTAAGCATCCAAATACAAGGTGGAGAGCTTGAAACACTGGAGGTAAGGCCATCCATGCTAACACAATCCCAGTGATGATTTGTAATACTACCAGCAGTGAATTATAATTAAACACTTGCACAAACGTATTATCCGTCACTTTTCTAATCCAAACAAAGAGCACAACTGTTAACACTAAAACAGCAATTGCCAGCTCTCTATGCGATAAGAATATAAACCCAACACGGCTTACCCATTGTTCACGGCCTGTTTGATTTAGAACGGCAGCAATCTCATCAATAATTTCTCTTACCTGGGTCCCTAAAAGCATTTGTACCATTGTAAGCGTCATTAATACAAAAGCGCCCACTTTAATTCGCTTCATATTCGCCACTTCAAAATCAGCGAGAGCAAATTTTCTTGCTCTGGCCTGTTCATAAATATATATGTACAGTGCTAATATGATCAATGCAACAAACATATGAATGGTAACCATGTATGCCTTAAGGTTACTTTCAACCACTTTAGATCCTAACCAACCCTGATAACCAATTAAAAACAGGTTAAAGAGGCTTAGCCAAAATACCTTGCGCTTGTTTGTTTTTAAATAGCGAATGGCAAAAACAACAGTTGCAATAGCGCCAAAACCTAAAAGAACTCCTGTAAGTCGATTTACATACTCGGTCCAGGTATGGTATACATTAAACTTAGCGTAACTATGTTTAGTGTATTTTTCCCAATCACTTGGCACAAACTCTTTCCCGGTAGTAAAATCTTGTTTAGCCTTGTAAAGTGCCTCATTCCAGATAACGATGTACCCTTTCTTGAAAAACTTTCCTTCAGAAAAAGTTAACTCGTTAATGGTAGTAGGCGGAATATAATGTCCGAAACATTTAGGCCAGTCGGGACAACCCATACCTGAACCTGTACTTCTTACCACCCCACCCGCAATAATCACCAAAAAGGTAAGTAGGATTGCGGTAAAACAAACTGATAAGAATTTTTTCTCGGACTTATTCTGCATTGTATGGATAAAAGTTTGGGTAGCAGAAGTATGCTCCACTACCCAAATTTTTGGATATTAATTAGCTTGCTTAGCTTTTTGCGCTTCAGCAGCTGATAAATTTTGCGGCTGATAATACTCATGCACAAATTGTGACTCGTCTCCGTGGAAACCAAAATCGTGTGGAGTATTAGAGCTTACAGTTTCAGATAATGGCACAGTTTGCGGAATGAAATCATGCTCAGCACCTGGTTTACTGTAATCGTATGGCCAACGGTACACAGCTGGAATTTCTCCAGGCCAGTTTCCGTGGAAATGCTCAACAGGAGTAGTCCACTCTAAAGTATTAGAGTTCCAAGGATTTTGAGGAGCACGTTTACCTCTGAAAATGTTTACAAAGAAGTTATATAAGAATAACACCTGAGCAACAGCACCTAAAATAGCTGCAAGTGTGATGAATTTATTCAATGGGATCCATTTGGTAAACATTTCAAACTCAGTAAAGGTATAGTAACGACGAGGAACGCCATCTAATCCCATAAAGTGCATTGGGAAAAATACCAGGTACGCTGAGATGAAAGTTAAGAAGAAGTGCAGGTAACCTAATTTGTTATCCATCATTCTACCGAACATTTTCGGATACCAATGATAAACACCCGCCAACATACCGAAGATAGCCGAACAACCCATTACAATGTGGAAGTGAGCTACTACGAAATACGTATCGTGTAAGTTGATATCAATTGAAGGGTTACCTAACCATAAACCGGTAACACCACCAGTAATAAAGAATGATACCAAACCAATAGCGAACAACATAGCAGGTGTTAACTGAAGGTTACCTCTCCAAAGTGTTGCTAAGTAGTTAAAGGTTTTTACTGCTGAAGGAACCGCAATGATTAACGTGGTAAACATGAACACCGAACCTAAGAACGGATTCATACCGGTTACGAACATGTGGTGACCCCAAACGATAAACGAAAGGAAGGAAATACCCAGGAACGAACCAATCATAGCACGGTAACCGAAGATAGGTTTACGAGCATTGGTTGAAATAACCTCTGAAGTAATACCTAAAGCAGGCATAATAATGATATATACCTCTGGGTGACCCAAGAACCAGAATAAGTGCTGGAATAAGATTGGGCTACCACCTGTGTTAGGCAATGCCTCACCACCAAGATAGATATCAGACAAGTAGAAACTTGTACCAAAGCTACGGTCGAAAATTAAAAGGATAACCGCTGCAAATAATACAGGGAATGATAATAAACCTAAGATTGCGGTTAATAAGAAACCCCAAATGGTTAATGGCATACGAGTCATTGACATACCTTTAGTACGCATGTTCAATATTGTACTGATATAGTTGATACCACCCATCAAAGATGAAGCGATAAACATTGCCATTGAAATTAACCACATGGTCATACCTGTTCCTGAACCTGGCATTGCTTTTGGCAATGCTGATAAAGGAGGGTAAATAGTCCATCCCGGACCGGCAGGACCAGTTTCAACAAAGAATGATGCAACCATTACCACGCTGGCTAAGAAGAAGAACCAGTATGATAGCATATTCATGAATGGCGAAGCCATATCACGAGCACCAACTTGATAAGGAATTAATAAGTTAGAGAAAGTACCACTTAAACCTGCTGTTAATACAAAGAATACCATGATGGTACCGTGAATGGTAACCAATGACAAGTAAAACGCAGGATTTAACCGGCCACCTTCTCCCCATTTACCTAAAATTACTTCTAGTAAAGGGAACTCTTTATCAGGCCATGCTAATTGTATACGGAAAAGAATAGACAGTATCATACCGATCACACCCATAATGATACCGGTGATCAGGAACTGCTTGGCAATCATCTTGTGGTCCATACTGAAAACGTATTTCGACAAGAATGATTCATGGTGATGCCCGTGAGCATCGTGGCCATGAACATCGTGATGATGAACTGCCTCAGGAGAAATAACTTGGGAAGCCATATTGATAGTATTTTTCGCTCTAATTACTTAATGTTAATTGCCAATGTTTTATCTGCAGCTTTAGTAGTATCAGCTTTTGTTGAATCTGCAGGAGCCGCTGGTGTTTCAGCTGGGGCTGCAGGAGCAGGTTTTTCATTTTTCTTCACCCAAAAAGGTGTTTGATTTTTTAACCATGCTCTATACTCTTTTTCGCTAACTACCTTAATCACAAACTTCATGTTAAAGTGTGATGCGCCACAAATTTTGTTACAGTACAACAAGTAGTCAAACTTAGCATCGTTTACCTTCGATCTCATTTCGTTAGTAGTAACGGTTGGAGTGAAAGTAAAGTAAGTATTCATACCTGGTACGCAGTTCATTTGCACGCGGAAGTGAGGCATATAAGCCGAGTGAATCACATCTTTAGCGCCAAATTGGAACTGAACAGTTTTATTTACCGGCAATACAATTTCTTGAGGGAAAAAGTCATCTTGAGAAGTTTTATCGTCAAATTTAACACCCAACACATTGTCTCCGCCAATTAAACGATAGTTACGAGGACCCAATAAGTTATCTTTACCAGCGTAACGAATAGTCCATTTAAATTGCTCAGCAACCGCTTCAACTTTAATCGCATCCTTTAAGTTCTCAGGATACATAATGCTTGTCCAGGTTTTCCATCCGAAGAATACCAAAATACTTAATACTACTGCAGGCACTAAGGTCCAAATCTTTTCAAGATTATCGTTGTGCGGGTAGTAATAAGCTCTTTTGTTTTTACGGCCTCTGTATAAGAAAACGTAAGTAAACAGAACAAGGTGTGTAAGTACAAATACAGTAAATGTAATGTAGAAAGTTACATGTAATAAGTTATCGGTTTCAACACCGTGCTTAGACGCAGGGTCAGGCAAAAGCCATCCTCCATGTGCATTCAATTCCCAGAAAGCACCGTAAAGGCCTAAAAATCCAATAACCAAAAACAAGGTAGCATTAATAGAGTTCCAGTTAATGCCTTTTTTCTTAGTAGCAGTGGTTGTTAATTCGTAAACTTTTAAAGCACGACCAACAACTCCTAAAATAAATCCGGCTGCTACAAACATTAAAATGTAGAAAGCAACAGTAAGCCACATTTCAGTGCGAGCGCCAGCTTTAGCTGCGTCTGCACCAGCCTCAGCTGCCTGCGCCATTGCTACATTGGTATAAAATGTAGCGATAGCGGCAGAAGCAAAAATTGATAATTTTTTAAGTATCGACATAGTTAAATTATAACGATTAGATATTCGGGATATGATGGTGATTACTTTCTTCGTAATACGGATGGTTTTTAGGAGCCAAAGGAGCTCTGCTCAAACCTTTTAACATTAAGAAGGCGAATAAACCGGCAAAGCCGATCAGGGTACCGAACTCATAATAGCTAAAACCTGGGTGCTCATGAACGGTACCAGGCATTACCATCACATAGTAATCTAACCAGTGACCAACTAAGATGATAATAGCGGCTAACTTCATACGCTTAAAGTTACGTTTGTTATCACTTGTCATCAATAATAAGAATGGTACTAAGAAACAGATAACGATATCTAACCAGAATAAGAATTTATATTCAGGTTCCCAGCGATTAACAAAGTAGGTTAATTCTTCAGGAATGTTTGCGTACCAAATTAACAGGAACTGACCAACCCAGGTATAGGTCCAGAAAATAGTGAATCCGAACATCAACTTACCTAAGTCATGCAATTGGCTAGTATTGAACCATGGCAAATGACCACTTTCCTTTAAAAGGATAGCCGTTAAGGCGATAGCCGAAAGACCAGTCACCCATAAAGCAGCCAAGTTCCACCAACCGAACATTGTTGAGAACCAATGAGCCTCAACTGACATCATGGTATCAAAAGCAAATAATGGGAAAGTAAAACCGAAGATCACACAGAAAATAGCGCTGAACTTAATGCTTTTGTTATAGCTTTCCATGCCGCCTTCAAGATCCTCTTTTAGGGTTAATTTTCTTAACATGTAAGCGAACAATCCCCAAACGATTACGTAAAGAGCGTTACGCGTTACAAAGAAAGGCACATTTAACCAAGCAGATTTACCTGCAATAAGCGGATCATAATTAGGGCTATTAGGATCAGTAAGTCCTGGAGCATTCCAGTGCTCATAAAGATTATGAGTTGATAAACCACCAAAAATTACGGCGAATAAAATAACGCCTGCGAAAGGAATTACGGTAGTAAAAGCACTAGGGATACGAAGAATGCTGGTTGCCCAACCTGCATTAGCCACATACTGAATGGCTAAGAACATCATTCCCGCAAAGCTTAAACAGGTCATGTAATAAGCACAAACCAATAGGTTAGCCCAGGTACGGTGAGGATCTCCAAAAATAAAGCCGGCAGCAATACACACCACACCAATAACAATGGCTATAAGACTATAAGTTTTGGCTTTTCCTGAAAACTCAAATTGTTTTGAAGTATCTAGTTGCATTGAATTTTAATTTAAAGTCCAAAAATTATTGTTTCTGAAGGAATTGAACGTATTGGATGATTTTCCAACGCTCCTCTTTACTTAGCTGTGAAGCATGAGAACCCATAGCTCCTTTACCATAAGTGATAGAGTAAAACATCTTACCTTCTGGTAAATCTTTCAATAGAGCACTGTTGTAGGCTGGAGGTGCAGGGAAACCTGCTTTAGCCACAACATTACCATCAGCCATACCTGTTTTACCGTGACAGTGTGAACACATATTCACAAACAAGCGTTTACCTTCTTCAAAATTCTCTTTAGTATGAGCAAGCGGACTTTTTAACTCTGCGCCTGCTGCTTCATATCCTTCAGGTGTATGAGGATAATGGAATACTTCGTAATTAGTTGGAATGGTTCCTTCCACCGGTGTCTGAGCTGTTTTGCCATCGGCAAAAACAGTGTTCTTCTGATCCGGATTGTAAGCAACCGGACGATACATCTGCGGCGCATACTCCATTCCCGGGTCGCGTTTAACCTTTGAGCAAGAAGTTAATACAACTGCAGCGGCTAAACTCATTACTAAAACGCCTCTCATTTTATTTATTAACATAATCATTGGCCCTTAAAAAGTTTTGTATTTAACCTCTACTGCACCTGATTGTCTGATTAAATCAGCTACACTCGACTCATTATTTTCGTTTACTTCTATGGCTACAACAAAACGATCGTCTGTTGCGCGCTCATCCATAATTCTTGGAGTTGAAAAAGGAATTAAGCGGTTAGCCATGAAGAAAGTGAAACCCATTCCGAAAGAAGCGAACAATACAGTCCACTCAAAGCAAACCGGAATAAAACTTACAACCGGGAAGTTTGGTTTACCACCAATATCCATTGGCCAATCATAAGTAATCATGTACCACATCATTAAGAAAGCTAATGATAAACCCAGGCAACCAAAGCAGAATGCCGCAATTGGCAGGCGTGAGCGAGGAACGAAGAATACATTCTCTAATCCGTGAACCGGATATGGAGTATACACGTCAAAGATCTCTTGTCCTTTATTTTGAATTGAAGTGATGCCTGATTTTAAAACATCCTCATCGTCATATAAACCGATGGCAAATTTCTTATTCTTCATTTGACTCTCCTTTCTTAATTGTTGCGGTGGTAGCAATTACTACATTGCCTTCTACCGGATGATGAGTAGCGTGACCGTGTTTTTTAGCTTTAGCTTTAGCCTCTTCACTTGAGTGCTTTAATAATAGTTTCACCTCGGCCATTGCCACTGATGGTAAGAAGCGGATGAACAACAAGAACAGGGTGAAGAATAAACCAATTGAACCTACGTATAAACCTACGTCAACAACAGTTGGTGTAAACATTGCCCAAGATGATGGAAGGTAATCGCGGTGTAATGAGGTAACGATAATTACGAAACGCTCGAACCACATACCGATGTTTACAACAATTGAGATAATGAATGTGAACACAAGGCTGGTACGTAATTTTTTGAACCACATTAACTGTGGAGAAATTACGTTACAAGTCATCATGATCCAGTATGCCCACCAGTAAGGACCTGACACACGATTTAAGAATGCATATTGTTCGTATTCAACACCCGAGTACCATGCAATAAATAACTCAGTTAAGTAAGCAACACCCACAATAGAACCGGTTACCAAGATGATGATGTTCATCAACTCAATATGGTACATGGTGATATAGTTTTCTAATTTCAATACTACGCGGGCAACTAACAATAATGTTTGTACCATGGCGAAACCTGAGAAGATTGCACCGGCAACGAAGTATGGAGGGAAGATGGTGGTGTGCCATCCTGGAATAACTGATGTAGCAAAGTCGAAGGATACGATGGTGTGTACCGAAAGTACCAGTGGAGTTGAAATACCAGAAAGGATTAAGGAGATAGACTCGAAACGGATCCAGCTGCGGGCTGATGAAGTCCATCCTAAACTTAATGCAGAATATACTTGTTTACGAACACCGGTAGCGCGGTCACGTACTGTTGCAATGTCAGGCAATAAACCAACAAACCAGAACAAACATGAAACCGAGAAGTACGTTGAGATCGCGAATACGTCCCAAATAAGCGGTGAGTTAAAGTTAACCCATAATGACCCAAACTGATTTGGAAGCGGGAATGCCCAATAAGCTAACCAAGGACGACCCATGTGTGCTAAGATGTACGTCGCAGCACAAATAACGGCGAAAATGGTCATCGCCTCAGCAGAACGGTTAATTGAGTTACGCCAGCTCTGACGGAATAGTAATAATACCGCCGAGATCAGAGTTCCAGCGTGACCGATACCTACCCACCATACGAAGTTGGTGATATCCCATGCCCATCCTACTGTTTTGTTTAATCCCCATGCGCCTAGTCCAACCCAGGCAGTGTAACCAAAACTTACTAACCACAGGATAAACCCTGCAAATGCAAGGGTGAATCCGATCCACCAGGCCTTGCTTGGAGCATTCTCAACCGGGCGGCAAACGTCTTCAGTAACAGTATGCATATCAGGCGTACCGGTTACTAAAGGTTTTCTAATTATTGACTCGTGCATAATATCTTGAGTTTAGAAACTTAATTATGAATGACTCTCCTCTTTAGCTTCGTGACCATGACCCCCATGTCCGTGCTCTGCTGCTGCTTTCTCTTTGTTACGAACTTGTGTCATGTAACCAATACCTGGCTGAACACCAATTGATTCTAAGACATAGTAAGTACGCTCGTTGTGAAGCAATTTCGACACTTCGCTTTCTGGATCATTGATATCACCGAATACGATTGCATTTGAAGGACATGATTGCTGACAAGCAGTTTTGATATCGCCATCTTTCAACGGACGGTTCTCCATTTTCGCTTGTAACTTACCAGCCTGAATACGTTGAACACACATTGAACATTTCTCCATCACACCACGTGAACGAACCACAACATCTGGGTTTAATACTAATTTACCCATTGGATTGTTCATGTAGTAATCAAACTTATCGTTATCAGTGTAGTTGAACCAGTTGAAACGACGAACTTTGTATGGACAGTTGTTTGCACAGTAACGAGTACCGAAACAACGGTTGTAAGCCATTTGGTTCAACCCTTCTGAAGAGTGCATTGTTGCTAATACCGGACAAACGGTTTCACAAGGTGCGTGGTCACAGTGCTGACAAAGCATTGGTTGGTGAACAACCTCGAATGATTCTTCTTTACTGTCTTTACCCATGTAACCTTCGGTACCTTCTGCAACTTCCGAATAGTAACGATCGATACGTAACCAATGCATTTCACGACGACGGCGAACCTCATCACGACCTACTACTGCTACGTTGTTTTCGATATTACAGCTGATGATACAAGAACCACAACCTGTACATGCGTTCAGGTCGATTGCCATACCCCAGTGGTGACCTTTTTTCTCTTTGTCTTCCCATAGGTTCAACAATTTAAGGTTACCGTATTTATCGCGTTTAGCACCACCTTTCTCATCTTGCTCAGAAATTTCAGCTAAGTCATGGTGACCATGGCTGCCTGATGAAGGATCTTTAGCATACGCAGAGATTGTTGTTTCTCTGATGATATCGCGACCTTCGAATGAGTGGTGAGTTTGAGTTCTTGCCAGTTCGATTGAGTCTCCGGTTTTAGAGATCGATACTCCATTGAAGTTTTGCAAGCTTCCATTAACAATACTTACAAATGGATAAGCATTTTTACCTACTTCGTTACCTGCTTTACCAGCTGCCGTACGCCCATAACCTAAAGCAATTGAAGCAGTACCATAAGCCTGACCTGGTTGTAAGATAACCGGCAATTCAATTGAATAACCATTAGCTTCAACTTTCACAACATCAAACTCAGCAATACCTTGGTCTTGACCAAATTTAGGTGAAATAGCAACGTAGTTATCCCAAGTTACTTTTGAAACAGGATCTGGACACTCTTGCAATAATGGGTTGTTTGCACCACGACCGTCACCAACATTGGTATGTTTGAATACTGTTAACTCCACTTTACCTGAAACAGATTTACTGCTATTAGTAATAGTAGAAACTACAGTTGACAAATCTTTAGCAAATGTATAAGGCTGTGCTACAGCACCTGCAGTTTTAACAAAACCTGTACGTAATAAGTTATCCCACTGATCTTGGAAAATACCAGCACCTACCTGAGGGAAGATGGTAGTATTCCAAACATTTTTAACGTAGTCTAAATATTCAACAGGATTATTTGCCCAAACTAATAAGCTTTTCTGTGCTGCGCGAGTATCGTAAATTGGGTTGATAGTTGGCTGACCAATTAAGAACACACCTTTACGAGGCTCTGCATCTGTCCAAGCTTCTAATGAGTGATGATCAGGAGCGATTACCTCAAATCCTTTAGCAGTTTCATCTTCACGCTCAGCGAAAGAAACTTTTAAAGCAACCTTTTTCAAGGCAGCAGCAAAGTCAGCAGCTTTAGGATATGAGTAAACTGGGTTTACACCATACACGATCAATGCACCAACTTCACCACGATTCATCTCATTTACCAACTCAACAACTTCGGCATCGTTGCCTTTGTATTGCTGACTAGCATTATCTAAATCGATAGTTGAACCGTAGTTACCTAATAAAGCATTGATTGCATTTACTAAGATCTGGGTAGAAACATCATTTGATCCCGCTACTACTAATGATTTGCCTTTGTTTTCCCAAAGCTCTTTAGCAGTTTTAGAGATGATGTTGCCGGCAAATTCAGGAGTTTCAACGTTGAAAGTTTGCGCTCCAGCTAATTTTGCCACACCATTATATAAGCCGATCAATGCTAACCCTGATTGCGACGGACGAACAGGAATGCGAACGTCTGCATTAGAACCAGTCAATGACATTTCAGTTTCAAACTGAATATGGCGTGACATTGACTTAGTTTCTTTAAGGTGTTTAGCGTTACGCTGAGAAACGTATTGGCGTGTAAATTCAACAGGTGAAATCCAGGTTCCCAAGAAATCAGCGCCGAAACTTACAATTACGCTTGCGTTATCAAATTTGTATGAAGGGATTACTGCTTTATCAAAGCTGTTTTTATTTGCGTTGATAATACCAGAGTAAGATACCGCATCATAAGTAACTTGTTTAGCGGTAGGATATGCTTTAACGAAGTCAGCGATTGCAGCATTTGTTGATGGGCTGTTTATCGAATCAGTAAGAATTACAATTTTCTTACCGGCAGCATTCGTTTTAGCTAATTGCTCCTTAACAAAAGCATCCACATCTTCCCACGAAGATTCGATACCTTTTAATAAAGGAGATTTTAATTTAGTAGAATCATAAAGATCAATTACTGAAGCGTGTCCGGCTGAATCAACACCACCCTGGCCAATCGGACAGTTAGTGTTACCTTCAATTTTAATAGGACGACCTTCACGGGTTTTTACTAATATACCGTATCCATCTTTCGAGATACTTGTGTAATAGTTAGGAATACCCGGAGTAATTTCCTCAGGCTTGATCAGGTAAGGAACTGCTTTGTTTACCGGTGTTTTGTTACACGCAGCTAAAGCTACAGCACCTACACCAAAACCTAAAGATTTCAAGAAATCACGGCGTGGCATTACAGAACTATCGTTTGCCTTGCCTGACAGGATCTCTTCAATTGGTAAGTCTTCAGCAAATTCTCTTTTCTGTAAAGCTTCAAACTCAGGAGTTGGATTCAACTCCTCTAAACCTTTCCAGTATGTTTTGTTATTGCTATCCATTATAATCGTAAGAGTCTTTTAAAAATTAATAATGACATTTTGCACACTCAAGGCCACCCATTTGAGCAACGGTAACCTTTTCACCCTTCTTGATTTTCTCATGAAGTTCAACCATACCATCATAGTAGTGGTTTTTAGGAGCATGTTTCATTTCGGTACTGCGGTGACAGTCGATACACCATTTCATGGTTAACTGTGACGCCTGGTATACTTCATCCATTTTAGCGACCTCGCCATGGCAAGCGTAACAAACTGGATCTTCAGCTTTCAGACCTTTAGCAGCACGAATCGACTCTTCAGCAACTTTTACGTGTTGTGAGTGATTGAAATAAGCAAAGTCCGGAAGGTTATGGATACGAACCCACTCAATAGGACGTTGGTTAGTTCCGTATTTCTGAGTAGCAGGGTCGTAATCTAAAGCCTGGTAGATTTTTTGAATTTCGGCGGTACCATCAATTTTCTCGCCATCGGCGTCAACTAATGCCTCACCTTTATACTCGTTGATCTGGTTATGGCAGTTCATACAAACATTCGCTGATGGAATGCTCGCGTTTTTACTTTTCCATGCACCAGAGTGACAGTATTGACAATTGATTTGGTTTACCCCAGCGTGAACTTTGTGTGAGAATTTAATTGGTTGAGCAGGTTGGTAATTCTGAGTTACCCCTACCTCCCACATTTCTTTCCAAGACCAAGCCGAGCCTACAACTAAAATAGCTACAATTGTTAAGGCAATTACCTTTTTGTTAGAAGCAAGTTTTTTAACTGTTTCAGCAAATTTAGATGGAGCTGCCTCAACTTCTTCTTCCTCTTCTTCTGTTATTGAACCATCTGCCTTTTTAGCAAGAACTAATTGCTCTAATGTTTTAATAACACGGTTTAATACCACAATTACTAAAAACAGTACAACAACTAAACCCAATAAGCCAAAAACTGTAAAGCTGCTTGTTCCACTTTCTGCGGCAGCAGCACCGCCTGCAGGGGCAGCAGCAGCGGCTTTGTCAAGGGCTTCACTTTCCTGCTGAACATAAGCAACAATTGACTTCACATTGTCTTCAGTTAATTGAGGGAATGAAGGCATAATCTGCTGGCTATATTCAGCAAATATTTTTGTTGCTTCGGCATCGCCCGATTTCACCAATCCTTGTGAGTCATGAACCCATTTAACTAACCAGTTGATATCCTTTGTTTTATGGATATCCTTCAACGCTGGACCAGTTACACGCTTATTAATAGCGTGACACGATGTACAGTTGGCTTTGAAGAGCGTCTCCCCTTCTTTAGGGTCTGCAGCAAAGGCTTGCGCAACGCTCAAAAAGGCGATTGTGAGAATTAATACACCTTTTTTAAGACAAGTTTTCAAAAAAACGTTCGAGTTCTTACTCATGCTCTATGTAATTCTACTAATATATTACGAACTTATAATCAATATGTTAACGATAAACCCGTTGGGGGGACTATCTTTTAACATTAAGCGCACAAAAATAGATATAAAACTGTGTCTATGACAATGATATGACACATTTTGTCAATTTATAACTATTCTAAATAAGCAAAAAAGCTATTTTCATAACTAATTACTAATCAATAAAATAGCTGCCTAAGGCAGCTATTGGGAATTATTATGAAGTATGATTACATGTCTAAAAGCCATGCAAAAATTAGCGGAGCAACAATTGTGGCATCAGACTCAATAATGAATTTAGGAGTATGAATGTCTAGTTTACCCCACGTTATTTTTTCATTAGGAACAGCACCTGAATAAGAGCCATAACTGGTAGTAGAATCAGAGATTTGGCAGAAATAACTCCAGAAAGGAATCGTTTCCATTTCCATATCCTGATACAACATCGGAACCACACAAATAGGGAAATCTCCGGCTATACCACCGCCAATTTGGAAGAAACCAACGCCCTTACCACCTGAGTTTTTAATGTACCAATCAGATAAATAAGTCATGTACTCAATACCTGATTTCATGGTAGAAGGATTTAATTCACCTTTAATACAGTAAGATGCGAAGATATTACCCATTGTCGAATCTTCCCATCCCGGACAAATGATTGGTAAATTAGCTTCAGCAGCAGCCAGCATCCAGCTGTCTTTTGGATCAATTTCATAATATTGCTCCAAATCGCCAGATAATAACATTTTATACATGAATTCATGTGGAAGATAACGTTCGCCATTATCCTGAGCGGTTTTCCACTGATAATGAATATGTTTTTGCAAGCGACGGAAAGCTTCCTCTTCGGGAATACAAGTGTCAGTCACACGGTTAAAACCATTTTCCAATAGATCCCACTCTTCCTGAGGACTCAAATCTCGGTAGTTAGGTACGCGTTTGTAGCTCTTGTGCGCTACCAGGTTCATGATATCTTCTTCAAGGTTAGCGCCTGTACACGAAATGATATCCACTTTACCTTGACGAATCATCTCTGCTAAAATTTTACCCATTTCAGCTGTACTCATCGCACCAGCCAAGGTGATCATCATTTTGCCACCTTCTTCCAGGTGCTTTTCATAAGCCTTTGCCGCATCAACCATCGCCGCAGCGTTGAAATGCAGGTAGTACTTTTCCATGAACGATGAAATAGTATTACGTTTCTTTTCCATGCTGTAAAAATTTTGCCGCAAAGGTAGGATAAATAAGGAGTTATTCGAATAGTTGCGAAAAGAGGAAAAACAAAAAAGGTTGCCACATTTGTGGCAACCTTCATAAAATTTAGTTTATGATTCATAAAGAAATTGCTCAAAACAATTTCTAATGCCCCCAGGTATTACCTGGCTTTTTTGTAAACATATTTTTCAGTAAAGAATGTTCTGTCTCCACCTTGAGTCATCACATAACTTACTTCAAAAGTTTTAGTTGCTGGATCATATTTATTAATTCCAGCCACATTAAGACGTGCTCCGCGACCATTTGCAGGATTAACGTAATAATTTACAACTTGAGTTATTGCATTGTTAGCATCAATTGTGAAATTAGGTGAAAATGTACCATACTGAGAAAGTGCTCCATCATTTGAAATAGCATGTGTATAATTTCCAATTACATTATCCCAAAGAGCTACCGAGCTTCCGCCTGTAGTAATTAAAGAAATTTCACGAGGATACATTCCTTTTAATAAACCATTTACACGATCCTCCATTGTTCCCGTCATGGTATAAACCCCATCCCATTTATTTTTAACTGCAATTGCAACAATAAGGGTATTAAAGTTACCACTTACGTTTACTCCTGTTGCAGATTTAATTCTAAATGGCAATGCATATGATTTGCTTAAGTCAATAACTCCAGCATTCACAGTAATTGGTAAGCCTACCAAACGTTCTCCCGCAGGAATATTAACTGTTAAACTTGGAATTGAATAAGCCGCCTCTGGAAGCATTGCAAAAGTAGTTTTATGTACCTTATTATAACTTATCAGTGAATCCGGTGCATATTCAAGGGTTAATGTCACTGCTTTATTTAAAGGAGCTACGGCAGCAATATTAACCATCAGATTATATTTCTGTGGCTCAGGTTTAGCTTCAAATACAGCAGTGGTTTTTTCACCTAATTGAAATTCAGCTAAAGCAGGTTGAGATGCAAAATCAACATAATGATCATCATCCTTTAAGCATGAACTCATACTCATAATCCCCAAGATGCCTAGAGTCAATAATTTTATATTTTTTTTCATTTGTCAGTTTTATTAAAGATTACAGATTAATTAACATCCCAGAATATCTTATTCCATTGAGTTGCTTTTGGAACGTTTGCTGAGTTAGTAGAAATTTCAGACAAAGGATACAATAAGCGAGTTGGGATACCACTACCAACACGTAATGGGTCTACAGAAAGAGGAACATCGGCAGGGAACCCGGTACGACGATATTCAGACAGAGCTTCATTACTTTCCAAGGAATTTAATGCCAGGTACTTTTGATAAATAATAATCTCAATTGGATTTGCAGCGGCAGCAAAATCAACTTGAGGATTACCTGCATTAGCAGTAATATAACCATTCGCATCAGCTAAAGTTAATCCCAAGTAAAGGAATGATGCCTGGATACCCTTAGTATATTTATCTTTTGCATCGCCCGTTAGATAACCGCGAGATATTGCCTCTGCTTGCAAGAAATTACTTTCAGCAGCTAACATGATCACCGATGATGCATTATAACCTTTAAATATACCCGGTCCAAATGAAGATGATGCTCCTGAAGCAGGAAGCGGATCTCCTCCTAAAACCACACCCACATAATTATTACCTGCTTTATTATAAAACTTTGCAATACGAGGATCATTGTTAAGTTCGTATTGGTCGATAGCATAACTTGTAGGACGTACATAAGTGGCCTCTGTTGAAGTTGTACCGGTTGGTGTTTGATTATAACGGTTCCAGAAGGGATTTTGTTTACTTGCAGATTGGATATAACCAGGATTAACTAACGCATCTGTAGACAAGTAAGTACCTTCTACTGAACCCATTTTTCCAATTTCAGAAGAAGCAAATGAAGCAAGTGACGGAACACCTGAAATACGCATTAACATACGTAGTTTCAATGTATTAGCGAACTTTACCCATTTTGTTAAATCACTCATTTTTAATCCGGCGTCATAAAACATAATATCTTCTGTCTTAGGAACCGTTGCACTTGGGTTATTTTTAATTAAATCAACTGCTTTTGTCAAATTAGCAATCAATGTTTTATAAACATCCTCCGCTTTATCATATTTCGGAGTTAAAACATCTGCACCTTTAAATGCATCATTATAAGGAACATCTCCATACTGATCTATTAATGCCTGAAAATTATAAGCTTCCATAATTAAGGCAATAGCCTCATGGTTGCTTAATCCAGCTTTATTTGCTGCATTTTCAACAGCCTTATAATCATTCAAATTATCATAAATATCAGCCCAAAGTCCCTGATAAAAAGATGTAGTATAATTATAGGTACGCTCAGGCGCATAACCGTTAACATCACCTGATTTACCCCAATAACCTACCGTCCAAGCACCATAACTATTTGCTGTGTTATAGATATTATTAGCAGTAGTGGATAAAGCTCCTGCTAAAATACTTTGAGGAGTTGCATTTAATGCCTGATTTGGATTATCGTTAATATCCAAGTAATCCTTACAGCTTACCATCAATGAGATAGCTGCTGCAGAAAGTATAATTGTTTTAATCTTTTTCATAAAATTCTAGCCCTAATCAATTAAAATGTTACCGATAAACTTCCACCAAAGGTTCTAGTAGGAGGAGTTTGATTAATAGTATTGATACCTTGTCCGTTTCCATCGGTAAAACTATACTCAGGATCTGTATACATATTCGATTTTGGAGTCCAGGTGAACAAGTTACGACCAATAAGGCTTAATGACATTCCCTTCACAACCTTCATTTTTGAAATTACTGATTGAGGGAAGTTATAACTTAATACCAACTCACGAACCTTCCAGTAAGCACCGCTGGTTATATAGTTTTCAGCAACTGAAGTATTTACTGCAGCATTCGCCCAAAAACCGGCGCCACCATCTGCAACTGTTATGTTCTTATTTTCAACATATTTTCCTGTAGCTGGATCTTTATAAACTGAATTAGGATAAACAAAACGTTGACGATCAAATGATGCGGAACGACCTGAAGCTCCTGTGAAATCCATGTTTGAACCAATATTGTTAGAGATTACATAACCACCGCGATATTCAAATACACCACTTAATGTAAAGTTTTTGTACTCAAATGATGTTGTAACGCCTAGTTTGTGTTTAGGACTAGATGAACCAAAAATTTTCTGGTCAGCAGCCTTTACAGGGTAACCAGTTTTTGCATCTACGATTACACGACCTTCAGGGTCACGCTCATAATAAGAACCCTTAATTACCGGGAAGCTTTGCCCTTTAATAGCATAAACCTGAGCATCACCGCCCGATGTAAGTGCTAACTCATTAATAGAATCAGAAATTGATACTACTTTATTCTCATTATAGCTATAATTGAATCCAACGTTCCAACGGAATCCATTATCCAACTTAATTGGAGTTAAACGAACATCAGCCTCAACTCCCTCATTGGTTAACTCACCTGTATTAAACAAGTATGAGCTATATCCTGTTGCATTTGATACACTTGCGCCAACTGTTTGATTAGTAGAACTTGTTTTATAATAAGTTGCGTCTATGTTTAAACGATCATTCCAAAAACCTAGCTCAGCACCTAACTCATAACCTGTTGTAAACTCAGGCTTAAGATTATTACTTACAATTCTATTAGAAATGGTATAACCTGCTAACGAACCGTAAGGGAAACCAGCTTGTGGACCATAGGTAGGGAATAATGCGTAAGCACCATATGTAGGAGTTGAAACCCCAACACCCCAATCAGAATAAGCGTTTGAAGCAAGGTTTACTTGACCAGTTTTTGACCAACCACCGCGTACTTTTGCATAAGTAAGCACGCTATTATTTTTAAGTGCATCAATACCTTGAGTTAACACATAGGATAAGTTAACTCCTGGGTAGAAGAATGATCTATTTTCAGGAGCAAGAACAGAAACCCAATCATTACGTCCTGATACTTCCAGGAATAAATAATCTTTATATCCAACGTTTAAGTTTCCAAGTAAGCCGATTGATCTTGATTTATAATTACTTTCCGAACCTGCCAATTCTCCAGTACGGTTTGAAACGTTAAACAATCCCGGATTTACTAAAGCGGAGGCACCAACAACGGAGTATTTAGCAGCGTTTTGACGAACCTGATTACCTATTTTAAGGCTGGTAGTGAAATCACCAAATTTTTTACTTAGATCTATATAGATCTCCGAAGTTACTTGATTATTAAAGCTACTGCGATCTGTTACATAACCCGCAACATCCTTTTTAGCCGTACCTGCTTTAGCAAAATCTGAATAAGTGAATTTATCACCATATTCTTTTGAACTGAAGTCGTTGCCAGATGCACTTAAACGATACATCGCTGTCATCCATGGAGTTAACTTGTAATTCAAGTCAAAACTACCGATAAAGAAATCATTACGACTGTCCGTTCTGAAATTATCTATCTTATAATAAGGGTTGAAATAATAGTCATTATAATAACCGTTTGGATTTGAAAACTTATCGTTTCTCCAATCTTTATAAGAAGTAAGAGGAACTTGAGGTGCCGCATTTATGACATTCCAATACACAGAGTTATCACGATCATTATTTGAATGTACATCAGCACGATTTTGCGCATAACTTGCATTAAAATTCAAGTTTAAATCCTTGATAACTTCTTTAGTACCGTTTAAGCGGAATGTATTGCGTTTTCCTTGATCTCCAGGAACTGTCCCGTTTGCATTAACATTTTGATAGGAAAAATAAAGCAAACTGTTTTCGTTACCGGTCGACATTGCAATATTGTTTTGCATATTCAAGCCATTATCAAAGAAATTTGTTTTTTCCTTAATACGGCTTTTATAGGTTACTTCTTGAATAGAACCATCTTCTAAAACTCTACCAAGTGGGCGTAAGGTTCCATCAAAAGCAGGTCCGTATTGCTGGTTCTCAATTGGATCGTAAGTAGCAATTCCTTCTGCAGAACCTGAACCAAAACGATCTTGCATTGATGGCAAATAGCTGATTTGCTCAATAGTACTTACATTAGAATAGGTAATGCGAGGCTTATTTTTCGTGCCTTTTTTGGTTGAAATCAACATTGCACCATTCGATGCCTCTGATCCATACAATGCAGATGCATTGGAGCCCTTCAAAATAGAAACATTCTCAATATCATCCGGATTGATGGTATTCAAAATATTAGAGGGTACAATCACACCATCCAAAACGATAAGAGCCTGATTGTTTCCAGTTAACGAACGATTACCACGCAAAACAATACGAGTAGTAGGGTTTACTCCGCTGTTTACAGTATTGATTTGCAAGCCCGAAACTTTACCATTCAAACTTTGAACAACACTAGCTGATTTTGCACGAGTTAAATCTTCAGCCTTAATCTTAGCTGTTGAATATCCTAAAGATGCAGCTTGACGATTAATACCCAACGCAGTTACAACAACTTCTCCTAGTTGACGTTCGTCTGATTCCAGAGCAATGTTAATTACAGATGTTGAACCAACCTTAACCTCTTTAAGCTGGAAACCAACATAACTAAACATTAAAGTTCCATTTTCAGGAACTGAAATTGAATACTTACCGTCTACATCAGTTTGGCTACCCAATGATGTTCCTTTAACGGTTACACTTACTGCTGGAAGTGGCAATCCATCAGCTTTGGATGTTACAGTACCCGTAATCTTTTTTTGCTGGGCATACGTGGTAAGTGTAGCCAGTGAAAAAAGGAGTACTAAAAATTTTGTAAACTTCTCTTTCATATTTTTAAATTTTATACTCTGCCAAAGTAACAGTTTTCACTACATAAGCAAACAGTTTGTATTTTTTTCGTTGCGATATATTAATAATCAGTTTATATTAGAATTATGACAAAAAAAACAGCCAAAATTTTAAAATTCTATACCATTATTTTATACTTATTAATTATTTATAAATTCAACAGCTATTTTATAATAATTATTTGCAATAAGATATCATAGAAACATTCAAAATTAAATTTTGAATAAAAGAATAAAACTCACAAAAACCACAACTAAACATCATTTTACAACATTTCAACCAGTTGATAATTATTAACAATTTCACAATTTAGCCCACTCTTAATGGTGTCTTTTTAGTTCATTTCAGATTATTTTATTCGTTTTCAGAGTATTTTCTATCTTCACCCAATGAATTTATCCGCCTTTAGAAAGATTCTTCTGCATGTTTTTGTATTGTTAACTATTAATCTTTCAACAGCATTCTCCCAGACTCCTCAACCTGTTGATACTATTTCAGCAAAACTTAAAAACAGTCTTTTACCTATTCCGGTACTTGGTTCTTCGCAAGAGCGCGGAGTTGAATTCGGCCTTGCTGGCATTTACTCATTTTATCTGAACAAATCATCTCTAAATCAGCGGAACTCTACTATTAATTTGATTGGATCCTATACCACAAAAAAACAGTCGAAATTGAGTTTAACAGGTAACCTTTGGACCAAGAATAATGATTGGCATATACTTACAGATTTTAGATACTATGATTTCCCTAGTTACTTTTATGGGGTAGGAAACGACACTAAGGAATCGGATAAAGACCTGATCAACGACAAAAAAATCAGATTAAGTGTAGATGCAGAAAAAGAAGTAACCAAATCCTTTTATGTAGGCGCTGGAGTTTGGTATACACACGAATCCATTTCCGAGAAAGACGAACTGGGAATTTATAACTCTAGCGACCTGGAAGGTAAAAGTGGAGGAAACATTACTTATTTAACATTATCAACGACATTCGATAACCGCGATGTCGTAAATTATCCTCACAAGGGTTCGTATTTAAGACTTTATGTCCAAAATTCGTTTAAAGCCCTGGCCAGCGATTTCAACTTTATCCTTACTACACTCGATGCCCGTAAATACTGGCAAATTCACCCCAACATAGTAATTGCCGCTCAGGGATATTTTCAATCATTACAAGGAAATGATAAACCATTTTTTATACTCCCCCAATTGGGCAACGACATGCTGATGCGAGGCTATTATACGGGCCGCTATCGAGATCAAAACTACCTGGCAATTCAAAGTGAGTTACGCTACAGGCCATTTGCTAAGCGTCCGGATGCCGGCTTGTTCTCATTATCTCGGGGGGTAATTGCCGCCTTTATAGGTGGAGGCGGAGTATTTAGCAATAGTAACTTTAACAACGAAACAATAAAGCCCAATTTTGGCATTGGGGGCAGATATATATTTGACCAACGTAACCGCTTAACATTACGGGTTGATTACGGCTTCGGAAGTAGAAATAAAGGAGAGCCCCAGAGTAGTGGTTTTTATCTATCATTAAATGAAGCTTTTTAGATTTTAAAAGTGCCCTTTTTAGCCGTAATTTGATAGCTCCCTAAGGCAACAAAATATAGCTGATATGCATCCTGAAACTCAACAAACAACAGCTGTTTTAGAAAAAAAACTGGACCTGTTATTAAGAACTGGACAGCTATTAATGCAAAGCGGTGCAAATAGTGATCGTATTGACCGCAACGTAAAACGCATTGCGCTGCATTTTGGCATTTCTGGCAATAAGCTTCACATGCATATTACTTTAACAACCCTAATGATGACCATTAGCGATGGCACCAATTCCATTACTAAATTCAAAAAAATATTAGAACATGGAGTTAATATGACTACCGTTGACGGTATCAGCCGACTTACCTGGAAAGCACTCGAAAAAGGATACTCACCTGATCAGTATAAAAAAGAGCTTAATCAAATTGCAGATAAAAAACACGCTTACCCACGCTGGTTAATCATCCTTTCGGTTGGTTTGGCTTGCGGAGGATTTTCTACTTTATTCGGAGGAGATTGGTCAGCAAATCTAATAGCCTCCTTTTCAGCAGCAACTGGCTTGTTTATAAGGCAGGAACTTCATAAAAAACACATCAATAATTATTTAACTATTGCTGTGGCAGCTTTAATAAGCTCACTTATCGCGGGTATCATCACTTCCTACACCAATTGGACCACTACTCCCCAAGATGCCATTGCTGGAGCGGTGTTATTCCTTGTTCCTGGTGTTTTGATGATTAATTCACTAGATGATATGATTGGCAATTTCACAATAATAGGTACCACACGGGCGATCGTTACAATATTGTGTATTACTTCTATTGCTTTCGGAATGATTGTCGCCATGCAATTGCTGGGAATAAAGCCCCCTCAACTTACTCCGCCAGCGCACAATAAAGTAGTCATTGTTTTTGCCGGCGCTTTATCAGCTGCAGGATTTGCAGTTTTATTCAATGTGCCATTCCGAACTTTATGGCTTTGTGCTTTAGGAGGCTCCATTGCCGTACTAACAAGAAATATTTTACGACTTGATTTTGCTGTTAACCTCCCAATCGCCTCCCTTGCAGGAGCATTGCTTTCAAGTACTTGGGCTACTTACTGGGTACACAAAGTACACACACCTGGGCATGTTATTTCAATTCCTCCAGTAATCCCTATGGTTCCGGGAGTACTGGCATATACATCGATGATGGGTATGTTTTCTTTTGCCAAAGCTCATGATAGCGAACAAAAACTAAGCGCACTTTTGCAAATGTTTTCACCTGGGATTGAGTTTGTTTTAACACTTCTTTGTATCGCTTTAGGGGTCACTATTCCCAATTTTATTGATCGATTTTACTCGTCTAAAGCAAAACAAAAACGAATTGAAATGGCTATGAAACAAAAACCGTTATAAGAATTGTTTAGTATTTGATCTTAAAATGTTCTTTTACCTGACCTTTTCTAAAAAAAACCAGTCCAATTGTATACAAATCAATCGTTAACGTAACAGTGGGGTGTTTCTTAATTTCTTCCCAGGCTTCTTCCATACCTTTCGACCAGTGAATATCGTCAAAGATGAATAAGCTATTCTCGTTTGCCTTTTCCAAACAAGAATGAAAATAATTCAACGTTGCCTCCTTCCGATGATTCCCATCAACGTAAACAAAATCCAGTTGATCAGCTTTTTCAACCAACTGAGGCAATAGATCATCAAAGTTACCTATCTCTACATTTACATTTTTAATCTGTAGTGATGACAGCGACTGATTAGCCACTGCAGCTGTTTGGGGGCATCCCTCTACCGAAATCACCTGGATATTCTCGTTTGATTTCGCCAGGTATGAAGTAGTAATACCAAAACAGGTACCTAATTCAAGTATCTGTTTTGGCTGTCTCCATGTTGCCAATCGATAGATCAGTTGAGCCCATTTTGGCGCTTTTAATGCCTTATCAGCAATTACTTTAACCTTTTTTTGTTTATTATTGTTGTAATGCGACCCGGCACCTAAGTCGGTAATCGTAATTATACGTTCATCGTCCAACAAATTTTTACGCTGTTTTTCTATTTCAGTGTAAACATCTTTGGGTGATTTATCGTATATAACATTGTCGATCAGGTCGTAAACAAACGGAGAATGAGTGCCGTGAAGGGTATTTGCAGTAAAAAGGTGCTTTATATATGAAGTATATGGAGTACTATTAAACATGGGCTAAAAATAAAATAATATTATCAATTAGGGTTAGCAGAATTAACTCTACTGACTCAACAGTTAACCCACGTTGCCTGATTTTTTAGAAGGAGAAGATTTTTATGATTGACAAGAATGAGCTAAAATCATTGGTAAAATTGCTGGATGACCCCGATCAGGAAGTTTTTGAACATATTAAAAATAAGCTGGTTTCTTTTGGCCCCGAAATTATTGGTTACCTCGAAGATGTTTGGCAGCAATCTTTAGATGTGCTCTTACAAGAACGCATTGAAAACATTGTTCATAAAATTCAGTTTGATGAGGTAAAAAGAGAATTAGAACTATGGATCATTGGGGGCGCATTTGATCTGCTTTCTGGCGTGTTAGCTATTAATAAATACCAATATCCCGATTTAGATGAACAACGTCTGCATAATCAGATTGAAGATATAAAACGTGATGTATGGCTTCAGTTAGGTTATGAAATGAGCCCTTTAGAGAAGGTTAAGGTGCTAAATCACGTCTTCTTTCATATACACGGATTTAGTGGCAATACCGTAAACCACCAGGATCCACAAAATTCCTATATTAATCTTGTTCTTGAAAGCAAAAAAGGGAACCAAATTTCCCTGGCCATCATTTACTCTTTGATTGCCCAGAAACTGGACATCCCTATTTACGGCGTCAATCTTCCTCAACACTTTATTTTAGCTTACGTAGATGAAAATGAAACAGTACTACCGGGCTTTGATGCAACAAATGGTGTAATATTTTATATTAATCCCTTTAATAAAGGATTTATTTTTGGGCGGAAAGATGTTGACTTTTTCTTAAAACAATTGAAAATTGAACAGCGCGATGAGTATTACCAGCCTTGCTCCAATATTGAAATTATAAAACGGATTTTACGCAACTTAATTAGTGCCTATAATAAGCTAGGGTATTTAGATAAGGTAGAAGAGTTGGAGGAATTGTTACAAGTTTTGGAAAGTCATTAAAAATAGATTTGAGATTTGAGTATTGAGATTTGATAATCTTATATCATGAATCCCCTATCTCAAATCTCACATCTCATTTCTAATTAAAACTCCATTAAATACGCTTTAATAAACTCATCCAACTCCCCATCCATTACCGCTTGAACATTGGAAGTTTCGGTTCCGGTTCGCAGATCTTTAACTAGTTTATATGGATGGAACACATAGTTACGAATTTGTGAACCCCATTCAATTTTCTTTTTGGTGCCTTCAACAGCAGCTTTTGCCGCATTCTGCTTCCGTAATTCGAGTTCATACAATTGCGATTTAAGCATTTTTAGCGCTTTTTCTTTGTTTTGCAACTGTGACCGCTCTTGCTGACATTCAATAATAATTCCCGAAGGAGCATGCTTTAAACGTACGGCAGTTTCAACCTTATTTACATTTTGGCCTCCCTTGCCTCCTGCCCTAAAAGTATCCCAGGACACATCAGCGGGATTAATTTCAATATTAATTGAATCGTCAACTAAAGGATAAACATATACCGATGCAAACGATGTATGCCTTTTCGCATTTGAGTCAAAGGGTGAAATACGCACCAAACGGTGAACGCCATTCTCACCTTTTAAATAACCATAAGTAAAATCGCCTTCGAACTCAAGGGTACATGAAGTAATCCCGGCAACATCACCAGGCTGATAGTCAATTTCTTTTACCTTGTACTTATGCTTTTCGCCCCACATAATATACATACGCATAAGCATTTCGGCCCAATCACAACTTTCAGTCCCCCCTGCTCCGGCATTAATCTTAAGCACCGCATTCATCTGATCCTCTTCTCCACTAAGCATGTTTTTGAACTCCAATTCTCCGACCACATCAAGTGTTAAATTGAATTGTTGCTGCATTTCCACCTCAGTTACATCACCTTCTTTATAAAAATCAAATAACACATAGGTGTCTTCGGCAGATGCGTTTACCTCCGCAAAAGCATCCGTCCAAACCTTTTTGCTTTTGATATCATGCAGAATCTTTTCCGCTGCCTTAGGATCATTCCAAAAACTTGGCCCCAGTGTTAGTTCTTGCTCATTAGCTATTTCCGACAGTTTATTGTCGATGTCAAAGATGCCTCCTCAGGGAAGCTATTCTATCCCTTAAATCTTTTATTTGTTCAATTGTCATAATTGATTCGGTGTACTTGATACTCTTATTTCAGTCGTTTTAAACCTGCTTTTGCTTTTGCATCAATACTATTCTTATACTCATGATCCTTCATGTCAATGCACAGCTTATAGTATTGTTTTGCTTTTACGTAATTCTTTTGATTCTCATAAATTTTGCCCAAACTCAATGCAGAGTTTGCCGCAAAATACCATTGTTTTCCACTTCCCGATTCAACCGTTAGGGTATAATAATGCATCGCTTTATCGTAATCTTTTAAAGCATCAAAAATTCTCCCCATCCGGTAACTATATTCCAATTTGTCTTTCTCTGTAGTTTGATCAGTGATCTTTTTTGATTTCAAAACATTCAACGCCCGATCATAATAACCACCATCGTATAACAAACGAGCTCCCAATAAATACAGATCGGGCACTCCTCCTTCAACTTCCTTTAAGGCATGCTTGTCTTTGTCATTGTAATCATATCCCTTAGTTTTAACCAAAGTTACACTTTGCTGATATTTCTTTAAATCTCCATCCAGCAAATTACTCCAACCAATTCGCAAATATGAATCCTTAATATTGAAAACACCTCTATAATTGGTAAGGTATTTCTGAAAAAACAAGTCTGCATCATCATCCATTCGATTAAGTTTTGCAGTTGCAAGCAAATACTCCAAATGTTTAAATGGCGCATAATTTACTCCGGAAGGACGGGAGCTAAAAATTGAAATTGCCTCGTTATTATGGGCAGTTTTCATACAGACATAGCCCTGTACAAAGCTTTTCAGCAAACAACTATCACTTACAGGCTTTAAATATTTAAGTGATTTGGCGTAAGCATTATCATCTCCAACAATATCATTTAAAACATAGCTTAGATATAGGGCCGTTTCATCATAAAAAAATGAATACTCTGATCCTGGCATTTGCATTAAAGCCTGCTCCATCATGTTGACACCAGTTTTGATATCGGCATTCACTCCGAATGTACTTAAAACCGATTTCAAACCTGAAGGAACATTTCCCATCACAATATTCAATATGCCCATATCCTTATTGTTGGGCCAAAACTGCGGAAATTTACCCCGGTTATCTTTCAAATACCCATAAGCCCTGTTGATTTCCAAAGCGGCAGTGTAATACTCCCCAAAACGAGCCCTTGTGATAGCCCATTGAATATTAATTTCGGCCTGACAAAAAAGGTAATATGGAGACCGTTCATCTTCCTTTTCAATACGGCGCAAGCGAGTTGATTTATTTGACTTTAACCGATTGAAATCAGCTTCACTTTCAGAGGTGAAAATGGTATAGAAATCGTGATAATTCTCAAGAAGAGTGACAATGGCATTATTAGGATGTTCTTTTTTTTCCTTTTCAATTAAAGTTTTAGCATAATCCAACTTCAATGCTAATACTGATTTGTATGCCTCAATACAGTTGGCATTAAAGTCAAAATTTGCTTTTGCAGGATGAATTAAACTCAGTAAAAAAAGAAAAAGGAGGAAAACTTTCTTCATAAAAGACTAGCGTATTCGACAGTCGATAAAGGTAGAGGATAAAAAAATTACAGTAAAATTTCTTATCCTGTAATCTATAACAAAACGCCCCCGGGATAAACCGGGGGCATCTCTCAATATTTAAAAAATCTAAATGTTTAGATCGATACTTCTTCTAAAGTAAAGCCTTCGTCAACAATAATACGTCCGCAGTGTTCGCAAACGATAATTTTTTTGCGCTGACGAATATCAGCCTGACGTTGAGGAGGAATTTTATTAAAACAACCCGAGCAAGAATCACGAGAAATGGTAACAACGGCTAATCCGTTTTTAGCATTTGATCTTAATTTCTTGTAGGCAGTTAAGAGACGATCCTCAATTTTAACTTCTTGTTGAGCCGCTTTCTCCATAAGAACATCTTCTTCTTTTTGAGTTTCGGCTGTAATGGTGTTTAGTTCTTCTTTCTTAAGACCTAAATCTTTTTTACGCTCTTCGTGCACAACAATAGCTCCATCCAAAGCAGTTTTCTTACCTTGAATATCTGCCTGATGCTCACGAATGCGTTTTTCGTTCACCTGAATATCAAGTGTCTGAAGTTCAATCTCTTTACTTAACGCCTCAAACTCACGGTTGTTCTTTACGTTATTCTGTTGACTCTCGTACTTTTTAATTAAAGTCTGCGACTCTTTGATATTATTTTTACGAGTTACGATGGTATCTTCTAAATCGTCTAACTCGCGTTTCAATTTATTGATACGGGTTTCTAAACCAGCCACATCATCTTCCAGGTCGTTAACTTCCATTGGAAGCTCACCACGTAGCGTACGAATTTTATCAACTTTAGAGTGAATGGTTTGTAAATCCCAAAGGGCTTGAAGTTTTTGTTCTACTGTTGCTTCCATGTATGCGAAACAAAATTTGGATTTGTTACAGATAGTTAACCGGGTTTGTTTTTACCCTGCTTAACAGAACGGCAAAGGTAGGGAATTTTTCTGACAATTTTTCAAGCAATAATTCTGATGTAAATTGCTCACTTTCAAAATGCCCGATATCGGCAATTACTACTCGTCCCTCAGCATCAAAAAATTCATGATACTTATAATCGGCAGTAACAAACACATCTGCCCCTGCTTTGATGGCATCTTTAAGCAAAAAGCCACCTGCTCCTCCACAAACGGCTATTCTCTTTACCTTTGCTTTTATTATATCCGTATACTTAACCACTCCTGCTCCCATAGTCTGCTTTAACTGGCTGAGAAAATCCAGGGTATTCATCTCTTCCTCCAACTCGGCAACCATCCCGGAGCCTACCGTAGAAAAAGCATTATTTAGGGAATACACATCATAAGCTACTTCCTCATAAGGATGAGCGTTAAGCAATGCAGCAATAACTTTCCCTTCTAAATGTGATGGAAATATGGTTTCAATTCGCAGCTCTTCTTCTAAATGAAGCTTTTCTGGTTCACCGGCAAATGGATTTGTAGAGCTATCACCTTTAAAAGTTCCAGTTCCTTCCGAATTAAAGCTGCATTCACTATAATTGCCTATATGGCCCGCGCCTGCTGAAAACAATGCTTTACGAACATCACCTGCCTGAACTATCGGACAAAAAGTAACCAGTTTCTTTAATTTACCTTGTTTGGGAGATAAAATAGACCGATTAATAAGACCAAGTTTATCACAGATCTTGGCATTAACACCATCCAGCACACTATCAAGGTTAGTATGAATTGCATACAATGCAATATCATGTTTAATAGCTTTCATCACCACTCGCTCAACATATGAATTGCCATTAAAGCGTTTCATCCCTTTAAATACAATAGGATGATGTGAAATTATAAGGTTAGCTCCGGCCGCAATAGCTTCATCTACAACAGCCTCAGTGCAGTCGAGACTGATTATGGCTTTAGTGACTTCTTGTTGAGGGTTACCTACAATAAGTCCCGCATTGTCATAGTCTTCCTGATAGGCCAAGGGGGCCAGTTGTTCTAGATATGATGTGAGTTGTTGAAGTTGCATTGTTTTAGTTTATTTTAATGAATAATATTAATACTGCATGCATATTATTTAGCAATTATAAGTATTAATTAATTTATTTAAATTAGCACCCTATTCATCTTACTAATGAACTATTTAGCATCTATAGACATGTACGGGATTTACTTAATTCCTGTCTTGTTTTGCTCTGTCTTGTATTTTAACAGGGCTGACTCAAAGCACAAAGTTATTTTATATTATATTTTTTTACTCTGCCTAAATAAAATCATCGATATCATTTTAGGGATTACACTAAGAAATAACATTCCTTCACAATGTCTCGGGAGTCTAGCTGTTTTTCTATTCATTTTATTTATGGTTTATAAATGGAAATCCGTTCCATTTGGGAGTTATGGAGCATTGATAATTGGCCTAATAGGATTAAGCTCATTTACTTTCGAATACATTGTCAGCCCTTCTATTTTCACTGAAATAATCATTGCAAAAGCACTTTGCAGCTTTTTAAATCTTGTTTTGGCGATTTCAACCATTAATCAAAGAGTTTTTACATCTGTAGGACATAAATTTTTAAATGCCCAAACCGTACTCTGTCTTACTATAGTAATTGACTCTATTTTTAGTATCTATTTATCCCTATTTGTGAACACACGTTTGAATTTTAATGTGGAGTTTATAGAAGCTATATACTTTATCTACAGATGCGCCAATATTTTTGTAATAAGCCCCCTTCTATTAGTTGCTTGCATTTTAATACCGCACAAAAGAAACCTTGTACTTAAAACAAATTAAATACTGTAACATGAAAAAGAAAATTGATCCAGAAAAAGCAAAAGAATTGATTGAGAAGTATCGTAAGAAATTTGGCCCTTCAAATCGCAAGATTGATTCATTTGAACTGCCAAATTCTGTAAGAATGAAAAAAGCAGATATTTTAAGCTTATTTGACGATGGATCAGAAGAACTGGTTTTAATATTCAGCATTGGGACAGCTGAAAAAACGGAAACCAAAGAAAAATTTGAGTTTTTAAACGTTTTAGCCACCGGCTCTAATTATGTGCAACAGGGCACCTTAAAAACTGCCGATGCAGATCCATACACTGAAGGATCTTGTCCTTGCCCACAGGTACCAAGCTGTTGTCCTAAATAAAAATTATTAGACCATTTAAAATAAAAAAGAAAAAGCAGCTCACTCGGCTGCTTTTTTTGTTTTTAATCAATACCAAAACCCCGCAATTAATCCTAAATTGCGCCCACCAATTTAAATCTAAATCAATATTCTGATGGAGTCGATAAGTGCATTCGAAATCATTAAGGTGGGTATTGGCCCTTCCAGCTCACATACTATGGGACCATGGAAAGCTGCTGAACTTTTTCTTAATGAAGCCAAACAACTGCAACCCATTTCAAACATAAGCCAGATCATTGTTCGTTTATATGGTTCATTGGCCAAAACAGGCCATGGTCATGGAACTGATGTAGCCGTTTTAATGGGCCTAGTAGGAGAAGATTATACCCAAATTAATACTGATACTATACCAGAAAAGGTAGAGGCCATAAAATCGATTAAAACCATTTTATTGGGCGGCATTCATTCAATTGCCTTTGATTATAACAAAGACCTGATTTTTGAATACAATAAAAGTCTTCCGTTTCATGCGAATGGAATAGAGTTTATTGCAGTATTCGAGAATGGACAATTGATGAGCCGTAAATATTATTCGGTGGGAGGTGGTTTTGTGGCCACTGAAAACGATAATACCATTACGCAAAATGCAGTTGTTACCCCTTATCCATGTCACCATGCAATTACTATAGCAGAAAATTGCGCAAAACTTAACCTTCGTGTTGCCGATTTAGTAATGGTTAATGAGCAGGCTTGGCGTACTGAAGAAGAAATAAAGCAACAAGCTTTGTACATCTGGAATGAGATCAAGGATTGTATTTTCAGAGGAGTGAACAAAACCGGCATTCTTCCCGGCGGATTAAATGTAAAGCGCAGAGCCTCTGAAATGAATGAGAAACTGCTAGCAGGCCGACATTGCGGTACTGTGAACGAATGGATCCGTGCTGTAAAAGCTTCGGATAAAAGCTTTACTTCTATCAATAAATGGATCAGCTGTTTTGCATTAGCTGTTAATGAAGAAAATGCATCGTTTGGCCGTATCATCACTGCGCCTACAAATGGAGCATCTGGTGTAATTCCGGCGGTGCTGATGTATGCATGGTGCTTTGTTGATGGCTTTGATGAAGAGAAAGTTGTCCGATTTATTTTAACTGCTGGAGAAATAGGAACCATTTTCAAAAAAAATGCGACCATTTCAGCAGCTATGGGTGGTTGTCAGGCCGAAATTGGCGTATCATCGGCAATGGCTGCAGCAGGATTAACCGAGTGTCTGGGAGGAAGCCCTGAGCAGGTTTTAATGGCGGCCGAAATAGCCATGGAGCATCATCTTGGTTTAACCTGTGATCCGATTGGAGGTTTAGTACAAATTCCATGTATTGAACGCAATTCGATGGGTGCAATTAAGGCAATAACGGCATCCAATATTGCTATAGAAAGCGATCCTAAATCGGCAAAAGTAAGCTTAGATGCGGTAATTAAATCAATGTGGGATACCGCTCGTGATATGAATGATAAATATAAAGAAACCGCCGAAGGAGGACTGGCCATTAATATTCCGGTGAATTTGCCTGAGTGTTAAAGACACTAATTTCACGAATTATTAAACAATTGCACGAATTATGATAACTTAAGTTCTAATTCGTGCAATTTGCTTTTATTCGTAATAATTAGTGCTTCTATATGCGATGTGGGATACCGCTCGTGATATGAACGACAAATACAAAGAAACTGCCGAAGGAGGATTGACCATAAACATACCGGTGAATTTGCCTGAGTGTTAAAGACACTAATTTCACGAATTATTAAACAATTGCACGAATTATGATAACTTAAGTTCTAATTCGTGCAATTTGCTTTTATTCGTAATAATTAGTGCTTCTATATGCGATGTGGGATACCGCTCGTGATATGAACGACAAATACAAAGAAACTGCCGAAGGAGGATTGGCCATTAATATTCCGGTGAATTTACCAGAGTGTTAAGCACTAATTTCACGAATTATACTAATTGCACAAATCATGATAAAGATTTGTGCAATTCTTGTTTATATAAGGAAGTAATTCGCTTAAAGTTGTAAATTGTAAATCAGGATTTATAATACAATTCTATTAATTAACTATGATTCGTGCTTCTTTAATTCGTAATAATTAGTGTTTCTAAATGAAAACCATTGCTATCTATAATTTAAAAGGAGGTGTTGGCAAAACAGCAACCGCGGTAAATCTCGCCTACCTTTGTTCTCTTCAAGGCTACAAAACTTTATTATGGGACCTCGACCCACAAGCTTCCACTACATTTTATTATCAAATTAAAGCCAAAGTAAAAGGTGGGATAAAAAAGCTTATGGGTAATAACTCTGAAATTGAAGAAGCCATAAAATCGTCACACTACGAAAAACTGGATATTCTGCCAGCCGATCTCACCACCCGCAACCTGGATATTATCCTCGACGATATGAAGTCGTCTAGAAAGCGATTAAAGAATACACTGCATGAATTAAATGGAGATTATGATTATGTATTCATTGATTCGCCTCCTGGCTTCTCTATCTTATCTGAAAACATCTTTACCGCCGCCGATTATATTTTATTACCGATGATCCCTACCACTCTATCAATAAGAGCTTTCGAAACGGTTTCTGAATATTTTGAAGACAGTGATCTGGATAAGAAAAAAATCATTCCCTTCTTTTCAATGGTCGATCTGCGAAAAAACATTCATAAAGACATCATTGACGAATACCAAAATAACAATCAACTGCTTAAAACAGCTATCACTTACTCTTCTGACGTAGAAAAAATGGGAGTTTTCAGAGCGCCCTTACCTGCATTTGCTCCAAGGTCAAAATCAGCAAAGGCTTACGCCGCTCTTTGGAATGAATTTAAAGCCAGAACGGAACAAAAAAAGAAACACTAATTGAAAGAATTTAACTTATTACACAAATTCGTTATCATATAGAATTCGTGTAATCCATTTAATTCGCTCTATTTCGTGATAAGACCATTCTATTAATTCGACTTATCTAAGCTACTTTACTTCAATATTCAACCTCTTCAAAAGAAACACAAATTGAAACGAATTAAACTAATCTCACTAATCATTATTACAAAGAATTCGTGCAATTAGTTTAATTGGCCCTAAATAGCGTTAAAAACCGCTCATTATTGAAAAGAATTCCTGTAATCCATTTAATTCGCTCTAATTCGTGTTAAAAACATTCTCTTATCTTTGCGTTCATTGTGATGCAAACTATCCAGGAAATTCTCGCTTTATACCAGAACGATCAACGCGTTCAGCAACTGGCCTCCAACTTACAGCTTAGCCAGCAACGGATTCATTTAAAAGGGCTAATTGGCTCTTCAGATGCAATTATTGCAAATGCTTTACGCACCCAAACTGAACAACCGTTCGTATTTATTTTACCCACCTATGAAGAGGCTGTTTATTTTTTAAATGATCTCGAAAGTTTAAGTGGAAAAAACGGCTTGGTATTTCCTGCATCCTACCGTAAACCTTTTGAGTTTATTCAACCTGATAGCGGAAATGTATTGTTGCGTGCAGAGGTTTTAAATGAAATAAAATCGAAAACCAGTGCCTCAAAAATGTTGGTTACCTACCCGGAGGCCTTGGCAGAGAAAGTGATCAGTCGTGAAACGCTGGAAAAAAACACCCTCGATATTAAAACCGGCGATAAGCTGAGCATTGAATTTATTAATGAGTTTTTACATGAATACGCTTTTGAACGCGTAGACTTTGTGTATGAAGCCGGACAATATTCAGTACGGGGAGGAATTGTTGACATTTTCTCTTTTTCACATGACTTGCCTTATCGGGTAGAGTTTTTCGGAGATGAAGTTGAATCGATAAGAACATTCGACCCTGAAGATCAGCTTTCGGTTTCAAAAATGGAGTGGATCACAATCGTTCCAAATGTTCAGTCGAAATTACTGACCGACAACAACACTTCATTTCTTGATTATATTGAAGAAAACTCTGTTCTATGGTTTAAGGATGTCACCTTTACCTACGAGATCATTGAAAAGGGTGTTAAAAAAGCTAAAGAACTTTACAAAGCATTACCGGACGATGAAAAGGCCATGCATACCGAATGGATGGACCCTAAATATCTTTTCGAGGAAAGTAAAGACACCAAACGAAATATCGATCGCTTTTCAGTTATAGAATTTGGTAAACAATTCACTTACGAGGCAACTGAAACCTTTCATTTCGACCTTCGTCCTCAACCTTCGTTCAATAAAGATTTCACGCTCCTTCAGCATAATTTAAATGAAAACATTGCTGAAGATATTCAGAACTTCATTTTTGCCGATAGCGCCAAACAGATAGAACGACTTTATGCCATCTTTGCTGATTTGCCCAAAGAAAAGTCGGCCAAGCCTACAAGTGATGAAACGCCATTCACTCCTATCCACCTTTCTATTCACGAAGGTTTTATCGACCGGGAGCTAAAGGTTGCTTGCTACACCGATCATCAGATCTTTGATCGCTACTACAAATACAAGGCACGAAAAACCTATACACAGTCACAATCAATCACCTTAAAAGAGCTCAGAGAGTTAAAACCAGGTGATTTTGTCACCCATATCGATCATGGTATTGGAAAATATGCCGGACTGCAAAAGATTGAAGTAAATGGTCAGGTACAGGAATCTATTAGATTGATCTATGCTGATAACGATTTACTGTATGTTAATATCAATTCCCTAAACCGAATTTCAAAATATACCGGTAAAGAAGGAACTCAGCCTAAACTAAATAAGCTGGGAACCGATGCCTGGGATAAACTAAAAAAAAACACTAAAAAAAAAGTTAAAGACGTAGCCCGTGATCTGATAAAGCTTTACGCACAACGTAAAACTAAAGAAGGATACGCCTTTATGCCAGACACTTATCTTCAAAATGAACTTGAAGCTTCATTCATTTATGAAGATACACCAGATCAGGAAAAAGCCACTGCTGATTTAAAAAAGGACATGGAAGCCCCTCACCCAATGGATCGTTTGATTTGTGGTGATGTAGGTTTTGGAAAAACAGAGGTGGCTATTAGAGCAGCATTCAAAGCAGTTACCGATAGCAAACAGGTGGCCGTTTTGGTACCAACCACTATTCTGGCATCGCAACATTACCGTACTTTCCGTGAGCGCTTAAAAGACTTCCCATGCACAATTGACTATGTCAATCGATTTAAATCGAGCAAACAAATAAAAGAGACACTTAAAAACCTTGAGGAAGGCAAAGTGGATATTATTATCGGAACTCATCGGCTGGTAAGTAAAGACATCAAATTCAAAGATCTTGGCTTATTAATAATTGATGAGGAACAAAAGTTTGGAGTTACCGTTAAGGAAAAGCTTAAATCTTTGAGGGTTAATGTCGACACCTTGACCTTAACAGCCACTCCTATTCCTCGTACCTTGCATTTTTCATTGATGGGCGCCCGAGATTTGTCCATTATCAGTACACCACCACCCAATCGCCAACCGGTTATTACAGAACTGCATGTATTTAACGAAAAGACCATAAAAGAAGCGGTGGAGTTTGAGGTGGAAAGAGGCGGTCAGGTTTTCTTTGTGCACAATAGAGTGAGTGATATTCATGATGTTGCCGGCTTAATCCGTAAACTTTGTCCGGGTGTAAAAGTTTGCGTGGGTCACGGACAAATGGAAGGTGATGACCTGGAAGATGTAATGACAGAATTTATTGAAGGCCGATTTGATGTTTTAGTTGCTACAACTATTATTGAAGCCGGACTAGATATTTCAAACGCTAATACTATTCTAATTAACCAGGCACATAATTTCGGCTTAAGTGATTTGCACCAAATGCGAGGTCGAGTAGGTCGCTCAAACAAAAAGGCTTTCTGCTATTTATTAAGTCCACCTTTATCTGTTTTAACTCCTGAAGCTAGAAAACGACTAAGTGCAATTGAAGAGTTTTCAGATTTAGGCAGTGGATTTAATGTGGCTATGCGAGATTTGGACATTCGGGGTGCAGGAAATTTATTAGGCTCGGAACAAAGCGGCTTTATTGCCGAAATCGGATACGAAATGTATCATAAGATTTTGGACGAAGCCATTCAAGAATTGAAAGAAGAAGAGTTCAGTGATCTGTTTAAAGATGAAAAGCCCCGTCCGTTTGTAAACTTTACCACTATCGATACTGACATGGAGTTATTAATTCCGGATGAGTATGTAAGCAGTATCCAAGAACGATATAACTTGTACAATGAACTAAGCAGAGTTGAAAATGAAACCCAGCTAAATGCTTTTGCCACCCAGTTAAATGACCGTTTTGGGCCATTACCTCGTCAGGTTAAGGAGTTATTAAATACAATGCGTCTGCAATGGCTCGCCAAAGAAATCGGTTTTGAAAAGCTTATGGTTAAGAGTAAAACCTTACGTGGCTTTTTCATTTCCAATCAACAATCACCTTATTTCGAATCGGAAAGCTTTACTAAAGTGCTTCATTACGTACAGACCCACCAACGAAACAGCAGATTAAAAGAAGGAAAAAACACACTTTCAATTACTGTTGATAATATTCAAAACATACAGCAAGCCATTGATACACTAAGTGAACTGGCAGGTATCGAAGTAGTATAAAGAAACTTTTTCTCCTAATAAAAACATGATCCCGAAAGTTGCAACTAGCCTTTGGTTGAAATGTCATTACCCTATTTCCTCTCAATTCAGTTACATTAGTACGACAGAATTGCTACAATTCAAGCTCGAAGCATTTTAAACAATTACCTATAATTGCTTTTATATTTCTTAGACAAACTAAACCAAACAATTAATACACTATTTTAAAATAATTGCTATTTTAAATAGATACTTCAGTTATCATGAATAAAAAACTTTCATTTTCCTTATTGCTATTGCTTTCCGGATCGACAGCATTTGCACAGTCGCTTACTTCTGCTCCTGACAATTGGTTTAACTTAGACCCGAAAGTTGATCACGTTCAAGGAGTAAGTACCGAAAAAACCTATAAAGAATTGCTTAAAGGTAAGAAGTACCAAACCACAATCGTAGCAGTGATTGATGGAGGGGTCGATACAACACATGAAGATCTTAAGGCCGTTTTATGGAAAAACAAAAAGGAAATTGCCGGAAACGGAATTGACGATGACAAGAATGGTTATATAGATGATGTTTATGGATGGAATTTCATTGGAGGGAAGGATGGACGAAATATAAATCATGAGTCAATGGAGCTTACCCGTTTGTATGCGCCTTTGGATGCAAAATACAAAGATGCTCCCCCTACTGCTGAGCTGGCAAAACAAACTGACTATCAGGAATACCTTAAACTGAAAAAAGCTTACGATAAAGAACTTAATGAAACCAAGGAACGCTACGAAACTTATACTGGGTTCCTTAAGCAATTGAATAAAATCAATGACGTTCTGAAAGCTCAGCTAAAAGTTAACAAACTGGATATTGCTACGCTTGAAAAGGTGAATACTGGTGATGAAAAGATCAATAAACTTGCAGCCAATATTAAAGAAATGTTACAAGCAAATGGCTGCACTGACATGGACGATCAGATCGAAAAACTGACAGAGGGCATTGATGATTTAAAGGGTAAACTTGATTACGGATTGAACACTGCATCAAATGAACGAGCAATAGTAGGCGACGATCCTTCAAACATGAATGATAACAATTATGGAAATAGTGACGTTACCGGGCCCGATGCCGGACACGGAAGTCATGTTGCCGGAATTATTGCAGCAGTAAGAAACAACAGTATTGGAATGAATGGTGTTGCCGACCATGTACAAATTATGGCAGTAAGAGCCGTACCTAACGGTGATGAACGTGATAAAGACGTAGCTAATGCTATTCGTTACGCGGTTGATAATGGAGCCAGAGTTATCAACATGAGCTTTGGCAAGTCGTACAGCTATGACAAAAAGGCCGTGGATGATGCGGTTAAGTATGCTGCTTCAAAAGATGTGCTTTTAATACATGCTGCAGGAAATGATGCCAACAACAATGACACAACGGCAAATTTTCCAAACCGAAACTTTGCCGATGGCAAAAGCGCTGCGAATTGGATTGAAGTTGGTGCTCTTTCATGGAAGAATGGAAGCCAGTCGGTTGCTAACTTTTCTAACTATGGTAAAAATTCGGTTGATGTATTTGCCCCTGGCGTTGATATATATTCAACAGTACCTTTTTCAAAATACAAGTCGAATAGTGGAACCAGTATGGCCTCACCTGTTGTAGCAGGCATTGCTGCAGTTATTCGCTCTTATTTTCCTCAATTAACTGCTTTACAAGTGAAAGAAATTATTCTTAAATCAGCTGAAAAGCTTCCTAATCTTGAAGTGGTGGAGCCTGGTTCGGAAGACAAAAAATTGATAAAGTTTACTGATCTTTCTACTACTGGCGGAGTTGTCAACCTGTATAATGCAATTAAACTGGCCGACGCTCAAACCAAACAACGCAAAAAATAATTTATTCGTAGTAAAATAACTTATCAAAGGGGTTGCTAGTTATTAGCAATCCCTTTTTACTTATAAATCACTTAAAATCATCGCTTTATTAATGTATATTTATGAGTAATCAAAACTTCAACTTATGCTCTCACTCTCTACTCCAAGTAAAAAGCTCAAAGTGGTTCTTTTACTTCTTCTCACCATTAATTTTTTAATTACACCTTCCTGCAATAACGGAGATGATAACCCAAGCCCTACCACTGTTAAAGAAAAAGTACAAGGTAAGTGGAATGTTCTTTCTGTCAATTTAAAATCATATGAAAACAATGAACTGGTTTATGAAGAAACCATGGATGATTATACTCCGGGTGATTTTACAGTTGAATTTACCAAGACCCAAATAAAAATAACCAATGAAGGATTCAGCTACAGCTATCCTGTAGATTATAGCTCTACTAATGATACATTTGAGTTTAATGATGACGAAAATGGAATTCATGCCAAAGGTTCGGTAACATTTAACGGCGATCAAATGACATGGGGGATTACCGAAGAGTGGGTAGAAGATGGGGTTAATATGAAGGACGTTACTACAATCATAATGGAAAAGATATAACTAATTAATTATCAATATATTTTAGTGAAAAAACTTAAAACAAATTGATAGAAAATTAATTTCTTATTTATTTTTTGCTTAACTTATAGTAAAGATTTTACGCTCTCTACTATGGTTATTGATTTACTCTCATCAAAATCAATGAGGTTATTGATTTTGTTATTTGTTCTTTTTCAATTTAGTTCATGTAAAAAAGAAGACAGTGACCCACCCCTTCCGGCAAGCGGCAAAGAACTTCAAACTAAATTATTAGGAAAGTGGTCGGTTGAAAATGTCGATATTAAAGAATATGAGAATGATGTATTAGATCCATCCTCAAGTGAAAATGTTGATTTTGAAGAAAATGAATTCACAGTAGAGTTTAAGAAGGATCTGGTAATTTTCACTTCGGGAGGTGAACAAGACGAACTTGTAATCAGTTATGACAGTAAAAATTCATTCAGGTATGGTCTGGGCAATGAATTATATGAGGCTGAAATTGAATTTGAGGATGGCAAACTGATTTGGAAAGAAAAAGCTACTGTTTCTTCAGTTCGAAAAGTGGAGATAACGATAACACTCCATAAAGTTGCAAACAATTAGGTTTAAAATATTTTGCCTTTTGAAGGTCCTGGACGGACGTATTAATTATGGGGAGTTCCGGCAGCCTCAGCTTAACTGCCGGAACTATTTTCTATAACGTAAATATCTCTAAGGTTTCTGCCTAATCCATCATAATCCAATCCATAGCCAACAATAAAATCATTGGGAATTTCGAACCCTACGTAATCAGCTTTTATAGGATATTTCAAAGCCCCTGGCTTTATAAGCAGCGAGGCAATTTTAACACTTCCAGGATTATGCTGGCTCAACACTTCCAAAAACACCTTCAAGGTCCCGCCAGTATCAATGATATCTTCTAACACAACAATATCCCTATCTTTCACATCAATATCCAAACCCAGACTTTGTACCACCTCTCCACTACTTTGAGTGCCATGGTAGGATTTAAATTTCACAAAGCTCACCTCAAATTCGCCAACAATGTTTCTCAACAAATCTGCTGTAAACCAAAACGCTCCATTGAGCATTGATATGAATAAAGGACGTTTCCCTTTATAATCATCACTTATCTGTTCTGCTATCGCGTTAACTCGATTTTGAATAGCCACTTCTTTTATGTAAGGCTCAAAACGTTTATCATGTAAGCTGATGTTCATAAGATTCAGTTGAAGATTATTAAGTTAAAAAATAAACAACAAAAAACACTGCTAATTAGCCAATTATTATTCAGTTATCCAGAGGAACGCTAACATCAACTAAATCAGTATCTTTGCCGGTTCAAATGGAATATAGTTTACTGACACTCAAAAACGGGATTCGAGTTTTACATAAACCCGCACAAGAATCAGGCATTATGCACATGTGCCTGATGATTAATACAGGATCTCGTGATGAAACTAACCAAACTATCGGTTTGGCTCATTTTATAGAACATCTATTATTTAAAGGCACTAAGAAACGCAATACTTACCAAATTTTAAACCGTTTGGAAGTTGTTGGCGCTGATTTAAATGCCTATACCACTAAAGAACAAACCTGTATTCATGCCTCATTTTTAAATGAGCATTTTGAGCGCGCACTTGATCTCCTAACCGACATTACCTTTCATTCAATATTTCCTTTAACGGAATTGGAAAAAGAAAAAGGAGTGGTGTTAGATGAATTAGATTCATATAAAGACACACCAGAAGAACATATTCAGGATGAATTTGATGAAATCGTTTTCCATGACCATACACTTGGCAATAATATCTTAGGAACGCCCGAATCAATTAAAGCGTTTAAACAAAGTGATATTATCCAATTTATAAGAGACAATTACAACACACATGAAATTGTGTTGGGTGTTTACGGTAACATATCGGAGAAAAAACTTCAAAGACTTACTGATAAATATTTAGGGGACATTGCTGAAAATAACTATGTTAAAACCCGTGTAGCGGCCAATGGCTACATTGCTAAAATTGATAAGAAAGAAAAAAACTGTGTTCAAACTCACTGCATTATTGGGGGCCGCTCATACAACTTAAACAGCGATAAAAAAACAGGCATGTTACTAGTCAACAATTTGCTGGGAGGACCAGGAATGAGCTCGAGACTTAATCTAGAAATTCGTGAGCGTTTTGGGGCTTGTTACACTATTGAATCGAGTTTTGTACCGATGAGTGATACCGGGATGTTTTCTATTTACTTTGGAACAGATGATGAGAAAGCTGCTCGCTGTGTTAAACTGGTACATAAAGAATTAAAAAAGCTTCGTGAAAATGGATTAAGTGCCATTCAACTTCATCAGGCACAACAACGATTTAAAGGACAAATTGCCCTGGCCGAAGAGTCGCGTATTTCAGTAATTATTGCAATGACCAAAAGTTTACTTGATTATGGGTCGGTTGATAGTTTACCAGAACTCTTTGCCAAAATTGACCGGGTATCTACCAATGACATTCTGGATATTGCCAATGAAAATTTTGCATTGGACAAGCTAAGTATGTTAACCTTTGTTCCTGCAGAATAAATTAAGAATTTCGGGTTATTGGTTGTGAATTAACGGGTACAATTAAAGAGTAAAACCCAACTTATCACTAGTAATCTGCAACTCATATTAGAAATGGATATTATTAATAAAAAAATAAATAGCTACGTTGAAACGCATACTGATATTGAACCTGCAATATTACAATTGCTAAACCGTGAGACTCACCTTAAAATATTATTACCAAGGATGCTTTCGGGCCATTTTCAGGGACGTACCTTAAGTATGCTTAGTAAAATGATAAAGCCTAAGCGAATTTTGGAGATCGGAACCTATACTGGTTATTCGGCCATTTGCCTTGCAGAAGGACTTGAAGAAGACGGACTGCTAACAACACTTGATATTAATGAAGAGTTGGAGCCTTTTGTACGTTCATTTTTTGAAAAGGCTGGGGTTCAAAACAAGATTGACTATCGGATTGGTAACGCAGTTGAGATCATTCCTACTATTGATGAGGAATTTGATATGATTTTTATCGATGCCGACAAGAAGAACAATGGCAATTACTATGACCTTGTTTTCGACAAATTAAAGCACGGAGGTTATATTTTAGCGGACAATGTTTTGTGGAGCGGCAAAGTGATTGATGAAAACCCCGATAAGGACACCAAACTAGTGATGGCCTTTAACGAAAAGGTGCAAAATGATGATCGGGTTGAAAATATTTTACTTCCTATAAGAGATGGAATTATGATCATAAGGAAGAAATAAGAATTTAAGGAAAGATTCGTTATAGTTAATTGATAAAATCAAGCGGCTTTAGTGAATATAAGAATCAGGGTGAAATTCAGTTGCATTTTAACAATAAAAAATAGTTCTTTATAGTTAAATAAACTGAATCAGAATCCAAACCAATAACCAAACTAACTAATGATTAGAATTTATTTAGCAGCCTTGTTGCTACTGATATATTCGTATGCCTCGGCCCAGAATAACCCTGAAAAGTTATACGCCGAAAAATACGGAGAGATGGCCGTTGCTGAAATGAGAAAAACCGGGATACCGGCAAGTATCACACTGGCTCAGGCAATTATGGAGTGCGGTGCAGGTAAATCTAAACTTGCGCGAATGGCCAATAATCACTTTGGTGTAAAAGCCGGTAAGTCATGGGAGGGTGAACGACAAGGGAATTTCAGAAAATATGAAAGTGTGGAAGCCGCCTACCAGGACCGATCAAACTTCTTAACAAGTCGAAAAAACTATGCATTTCTGTTTAAACTTAATCAATGTGACTATAAAGCTTGGGCTAAAGGACTGCAACGCTCGGGTTATGCGGCGAGTAAGCGTTATGCCAGCGACTTGATTAAGTGTATTCAACGGAATAAACTTTACACTTGGGATGCTGAAGTTTGTGATTCTCTTCAACAAATTATTCCAGACAGTACCACAACAATTGTTACTGCCTCAATCGTTAATGAACCAGATAATCAACCGGTAGTTTCAGAATTTAATCCTGTATACCATAAGGTTAAAAAAGGTGAATCATTATCAACTGTAGCAAAAAAATACAAAACTACAGTAAGTAAACTTAAATCATTAAATTCGTTGCATACAGCAATCATTAAACCCGGTCAACGCTTACGAGTTAAATAAATGAATATCTGGAAATTTTTTACTCTTTGCATTATAGCTTATTCTTTCACAGCCTGTTCGGCCAAAAAGAATCTATCGGCATCTGGAACTAACAGTCAGCATGTGTCGACAATCAATCCTGTTTCTGGTAAAAGCGGAAATACCACCACTTATGCAAAATCTAACAGTACACAACAATATATAAATAAGTATAAGCAGGTTGCTATTGAAGAAATGCGTCGTACCGGAGTACCGGCGAGTATTACCTTGGCGCAAGGCATATTCGAGTCGGCAAGTGGCAATAGTGATTTGGCTCTAAAAGCGAATAATCACTTTGGCATCAAATGCACCAGCGACTGGCAGGGCGAGAGTTATAATAAAGACGATGATCGGCCAAATGAATGTTTCAGAAAGTACCCACATGCAGAAGGCTCATTTCATGATCACTCGGAGTTTTTAAAACGTCCGCGTTATGCCGCATTGTTCAAACTTGACCCTACTGACTACCAAAGCTGGGCCAACGGACTTAAAACGGCGGGATATGCCACCAATCCTCAATATGCTCCTAAGCTAATTGAACTGATTGAGCGATATGAGCTTTACAAATACGATAAGACTGCAATCAAAGAGCCTATTGCTTCGGGAGAGAGTAAAGGACAATTATACTTTGAGCAGAAACCGGTTAATGAAGAAGGGAAAATAACAGCAAAAACTAACCAAACTGTTGATGAAGATGTGGTTCCTGCCGGCCATTACCGCGTTAAACCAGGCGATACACTCTATGGCATCGCAAAAAAATTTAACGCTAAAGTTGAGAATATTGTAACCTGGAATAATCTGGAATCGTATTCAATTGCAGTAGGACAATTATTAAAAGTCTCTAAATAAATTTCAATCAAATCCCTATTAGCATAGCTTACTAAAACTCAAATGGTTCTTCATGTATTAAACGGTGATGCGCTTCTTCCTAATTTTAAACGTTGCTATTTAGTTGGTGATGTCATGATATGGCGTGAATGCCTTATTGAAGGACCAGTGAGTGCCAAAAATGAAGATGAGTTCTGGGAACAACGTAAGGCGTATATCGCAAAAACGTACCAGGTTCCGGAAGATGAGTACCAGCATCAAGTAGTGGAAAAGCTTTATAAGATTGCCTCTCCGTCAAAGTATAAAGAAATAAATCTATGGTTTGAATTCGATTTGTTTTGCCAAGCCAATATGTTTTACATTTTACATAGACTCCACCAATCAGATCTTTCCAACACTAAAATCAATTGGGTACAACCTCAACAGAATTCGGTGAATGAATTTTTTAGTGGTTTTGGCAATACGAATAATCAGCAATTAAAAGATTTTTTTGAAACCAGAATATCGCTTGACCAAGCTGATCTTGAGTTTGCTTCAAAAGTATGGAATGCGTATGCGGCCAATAACAAGGCTGCTATTCGAGAACACATGCAATCGGCCCCATCAACCTTTAAATTCTTTGATAAAGTTTTTGAAGCACATTTAGAACGGTTGGAAAGTAAAGATGAAGCAAATCGTATTGAACGCCGTTTATTGGAAGTTATAAGTAATGGTGTAAGTACGGAGATTGATCTCTTACATCGATTTTGGGAAACGGAAAGCATTTATGGATTTGGCGATTTACAAGTGGTAAATTACATAAACTCGCTGCAAGAAAAGAACTGGATTTTTGGACTTTCACTAACTGATGCAGGTGCCGCAGCTTTAGAGCAAAAGACCTGATACTTTTTATTTTTTTTCCGAAGCTTTACGGTAAAGACCTTTCTTTTCAATGAAATCTAAAACCTTATCCGATACAAAATATCGTACACTCTGATTCCCAGCAACCGCATTACGTATAAAAGTGGCTGATATTTCCATTTGCGGAGTAGTTGTAACAATAATTGAAGGATGCTGAGTCCACTCAGTTAAATCGAAACCCGGCCTCGGGTAAACAAAGATCTTATAAAACTTCAACAACGTTTCGTAATTCTTCCACTTTTTAATAGATCGCAAATTATCAGCCCCCATAATAAGACAAAACTCATGCTGTGGATATTTCTCCGACAAATATGTAAGAGTATCGATAGTATAAGAAGGACGTGGGAGTTTTAATTCTACATCAGAAACCGTAATTCTTTCAGCGTCCTCAGTAGCTAACTTGGCCATTTCTAATCGATCATGAACATGAATAAGGCCTGTGGCTTCTTTAAGTGGGTTATGAGGAGAAACGACCAGCCAAACCTTATCCAACTCTGTATAATTAGCCATATAACTGGCTATAATTAAATGGCCGGTATGAATGGGATTAAACGACCCGAAAAACAATCCGATCTTCATGATTTATAAGACAATGGCCTACTGACCACAAACTAAGGGATTTACTTTACTTCGCGTTTACCGAACTTCATCTTATCTTTCAGGAAATACTTAACGAATACTTCCGATTCATCGCACGCCGTTTCCAACTCATAGTTTTCTAAGATAACATCAAACTGGGGAGCAAAGGCCAATTCCTTTTCAGCTTTTGCATAACGTTCAGCGAGCTTCTCTGCACTATCAGTGCCACGTCCTGCCAAACGCTCCTTTAATACATCCACAGATGGGGGTTGTACAAAAATAGCAATCGCCTGTTCTGGATATTTACGTTTTAAACGCAGACCTCCCACCACATCCACATCAAATATTACATGGTTACCATCGGCCCAAATCCGTTCAATTTCAGAACGAAGGGTTCCATAAATAGTTCCATTATAAACTTCCTCAAACTCTACAAATTCATGGTTGGCAACGCGGTGCAAAAACTCATCCTTACCAATAAAATAATAATCTTTCCCATTCTGCTCCTCTCCTCTTGGATCACGGGTAGTCGCCGAAATTGAGAATTGAAGTTCAGGAAATTTGGTAAGCAAATGTTTTACTATGGTAGTTTTACCTGCACCTGATGGGGCCGAAAATATGATGAGTTTACCTGACATTTTGATTAATTACGAATTACGAGTTAAGCATTATGAATTATTGGTTTTCAAAAACCCGCAATGAGCAGCTCCTAATATTCAATATTTTATAATACGTTTAACAATTGTTCTTTTATTTTTTCCAGTTCGTCCTTCATTTCAACAACCATCTTCTGGATATTAGCATCGTTAGCTTTGGAGCCCATGGTATTGATCTCACGACCTATTTCCTGGCTAATAAACCCAAGCTTTTTACCTCCGGCGTCTTTATCCTTAAGGGTTGAAATAAAGTAATCGCAATGGCTTTTTAATCGAACTTTTTCTTCAGTGATATCAAACTTCTCAATATAATACACTAATTCCTGCTCCAATCTATTCTGATCGATGTTCTCAACACCAACAGCGTCTTCCAGGTATTTATTAATCCGGTCTCTTACTACTGGCATTCGATTAGGCTCTGCTGTTTCAACACGTACTAATAAGCTCAAAATATTCTTAATGCGCTGTATAAGATCTTTCTCCAGTTCGGCTCCCTCAGTAGCCCTAAAACTGTTAAATGCGGTAATAGAAGCTTCAAAAGTTGAATAAACTGCTTTCCACTCATCTTCATCAACCGTTTGCTCTTCCGGCTTAATTACTTCGGGCATTTGCAAAGCTAACGCAAACAAATCATTCGTTTTAGCATTTAAGGTCTGCGCTCCCAACTCTAATTGTTCATAATAAGCTCTTAATAATTGCTGATTGATAGTGACCGGTTTACGTTCGGCACCTGCATTATATTCAACAGCAATAGTAAGATTTACCTTGCCACGCTCAATTAGTTTATTACAATCATTACGAATCAATAATTCCTTATCGGAATGTGATTTAGGTAGCTTTAAGGTAAGTTCGAGAAATTTACTGTTTAATGATTTTATCTCAACGGTAATTTTGGCTTTGTCAGTTTCTGTGCTGGCAATTCCAAACCCGGTCATGGATTTCAACATATATAAATGATGTTTATTGACGAAATCATTCGCCTTAAAATTGAATTTACGAAAATGCAGCGTAAAGATAGAAAATCTAAGCAATTGCTGCCTTGGGCTTGACACTTACAAGGTAAACTCCTGAAAATATCATAGCGGCAAAAATAAGTTTTTGTATTGTTAATTCATCCTTCCCTAAACCAATAGCGATAATTGATGCCAAAACTGGCTGTAAATAAATATATGCCCCTACAACTGATGAATTTACATATTTCAACGCCCATCCGTTTAGCAAATAGGTTAAAAAAGTGGTGCATACCACTACAAAAGCTATAGAGAGCCAGATACTGAAAGGAATATGCGCCCAGTCAACCTTTAGTAAGTCACCTATGCCGAATGGAAATACCAAAAATGCCCCAATAATAAATGTCCATTTGACAACCGATACCGCCTGATATTTAAGAATGAGAGGCTTAGCAATAATCAGATAGTAAGCATAAATTATAGCGTTAATAATAACACATACATCGCCAAAAACAGTCCCACCCTTTAATGAAAAGTTGGGCCATAGAATCATCAGCACAGCTCCTGAAAGCCCTAAAATCAGGCCACCTATCTTTACACTGGTGACCTTTTCTTTCAAAACCCAAAACGCTAGTAATGCCACAAATAGTGGTGTACAAACCATTTCTACAGCGGCTTTTATCGGCGTTGTGAGCGACAATCCCTGGAAGAACAATAACATATTGGCTCCAACACCTGTAAGTGCTGATAGAAACATTCCTTTATAATCTTTACGCTCGATTTTGACAGCTGGCAAATTTGAAAACCACCCCATTAAAATAAATAGCAAAGATGCACCCCACACCCTTATAACAATTAGCCCATAGGGAGCTATGTAAGTAGGCATAATTTCCTTGGCAATAGTAAAGGTGGCGCCATAAATTAATGCAACAAGAAACAAGGCCGCGTGAACTTGTACAGTTTTCTTCATATCAACCGGATTGTGAATCGCAGCCCGAATATCAGTATTTGAAAATTATTAACCCAGTTAAGTGGAAAGATCAGACAAGTTTTATGACAGAGGACTGATGATCGATCAGTATTTGTTCCATTTCCTTGAAAACCTGCTCTTTCAATTGAGGCAGATCATCTAAACATAATCCTTTTGTTTCAACTACATCAGCATAAACAATCTTTACCAGCCCGGGTCTAATGACCAGCGGATTTGTTCTTGGCAACAACTTTTTTGAATTCACCAAAACAATGGGAGCAATAGGAGTTTGTGTTTCAATTGCAATTCTAAAAGCCCCATCGTAAAATTCAGCTAAAGGAGCTTCTGTTTTATTCATTGTTCCTTCAGGAAAGATCAATATTGACATTCCCCCCGATAGTTCACCTTTCAGCTCATCAACACATTTTTGACGGCTTTCTTTACTACTACGATCAATTAAAACAACCAGACGTTTATAAATAACCCCAAAGATTGGAATCTTGGTCATTTCAATCTTGCCTAAAGGTTTAAACGACTGATGAATCCCCAAAACTACCGCCAATGAATCGAGGTACGAGCCATGGTTAACAACATACACATAGGCTCTATCTGTTGGGGCTTTTGAGCTATTGTAGGATTTAAAAAATATTAATGTAAAAAAAGAGGTTACAGCTGCCCAAAAACGAAGGAAGAAAAAGGAAAGATCACTGCCGGTTTTTCCTGGAAAGATTAAGTAGGCTACTATGATAAACGGCAACACGACCAGCATAGCTGCAACAAACGCCAACAAGCCCACAACCAATTGCAGAGAAGCTAATAACTTACGCATATCTAATAAACAATAGAACACGCAAGAACATGATTTGATTTTAGATTTGCAAGAATGAAATGGAATTTTTGATAAGAGGATCTTCGAGATTTGCAGTAGCACTTAAATATTAAGTAACTCACAAGCTCTTTCTGCAGCAATTTTCTCGGCATTTTTCTTAGTAAAGTCTTGTCCTGTACCGCATTCTTCATTGTCAACAAACACCTTTACAGTAAACAATTTAGACTTACTTCCTTCTTCATTGGGCATTAACTCAAACAGCACTTCTTTACCATGACGCTGACACCATTCAATAAGTTTGCTCTTAAAATTAGTTTCTGTTTGTTCCAGAGCATCGATATCAACATGAGCCTTGATAATTCTGTTTAGGATAAACTTCTTGGTGAAAGCATAGCCTTTGTCAAGATAAATAGCACCGATCAAGGCCTCAAAAGCATCTCCCATTAAAGAACCTTGCTTAGCGGGGTTATTGATCATTCGGGTATCATAATCCATCATATCACCAATACCAATTTTTCGCGCAAGCTGGTTAAGGTGCATTCGGTTTACAATCTTCGACCGCATTTCTGTTAAAAAACCTTCGTCTCTGAAGGGATATTTCTTGAAAAGCAATTCCCCTACAACCGCACCCAAAACAGCGTCACCTAAAAACTCCAGTCGTTCGTTGCTGTTCTTTAAACCTTCTTTAAGTTGTGGAGCTACTGATTTATGGCGAAACGCCAATTTATACAAGGTTAAATTATTTGGGATAAAGCCCAGCATATTATTCAAAGCTCTAACGTAATTTCTTTCACGGGAAAGATACAGCCTGTATAAACGCAATGCGGGCATTCCTTGTATTGTTTAATAAATATGAGGGGAACAAAAACAAGTTACAGGTTTAAGCAATACAGAAGCATGCATATAAACCTGTAACATATTTTGGGTATTATTCTTCAAATTTCTTGAAAATTACCGAGGTATTGTGACCACCAAAGCCAAAAGTATTTGATAAGGCAGCACGGATAACACGTTTCTGCGGCTTATTAAATGTAAGATTTAACTTCGGATCGATATCCGGATCGTCGGTAAAGTGATTAATTGTTGGAGGAACAATATCGTTAACCACCGCCATTATTGATGCAATAGCTTCAACAGCTCCTGCAGCACCTAATAAGTGACCGGTCATTGATTTTGTTGAACTGATGTTCAACTTATAGGCATTCTCTCCAAACAAGTTTACAATAGCAGTAGTTTCGCTGATATCGCCTAATGGGGTTGAAGTACCATGAACGTTAATGTAATCAATATCATTAACAGTCATACCTGCATCTTCAAGGGCAGCAACCATCACATTACGAGCTCCTAATCCCTCAGGATGCGGTGCTGTAATATGGTTTGCGTCTGCGCTCATTCCACCACCTACGATCTCGGCATAAATTTTTGCTCCGCGTTTCTTAGCATGTTCAAGGTCTTCCAGAATAATGGCTCCAGCACCTTCACCTGCAACAAATCCATCACGATCAAGATCGAACGGACGAGAAGCAGTTTCAGGAGAGTCGTTACGGGTTGAAAGAGCATGCATTGCATTAAATCCACCGATACCGGCTTCGTTAATAATCGCTTCAGAACCACCGGTTATAAACATATCAGCTTTGCCTAAACGAATGTAGTTAAAGGCATCGATGATAGCATTGTTAGAAGAAGCACAAGCCGAAACAGTTGCAAAGTTAGGACCTCTTAAGCCGTATTTAATAGAAATATGGCCAGCTGCAATATCAATAATCATCTTAGGGATGAAAAATGGATTGTAGCGTGGGGTTCCGTCGCCTTTAGCGAATGATGAAATTTCGTCTAGAAAAGTTTTCAAGCCACCGATACCTGCACCCCAAATTACCCCAATACGGTCAGTATTGAGTTCTTCAAAGTTGGCACCCGAGTCAACAACAGCTTCGTGTGTAGCAGCAATGGCATACTGAACAAAAGGATCCACCTTGCGGGCCTCCTTCTTGTCCATAAAATCTTCCGGATTGAAATTCTTTACCTCGCAGGCGAACTTCGTCTTAAACTTTTCGGTATCGAATTTGGTAATCATGGCTGCGCCACTCACACCATTGATCAAACCGTTCCAGTATTCTGGAACTGTATTGCCCAATGGTGTAAGTGCACCTAGCCCTGTTACAACAACACGTTTAAGTTGCATTAAATACTTTTAAGATGAATTTTCTTATTTAACGTTTTTTTCAAGGTAAGCAATTGCCTGACCTACTGTAGCAATTTGCTCAGCTTGTTCGTCAGGAATAGCCACGTTAAATTCTTTCTCGAATTCCATGATAAGCTCAACTGTATCAAGCGAATCGGCACCTAAATCATTTGTAAAGCTTGCTTCAGGTGTCACTTCGTTTTCGTCAACACCCAATTTCTCAACGATAATCGCTTTTACTCTTGATGCAATATCTGACATAATTTTTTGTGTTTAAAAGGTTATTTTTTTAAAATTTTCTGCAAATAAAAGTAAATTACAGGAACTATTCAAAACTTTTTTTCGATGCAGTATCTATTCGCGCATTTGAATAACTTTGTGTTAAGTATATTAACGTATTGAATAAAAAAGTATTAAAAGTTTCCTTTGATTTTGATTTTACCTTAATCGGAATCTCTGCCCCTACCAGAGACTATCGGCTTTGCTGGTTTCTCAATAAAGAACTGTCGCTCAATTTAGTAAAAACTGAAGACATTATCTTAACGAATAAAACGAACGAAGAAATTTACTTTTCCAAGTACCACCAATACTTTGAAGAAAGTGAACAAGATTACTTTTTACTTACTAATAAAGGCACCGAAGGTTTTCTAGTCCCTGAGCACAAGGAAATCGACTTTTTCCTCTTAATACATAATCTTAATTATCAGACCGAAAGAGATACCCTACTTAGCAAAATCAACAAAATCAGTATTACACAAACTGCTTTTTTTATTGATGCAAATAAGTTGAAATCAAAGGAAAACCTGCTCCTCTGAGGCCTAAACTTAATTTTATGAAAAACAATACTTTATGTATAGTTAACACTAACGCATAGAGTATCGGAAACAAATTGTATTTTTGCCACCGCAAACTCGAAAACTTATATGAAAGAATTACATAACAGAACCAAGATTGTGGCTACACTTGGGCCTGCTTCCGCTAAGAAGGAAGTACTGCTGGAAATGATAAAGGCAGGCCTTAATGTTTGTCGCATTAACTTCTCCCACGGCAAACACGAAGAACATCAATTCACCATCAACCTAATCCGCGAAATCAATAAAGAGTTTAATTTTAATGTAGGTATCCTGGCAGATTTGCAAGGCCCAAAAATCCGTATCGGCGATATGGAGAATAACGGTGTAGCATTTGAAACCGGCGATATCGTTAATATTGTTACCACTCCAAAAATTGGTGATAAAAACTCGATCTACATTACTTATACACCATTCCCTAAAGATGTTAACCCAGGTGAAGTGTTTTTATTGGATGACGGAAAAATGCAAATGCGCGTCTTAGAAACCAATAAAGCAGATTCTGTTAAAGCAGAAGTCCTTTACAGTGGAGTGCTTTCATCAAAAAAAGGAGTTAACCTGCCTTTTACTAAAACCAGTACACCAAGTTTAACCGAGAAAGATCGTGAAGATCTTGACTTTGCGTTGAAAAATAACATTGAGTGGATCGGACTATCATTTGTTCGTGAAGCACAAGATATCATCGATTTAAAAAAGATTATTGCCCAAAACGGCAGTATCGCTAAAGTAATTGCTAAAATAGAGAAACCGGAAGCCATTGAGAACATTGACTCAATCATTGATGTTACCGATGGTGTAATGGTTGCCCGTGGCGACTTGGGTGTTGAAATGCCAATGGAAGAAGTTCCTTTGTTACAAAAGCAAATCGTTAAAAAGTGTACAGCATTAGCCAAACCGGTAATTATTGCAACACAGATGATGGACTCAATGGTAACCAACCCTCGTCCGACCCGTGCTGAGGCGAATGACGTTGCAAACTCTGTCTTAGACGGTGCAGATGCAGTAATGTTAAGTAATGAAACCTCGGTAGGTGCTTATCCGGTAATTGTTATTGAGTCGATGAGTAAGATCATCCGTAACATTGAAGAAGGCATGTACCCATACTATAACGACTCTCAAATCGAAGAACATCCGGAAACTTTCTTAGCTGACTCAGTATGCAATTCGGCGGTTTACTTAGCGGAAAAAACAGGAGCCAAGGCAATCATTTCCATGTCATGGTCGGGATATTCTGCTTATCAAATTGCCAGCCAACGCCCTAAGGCCCGTACTTTTGTATTTACTGCCAACCGCGATCTGATGAACAGCATTGGCTTAATTTGGGGTGTAAAAGCGTTCTATTACGATAAATTCGAAACCACTGATAAAACCATTAAAGAGGTTAATGATATTTTAAAAGAACAGGGATATGTTGCAGAAGGTGATGTTATCATCAACACTGCCTCTACTCCTATTGCTGAAAAAGGCAGAACGAACACCATTAAGGTGAGTCTCGCTTAAACTATGTATGCTATAGCTTTTGCTATCAATCAGAAACGCGGTCAAAAAATGATCGCGTTTTTTGTTTATTAAGTTTTCCACATTAAACATTTTCATTTTAAAGCCCAGCTATAAAGATTAGCAGCGCCTGCAGCTTAATTTTATTGAAGCCTGTGGAAAACTGTACAGCTTATTTTTTTTGTTGGCTTATTAAATTTAAAGTATCGCTCTCCGGTATTTAATAAGTTATAACAGACAGTTTAAGTTGATTACAGCAAGGTAGTTATCCGTTTTAGTTAAAGGTTAGTCAGGATCAATACAAACTACATTATTAGTACCCTTTACTTCATGCTTACGCAGCCCTGAGAAATATCATTTTTAAGGCGAACATTGCAACCTATTTTTGACACAAAATAATTACTATGAAAAAGAACACAGCTCCCGTAAAAGGGTTAAAAGTTGAAAGACATTTTACCCAGTCAAACACCAACCCGTTCGACCTGTTTAAGTATGAGCAGCGTTCGTCGGTAATTAGAAACCCTGCCGGTGATGCTGTTTTTGAAATGCATAATGTTGAAGTTCCTGAATCATGGTCGCAAGTAGCTACTGATATTTTAGCACAAAAATATTTCAGAAGAACAGGTGTACCTCAAGCCGACGGAACACTTGGTGCCGAAAACTCTATTAAACAAGTAGCACATCGGATGGCTAATTGCTGGAAAGAATGGGGCGTTAAGTATGGGTACTTTGCAAGTGAAAATGACGCTCAGGTTTTTTATGATGAATTGGCGTATACCATTACAGCACAAATGGCTGCACCCAACTCTCCACAATGGTTTAACACCGGACTGCACTCTTCCTACGGTATCACAGGGTCGCCTCAGGGACATTTCTATGTTGATCCTGAAACAGAAGAGCTAAAAAAATCAACATCCGCTTACGAACGTCCTCAGCCTCACGCCTGCTTTATTCTATCAGTTGACGATGATCTGGTAAACGAAGGAGGAATTATGGACCTTTGGGTCCGTGAAGCACGTATCTTCAAATACGGATCAGGAGTAGGCACGAACTACTCAAGGTTAAGAGGTGAGTATGAGAAATTATCGGGAGGGGGCAGTTCTTCAGGTTTAATGTCATTTTTAAAAATTGGTGACCGCGCTGCCGGCGCCATAAAATCAGGCGGCACCACTCGTAGGGCTGCAAAGATGGTATGCCTCGACTTGGATCACCCGGAAATTGTCCGGTTTATCGACTGGAAAGTTGAAGAAGAAAAGAAAGTAGCAGCATTGATTGCGGCTGGTTATTCTTCTGATTACGAAGGCGAAGCCTATGGAACTGTATCTGGACAGAACTCTAACAACTCAGTACGTATACCAAACGCTTTTTTCAAAGCTTTAAAAGAAGGCAAAAACTGGGAGTTAAAAGCGCGAACAACCGGCAAAACTGTTGGCAGCATTGAAGCCGAAAAACTATGGGATAAGATTGCCTATGCGGCTTGGGGTTGCGCTGATCCTGGAGTACAATTCGATACCACCATAAATGAATGGCATACATGCCCCGAAGGCGGTAGAATTAACGCGTCTAATCCTTGCTCTGAATACATGTTTTTAGATAATACCGCATGTAACCTTGCGTCTATCAATCTTCAACATTTCTTCAATCCTGATACGTTAACATTTGACGTAAAAGGGTTTGAACATATTTGCCGTTTGTGGACCATTGTGCTGGAAATTTCGGTATTAATGGCACAATTCCCTTCACAAGAGGTTGCAAAGCTTTCATACGACTACCGGACGTTGGGCCTTGGTTATGCAAATCTGGGCTCAATGTTAATGGTGGCTGGTATTCCTTATGATAGTGAGAAGGCCCGTGCAATTGGAGGAGCTATTACAGCAATAATGACAGGTACGGCCTACTCTACTTCGGCAGAAATGGCCCAACACCTCGGACCATTTAAAGAATTTAAAAAGAATAAAAATCACATGATGCGGGTTATGCGCAACCATCGATATGCTGCCTACAATACGGTGGAAGCTTACGAAGACCTGCAAATTACCCCTCCTGGAATCGACCCTAAATTTTGCCCTGATTATTTATTATCAGCTGCTTGCAATGCTTGGGATAAAGCGGTAGAACTAGGTGAAAAATATGGATATCGAAATGCTCAAACTACCGTAATTGCTCCTACCGGAACAATTGGCTTGGTAATGGATTGCGACACGACCGGCATTGAACCTGATTTTGCACTGGTAAAATTCAAAAAGCTTTCAGGTGGTGGTTACTTCAAAATAATTAACCAGGCAATTCCTGCTGCTCTTAAAAATCTGGGTTATAATACCCACGAAATAGAAAATATTGTTAATTATGCTAAGGGTACAGGTTCTATTAAATACGCACCACATATTAACTTTGAGTCATTAGCGGCCAAAGGTTTTACTCCGTCTGATCTTGAGCGATTGGATAAAGAAATTCTCTCGGCTTTTGAGATAAGCTTCGCCTTTAACATTTGGACATTGGGAGAAGAATGCTTGCAACGCCTTGGATTTAAACCTGAACAATATGCTGATCCTTCTTTTAACCTCTTAAAATCTCTTGGTTTCACTAACAATCAGATTGTCCAGGCTAATGACTATGTATGTGGAACTATGACTATTGAAGGTGCTCCTTATCTAAAACAAGAGCATTACCCAATATTTGATTGTGCCAACAGATGCGGAAATATTGGCAAACGATATATCCATGCACATGGCCATATAAGAATGATGTCGGCAGCTCAGCCATTTTTATCAGGAGCAATATCCAAAACCATTAATTTACCTAATGAAGCTACCGAAGAGCAAATAAAGGATTGTTATCGTTTAAGCTGGGAACTAGGACTGAAAGCCAATGCCCTGTATCGCGATGGTTGTAAATTATCACAACCATTATCTACAAAATCCGATACTAAAGAAGATTCTAAAATTGATATAGTAGAGGAAGCTTTAGGGAAAGCCGCGGAGCTTAAAATACAGGAATTATCTCCTGAGCAAGTATTGGAGGCAGCTATTCATATTATCAATAAATCAGAAGATACTATCTTCAAACGTCAACTATCAAGTATAGTTGAGCGCAAACGTTTACCTCATAAACGTAGAGGTTTTACCCAAAAAGCGCAAGTTGGCGGTCAAACAGTCTTTGTGCGAACAGGAGAATATCAGGATGGAACAGTTGGCGAAATCTTTGTTGATATGCACAAAGAGGGAGCATCCTTCCGATCACTGATGAACTGCTTTGCCATTGCCGTTTCGATTGGTTTACAATACGGCGTTCCATTAGAAGAATTTGTCGACAAATTTACCTTCACCCGCTTCGAGCCTTCGGGTATGGTTGGAGGGCATGAAAATATTAAAAGTGCTACTTCAATAATAGACTACATTTTCCGATTGCTAGGGTATGAATACCTCAATCGCGCCGATTTAGTGCATGTTATTACCCAGCAAAATGTACATTTAAGCAATCCGGAGATGCATGATGACGACCATAATACGGATGCTAGCAATCAAGTTACACCTGAACTGGTAAGTCAGCAAAAGGCTGAAACTACAGTAAAATATAAGAGTTTCGATATAAGTGGAGGTGTTCAATCAGATGCACCGGCATGCAATGTATGCGGCCATATTACCGTAAGATCAGGCACTTGCTATAAATGTCTTAACTGCGGAAACTCATTAGGTTGCAGTTAAACTAAACAGAACCTCTGAGCGTAAACATAGGTTAAAATGAAAACATCCGGGAGGTGAGAGACCCGGATGTTTCTGTTTTATTGAAATTTTAAAAATATAGATCGTTCTTATTAAAACAATTTATACGCCAGTGAGATCTGGAACATTTGGTTCTTAAATTCTAAATTATCGCTTGTCACCTTGCTCAAACCCCATACGTAACGGGCATCAATCTGAAAATTTGAAAGTGAAACTCCAGCTCCTAAAATTGCCCCCCAATCGCCATTCTTAAAACTTTCTTGATTTAATGCATCTGTAAAATCACTGGGTCCGGTTATTTTATCCGCCAGTTTAATTGAAACTTGAGGACCTGCAACTATGTGAAGCATAGGCAATGGTTTAATCTTGGCCAATAATGGAATATCAAGATAGTTTAATTGAACATTTGATTCTTGACCAATTTCGTCGGTTGCTTTAAAGCCTTTACGCGAGTATAATAACTCCGGTTGAAAGGAAATAGATGAAGACCCTATTTCGGCCCAAACGCCAAAATGATATCCTGTAACTCCATCCGCAGTTTGCTTGTACGATTCGTTTAAGCCTCCTGTAAATTTAATATCACTTGCATTGGCAAAGTTTACTCCTCCTTTAATCCCAAAATCGAGTTTTTGCGCATTTGCCGAGAAGGCGATAAAGGCAGTAACTACTGCCATTAATAATTTTTTCATTGGGTTCATTTTTAGTTTACGGAAGTAAAACTAACAAAACACATTCCATCAGACGCAAAGCAATTGTAACCTATTGTTGACAAAACCATACTGTGCTGCTGATTATTTAACACATAAAATAGTAAAATAACTAATAAATCATTGATTTAATTGGCATTAAAACAACTGTCATTTAATTTGATATAGCTGAACGGTTATTAATTAATTCATTTATATCAATCTAATTTTTTTACGCTCTATGAAAGTGAGAATTTTAGTAGCCTTAATGGCTATTGGCGGACTATTAACCGCTGGGATTTACAGTTGTACAAAAACAACTGAGGATATTAAGCAGAAGCCTAAGTCGATCAGTTGCTCCAATTACAACGACGTTGCAGGAGAGGGTACCATCTTTCCTTGTTCTGAGCCTAAAGAGTTTCCTCTTTACGCTGGTAATCCAAAAAACAATCCTGAAGACAAATTAATCGGCACCGTAAGAGTTTTCAGGGATGCGAATTATTTGTATGTACAGTATTCCGTTTCGAAAGAAGGATGGAGCTTGGGAACCACCCACACTTATGTGGGCCCTTGCGACAAAGTTCCTAGTACTCGCGGAGGTGCCATTCCTGGTCAGTTCGACAAAACCGAATGGGGAGTGAAAAGCGAGCACCCTGATTGTGGTGTAAGATGCTGGGTAGAGAAATTCCCGATCGAAAAATTCGCAAACTGTAACTGCATCTGTATCCTAACTCATGCTGAAGCGCTGAAAGATTGTGAACCAAAAGAAACAGCTTGGGGTGGTGACAAAGCATATCCTGGAAATAACTGGGGCTTGTACATTGATTGTTACAAAATCCCAACTTGTGAACAAGAGAAGAACTAAACAAAAAAAACCGGGTTTTTACCCGGTTTTTTTATTTGTATCAATATTTATAGCTCATACCTAAATGATAGCATTAAACTTTGACATTGAGCCTTTTTCTCAAATAAGTTAGCTGAAGTATTATAAACCTGGGCCAAGCCAAACTTATAATTAAACCCTACTCGGAAATAAGAAAATTTATAATCCAATCCTCCGGTCACCCCGTAACTAAAGGAGTTGAAATTATCTTTTGAATATCGATCGCTATTAGTTCTGAACAAATAATTTATTTCAGGACCAGCACCCACGGTAAATTTATCAACCACATATTGTACAGTAACAGGAATATTCAGGAAAGAGTTTTTTACTTCATATCCCACCTTTGCTCCTGCTGTACCAATGACAAAGTTTTCAGTCCATCCATTAGCCATATACCCCAAACCTGGTTCAACAGCTATATTTTTAGAGAAGTAATAACGATAGTATGCGACGATATTTAGGGCGAGTCCTGCATCATACGTATTACTAAAACTATTACCTTGCTCCTCTGGAAATAAAGTCCCTGCCCCACAGGCAAGCAATACACCCACTTTGCTATCCGGTTTTACTTGAGCCGAACAAATATTTGAGGCCATTAATAACATTCCGGCCAAAAGCCAATGCTTCTTCTTCATAGTTGTTTCATACAATTTAACGAGCCTCTTACAAAATATATACCCATCATTGCCTCGAACTATTATTGCTCTTTTAACTGTTTAAACACGCTTTTTGAAACTATTAAAAACGTCACCAACATTAAACGCTGTATACTACACAGCACAAAGCATAAATAACCGCTTCATGTTTGGCTTCAATAAAATAACTGTTACCGGCATTTCAAAGGCCAACTGCTACCATTCAAGCCTTATATTTGTTCCTAATAAATATCCATTCCAATAAAAAATGATTTATAGTAAACGATTTTGCATTAGCCTGATTCTGGCCTTATTTTTTTCTTTTACAGCCGTAGAAGCTCAAACCGTTTCCTCCGCAGAAAAAAAAAGTATAATTGATGCTATTGAAAATAAGCCACACTGGGCTGATTCGGTTTTTAAGAAAATGAGCCGCAAGAAGCGAATCGCTCAACTATTTATAGTCCCCGTCTACTCAAATCAAACTAAAGAAAAGCAAGATTCGATAACGGCCCTTATTCAAAAATACCAAGCCGGGGGAATCATTACTTTTCAAGGTGGCCCTGTAAGAAATGCTTTGCTTTTGAACAGGATACAGAAAGGTTTAAAAGTGCCTGCATTGGTAACAACCGATGGAGAATGGGGCTTGGCTATGCGACTCGACAGCACTGTCTCGTACCCATTTCAAATGACCTTAGGCGCCATCCAAAACAATGAACTGATTTATGAAATGGGCAAACAAATGGCAGCCCAATTTAAACGAGCGGGAATACAGATGAATTTTGCTCCGGTAGTTGATGTGAACAATAACATTAAAAACCCTGTAATTAATTTCCGGTCGTTTGGCGAGAACAAATACAATGTTGCTGAAAAAGGCATTGCTTTTATGAAAGGCATGCAAGACGGTGGATTATTGGCAACAGCCAAACATTTCCCTGGACATGGTGATACCGAAACCGATTCGCATTACGACTTACCACAATTAAACTTCAGCAAAGAGCGTTTAGATTCGCTGGAAATGTATCCATTTAAGCAACTGATTGCCGCCGGAATTGGTGGCGTAATGGTTGCTCATATGAACATACCCAGTTTAGATTCTACCAAAAATCTACCTTCCACCCTTTCAAAACCTATAGTTACCACACTATTAAAAGATAATATTGGCTTTAAGGGATTGGTATTTACCGATGCAATGGGAATGAAAGGCGTTGTAAAATATCATCCTAAAGGCGAAGCTGCAGTAATGGCCACTATTGCCGGAAACGACATGCTGGAAATGGTGGAGAATCTGCCCGAATCAATTAAAGCTGTTCGAAAAGCGATAAGAAGAGGTGAAATTAGCAGAAAGGACATTAATGAGCGATGCAAGAAAGTGCTTGCCGCCAAATATTGGTTGGGTTTAAACAATTATCAACCGGTTTATCTACCTAATTTAACACAAGACCTGAATCCCGAATCGGCGAATGTTTTAAACACTCAATTAGCTGAAGCAGCAGCCACTACGTTAATTAAACCTACCGACAGTGTAGTAAAGAATGGCGAAAAGGTACTTATTCTTTCTATCGGAACAATCGAAAGCACTATTTTTCAGAAAACATTAAGTGCTACGTTTCCTTCAGCAGCAACAATTTCGGTAGCCAAAGATGCCAATCAGAAAACCATCGATAATATTAGAGCTCAATTAAAAAATTTTGATAAAGTAATCATCGGAATTCATGACAACCGTCCACGACCACGCAGCGTTCTTGACTTTAATTCACCGGTAATTAATCTGATATCAGATCTTGCCCAAAGCGGAAAAGCTTATGTAGCGGTGATGGCAAATGCATATACCCTTGCCGGCATACCTGCAATTGAAAAAAGCAACGCACTGTGGGTATTCTACGAAGAATCGAAATATACCGAACAGGCTGCTGCAAAAGTTGTTTTAGGCCAACTAACTACCACTGGAAAACTGCCGGTAACGATTAATTCAGTCTTTAAATCGGGACAAGGATTGTAGCAGTCCTCAGTCGGCAGTAAGCAGTCTGCAGTAGGCAATCTGAAAACAAATAACAGGATTATGCTAAAACCTGTATGCTTTTTTTAAGATGACACAATACAGTATGGCATTACGCTGACCGGAGACTGAGGACTGCATACTGGCGACTGTAGACCGCTGACTGGAAACTTTATTGTATTTTAGATGAACTAAATCCTATTGTCTGACAAAAAACCTATCAAAACATGTTTGGTTCTGTAGTTTTAAACGTGGTCATCGGCCTTGTTTTCATCTATCTGCTTTATAGTTTATTAGCTACCATTTTACAAGAGATTATTTCGACTTGGCTGGGCTTTAGAGCCAAGATCCTGGAACGCGCAATCATTCGAATGCTGAGCGATACTACCCAGCGTGATAAATCGTTTTGGGCACGCTATATCGATCGTTTGAGAAGCTTCCTGGCTTTACTCCTGCCTCCTGCTTTAGCACCAAAAGACAAAATCATTGAAGGCTATAAGCATAAACTATCCAATGCTTTCTATAAGCATCCACTGATCAAATATTTGGCTGAAGACACCTGGCATGATAAACCAGGTTATATCACTCCTCAAAATTTCTCGAAAGTCATTATCGATATGCTTAAGGAGAATGAAAATGGAGAAAACGCTATTGACCGGATCAGGAAGGTATTAGAGAGTGGTAGAATCCGATTTAAAATAAAAAATGAGACTTATGTTGAAGTAGATATTGACCCTGAAACGCTTTCATTCTTTAAAGGTTTGCTGGATGATTCGGAATATAAGCTGGATAAGTTCAGAACGAACCTGGAAACCTGGTTCAACGATACCATGGAGCGGGCTTCGGGCTGGTACAAACGCCATGTTCAATTGGTACTGATGATCATTGGTTTATTGATAGCGGTTACTTTTAATGTAGATAGCATACGTATCACCCAAAAATTATCGAGAGACAAAGATGCTCGTGATAAAATGGTGGAGCTGGCAAGTAATTTCCATCAACAATCGCAACAAAGCAGTTTTCAGGTTTACAGACGTGTTACCAGCGATTCGATCGTTCTGGACACTTCATTAACCGAAAAAGCCGATTCCATAATCAATGCCCGATCAACTGCCTTGGTTAACGAGGCTAACAACTTGCTAAAAACAGATTTGGACTCTACGAACAATGTTTTAAGTATTGGCAAAGGTTCGTTTATATGTAATTGTGAAAACGCTCACTCAAAGTTTGGCCAATTCTTTTGCAAGGTTGGGTGTGCATTAAGAGCCATTACAGGTTATTTAATTACTGCGCTGGCACTTTCATTGGGAGCACCGTTTTGGTACGATCTACTTAACAAATTAATGATGCTTCGTGGGGCGGTGAGAAAGTCGGATGATAACACTGGTAATGATGCAGGTGCTTCATCCAATCAAGGACAAACAATAAAAGCACAATAGAAGGATAAAATTCAAAAAGCCGCTTTGTGACTAAGGAATCAAGTTGCAAAGCGGCTTCTTTTATTTAGTTCTTTTCGGAGTTTCAAATCCCGAACAGTTTGATTAAAATCCATATGCGACTAATCTATCTTTATACACTCCTTTTTCAATTCGCCAAAGTACTAGATAGCCCCCTGCCCCATCACTATTCATTGTCTGAATATAAAATGTGTCGTTCGTTTTGTCATAATTTACCTCTGCACTATAGATGCTTGGTTCGAAAAGTCCCTCCAATGCAGATTTAGGTAATGAAATAGTTTTTTGTCCAACCTTAATTTCAATTTTGTCGAACTGTGTTTTTGGCAAAGCTTGGTCTGTACCCCAATATTTTTTATTGTCAATCAATTCAATTTGATCAGGATATCCGTTAACATATTTAAATGTGTGTCTTTTCTTGTCAAACAAGCATTGTGTTATTGTAATTCGCATGCTATCCTTTTTTAGAACGACTTTATTTTCAGTCTTTGTCATAATAGGAATTGATGAAAAATTGGAAATCAATTTATATCTGTCTTTGTACACATAACCATTCAACTCTTTGTTTTTACTTGTGAAGTCAATATTTGTCCAATTGCCTTTATTCTCAAAACAATAAATTAAATGCCCGTTTTTTAACTGGCCAAGTACTTTACTGTTCGACAGTCCATCTGCTCTAACATTCAAAAAACCATCATTGTCATTGACAATAGCAAATTGTCCAAATGATTTTAAGAAACAAGTTAATAGTAAAATTGTCAAGAAATGTTTCATTGCGTAGTATCTGCTAAACTATTTAGGAGTTGAAATTCGAATTTATTTAGTTCGGGACTACAAATCCCGAACAGGGAGGCAAGAAGCCTCGTTTAAGCGCTGTTATACAATGTTTTTTCTATGGTAAGTCATCCCAGTTTATTTCTGAATTGTCGAGTAGTGATTGTAAATATTCTTTACTCGAGCTAATTAATGTCCCATAGTCTGTCGCTGATGGAATGTCAACCTCAAATAAGTAATCACAATCTTTCTCTAATAATTCATATCGCTTGTTCCCTTTAACTTTATTTAAGTCAAGATAATATGGTGGAATATTATTCATTTGAATAAGTTCAATTCCTCCTTTCCAGTCAGTCATGATATTTTTAAACTCGTCCGTAGTTAAGATAAAGTCAAACGTCAATGACCTTGCTAAGGTCTTTATGTTTGCTGAATTGTCACTGATGGGCAGCTTAAATTCTTCCCAGTCAAAACCCTTGCCTGTTGTATGGTTATGAACCCAGATGTAATTGTAGTTATCATTTATTAGAAAAGGTAAAATATTAGTCGTGGCAAAATCCAAAATAATACGATACCGTCCAGGAGCAGTTTCTCTTATGCAATTTATGTTGTCACGAAAGTCTATTGTCTTCATGTAGTTGTCGTCATAAAGTTGCCCCTAACAAGCCACTTTGTGAGCCATAAACAGCACCACAAAGCGGCTTTTTATTTAGTTCTTTACTGCTGAATACGTTTTAGGATCAACCGCCGCAGGTCCCCATTGCTTAAAGAACTCCAGCACGTTTGCTTTACTGTAACCTTTATCCTGTTCTAAATACGCACTGTTTTGGGTGTTCAACCGGTTGCCTTTTCCATCGAGAATCACAAAAACCGGAAAGCCAAATCGTTGCGGATAACCTAAAGTAGCCAACACATCTTCATTTTTATTTTCTTTACTGTAATTCAAATGATAAACCACATAATTGGCATTTAAAGCCGAATCGAGCTGTTTATCCTCGGTAACCATTTTATTAAAGCGTATGCACCAACTACACCAGTTACCTCCAATTTGCAACAGCACATGCTTGCCTTCCTTATTTGCTTTGGCAATTGCCGCTTTCATATCGGCCTTGGCATCGGCATTAGGATTATAAATTTTAGGAGCTTCCTGGGCTTTGGTATTTATAGTTGTTAATACCGTTAAACAAAAAATGAATAAGATCTTCTTCATAATGATTTATAGCTTGTCTCTCAAAATTAGGATTAAATGATCGGGTTTATTTATATTTTTTGTGTGACAATGAGTCTATGTTCCTTTCCATTATAGCAATGTTCCCTTCAACGATTGCAAATTTGCCTTTGCTAAACAAAGAAATCGATTTCAACAACGAAACGTTCCATTGAGCAAAGGGAAAATTGCTTAGCGCGGAAGCAATTTTGCATTTGTGGAAAGCAATTTTGCTTAGTGTGAAAGCAATTTTGCCTTAGCGAAAAGCAAATTTGCATTGGAACAATGAAATGCGGGCCAATAAAAATGAAAATGGCTGCCTTTAACAGGCAACCATTTCTTTTATCCAGTTAAATGAGCAGTTACGAGCTGTTTATTGGTCTTTTTTAGCCTCCTTCGCTTTTGTCCGGCCAGGAAATCGCAAGCTTAAATCATCATAAATTATTTTTGAATTAGGCACATTACGTTTGTTTCCTTCTTTAACTGAGCCGTAATAGGTTAATGCCGCCGTATAAGCTTCACTGCCTGCCAGCAACATGGTGTCTTCCAATTTTTGGTGAAGTTGCGCCAGCGGAGTTAATAATTCTCTAAGTGCTTGTACTGCCACTGTGTCTTTTTCAAACTCGGTTACATCTAAAAAGTGAGCAAATTCAGGATGTTGTTTAGCATACTCGTAAGCCTTGGTTACAAAAGCCAAGGACTTATCTCCCATTTTAGGTAACTCACGGGCTTCGTTGTTTTTTAGTTCGAGCAAATGCGGACCAAGTTTTTCAGTTAATACTTGCATGGCGCTTTTAATGGCTGTTAAATCAGCCGGGGCGATGTTTAATGAAACTTTGTTTTCCATATTATGTGTAATAAAAAGTGTGTTATAGGTAACGTTGAATAGGTAATTGTAATAAAGATGTATTCAATAATACGAAACAATGAAATAAGTTGAAAGAGGATTGAACTAAAAAAGCAAGCAAAGACCAATTAAATCATTCAACTCTTTCAACAGAATTATTAATATTTTCGGGCATTAAATTTCAGCCATTCAAATGACATCCAATTATACCGCTCAATTTTCCGAAGCACTCACCAAATTAAACGCTAAGCAACGCGAAGCGGTTGAAACCATCGACGGACCTGTTTTAGTAGTGGCTGGACCGGGAACAGGTAAAACACAAATTTTAGCTGCGCGTATTGGCAAAATACTGACAGACACCGATACCGATGCCCGTAACATTTTGTGCTTAACGTTTACCGAAGCGGGTGCTATCAATATGCGTAAACGCTTGGTCGATTTTATTGGGCCGGATGCTTACCGCGTTAATATTTATACTTTCCACTCTTTTTGTAATGAGGTGATTCAGGAAAACCTGGAGTACTTTGGAAAAATTAACCTCGACCCTATTTCAGATCTCGAGCAAGCTGAACTCCTGAAAGAACTAATTGATGAGATTGGGAACGACAATCCTTTAAAACGATTTACCGGTGAGGTTTACTTTGAGCGCGATCGTTTAAAGAATCTTTTCAGTTTGATCAAAAAGGAAGACTGGAAACCTGAAACGATTAATAAGGCTATAGATGATTATATTGAAGACTTGCCTAACCGGGAAGACTTTGTCTATAAACGCAAATACAAACAGTTTAATGCTGGCGATATAAAAGAAGAAAAAATTGCCGATGAAGTAAAGAAAATGGAAACCTTCCGGGCGGCACTGGCAGAATACCCAAAATACCAGGCTAAAATGCGGGCGCGAAACCGCTACGATTTCGACGATATGATTATCTGGGTACTCAATGCCTTTAAATTCGACAGCAACCTTTTAGCGCGTTACCAGGAACAGTTTCAATACCTGTTGGTTGATGAGTATCAGGATACCAGCGGTGCCCAAAATGATCTGATTCAATTGTTAATTGGCGATCGGCAAAAGCCGGACATCTTTGTGGTGGGCGATGATGACCAATCGATTTTCCGTTTCCAGGGAGCCAACATGAGCAATATTCTGGATTTTGCTTTTGCCTATAAAAATGATTTAAAGACAATTGTTTTAACCGAGAATTATCGCTCAACGCAGGCCATCCTTGATGCTTCTCGCGAGCTGATCAACAACAATAGTGAACGGTTAACAAATGCGTTAAATCTCGACAAACACCTGATAGCCTCGAACGCATCACTTAAACAATTAAACACTTTACCCGAGATCATTGAATATGCCAATACCGATCATGAGATTGTAGGCATTGCCAATCAAATAGTGAACTTAATCGAATCGGGAGTTGCGGCCGAAGAGATTGCCGTTATTTATCGTAACCACAGCCAGGTTGAAGAGCTGATCAAATACCTTTCGGCAAAAAATATAGCGGTTAATACCAAACGTAAGATCGACCTTTTAACACTGCCATTTGTTGAGAATATCATCAATATTTTGCGATACCTGGCAATGGAAATCGATACACCTTATAGTGGAGATGAGCTCCTGTTTGAGATCATGCATTATGACTTCTTCAATATCCCACCAATTGAAACGGCTAAGATCAGCGTTGAGGTGTTCAGGAAAAACGTTTCGATAAACAACAAGGATTCAGAGGTCGTGTTTGGGAAAACTTCAATCCGCAAATGGATATCGGAATTGGCCAATCCAAAACGATTAACACTTTTTGACGCTCAAACTTCCACCGAAATAAAACAACTCAGCCAGGACCTCGAATTTTGGGTCAAAGAATCTCAAAACCTGACGTTGCAGGAATTATTTGAAAAGATCATTCTTAGAGCCGGGATTCTGAAATACATCATGCATTCGAAAGAACGTAATTGGTATATGGAAGTGCTTACCAGTTTGTTCGACTTTTTGAAAGAAGAGAATCGGAAGAAAACAGATTTAAGCTTACAGCAGTTTGTTGATCTGATTGACCTGATGAAGTTGAATGGAATTTCCATCGATTTAAATAAAACGCTGTTTGCCGAACGCGGAGTTAACTTTATGACTTCGCATGGCTCCAAAGGCTTAGAGTTTGAATATGTTTTTGTGATGGGAGCTACCAAAAAGATTTGGGACATTACCAAAAAAAGCGGTGGAACCCGGAACTATAAATACCCCGATACAATAACCACTAAAATTTCCGATGGGAATGAGCTGGAAGAATCCCGCCGGTTGTTTTATGTGGCCCTTACTCGCGCTAAGCATTCATTATACGTATCGTATGCTGCCGAAGATAAAAAGGGGAAAGAGCAGGAGCATTCGCAGTTTATATTTGAGATGCGACAAGAGTCCAACATCAATATCCAGCGTAAACAGCTCTCGGATGATGTGATGTTCGAGTTTATTATCACCCAGTTTAGTGAGGAGGATAAACCTAAGATCGAATTAATTGATAAAAATTACCTTGATCTACTGCTTCAAAAATATACGCTTAGTGTTACCCATTTGAGTAGTTACCTCGATTGCCCGCTTCGGTTTTATTTCCAAAACCTTATTCGTGTGCCTGCCGGTAAAAGTCCGAGTGCCACCTTTGGTTTGGCAATTCACTGGGCGCTGAACAAACTGTACATACGCATGCGTGAAAACGATGAGTTCCCAGATGAAAACTATCTATTTGATCAGTTCTCCTGGTTCATGTATCGCAACCGAGAGTCGTTTACAAAGGACCAGTTTAAGTTGAGAATGGAATATGGGAAGAAGATCATTCCACCGTATTACCTTAAATACGTAAACACCTGGAATAAAGTGGCTGTTACCGAACGAAGCATTAAAAATGTAACCGTTGGGCATGTGCCGATTAAAGGTAATTTGGATAAGATCGAGTTTAACGGAAAGCAGGCGAATGTTGTCGATTATAAAACCGGTAAGTACAAAAACGCAAAAGACAAATTTAAACGACCCGATGAAAAACACCCTAATGGTGGTGACTATTGGCGTCAGGCGGTTTTCTATAAAATATTAGTCGACAGTGATAAAAGTAACGACTGGGAGGTGGTGAGCACTGAGTTTGATTTTGTTGAACCTATAAGTGATAATCATTATCATAAAGAGAAAGTAGTGATCACTCCTGATGATATTGAAATTGTACGTCAGCAAATAACATCCACCTATGCTAAAATCTTGAATCATGAGTTTACTCAGGGTTGTGGTAAAGAAGATTGTCACTGGTGTAATTTCGTTCGCAGCAATTTTGAGCAACAGGATATCTTGATTGAAGAAGAGGAAAAAGAATAGGCCTTTGACTACAGTCCTATTGTCTCGCTGAGCGCAGTCGAAGCGTTTTAACAACTAGCCTTCGACTACGCTCCTTTAGATTTGTTATTGTTAGATTTAAAATGAGAAAGGAAGCAAAAGTACACTAAGACAATCGCTC
>NZ_JAMWYS010000032.1 GCF_023914155.1 Solitalea agri | reverse complement strand
TGTCACCAGATTTTTTGCTTTAAGGTCTTCAATTCCTTTTAATTCTCTGTCAAAAGGCAACTTACTGTCAAGTAAGTCCAAAGTCCAATTGCAATGAAGATTAAAACAGTAACGACTAACAAGATCAAAAGTCCGCGGTCGACATAAAAACTTGCAACTATCCCAACGACTAGAGAGGTAAGAGTCCAGAAGATGAGAAATTTCATCAATCGAAATTTTCTTTTCCCAATGTCCTTTACTCTTTTCTCAAGAGTTTTAATTTCTTGTCCGCTTAATTGTCTCTCTATTTTCAACGGTATTTTTTTAGGGCAATTGCACACAACGTTTTGGGGCTTTGCGTTCGGGCGGGTTTCAGAGCACAAAGTTTCAATTTATTACTAAAGTTCATTAGAAGCACAAAACTTCAGGTTTGCACGTCAGCCCGCCTGACGCAAAACCCGTGTTATGGGCTGTTATTATTCGTTTACTTTTATTTTATTGTTATCAGTTGTCTAGTAAATTCAGGTAAGTCAGCGGTCGATTTAATTGCTTTATTTACAAACAAACTGATTATTACGCCTTTCCCGTTTACTTTTCCAATTATAAGTAAACTGTCGAATGTGTCAACCTTTGATAGATAGCCTATTAAGTCAGTGTTTAAGACTGAAACATTTTGCTCTTTAGGTTTTTCAATTTGTGCCAATAATTCTTTCTGATGTCGAGGGAGGTCACTAACAGGCTCATATGTCCAAGTAAAAACATAGTCGCTACACTTAATCATATTTCCAATTGTCTCACAGTCCTTTGGTGCGATAAAATGCTTACCGCAAAATTCAACAGAGTCAGCTTTTGTTGCTGTTTGTCCAAATGAAATAGATGAATATGTTGTCAAAATAAGAACAAAGAGACATAACTTAATTTTTTTCATATGTCTTGCAGTCAAAATGTGTTTTTGTTTGTAGGTTGTAGATTTATAATAGCCCATAACGTTTCAGCTTGCCGAAGGCGCGGTGAAAATACCTGCGACTTGTCCGCCGTGATGTAAAATTATTAATTAAGTTTTCAGTTCAAAATTGCACGTCCGCCGCGCTTTACGGCAAGCGACTGTTAGCGGTAGTGCTTATCTTGTCGGTTTTAGGTTAGTTTTTTAATGTTACTCCAAATAAGTCTGAATAATAAATAATTGCAAGTCCAACAGTCAAAGGCGAGCTTGTTAAAAAATATAGCATTGTCGCCCAAATAGACTTTTTAATGAAAGATTTATTCCTGAACCATAATACAGAAATAGCGATGATTGAAACGGTCGAAACCGTAAAGGCAAAGATTAGCTGTCCGTAGTTGTCGTCATAGTCGAGGAACCGTGCCGAATAAATGAGTCGCCAAATGAAAATGGTTAAGATTAAAAGGCTAAAATAAAATATAAGTGATAGTCTTTTCATAGAAGCTTTTTAGCATTACCGCCAACGTTTATGTTTATGACGGCTTGGGCTTTCGAAGCGTGTCACTGTCCCCGTTGCTAAACGAAATTAAGAAAACAAAACTTCAAACCTACACATCACCCCAAGCTGGCATAAACATTTTGTTAGCAATAGTTGTTTTCATTTTCTCAATTTGTTAGTTCCGTGGAAGTTGTCTGGTGAACTTATTATTATTTCGTCAAATGTTTTTGAGTCAACGGTCATGTAAGCATATGCGTCAGACCCAAGATCTAAAAAGATGATTCGTTGGTTAATTGTCTGCAAGTCTTTGTCGACCGATTTAAATAAGTCGATTATGAATTTACCGTTTCTTTGTTTTTCATCACTTACAACACCAAGTCTAAGTTTATTCGTGTTTGTCCAATTATGTTTTTCTTTTAAAATATTCTCTTCTATATGGGTTTCAATTTTGTCTTCATCCTCTTCCCCTCTCCAATCTATTAAATGAACAAGATTTTTGGATTCTCCGAAAATTGACAAAACGTCAATTGGTCTCAGATTTTCCAAATCGAATCCTTGCAACTCTTTTTGAGCTGAAAATTTCTTTTTGTCGTGTAGATACAAATTGTAAAAGCTGTCAAACTCTTCTTTATGATTTTGGAAAATCAACTTGCCAATTCTTAATAAATCTGAATCGTTCTTGCCTCTTTTTTTCTCAGCCCTTTCTAGATATTTTAGAATTATCACCAAGGCTAGTAGTACAATAACAAATGCAAATATTATCCACTGTTTGCCTAGCTTATCGTTTAAAAAAGCTATTAAAAATCCGACACCAAGTGCAAATCCTACTATTGCAATTAATACACCAAGTATGATTGAAATTAACCTTATTGTCTTCATTCGGTTTGCTGTCTTCCTACAATTATTGCTAACGTTAATGTTTATGACGGCTTGGGTTTTCGAAGCGCGTCACTGTCCCACGTTGCCAAACGAAATTAAGAAAACAAAACTTCAAACCTACACTGAACCCCAAGCTGGCATAAACATTTTGTTAGCTGTAGTTGTTTGGTTGTACGACATGTCACCAACCTTTGATTTGTTGAATCTCATCTTGAACTTTCATCTTTATATAGACGCTACTATAATTGTCATCACCTCTATTCAGAAATATTGTATCTCCGTTGAAAGTCAAGGTTTCAGTCCTGATACCAAAACTACTTCTTAAGCTGCTTAGTTCTCCGATTTGAGTAAAGAGGTCAACTTTTACGTTGCCTTTTTTATCTATGTAATAAACACCTCTATGTCCTGTCCTAGTTGGGTCAAAGTCGTGCCGGTTTAAATTCTTTTGGTTTGCTTTTAACATAAAACTATTGCAATGTCCATTCCCGTAAAATCTGTAATAGTTGACATAGCCGTCCGTTCGATTATAAAATTCGTGTTTCGACACCTTGGCAAACCCAAATAGCGAACTTTCAAGTGTGAACAATGAACAACATTCTTTATATATAGCATTAGTATCTATTTGTGATGTCAGAGCGATTGAAAATTTAGAGATATTTTTGAAGGCTTTGGGGTCGTTGGTTGTAACATCATGGTCAGAAAGCTTAACTAATGAATAGCATCCAGTCAACATTAGGAGGGGTAAATTCAGATAAATAATAAAAGGCTTTTGCAATAATTTCATAAATATTTGTCGGACTAGACTACACAATTACAGCTAACGTTTTAGGCTTGCCGTTCGGCGCGAAGAAAAACGCGCTTAATTATCAGCCGTGATGCAAGTTATTAATTTGGTTTTGATTTCAATTTGCAGATTCACCGCGCTGACGGTAAGGCTGTGTTAGGCGCCGTTTTTATTGTTTCGATATTTGCCATAAAACTGGGTATTCTTCAGTTATAAACTGCAAAACGATATCGTCGGATATGATCATTAAGTGAAGATATTGGTCGGGATCGTCCTGTAACGTTGAGAATCTCTTTAACCAGCTTGAATTTTTAATTTCTAAGGTATTACCCAGTTTATACTCTGATTTATTTAACTGCTCCCAATAATGAAAAAAATGCTCCTCATGGCTTATTTCATAAACCTCTACTTTGGTATTCAAAATATATTGATATCCTTCACTATCACTTAATAAAACCTTCAATTGGTAGCCTTCAGTTTCAATTTTATCAATCGAAGGATAAATGGTGTCAGAAATAATTGATGTCCACTTGGAGAATGTGATTTGCTGTTCAATCATTGTAGTTTTACTTAACAAAATGGCGCCTAACGCTAAGCTAAGTGAAGTGCCGAGTGTCGGCCTTGTGCCAGGTCTGGGCATTTCATTTAGCGGTTGTTGTATGCAGTTAGTTTTTTTAATTGAAATTCTTTAGGCTCATTGCGTTTATAGGTAATAAGCGAAGTGAGCCCCTGAAATTAAAAAATCTCCGCCTATGGGCAAAAAGTCGCTGCAAGCAAGCAATAATTTAAAAACTTTTTCGTTTTGCAATGAGTTGATTTTACAAATCAGTCGATCACTCAACTTTAAGCTTTGCTAAAATGCATTTTACTCGCTTCAATTGAGTGCCTCTCTAGCAGCTGCTGCTGCTCTCATTGCAAACTCCATTTTTTTCTTTGCTTTCTTGCGGTCTTTTCCAAAGAGCCTTTCCTCTAATTGCATACAACGTGTATGTATACGCACCTCGTTGCGTTTAGTTTAAGCTTAGGTGCGTATATATTTCATTTGGCTGAACCATTTCTTCTCTTTCAATCTTAACAAATCAGCGGTTTCAGCCCTCCAAAATAACTATTTTATTCAATATCTAAATTATCTAACGGACTTTTTATCTGGTCAAATCCTTTAGTGGTTATATGCGTGTAAATCTCGGTTGTTTTGCTACTGCCATGCCCCAATAAGCTTTGTATATAACGTAAATCAGTTCCATTTTCTAATAAATGAGTGGCAAATGAATGCCTGAGCGTGTGTAAACTTACTTTTTTACGAATGCCTGCTTTCTTTACTGCCTCCCTGAATATTTTTTGAGCACTACGGGCTGAGTATTGCATTGATACTTGTGTCCCATCGGGGTTGAACCCTTCAAACAACCACGACTTAGGTTTATAAGCCAAATAATACTGTCGTAATACAACGAGTACCTTAGCCGACAAGAGCGTATATCGGTCTTTCTTGCCTTTTGCTTGTTTAATTCTGATCTGGTTTCGGTCCGAATCAATATCTTCTACCTTAAGATTCAATAACTCACTCACCCTTAAGCCTGCCGAATAGGCAAGCATCAGCATTGCTTTATGTTTCAAATTGGTAATGTGATCAAACAGCAACTTTATTTCCTGCTCACTTAACACCACCGGAAGCACTTTTTCTGTAATGGGCCGTTCTATAAAATACAACTTTCGCTGCCCGCCCAACACTCGTTCATAGTAAAATTTAATGCTGTTAATGGCCTGGTTTTGATAAGAGGAGCTAACTTTTCGCTCGGTAACCAGGTACCGTAAATAGGCAATGATATGCTTTTCGTCAAGTAGATCAATATCGTTATTCCGGTAGTAATTAATAAACTCCTCAAACAAATTCACATACGACTTTATGGTAGATGGACTGTATCGCAATTCCGTAAGTTTCTCCGCAAGGCTTTCCGGTGCAAAACGATAATCAACTATTGCTGAAGCTGATAATTTGGAACAACCGCCGTTAGTCGCTTCTTCTTTATAAATGATCCTCAACCCCGCTGCTTGCAGCCCTTGCTTTAATTTGGTTAAATTTTGCTCCGAATAAGCGATCGTCCACCATTTATTTTTTCCATCCCATTTGTAAAAAGGAAGCTGTTTGATGGCAGTCGTTACCTCCTCGTTAAAACAGGTGATAATGCGTAAGCGACCGGTGGTAGTTTTTAAAATGAACGCCTCATTCTTTGTTGCAAGCATGCTTGATCCACCATTTGCCTCCGTTTGATCTTCTTCAACCAGGAAACTGATACGAGGGCCAAAATAGGCTTTTAGCATTTCCAACGTTCCTTTATAATTGGGCAACTGCCAGTAAAAGCCAAAGGAATTCCATCGGCTGTATTTTAACTGTGAAACAAATGCCACATCTGCATCATTCCTGGGCATTTTTAGAATGATTTTTCGGCCAACTACGGTTATATGGATATCACCGGTTGCCGGTTGCTTTATAGGTTGAATGGGTGTTGTTGACGGCTCTTCAGTTCCTTTAGATCGAAGCTCTGGAAATAGGCTTAGGAGTTGACGATATGCATTTTTAGTATAGGGAATATGCCAGGCATTATGCGTTCGGCTCCACTTAGCATCAGGTATCGACTTTAATAAAGTCGCGATCTCTTGGTTATATGGAAATTCAATTTTAATACGATCCTGCTGATGATGATTAATTTTTGAAATTTTCATAAAGGAAGTTGCGTGTATACATCAAAATACGGAATATATACGAACCTGCTAAAAGGAAAACGGGACAAAAAATGCAAAAAAGGCAATTTGCTTAAAGGGTCAATTTCTGAAGATGCTCAGGTTAATTTTTTTAACATGTCCTTTCATTCAGTGTTCACATAAGGTAGCTTGGCCTATCCCGGCTTGTGCGGAATGGTTGCAGGCGGATAAGATCCCGGTTGAATCGGGAGTGTGAACACTCGGTCCCGCTCCCGGTTCAACCGGGATGGAGGGCAACAATAGCAGAAGAACTTTGTGAGAACAACTACTCGTGAAAAGTAATCGATCGAAAGTCTTAGATTGGAACGAACCTCCCTTACCCAAAATATTTCACACAGCATCATTTCGAATTGTAATTAAACCTAAAGTCTGATGATTTTCCTTATTAATAAAACCCAACCTAATTTGCTACAAGTTTGATACTGCAAAATCATTCAATATTTCCGTAAGGAACCTTGGCCAGTTTCGGCTTTGTGCGGTAAGGTTTGAAGGCGAATTGGATCCCGGTTGAACCGGGATCGGAAATATTCGGTCCGCTCCCGGTTCAACCGGGATGGAGGGCAACAATAGCAGAAGAACTTTGTGAGAACAACTACTCGTGAAAAGTAATCGATCGAAAAGTCTTAGATTGGAACGAACCTCCCTTACCCAAAGTATTTTACACAGCATTACTTCCAGAAATAAATAAAACCATAGACTTTTCTGTTCAGTAGTTGTAATTGTTAACCCGATCTCCAACAGGATTTATTCACTAACCTGTAAGTTATTCAGGACGGGTCAACGCCGTATCAACGTCGAGTATGCGTCGAGTATGCGTCGAGTATACGCCGAGTATGCGTCGAGTATACGCCGAGTATGCGTCGAGTATGCGTCGAGTATACGCCGAGTATGCGTCGAGTATACGTCGAGTATACGTCGAGTTAAAGCCGTATCAAATGCGTATCGAATACGTGCGATCTCTCTATAATAATCCACCCTTGTTATCTAAACTGTAAGAGTAAACCAGAACTTTGCATGATAAACAACGGAGCGCGTAATTCAGTATTACAAGGATCGGCAAATAAACGATCGCTGATAACTTATCCATGAAACTGCAAATAGTCAATCCAACAACCGTTTCCAATAGCCATAAAAAAAGGAGCCCTAAAGCTCCCTTTTCGTTATTTCAGTTTAACAATACAACCGTATTCCATTACTTCATTTCCTTCTTCAAAAACTCACCGGTAAAGCTTTTCTTACATTTGGTAAGTCCTTCAGGGGTGCCTTCAAAAACAATTACTCCGCCTCCCTTTCCTCCTTCCGGACCAAGATCAATCACATGATCAGCTACTTTAACTACATCCAAATTATGCTCAATTACCAATACAGTATTCCCCTTTTCAACCAGTCGGTTCAGCACGCCCAATAAAATGCGGATGTCTTCGAAATGCAAACCGGTGGTTGGCTCATCCAATATGTAAAAGGTTTTACCCGTATCTTTTTTAGAAAGTTCAGTAGCCAGTTTCACACGTTGCGCCTCACCTCCCGAAAGTGTTACCGACGATTGTCCTAGTGTGATATAACCCAAGCCAACATCCAGCAGGGTTTTTATTTTACGGTAGATAGCCGGAATATTTTCGAAGAACGGCACAGCATCTTCCACACTCATATCCAACACATCACTGATCGATTTTCCCTTGTAACGCACTTCCAATGTTTCGCGGTTATAGCGCCTGCCGTTGCACTCCTCACAGTTCACCATCACGTCGGGTAAAAAGTTCATTTCAATCACCTTCATCCCGGCACCCTGGCAAGTTTCACAACGACCGCCTTTTACGTTAAACGAAAAACGTCCGGGTTTATAGCCCCGTATCTTTGATTCAGGCAGCTGTGTAAACAGGTTACGGATATCCGAAAATACACCGGTATAAGTGGAAGGATTGGAACGTGGTGTACGGCCAATCGGCGTTTGATCGATCTCAATCACCTTATCGACATGCTCCAGTCCTTCGATCTTTTTATAATCTAAAGGTTTCTTCTTAGCGTTGAAGAAGTATTGGTTCAGAATAGGGTATAAAGTTTCGGTAATTAAGGTTGATTTCCCACTGCCCGAAACCCCGGTAACGCAGATGAACTTACCCAAAGGAAACGACACCGAAACATTTTTCAGGTTATTCCCATGGGCTCCCATCAACTTCAGTTCATGCCCGTTTCCTTCCCTTCTTTTCTGCGGAACTTCAATACCTTTAATTCCATTGATATAATCAGTAGTTATCGTATGGAAACTCAGCAATTGATCAGGAGCACCTTGTGCCACCACCTGTCCACCATGAACCCCGGCAGCCGGCCCCATATCAATCACATAATCCGATTCCACGATCATGTCTTTATCATGCTCCACCACCAAAACGGTATTACCCACATCTCTCAATCTCTTCAAGGCTTCTATCAAACGGTTATTGTCGCGCTGGTGCAAACCAATACTTGGTTCATCTAAAATGTACAGCACGTTTACCAGTTGTGAACCAATTTGCGTAGCCAAACGGATACGTTGTGCCTCACCGCCCGAAAGGGTGCGGGAAGTTCTGTCTAAAGTGAGGTATGATAAACCTACATCGAGCAAAAAGCCGATACGGGCACGAATTTCCTTCAGTATTTCTTTGGCGATTACATTTTTACGCTCGCTCAATTGCTTTTCAATATCCTCGAACCACGCTTTTAGCGTGTTAATGTCCATGATACTCAGCTCAAAAATATTCTTGTCGGCAATTTTAAAATGCAATGCCTCTCTTTTCAAGCGGGCACCATGGCACTCAGGACAAACCTTTAATGTCCGGAAGCCTTCCAAATCGGCACCGTCTTCATCTTCTTTGCGGTTTTCCTGTTGTTCTTCCAGCGTTTTAACTAAACCGTCGAACGTTACCTGGTAGTTTTGGGTATTGTAAGAGCCATATTTCACCGGAACCGTGATAATATCAGGCGCTCCGTTAAGGATAATATCTTTTATCTCGGGCTTCAATTTTTCAATCGGTGCCGAAAGTGAGAAATCATATTTCTTCGACAGGGCTTTCAGTATCTGAAACATCCATGTTTCTCGGTATTCGCCCAAAGGAGCCAAACCGCCTTCCATAATGCTCAGCTTCGGATTCGGAATCACCGAATGCTCATCGATCTCTAAAATATAACCCAAACCGCTACACTTTGGACAAGCGCCATAGGGTGAATTGAATGAAAATGTATTGGGTTGAGGTTCGTCATAAGAAATACCTGTCGTTGGGCACATCAAAAACTTAGAGAAGTGGGAAACATTTCCTTCCTTATCGGCAATTTTAATAATGCCTTTGGCTTGTTTCATGGCTGATGCCACCGAATCAACTATGCGTTTGCGGTTATCGGCACGAACCTCCACGCGGTCAATCACTACCTCAATATCGTGGATCTTGTAACGGTCGAGTTGCATTTTGGGAGCTACATCTTGTATCTCTCCATCAACCCTAACCTTGGTATATCCTTGTTTACGAATTTGTTCAAACAGTTCGCGGTAATGCCCTTTACGTCCTTTTACAATAGGCGCCAAAATATTGATGGGCTTTCCATCAAATTGCTCCATAATGCTGTTGATGATCTGCTCTTCCGACATTTTCTGCATCAGCTCACCGGTATTGTAGGAGTAAGCATCCGCAATACGTGCATAAAGCAATCGCAAAAAGTCATAGATCTCGGTAATGGTACCAACGGTTGAGCGGGGATTCTTTGAAGTGGTTTTTTGTTCAATAGCGATCACCGGACTTAAGCCCGAAACCTTATCCACATCGGGCCGTTCCATACCTCCCATAAACTGCCGTGAGTAAGCACTGAATGTTTCCATGTAACGTCGCTGTCCTTCAGCATAGATCGTATCAAATGCCAACGACGATTTTCCGCTACCACTTAAACCAGTTATTACTACCAGTTTGTTGCGGGGAAAGGAAACATCTATGTTTTTAAGATTGTGAACACGGGCGCCAAACACTTCAACTTCAGACTGCTCACCCAAATCGGTAAATTTCTCACTCATAAAGACCAAGGTACAAGATCAAGGCAGCAAAGATAAGCAAAGTTAAACTGTAGCCGGTATGGAAGTACGAAGGATAATAAAGTACGAAGGAAAAAGTACAAAGTACAAGGTTAGAAGTACAATCTAAGAAGACTTCGGATCGAAGTTTGGCCCCTCGCTCTTCTAAAAATGGGCATCCTTTTAACTTCGTACGTTCCCCTTCGTACTTTGTACTTTATTACCTCCCCTTTGTACTTTGTACTTCTAACCTTGTACTTTTCTGAAATCTAAAATCCGAAATCTAAATCCCTTGTACTTTGTACTTCTAACCTTGTACTTTTCTGAAATCTAAAATCCGAAATCTAAATCCCTTGTACTTTGTACTTCTAACCTTGTACTTTTCTGAAATCTAAGATCCCAAATCGTACTTTGTACTTTGTACTTCTACCCTTGTACTTCTTTTGTCGACCGTAACCGTATTGTTGCAGACCAACATTAAACCCCTGCGTTTCATATTAATCTATCTTTGAAACTAATCTAGACGACATATCGTGAATTTTAACCTGACATTTTTGAAAAGGACCCTGGGAATCCTTTTAGCAATTATTATAAGTACAGCAACCTTTTCCTTTGCACAAAGCAGCAACAAAGCGCCCACTTCCGGAAAAATTACCGGAAAAGTGATTGATGTTAAAACACTACAGCCATTAGATTTTGTAACCGTTTCATTATTAAAAGCTACCGAAACCGCAGGTTCAAAAGGTACTTATTCAAATGAAAGTGGTGAGTTTTTATTTCAGAAAGTTCCTTTCGGAAGCTATAAGATCACCGTCAGCTTTGTGGGTTATGAAACACTCACAATAAGTAATATTGTTCTTTCAGCAGAGAAGCCTGTAGTTAATTACGATGATTTAAAACTGAAACAAACATCAAACAAACTTAATGAAGTGACTGTAACTGCTCCCCGCAGTCCTTTTCAAGTGGGAACAGAGGGAGTAACCTACAACGTTGAGGAAAGTCTACAAAACTCTGGTGCAACGGCAGTTGAAGCGCTGCAACGCATTCCTTCCGTTCAGGTTGATGCCGAGGGAAAAGTTAGTGTTCGTGGAAGTAGCGATATTAAGGTGTTAGTGGATGGAGAACCTACCGAACTATCTAAAGTTTTAGATATGATCCCGGCCAGCGCCCTTCAAAAGATCGAGGTGTTAACTAATCCATCAGCAAAATACAGTGCTGAAGGCTCAGGAGGGATCATTAACATCGTTACCAAAAACCGTTCAGGATTAAGAGGAAGCAGCTTTACTGTTGGAGCCAATGCCAATACACGTAACCGCTATAGCGGTCGTCTTGGGTATAATTACTTCAACCGCAAGTTCTCCAGCTTTAACAATTATAATTACAGTCCCTACAGCAATTCTACAGCTAGTGAGCTTTACCGCCAAAATTTTGAGCAGGGAGGTGTTAGCTACCTGAATCAGAGTAGTTCAGGGAATGTTAACTCACAAAACCATAATTTCTTTTCAAACAATACGCTAAGGTTTAACACGGCCAACAGCATGAGCTTTAACCTGGCCGTTACCAGCAGTAACAACGATAACATCAATTCATCACTAAACACGTTGATGAATGAAAGCCAGCAGCCATATAAAAACTTCATCAGGGATAACAATTCGAACAGCAATAATTTTACAGCTAAGATTGGTGTGGGCTACAGACATGTTTTCATGCCACAAGGCCAGCAACAAAACTTCGATAGAATGATGAAGATTGGTGATTCCATTGCGCTCAAGGCGGCCAAAAATCCAAAGTTTGCTGATTCAATACGCAACACGATTCAAAACCCTGAAGGTCTGAAGGCAATGGCTCAAAGAGCTGGCATTACTATGCCGGGTGGCCCCGGTGGATCTGGTGGCGGCGGAAGAATGAGAGGTTTCGACTTTCAGAATCAGAAAGAACTTAGAACTGAGTTGAATTTCTCTAGAAATAACATGCAGAACAACAGTGCCTACAATCAGTTCTTCACGTTCCCTCAAGTAGACACTACCTTACAAAGAGCTTATACTAAAAATTACAGTTCAACCATCAACTTTAAAGCCGACCTAAACTGGCCATTTAATAAGAATAAAAGTCGCTTTGAAGCAGGTTTGAGTACTGACATTGGTCTGGATCAGAACCGTTATAATATCGATACCTTAGCCGAGGAGGGTTTTGTGGAAAACAATCTGCTGGCAAATGATTTCAATAAAACAGATATGATCAACTCGGTTTACACACAGTTTACCCATACCACCGGTAAATTCACCTTTGTTGGAGGTTTACGTTTAGAAAACTATCATTTAAATGCAGATCTTATTTCTCGTGATATTGGATTCAACAAACCTTTTTTAACACTGCACCCAAGTTTCAGCACCTTATTTAAGATGGACGATGTGCAAAGCCTGCGCTTTTCGTATAGCAATCGTGTTAACCGTCCTACAATGGACCAGCTCAATCCATACATTAATACCGCTGATCAGTTGAATATTAAGTCCGGCAACTTAAACCTTGAACCTTCACGTGGAAATTCATTTGAATTAGGCTATAACCGATTTACTGCGTTGGGAAGCATTGGTTCCTCTATTTATTATCGCCAAACTGACAATATGATTACCAGCTACACCATTGTAAGAGAACGCGACACCTCTTTTACTTTCTATGAAAATATAGGCGAAAATCGTGCGTACGGAGTTGAGTTAAACGGAAGCATTATGCTATTTGCAGGAAAACTGAATGTAAATGCAGGAGCCAACTTAAATAAAAACAACTTTGTAAATCGCTTACAAAGTCAGCTTAACAGAGACCGTCTGACATTTAACGCCAATGTGGATGCCCGCTTAAACCTGCCACAAAACTGGAACTTTGGGGGAAACATTCGCTATTTCGGCCCGCAAGCCTTTATTCAGGGATATACCGAAGGTTATTTTACAGCTGGAATGGATCTTAGAAAGAGCTTCTTAAACCGTAAGTTAAACTTTACCATCAGCGGTGATGACTTGTTCAATACCCGTAATGCAGCACGTATCACCTCCGCGAGCTTTGTTCAAACCAGTAAAAACCAAACTATCTCCCGTGTAATCCGTTTCGGAATCAATTATAATTTCGGAGGATTTAACCTGGCAGGCGGACCAATGCAAAGACGTTAATTAGAAGTACAAAGTCAGAAGTACAAAGTACAAGGTAGGATTTCGGATTGAAAATTTAAGATACGGAGGGCCCCTTTGTACTTTGTACTTTTCAATTTGTACTTCACCTTTTCCACTTCGTACTTCTTACTTTTTACTCTTCACTTCTTACTTTGTACTTCGTACTTCTAACTTTTAACTTTCCCTTCCCATTCTTCCAGCTTTTTATTCATCACCCTGAACCAAATTGGCGGGATCATGGCTAACAATAACATCCCCGGATAACCGGTTGGCAACTGTGGACTTTCGTCATGATGATCTAAAACCTGATATCTTCTTGCAGGAAAAATATGGTGATCAGAATGTCGCTGCAATTGAAATAAAAAGAAGTTACTTAACAATTGACTGGAATTCCAGCTATGCAAGGTGTTCACCTTTTCATATTTATTAGGAGCAAGTTCCTTGCGCATCAATCCATAATGCTCTATATAATTTACTCCTTCCAATAAGCTAAAGGCAAAAATACTTTGAGCAAAAAAGAAAACCGGCACCTCCCAAACAAAGTCAGCTCTCATCAGGCTAAATACAAGCGTAAATACAGCAGCTAAAACCAATGGTGCCAGTGTTAAACCAAGCATTTCATTAGAAAAACTGAAGGTTGCTTGTCCTTTTTTTGCTAAGCGCTCGTTCTCAATTTTCCAGGCGTGAGAAAAACCCTCAAACACCGAACGCTTCCAAAACCTATAAAAACTTTCATTCTTACGGCTGGTAGCCGGATCAGAAGGAGTACCCACATGCACATGATGTCCACGGTTATGTTCAATATAAAACTGGGTATAACAAACTTCCGAGAGCAGTACTTTCGATAAGAAGCGTTCAGCAGCAGATTTCTTATGTCCGAGTTCATGGGCTACCGTAATTCCTATACCTCCGGTTATAATTCCCATACCTAAGACCATCCCGACCCACTGGAACAAATTCCAATTTGCGAAAGTTACTTCATAACAAGCCCAAATAAGTAATACGGATTGAATCAGCGCCCAAAAGTAGAGTAGAAACAAATAATAGAATTCAGCGGCTACCGAAGGCGGCTCTGCAATATTGGAGGTATCTGTGCCAAGCAGGATATCAATTAGCGGTACAATGAAAAACACAAATATCGGCAGCATAAACAGCCATCCTGTACCTAAATAATATCCGGCAAGCAACAATAAAGGCAGAGAGAAAGCGCAAAAGTAGCCGAGTTTTTTGATCAGTTGCATGTTCTAAAGTAACTAATAAAGCGCAATTCTAAATGCATAAAAAAAGCCGGCAGTTGGTTTACTGCCGGCTTAATAATTTTCAACGCTGTAATTATTTTACAGCTTTCCGTTCCACACTTTTCAGGGATGAATAACCAAATCGTTTCAGAATGTTAGTTACAAACTCAGGGCTGTAGGTGTAAAGGTTACTTAAATTAATTGAATAACCTGCTGTTACAACCTTTGGAGTTTCCTGACTAAATGCATTCACTGGAGTTCTGTTTATGGCTGTCTTAACAGCGATTAATTTGTAAACATAAACAGAGGTTTCCCGATTCAGATTTAACTTAAAGTAGTCATCCTCTTTTTGTTGCTTCGTATGTCGTTGGAGCTTTGTAGACCCAATGTTATACGCTGCAGCTACCATCGTCCAAGATCCAAACTCTCTGTAGAGATCTTTTAAATAACGACAAGCAGCATTTGTTGATTTGATAGGATCGTAACGTTCATCAACGCCGTTTCCTACCGCCAAACCATAGCTTCTTGCTGTGGCCGGCATGAACTGCCAAAAGCCGGCGGCCCCTTTAGAAGAGACGTCAGTGCCAAATTCATAGCCTGACTCGATCACCGGGATGTATTTAAAATCTTGAGGAATCCCGTTTTTGGCGAGAATTGGCTCAATGATCTTAAACCATCGTTTCGCTCTTGCTTTGGCGTCACCAACCTCACGAAGTGAAAGTTTAGTTTGCCGAAGTGTAGCGATGAACCGCTTTTTTACCAAGACATCGTGAAGCGGAATTTCTTCACCGGCGAAGTCTATTTTTGTTTTAACTGCCGTTGTCTTTGCACTTGCTGGTGTTGTGCTCAAGGGCTCCTTGTTAATGGAAAACCCAGAATTAGAATTAAAGAACAATAAATTGATTAGAGCGAACACTATAACACCAGAAGCACACGTAATTAGGTGCTTTCTAATCATAGTTTTTAAAATTTAATACGATCAATAAATCATTGATCGATATTGAAATTTATATTTTACTTACTGGTAGGCGCTCAACATTCATACCAGTTAATATTTTCTAAAGCCAGTTAAATACCTTGCCGGCTTTGGCTATCAATTTCTTTTTTGACCCTAATTGCTTAGGAGTAATTGGATTGACCGCTGGCTTAGGAACTTTCGAACCCGAAGCCGAATTACTTTGGGCTCCCATTCCACTTAGCGCTCCCAAAGTTAACAATCCTATGCTACTAATATCCTGTAGGTTAGCATAACGAACAACAGATGAATTGAAATACGGATCAAAGTCGGCCGCATTTTCTAAAATATGCTTGAATACTAAAACCTTGTAAACATAGTTACCGGTTTCCTTGTTCAACTTCAGATCAAAATAACCATCTTCGTTCTGACGGTCCATTGCTGATTCCAAGGCGTTATGTCCTACATTATAGGCAGCAGCCACCAAGGTCCATGAACCTAAACGCTCATATAAGTCATTCAAATAACGGCAAGCAGCAATAGTAGATTTTTCCAGGTTTTTCCGATCGTCTACTTTTTTGCTCACTCTTAAACCATAAGCTCTGGCGGTTGCAGGCATAAACTGCCAGTAACCCACCGCTCCCGAAACTGAACGGGCGTTTTTTACGAAGCCTGATTCAATTGCCGGAATAAATTTAAAATCTTCGGGAATTCCATATTTGGCCAAAATTGGCTCAATAACTGGAAACCAAGACAAAGATATGGTTTGAAGGTTTTCAATAAAACTTGATGAGATACGTTTATTTAAATTCGTGAGGAATTTTTGATAAACATCATCATTATCAAATGGCACCGCTTCGCCCGAAAAGGTCAGAGCTGATGTCAGATAACTTTGTGAAGTTTTATACTCCGAAGGCTTCATTAAAGCCGAACTGTTTGGATCATCCACTTTGCCGGGCTTCTCTCCGGCCGCAAATAAAGTCCCTGAAAACGCAATCAACAATGCGCACAAACTAAAGTGTTTCTTCATTCCTAATCCTTAATTCCTTTCAGTTGATTAACACTTGGGATGGTTGTTGACACCAGTCCCCCACAAAAATTCAGGGCAAAAGTAAGGCTTATTTTGTTGACTGACAAGCTTTTGCAAGAAAAACACGTTCTCAACCTGTTCTACCAACCCCTTAAAAACAAGCTAAATCGCTGTTTAAAAAATGTAAAGGCTATTTTTGAACCGGTGACTTTTTTTGAAAAAATTTAAAATCAACTTATTCCGAGTGTTGAAAATTAAAAATGTAACTTTGCGACGTTTTACAAAATGAACTCATTGATAATGAGCAAATAACAATTATAGCATTTTGTAAACACTATATATTATAAGATTATAAATATGAAAAGACCAAGGACAAGTCGTGAAGACATTTCCGCTAAACGTGGACAAGGAGAAGGTGCAGCAAGAAGACCAGGCAGACCGGCTGGAACCAGCCGTGATGAAAAGAAACCATACAGCTCTGACAGAAGCGAACGCAAACCATATGGTGCCGGTCGCTCTGATGCACGCAGCTCTTTTAACCCTAATCGTTCCGACGATAGAAAATCATTCGGATCAGACAGGGGCGAACGTAAACCTTACGGCGCAGGCCGTACCGATGATAGAAGATCATCCTACTCAGATAGAGATGAACGTAAAACATTTGGAGACAGAGATCGCAAGCCTTATGGCTCAGATCGTACGGATGACAGAAAATCATTCGGTTCTGACAGAGGCGAGCGTAAACCTTATGGAGCAGGACGTTCTGACGACAGAAAATCATTCGGTTCTGACAGAGGCGAGCGTAAACCTTACGGAGCCGGACGTTCTGATGATAGAAAATCCTTCGGATCTGACAGAGGAGAACGTAAACCTTACGGCACTGGGCGTTCGGATGAGAGAAAATCATTCGGCTCAGACAGAGGAGAGCGTAAACCTTATGGAGCAGGTCGTTCGGACGAGAGAAAATCCTTCGGTTCAGATAGAGGTGAACGTAAACCTTATGGAGCCGGACGTTCTGACGATAGAAAATCATTCGGGTCAGACAGAGGAGAACGCAAACCTTACGGAGAGGGACGTTCAGACGATAGAAAGTCATTCGGTTCTGACAGAGGAGAGCGTAAACCTTATGGAGCAGGCCGTTCGGATGAGAGAAAATCATTCGGTGGAGACCGCGAAAGAGGTGGTGAAGAAAGAAAATCATACGGCCCAAAAAAATTTGAGGGCAGAAAAAGTGATGGCCGCAGCCGTGATTTTAGTGAGCGAGGCTATAACGAGAAACAACATCCTTCTAAAACATTTAAAGACAGAGGCTATAGAGACAGAAAACCTTCAAGCAAAAAGACTGAAGATTTAGATAGCAAAGCCAATCTTGATGAGGTTCGTTTAAACCGCTATATCGCTAATGCAGGTGTATGCTCGCGTCGTAAAGCGGATGAGCTGATTGCATTAGGTGAAATTTCGGTAAACGGACAAGTAGTAACTGAATTAGGTTATAAAGTGCATGTGAGTGACACGGTTCATTTCAATGGGCAATTACTTCGTCGTGAAAAAATGACCTATGTGTTATTAAACAAACCCAAAGATTATATCACTACCACTGACGATCCTCGTGAACGTAAAACAGTAATGGACCTGGTAGAAAAGGCTTCGAGAGAACGTATTTACCCGGTTGGTCGTTTAGATAGAAATACGACAGGCTTGTTGCTATTAACGAATGATGGTGACTTAGCAGAGAAACTGGCTCATCCTAAAAACCAGATCCCTAAAATTTATCAGGCTACCTTAAATAAAAGCTTCAGAAAAGAAGATTTTGAAAAATTGGAAGTCGGTATTGAATTAGAAGATGGATTTATTAAGCCTGATGATTTAGCTTATGTTGAAGGAGCAAGCAAAAAGGAAGTAGGTATCCAGATTCATAGCGGCAAAAACCGTATTGTTCGTCGTATTTTTGAACAAATGGGTTATGAGGTTGAAAAACTTGACCGAGTGGTATATGCTAACTTAACCAAGAAGGATTTACCTCGCGGACGTTGGAGACATTTAACCAAAGAAGAGTTGCTGTTCATCAAGCGCTTGGTAAAATAAGCTGATACACATACACAATAAAAACAAATGGCGACCTAAGAAATTAAGTCGCCATTTTATTTGTTATCATTAGTGCGAAAGAACCGCATGTTTACTCTTCTCAATTATTTCGAGGTAGAACTTTTCATACATTGGCATAATGAAATTGATATCGAACTCTTTTGCTCTTGCAAGCGCCTGCGCTTTAAATTCTTTCAATCGCTCTTCGTCTTCTAAAATATAAATCGCATTCTTAGCCATATCGTCCACGTCTCCCACATTGCTCATAAAGCCGGTTACTCCATGTACATTTAATTCCGGCATTCCTCCTGCATTCGAACAAATAACCGGCACCTGACAGGCCATTGCCTCTAATGCGGCTAAGCCAAAACTTTCGTTCTCCGATGGCATAATGAACAAATCGGAAACAGAGAGGATCTCTTCAACTGCTTCTTGCTTACCTAAAAATCGAACATCGTCACAAATCCCCAGTTGACGGCAAAGTTGCTCGGCATTTACACGTTCCGGACCATCACCTACCATTAGTAATTTTGCAGGAACCACCTTTAGCAATTTGGCGAATACCTCCACCACATCTGTAACGCGCTTTACTTTACGAAAGTTAGAGGTGTGAGTAATAATTTTTTCACCCGATGGAGCAATTGCCTTTTTAAAATGATCGCGCGGCTTTAGGCTGAAGCGACGAAAATCAATAAAGTTGGGAATTACTTTGATATCATTTTCAACTTCAAAATGCAGATAGGTATCCTCTTTTAAATGCTCAGAAACAGAAGTTACCCCATCTGATTGATTAATGGAGAAGGTCACAGCCGGTTTATAAGTAATATCACGACCAACAAGAGTTATATCAGTACCATGCAAGGTGGTTATAAACGGAATGTAAATACCATTTGAAGCAAGAATTTGCTTAGCCATATAAGCGGCCGAAGCATGTGGAATAGCATAGTGAACATGTAAAATATCCAGTTTCTCATATTTAACCACGTCCACCAGCTTACTGGCTAATGCCAATTCATAAGGTGGATAATCGAATAATGGATAATTAGAAACGGAAACCTCATGGTAGAAAAGATTTTCGGAAAAAAAATCGAGCCTTGCCGGCTGATTATAGGTAATAAAATGCACTTTATGGCCTTTTTCGGCCAGAGCCTTCCCTAGCTCGGTGGCAACAACCCCACTTCCCCCAAAGGTAGGGTAACAAACTATCCCGATTTTCATAAATGTATTTTGTCTAAGCTGGTGAATCAACCTTAAATGTTGATTGTTCTAAATTACAGATATTTTATTTATTCGTTATTGGCAAAAGGTTATTGATTTATAAACTAACACCTGATACCAATTACATAAAGAAAAAAAGTGCCTTATTGTTTGGCACTTTTTTCAGCTTTTATAATTGCATCGTATATCACCTGGTGAATTTTGGGGCGAATGCGCATTCCTCCCAACTTATTATTATCCGCATCAGGACAAACCCGATTCGATAGGAAAACATAGATTACTTTGTTTTGAGGATCGGCCCAAACACACGTTCCGGTAAAGCCCGTATGGCCGAAAGTTTCGTTCGACACCTCTATCGCTGTTGCACCAAACGACCGTTCCCTCATACTCACATCGGGCTTATCAAATCCTAAGCCTCGTCTGCTGATATCCGTATTCTGATAGGCAATAAACTTTTTAATAGTTTCCGGCCGGAAGTAACGTAACCCACCATATTCTCCACCGTTCACCAACATCTGCATGAGTACAGCAAGGTCGTTGGCATTGGAGAACAAACCCGCATGACCCGCAACTCCTCCTGCCAAAGCAGCCCCAGGGTCATGAACATCACCCTGCAATAACTGATGACGAAACCATTTATCGTTCTCTGTTGGGATGATACGATCTAAAGGGAGGAAATTCCGAGGACTGTAGGTCATTGTAGTTAAACCCAATGGTTTGTAAAAGTTTTGCTTCACGTAATCCTGCTCTGGTTCTCCACTTACATGCTGAATCACCTGCTGCATAAAATACATGCTAATATCGCTATACTCGTATTTTCCCGGCTTATGTAATGGGGATGCAAACATAGCCGGCAACAACACACGATCGAAATACCCCTTACGGATATAATAGTTTTGCGCCACACGAACCGGAAACGCAGCAGAAGAGTCATACTGATAGTCGGAAGAACTTAAATGGGTACTATATCCAACCATTGGAATTAAGCCAGCCTGGTGGGTCATTAAATTTTTCAGCAATATTCCTGATTTATTGTATCCCCGAGCTTCCGGAACATAGGTTCCAAAAGTCGTATCCACGTCAATTCGGCCTTGTTCATACAAACGCATCACCGAAACCGTTGTAGCTGCAATTTTAGTGATCGAAGCTATATCAAAAACATCACTGGCTTTATCGGCGGTCTTACTATCATATGTATGTGTCCCGAAGGCTTTTTCATAGATCACTTTCCCATCCTTAGCAACCAATACAACACACCCCGGATAAGCTTTCTTATTCACCCCATCCTGGGCAATCGAATCAATTCGAATTAGATCAGATGATTTAAGGCCCACCGCCTCCGGCATGGCATATTCTAAACGGATAGCGTTTGTGGTAATTCCATCTCCCTTCTTAAAACTCGCACCAACAGTTACCGGGAGCTTTCCCGAAACACCAATGCCGCCAAAAATAGCCTGAGCAACCAGGCTTCGGGCATTTGGATTATCATCATATCCAACTAAAATAGCCGGTAAATAATCGAAATTAGTGATGCAATACGGGTTACCAAATACTGTAAGAATTACATTGCTGGTTTGACTTAAGCGAACAATCAGTTTTCGTGCATTCTCGGTTATGGCAAAATTATCCTTAACATTAGTATCAATACTATGCAAACCAATAATCACTGTTTGCATTCCAGCTAATTGCTGATAGAGCTTTTCATACTCCGAACTTTCATCACCAAGCCACACAGAATACTTACTCACCGGAGCATAACGCCCCAAGGTATTCAAAAAGGAGTTATCAAGTTCAGCTCCAATACTTACAGCTGCGATTTTCTGCTTTTCAACATCAATAATTGGCAACAAGTTTCGTTGGTTTCGAACCAATGTTAACGAATTTTTAACCAACTCATAATTCAGGTAACGTGCATCATCCGTTCTTAATTCGGCCGCCACATTTTTTGCAGGTACAAACTTAGTCGCATTTAAACCTGTAATGTATTTTGCGGAAAGAACCTTTCTAACCTTAGTATCGATCTCTGTCCAGGAAATACGTTTTTTAGCGATAGCGTTTTTGATTCCGATTAAGGTAGCAGGGACACTTTCGGGGTTCAATAAAATATCATTACCGGCGATCAATGACTTAATGGCCGACTCAGTAGTCGAGAAGTTGCCATTGGCGCCTTTCATGCTTAAATCGTCGGTAATTACCAAACCCTTAAAGCCCATTTGACTTTTAAGCAACGAAGAGCTTAATATATAAGATTGACTTGCGGGTGTTCCAGATGCATCGATTGCCGGCACGCCTATATGACCCACCATTACTCCCGTCAACCCTGCTAAAATTAATTGCTTATAAGGATAAAGCTCTACTGAATCGAGTGTTGCTTTGCTTCTGAATAATGAAGGCAAGGATTTATGTGAATCATCATCTGTATCTCCATGACCCGGAAAATGCTTAGCGCAGGCTAAAATACCGCCATCCTGAAGGCCCATCATGTATTGAATAGAACGTTTCGCAACTTCACGTTTATCACAGCCAAAAGAACGGGTACTAATTACCGGATTCCACTGATTGCTGTTAATATCTAACACCGGTGAAAAACTCATTTGAGCACCAACTCTACGCAGTTGACGAGCCATTTCTCGTCCAAATTCATAAATAAGCTTTTCGTCATTCAATGCTCCTAGGGTCATTTGCCGAGGAAAACTCATTGTACTATCCAAACGCATGGATAGTCCCCATTCGGCATCCATCGAAATAAATAAAGGAATTGAAGAAATAGACTGGTAGTAATTCACCAAATTAACCTGACGTTGCGGACCACCTTGCGCCATCATTAACCCACCAATATGGTAATACTTGATCAATTCGGTAACGCGACTAACTGATGTTCTGTCGGCGTTGGAGTAGGCTGTAACCATCATTAACTGGCCAATTTTTTGGTCAGGCGTTAAGGTTTTAAAAACAGAATCTACCCAGTGAGAAGAAGAATTTAACTCATTTACCGAAACTTTTGGAGGGGTTTGAGCGTTAGAACAAGCGACTGTTAGGGCCGCCGCAAAAAAGGAAATTACTTGCCAAAAACGCACTGACATCGATTTCAAGGAATATTTAATTGTTAAACCTGAATTTTATACTTTTACGGAAACCATATTCGTAACCGGCAAACTTGGCAACCATTTGATAGTTAGCAATGTAATCTTGCACTTTCATCTATTAAATAGTTGGCCGCAGCAAAACTAAGTATTTTGCCGTAGAGTATATCTCCATATATTGAGATATAAAATCGATTAAGCAAGTTCCAGTCCATCTATTTTAATGGAGTAGCCAACCTGCTAATATTTAAATTCAACACATGTCAGACATCATACAACTATTACCAGATTCGGTAGCCAACCAGATAGCGGCGGGAGAAGTAGTGCAGCGACCGGCATCAGCGGTAAAAGAACTGATTGAAAACGCGGTTGATGCCGGCGCCGGGTCGATAAAACTTATTATAAAGGATGCCGGAAAATCCCTCCTTCAGGTAATTGATGATGGCTGTGGCATGAGCCCAACGGATAGTCGAATGGCTTTTGAACGACATGCTACTTCCAAGATTCGAAAGGCCGAAGACTTATTTGCCATTAGAACCATGGGATTTCGGGGCGAAGCATTAGCATCAATTGCGGCTGTTGCCCAGGTTGAGCTTAAGACCCGTCGTCATGAAGATGAAATAGGGACGCAAATAATTATCGAGGGTTCGGAGATCAAATCGCAGGAAGCATGCAGCTCTAGTCCAGGCACTTCATTTTCAGCTAAAAACCTTTTCTTCAATATCCCGGCGCGTCGTAATTTCTTAAAGAGCAACCCTGTAGAAATGCGGCACATCATTGATGAATTTCAGCGAGTAGCCTTGGCCAATCCGGGCATATTTTTTAGCCTTCATCATGATGGGCAGGAGGTATTTCATCTTCCGAAGGGAACATTAAAGCAGCGTATCGTTCATATTTTCGGTAACAGCTATAATGAACGCCTGGTACCCATGGAGGAACATACGGACATCATTAACATTAAAGGCTTCATCGGAAAACCTGAATATTCTAAGAAAACCCGTGGCGATCAGTTTTTCTTTGTGAACAACCGGTTTATTAAAGATGCATACTTAAATCATGCGGTAACAACAGCTTATGATGAGTTGCTGCCGGCCGATTCTTTTCCGTTTTATGTGCTGTTTATTACTATCGACCCTGTTCATATCGATATCAATGTGCACCCTACTAAAACGGAGATCAAATTCGACAATGAAAAGGTGATCTATGCCATCATACGTTCGGCGGTGAAACGTTCATTAGGTCAGTATAATATTAGCCCGGCTATTGATTTTGATGCGGCACCAAAAAGTACTGCCCTGCGGGATTTCGTACCTTCGGAAGCCTCATTCAAAATGCCGACCATTAACTTCAACCCTGATTTTAATCCATTTGAGCAATCAACTGACCGCACCCCAAGCTCTTCATCGTTTCGTTCTGCACCTCAAAAGGCGAATGTTAACCTTGGTAACTGGGAGCAATTGTATAAAATTGTTCAGGAGGATGAACTTAAACAGGAAGTTCATACTCATCCATTGTTCAGCTTACCGGAAGAAAAGGAAGAAACTCCGAAGTTTAAGCTCAGTGAAAACCACGCGTTTCAGATACATAACAAGTACATTATCTCTCCAATAAAATCGGGATTTATTGTAATTGATCAACAGGCGGCGCACGAAAGAATACTTTATGAACGTTACTTAAATTCATTGGAAACCCATAAGGGTAATAGTCAGCAAAGCTTATTTCCACAAACGCTGGAGCTGGCGCCATCCGACTTTGAACTCCTGAAAGAAATGTTTGAAGAAGTGAAAGCACTGGGGTTTGATATTAGGGAGTTTGGACGAAATTCTGTTGTTGTTGATGGAGCTCCGGCAGACGTTGCAGGAGGCAATGAAGCTCAGTTATTAGAAAACCTTATCGAAAGTTTCAAACAAAACGCAACGGTTTTAAAGTTAAATAAAAGAGATAATCTTGCGCGCTCATTAGCCCGAAATGCTTCTTTAAAAGCCGGAACAGCTCTAAACAAAGATGAAATGAGCTTGTTAATAGATGAGTTGTTTGCCTGCCAGATGCCTAAAGTAGCAGTATCGGGCAAGCCTACATTTATTACGATTGGTTTAGATGAATTATTGAAAAGATTTACTTCCTGATCTTGATGAAATAGCCTTTCATAGAAATAAGATTTCGAATTTATTTGATTAAATTATTGAATATTTAGGTAACTCTTCGGAATACGAGTAATACATTAATTAGAAAATTTTACCCTGCAAATGAGTGAATACAGACCTCCTTCTGCTTTTGGAATGATACCTCCCGTAGTTAAGAATATCTTAATTATTAATGTGATTTGTTTTCTGGCCCAGTTAAATCCTATGATGAATGGATGGCTTACCCATAATGGAGCAGCCTTCTATTTTGATTCCCCCAACTTCAGAATCTGGCAATTATTTACTTACGCTTTCTTACACGGCAGTAGTACGCATTTGTTTTTTAATATGTTCGCTGTATTTGTTTTCGGGCCACCAATTGAAAACTATTTGGGTTCGAAACGGTTTTTAACATATTATATGCTTACGGCAATTGGTGCAATTTTACTTCAATCAATTATTACGGGCTATCAGGTTTATTCAGTTGCAGGAACTTTCTTTCCAATTCATCAGGGGATAGTTTCTGCACAAGAACTCCCCTACCCTCCGGTAATAGGGGCATCAGGAGCTGTATTTGGAATTTTGATTGCATTTGGTATGTTATTTCCTAACATGCTGTTGTATCTTTACTTTTTATTTCCGATTAAAGCTAAATACCTCGTAATAGCATATGGTGCATTTGAATTATTTTATGCAGTTCAGAATAATCCAAATGACAATGTTGCTCATTATGCACACTTGGGTGGCATGCTATTTGGATTCATATTATTAAAAGTTTGGAAAATTCGTAAACCCGGTTCTTACTATTAATCATGAGCTTAGTTGAAGAGTTAAAACAGGTGCTATTCCGTCCGAGACGAAAACTTCATCAGTTTATCGCCATCAACGTTTTCGTCTTTTTTGTGATCAAACTAATCTTTGCCGTTGAGTTTGTCTTTAAACTCCCTATCAATATTTCGGCAAAGGTGGTGGAATATTCTATGCTTCCGGCATCGTTAGATATACTGATCAAACGTCCTTGGACGCTTTTTACCTACATGTTCTTACATACCGATTTTTTTCACCTGCTATTTAATATGATTGGCCTTTATTGGTTTGGACAATTGCTTGAAGAATATCTGGGAGGGAAAAAATTTGCAATAATCTATATTCTTGGCGGTCTAACTGGCGGCTTATTATTTATTGCCTTATATAATTTGTTACCAGCTTATGACCCGTTTGTTGCTAAAGCTCAGGCTTTGGGCGCTTCAGCTGGTGTCTTAGCCATTATTGTCGCAACGGCAACCCTACTGCCTGACTATCAACTTATGGTGTTTTTATTCGGATTGATAAAACTTAAATATATAGCAGTCTTATTTGTTTTACTCGACCTGATAAATATAACCGGTAGCAATGCCGGCGGCCATATTGCTCATTTAGGAGGAGCCATTCTCGGCTTTATTTACATAAAACAGCTGCATAAAGGCCGTGATTTTGGCTCTCCATTTAGTGCCTTAGGCAAAAAAATAGCGAATTTTTTTAAACGAAAACCTAAATTAAAAGTGGCTTATAAAAATACTGGAAACGACCGCAAGAACGTTAAAAAACAAGTAGATAAGCAAGAAATCATTGACCGGATTCTCGACAAGATCTCTAAACATGGCTATGAAGGATTAACCAAAGAAGAGAAAGAAACCTTGTTCAGAGCCAGCCAGGAAAAAGAATGAATCATCTGAAAAAACGTAGTTTAACCCATAAGTTTGTAGTTACCGCTAACTTTGTTGCTGCCGTTTTCTTATTAATTTGTTATTCGGCACCTTTTATTGATCCGGTTTATTTCTGGCCAATCGCTTTTTTTGGATTGGCGTACCCTTTTGTACTACTTATTAATATCCTTTTCTTGTTTTTCTGGCTGTTAATGTGGCGTCGACCGGCATGGCTGTCTTTTATTGTCATTCTAATTGGTCTGCCTTTCCATAAAAACAGTTTCGGATTAAACTTCCCTTACGACATCAATAAAAAACCTGAAAATGCTATCCGCATAATGAGCTATAACACTCATTATTTCAGGCCTATTAATAAAAAAAGCAACGATGACTCAACCAGGCATAAAATTATTGAGGTTATAAAAAATGAACATCCAGATATTTTATGTGTTCAGGAGTTTTATAGTCGCCGCAAAGGTAAATTCAATATAAAAGACAGTATTCTTAAAATTATGGGCACTAGAAATGTGTTTGTAAAAAGAATTATTGGCGATGACTACGAATCAACCGGATTAGCAATATTTTCTAAATACCCAATTCAAAGCAGCAAAGAAATTCCGTTTTCTGGAGTCAAGAGTGATAATACATGTGTTTATGCCGATCTGGAGATAAACGGAAGGATTATTCGTGTATTTAACATCCATCTTCAATCTATTAGCTTCCAACAACAGGATTACGAATATTACCAAAAGGTACGGGATTCATTAAGTACTGATCCGGTTTTAACCCGTCGTATTGCCCGCATGCTAAAAAAAGCATTTGAGCGTCGAAGCATTCAAGCTAAGCTGGTTTCAGAGGCCGTACAAGGCAGCCCCTATCCTGTAATTTTATGTGGCGATTTTAATGACACTCCTTTATCCTATGCATTCCATAAAGTTTCTGAAGGGTTGAACAGTGCTTTTACACAGCGGGGGGTTGGTTTTGGAAAGACCTATGGAGGAGCTTTTCCAAATTTTCAGATTGATTTTATTTTATTCGACAACACTTTTGAGGCAAAAACCTATAAGATCACAGCAAAAAAATTGTCAGATCATTTCCCTATACGAAGCGACATTATCATAAAACAATAAGTGTTATTTGTTAGTTAAATAGCGGAACACATTCATTATTTTTATTGTCATTTCAGCATTTTTGAGAAATTAAACGCTAGTTCGTTGGCATAAAGATTGTTAATTTTGTGTCGTTTCAACCAAGAAGTAAAGTACAACGCTAATGCAGCAATCTCTGAATATTTACAATACGCTCAGTCGGAGCAAAGAAGAATTTAAAGCTATAAATCCTCCGTTTGTAGGAATGTACGTTTGTGGCCCTACAGTTTACAGTGATGTTCATCTCGGTAACTGTCGCACTTTTATTTCTTTTGATATTATTTACAGGTATTTAAGCCATCTAGGTTACAAAGTGCGTTATGTAAGAAATATTACTGATGCAGGACACCTTGAAAGCGATGCCGATGAAGGAGAAGACAAAATCTCTAAAAAAGCAAAACTTGCACAGGTAGAGCCTATGGAAATTGTGCAGAAATACACCGTTGGATTTCGTCAGGTAATGGAAGTATTTAATGCATTACCTCCTAGCATTGAACCTACAGCAACCGGCCATATCATTGAGCAAATTGAAATGACCCGTAAAATGCTCGAAAACGGTTTTGCTTACGAAGTAAATGGCAGCATTTACTTTGATGTTGAGAAATACAATAAAGAGAAAAATTATGGAGCCCTAAGTGGTCGCAATATAGAGGACCTGCTAAATAACACCCGTGAGTTAGGCGGACAGGACGAAAAGCGTGGCCAGTTGGATTTTGCACTATGGATTAAGGCTAAACCTGAGCATTTAATGCAATGGCCTTCGCCATGGGGCATGGGATTCCCGGGCTGGCACCTCGAATGTTCGGCCATGAGCAATAAATATTTAGGAGCCCAATTTGATATTCACGGGGGTGGCATGGACCTGATTCCAACCCATCACACCAATGAAATAGCTCAAAACATTGCCTTCTGCGGAAAACATCCTGCAAATTATTGGATTCACACCAATATGTTAACTGTTAATGGGCAAAAAATGTCGAAATCACTTGGCAATAGCTTTCTACCGCATGAGTTATTTACAGGAGATCATCCTTTATTGGATAAAGGCTATGGACCAATGGTAGTGCGCTTCTTCATGTTACAAGCGCATTATCGAAGCACACTCGATTTTTCTAATGAAGCACTTGACGCTTCGGAAAAGGGCTTTAAACGGATGATGGCTGCTTACGATGTTTTGAAACAACTTACACCATCCGATAGCTCAACTTCTGATATTAATGTGCTTAAAGAAAGGTGCTACAATGCGATGAATGATGATTTTAATACTCCAGTAGCAATAGCTGAACTTTTTGAAGGTGTAAGAATCATCAATTCAGTGAAGGCTGGTACCGAGTCGATTACTGAAACTGATTTAATAACCTTAACAGATCTATTTCAACATTTCTTATTCGACATTTTCGGGCTGTTAACTGAAGAACACGCCACTAATAACGTGGGTAAAGTAATTGACCTTTTGATAGACATAAGAAATAGTGCCAAGGCCAATAAAGACTATTCTACTTCTGATGCTATCAGAAACAAGCTTCTGGAAATTGGGTATCAGTTAAAAGATAGTAAAGAAGGAACAAGCTGGACTACGGTTTAAAACTTTGGGTTAAGGCTGTCATAAAAGATAAGTACATTAGTTAACTGCTCTTTATTATTTATTTTTATTTTATTTAGCTTAATATAATCTTCAACCTGTTGTTGTTTATTAAATGGGATTAACGACAACAGGTTTTTTACATTTTTATCAAGCTTCAACAAAGGCTTATCTTCTTGTTGAAGATATAGCACTTCATAATCAATAAAGGTTTTCTTAGTGGTAGCTTGGGTCATCTCGGAAACATTCATTTCGCTTTTTTTGACATACTTTAGCAGTTTTATGCTACCGTCGTATAAAACTTCGCAAAATACCGGCTCTACCTTTCCGTGATTCTCAAGTTGATATTTCCTGAATTTATATTCAACAATACTGTCTCCAATGGGTTCAAACAATATAAATTCTGAAACTGGTTCGCTAACCAGATATACTCGCTTATTATATAAATATTGCAGTTCATTTGTGAACATATCAAACCTCAAATCAATTGGAGTAACAACACGTCCTTTTGCAGTAGTTATTTTCCCCTTGAGAAAAGTTTCTTTGAAAAAAGGGAGTTTAAGATATAAAACATACTCCTTAGGTGATATGTATGCACCCCCACTTAGCCGATAACCGTCCAAATCTTGGGCAGTTATATTGATAGCAAAAAGAACACACGCCAAAGTAAATGCTACCTTTTTCATATATTCAAAATAGATGATAAATTAATATATGAAATTAATCACATTTCTTGCGAAGTTTTAATCGCTAAGATTATTTTTACTAAAGAAATGTTTAATCATTGAAAATGACGTCTTCAGGCTATTTTAAAATCCTATTTATAGTATTTAATCTACTTTTAACTTTTACAAACGGCTTTAGCCAAAGTGTACCCGATTATATTAAAGAACTGACAGACAGGGAAAAACAATTTGCACAATTGGCTGCTGAGAAAGGCATAAAAGCCTCGTTTATGTCCGTTTTGTATGAAGACGGTATTGTATTCAGACCTGAACCAGTAAATGGCCTGAATTATTTCAAACAACTGCCTGACGGAATTGATGGAATACTCTCATGGGAGCCCGTTTTTGCCGATGTTTCAAATGATCAAACCTTGGGTTATACTACCGGGCCATTCGAATATAAAAATGAAAGCAATGGCGTCACCAATGTAAACTATGGGCAATACGTTTCTATCTGGATTAAACCTAAAAAGAAATGGGAACTAATGGTCGACCTGGGCATAGCACATTCAAAACCTTCCTTTGTTCCTCAATTTGCTTATGCCAACCCGATGACATTTGGCATGAAGCGTTCAACCTTTGATTTTGTGGCTGAAGAACAGCAAAAAAACACAATGGAAGTTTTAAAGGCAACCGATGAGTTATACTGTTCGGCTTTAAATATTAACAAAACAGAAAGCTCTTATAAAGAATATCTGAGTAGAGAAGTACGACTGTTGAGAAACAATTCGCTTCCTATTTTAGGGAAAGCCGCAGCTATGAAATTTTTATTGGATCAAACCGCAATGTACAATTACAAAAGCACAAAGGTGTATGCGGCACCCTCCCGAGATCTTGGCTATACGATTGGCATCGTTGCGATAACCACTTTGGTAAATGACAAACAGGTTGTCAATTCATATAACTATGTGCGTATTTGGCGGAAAGAAAATGCTGGTTATTGGCGGGTGGTATTGGATATTGAAGCACCAATTCCGGCCAAAGAGGAGCAGGAGTAACTTATTCCCCTAGCTTAACAACCTCTGCCAGTGGGTTAAAAAGATACATTCGTTTGGTGCTAAGTTCAAGGCAGCGATAACGCTTTCGAATCAGGTCGAGTTTTTGAAACTTCCGGCCATTAGGAAGCGCGAACAACGCATTAAACGGCAGCTTTTCTACTGTCAACAGATCCTCTTTCTTTTTATCGTAGTTTTTAAGAACCCGCAGCAGATTCATGTCGCTGCAACTGGAGGCGGCAGGATTTTGCATATAAGCTGCTAACGCCGATTCAACATCCCCCGGAAATATCTTCATTTCGAAGAAAGGCTTCATCATTTCCTGAAATGCGGTTTTCCATTCAGCACCATGCGGCTTCACTTTATTTTTATGTCGGTTATAAGTCAACAAATGAGCAAACTCATGAACCAACGTAATTAAAAAAGAATACTGATTAAGATTATAATTAACTGAAATCCGATGGCCCTTACCATCAAACGGATGACGGTAATCTCCCAGTTTAGTGCTTCGGCTTCGGCTGATTTTTAATTCAGCCTGATAATGATCGATCCATTTAACAATTAAAGGAGCAGCCGGAGCAGGTATATATTTTTGAAGAATGCTTACTTTATCCACGTTATTATCTCTCAAGCACTTAAATATCTATCTAAAAAATCGGGCTACAAACGGAAAGAAATCAACAAATGTGATTTGAGGGTTTACTTAAGCAATTGAAACGCAATTAAGCTAGCCACATAAGCCAACACAGTCATGTATGTCAACTGAATCAGGGGCCATTTTATACTTTTTGTTTCACGGTAAACAATCGCTATGGTACTAACACATTGCATGGCAAAGGCATAAAAAAGCATGAGCGAAAAGGCAGTTGCCACAGTAAACACAGGTAGGCCTGTTTCCGGATTTTTAGCCGATGCTAATTTCTGACGTACAGAGACCAGGTCATCTCCTTCTCCTTCCACACTATAAATGGTCGCCATGGTGCCAACAAATACTTCACGAGCTGCAAATGAGGTAATAAGAGCAATACCGATTTTCCAGTCGTAACCTAAAGGTTTTATTACAGGCTCAATTGTTCGACCTAAAATTCCGGCATAAGAAGCTTCCAGTTTCTCTGCACTTTTCTCCTGTTCAAGAAGTTTAGCATTGTTACTCGTTGTTTTCGCTAAGGTTTCATATTTAGTATCAATGGCTTTCATCGAATCCGAAGGACCATAGGTTGAAAGAACCCAAAGAATAACCGAAACAGCAATAATAACCTTCCCTGCTTCGGTGACAAATGTTTTTGCTTTTTCGTACATCTGCAAGCCAATGTGCGACCACCGAGGCATACGATAGATCGGAAGCTCCATGATAAAATAACCACGTTCGCGACTACGAACAATACGCTTCATCACCCAGGCGGCTCCAATGGCGGCAAAAAAGCCAATAAGATACATGCTCAACAAAGCCAGCCCTTGCAGACTTAAAAAACCTAATACTTTAGTTTCAGGAACAACTAATGATATTAAAAGCGTGTAAACAGGTAATCGAGCCGAGCAACTCATTAAGGGAGTTACCAAAATAGTGATAACTCTATCTTTCCAGCTCTCAATAGTACGTGTAGCCATTATAGCCGGAACAGCACAAGCAACACCACTGATTAATGGGACTACTGATTTACCGTTAAGACCAACTTTCCGCATCAACTTATCCATCATAAAGGTGACCCTTGCCATATAGCCGGTGTCTTCTAAAACAGATATGAAGAAGAAAAGAATAACAATTTGAGGCAGGAAAACCAACACTCCACTTAAACCTGCTACAACGCCATTGATCAGCAAATTTGTGAATACGCCGTCAGGAAGTATTTTCGCAAGCCCTTGCTCGATATCTAAAAACAATGTTTCGATAAACGACATTGGATACTCAGCAAAAGTGAAAATAGACTGAAAAACCAGGAAGAGGATGAGAACAAAAATGATTAGTCCAAAGAAACGGTGCGTTAAAACCTTGTCGATTCTATTGCTAAATGTTTCTCCGGCCGCCGACTCATCTTGCTTAACACAATCGAACAATAGATCGTTGATGAAATTATATCGGGCTACAGTTTCTTTAGCCTGATTACTTGAAGAGTGAAACGAATGCTTTTGTTCGAGAGATTCAATAAGGTCACTTTGCTCAGAACTTAAACTCGAGAGGTTTTCATGCTGATGAGCTAATTGGAGCGCTTCATAAGGACTGCTTACTGCAAATTTTTCACTTATCTCTCCAATAAGTTCAGGAGCAAGTTCTTCAACTTTAATCGTTCTTAACTGAGTAGCCACTCGCGTTGCATCAGCAATAGCTTGTTTCAGCTCGTCAACGCCTTTGTTTTGACGGGCGTTTACCGCAACAACTCGTATCCCTAATTTATTTGACAGTTTATTAATATCGATTTTCAGCCCATTACTTTCGGCAACATCAATCATATTGAGCACCAAAATTACCGGGATATTTAAATCGGCAACCTGAGTATAAAGGAGGAGATTACGTTTTAAATTAGAAGCATCAGCAACAACAATAACTAGGTCTGGCCTTAATTTTCCTTTACGATCATATAAAACTTCAAAAGCAATTTGTTCGTCGCGAGATTTGGCATAAAGACTATAAATCCCTGGAAGGTCAATGATTTCAACAGAGTGACCATTGGGAAGCTTTGCATTTCCCGTTTTTTTATCAACGGTAACGCCCGGAAAATTCCCTACTTTTTGGTTTAATCCTGTAAGATCATTAAATAAAGTTGATTTTCCGGTATTAGGATTGCCAATTAAGGCAACTTTCAGTTGTTCACTCACACTATTTTGTCGTTACTTTTTTAACAAAATGGTTGCTGCTTCTTGTTTACGGAGACTAAGTTTGTAGCCGGCAACCGTAATTGCAATTGGATCACCCAGGGGAGCAACCTGCTCAAGTTTCACTTGTTCACCAGGTAAACAACCCATTTCCATTAGCTTCACCGACATTTCCTGATCGGTAAAATCTAGTATGGTGCCACAATCGCCAACAGCTAACTCTGATAAATTCATAACGTAACTCAATCAATAAAACTTGGGCAAGATACCCCTTATTTATAATAATTCCAAGTAAGCACATTTAATGTACCAACGGTATTACAATTATTAATTAAGTCTTTAAAAAATACTGATGAAGATCAGGGCAGAAAGTTATCTAACGCTGTATTTTACCGATGGGCAATGACAACGATTAGCAGCACATGACCCAACTGAAAAAGAAATCAGGGCTAATGCAACAATTAGGGCAGGTTTAAGAAACTTGTTCATATGGTTTGGTTGTTATCTGTTTATAAATATAAAATGGTATTATCCCTAAAGCAGTTCCAATGGCATCGGCAATAAAATCGGACCAGTCGCCTGATCGATATGTAAATACTTTAAGTTGGATCAATTCTATTAATCCTCCGTAAAATAAACAAATAAAAGTGGCAAAAGTTACCGGCAAAAGTTTCAACAACCTAAACCGGGACTGCAGATAAAAGCCGCGCGCCAATAAAAATGTTAAAACAAAGTAAAATACCCCATGCACAAACTTATCGAAATCCTTAAAGAAATATGAAGCCTTCGGCAATTCCGAAGGCTTCATATTACATAATATAAATATGACGATAATCCATATAAGTGCTAAACGCAGCTGCTTAGGAAATATCTTATTCACCAATTTGTTGTTTGTAATCAGCGTCTGAAAGAAGAGAACTTAATTCGCTTGCATCAGCTATTTTAACACGAATCATCCAACCATCGCCATAAGGATCGCTATTTACTAATTCAGGATTTGAATCAAGTTTTGGATTGATTTCCAAAACCTCGGCAGTTACCGGAATAAATAAATCAGAAACAGTTTTAACGGCTTCTACTGTACCAAAAATCTCTCCGTTGTTAACAGTTTGACCAACGGTGTTGATATCAACATAAACGATATCACCTAATTCACGTTGAGCAAAGTCAGTAATGCCAATTACTGCTTCATTTCCTTCAACTTTTACCCATTCGTGATCTTTAGTATACTTTAATTCTGATGGAAAATTCATAAGTGTTAAAATTTTAGTGCTCAAAAGTACAGTTCTTTTTTCAAAATGTAAACCTATAAAGTAAGTCTTAAACCCACTCCAACATTAGTATATGAAGTTTTATAGGTATTTGAGGTTTCGGGCTTGGTTACATTCCGGTCCACAAAAATCCTAAAATTAAACCGTTGGTTAATTACATAGTCAACTGATGGACGTAATGACAAGGTTGTTGTTCCTCCTGCCACCTGTGCAACTGTGTTATCGAGCTGGTAAATAATTGTTTTATTGCCTCTTATACTGAAATCCAGTCTAAAGTTAAGATCATTGTTAGTGGTGTTCAGGTTACCTATTCTGAACGGAAGTTTAAATTTCTGCGTACGATAACCCAATCCGAAAGTAACCTGATTATCTTTCATCTGCGACAATTGAGCATTAGCCAAACTAAAGCTCAACAAACGGCTCTTCCTAAACTCAAAATTACCTGTCATATTATTCTTAAACTTCATATCCAAGCCTATCAGTGGCAGGAAATCCTCTGAAAGTGTTACAAAACCCATTTGATACTTTGGTAAGAAGTTAAAGTTTCCATTATCATCCGCAATGGCATTACGGCTGGTTACATTCCCTGAGGCATCTTCCTCGTAGTTGATCAGTGTTGTGAAACTTGTAACCGTATAAACTGATTTATACGAATGGTTTAAGTTGATGGAAGAGAAAACATCAGCAATAAAAGGAATCTTTGTTAAGCCATTATACGTAATACGCCAGTTTGGCAATGGAAATCCATGAAAAGGCTCCAACGACATTGAGTTCGGGTCTTTACGTAAATAGGCCGAAAGAAATGCATTTACCACCACATCCTGTTGTGCCCTTCCATAACCGTCCGAATATCCATCGGCATCAACACCTACTGAATTCGAATTACCATTTCCTAACCTTTCTGAGATAACCTTACGGCTTTCGTCGAACTGCGTAAAGGTTGAAGAAATATGGTTAACATCATTCTCTCCCTCAAAGGCCGTATTTAGTGAAATAGTGCTAATAGTATACATACCCGTTGTAACCGGACTAAACTCTTGGAAAGTACCTGTAAGTGCATCATATCTAAAGTTCGATTGGTCATTAAGCTGTTTTCCACGCGTACCAGAGAGTTCAATCCTGAAATCTTTAAACGGCTCCACAATCACCCTATAATTCAAATCTTCCTTACGATTTTGAACATACAAACTATTCATGTTTGAATAAGCAGTCAACTGCCCTTTGCTTGCAACATCATATCGGATATCCTTTTGGCTCCCCAACATAAATCCTAATCCCGGAGTTGATCCAAAGATGTTGGTGGTTGGCAGGTAACCAGGCAAAAATGTTCCATCACCTATGGTATATGAACCGTTTAAGTTCTTTATCATGGTTATAAAGCCTCGATAAATATCCCCCGCATTAAAATCTTTAGGTTCCGGGTCTTTTAAGAATTTAACTTTGCCGAACAATTGCGCAAAATTCAACTGACCTGTAAAGTTAACCGTACGCGCATTTTGAATAGTATTACCAAAACGTGCCGTATCACTCCTTAACGTCGATAACGGTTCCGAACGCCAGTTATAATCCACCGCATAACGCATACTTAAAGAGGTCCATTGCAAAGGCCTGATCCTGTTCAGCGGTACGTTATAGGTTATTCCTACCCTTTGACTAAACTCCACCGGACGGCCGAACTTAAACAAGTTACTTCTGATAGAATCGCGAACATGTGAGTTGATAGGACCATCCGGTTCATCAACTGAGGCAAGGCTTCGGGCACTATAGTCAATACGTAAAGCGGTACTTAAGTCCCAACCGATATTATAAATTCCCGTAAGGTAATATGACTTATTAAATGTACTTGGTGCAATAAAATAAGAGGATTCTTCTGTAGCGCGCAAGGTATTCTCGCTATAGTACCGGTCGAGCATAAACTGAACATCCACCACTTGCGGTGCAAGATTAATATTTATATCCTTAATAATGCTCCATCCCTTCTTAAACATCTTATTGAAAGGTTTCACATTTCTAGATTCCTTTTGATAATTATAGGCAATAATGGCTTTATAGGTTTTCACCTCATTGTTCTCCACCGTATACGAACGGTTTTTGAACTGCGTATGCGCATAGGTGAAGTTGAAGTTTTCTATATCGTAGAAATTAATCTTATCGCCGGCATTCCTATTCTTCCTAACATTTGTAAAGTTGATACTTTTACGAGAAGTTACATCGTTTACCACACTCTCCAACGAATCTCTTTTGGCACCTGACAATGAATTAAGCACATCATCTAATAACAAATCAGGCGATATAGGACTGTACTCCGGTTTCTTGGTATCTCTAGCATATGAAACATACATCGGAATTGACAAATTTGCCTTTTTTGAAAAGAATTTGCCTAACTCAAGATTCGAAGAAATATCATAAGTAGCATTCTTTGTTCGGTTTATCTGGCTTACTTTACGGTCTAATGAGCCAAAACCAAAGGTACTCATACTACCTGCTAAGCTTACGGTAGCGAAATCGGCCAATTTAGCATTCATTAAACCGGTCATGGCTATTCCACCCTCTTCTTTAAACTCGGCAATACGCAACTCGTCGAACCAAACCTCTACCGACTTCGGCAGTCCATCGTCAAAATTTGGAGGAGGATTGTTTGCCTGATATGGGTTTCGTACCCCAAGCATCATCACCTTAGTTTTACTTAAATCAGGGTTTCCTTTTATCGTAATCCTGAATGTTCCATCCTGAACGGTATAAGGTTCATTTACCGGCAAGTTATTGGCATTCCGGTCTTGTTTAAGCCTTTGAAGCGTTTCAAATGCAATATCCAGATTGTTCTCTGATGGCCAAATTCCATCAGGATCTTTGGTTCCTGGAGGAGTGACTGTCAGCGGAACTTCGTATTCGTAATAGTTCTGATCATAATCGGTAGCCAAACGTACAATAGCTCGCACATCGCCCGTAGCCAAAGGACCTTCTGCGTGGATGAACATTTTCAGCTTTTTGTACGAGCGGAAATCAAAATTGATTGTTTTATAGGTCGCGCGAGCAAAACCGTCGGCAAGGTTTTCAACCTTTAAAAGCAATGACTGTTCGTTCAAACGTACATTTTCGCGATAAACACCTTGCACCTGTTGCTGCTCAATACCCGGCGGAATTACATAAGGAATAGGTTCACGGTTTCCATTCTCTTCCAAGTTAATTGCTGCCAAATTAACGGTTGAGTTATCAACGTTTGAGGCCGGAACCCCTTGCTCTCGCAAGGCCTGTGAAGGCGCATTCGTCGGATTAAACTCTTTCCATTCACCACGAACCAATTGCAACTTAGCAAAACGCATTACGGCCGAATCGGCAAAACCGGTCATGAACATACGGATGAAACGTATAGAACGAAAATCCTGGATGTTACCCACTCTCGATTGAAACTCTGAAATTGGAATTCGGAACTGATACCAGGTAGTAGGCTGTACTTTACCGTTCTGCAGTTTAACATTGGTGGTTACTTTATCATTTAAGAAATTCTGTCCTACCACCAGATCCTGTGGACGCATTGAGACTCTATACTGAAAGTACTCTTCGGCAGTACTCATATTATTATCCCGGTTGATATCCTCACCATCGGGATTTGAAGTAGAAGCAGCATTTTCAATTCCAATAGCTTGTTGCGCCTGCTGAGAGGTTTTAGAGTTACTTTCCGTTCCGTTGAAACGACTGTAACGCTGTAGAATCAATGCATCACTGGCATCTAAATCAGGACCACGAAAATAAATAAAATCATCATTGGATGGATCCTTCTCGGCTTGTACCAAAGCAGGAGAACCACCCGGCAACACACTTCTTAGCTGATTAAGGTATGATTGAAAAAACGCACTTTCCTGCTCGGAGCTTAATCCATCTAAACCAACATCCTGTCGTTGGCGGGAAGTGGGGTCATTATTAAATGCTTGCGTTACCGGTTGATTTTTACCAACGGCACCCCAATTGGTAAGACTCACCTGCGTAGGATCACCACTCGCAGGCAAGGCATTTTCAATGCTTTTAGATCCGTCTTTTAATATATCTTCCGAAAGATTCCCTAAGTTAAAATACAAATCCCCTCCAGCTGAATTAGGATTCGCAAGAAATGGATCCATTACCCAAAACTCAATATATTCAACATTTAAGGCCTGAAAATCATTCTGCTCAAGCTTTCTGAATATTCCACCCCAGCGGCTCTGTGGATTTGACAAGGTTCCATCTGACAATAGCCCTGTTGTTGAGAAGTTGTATGGACCTCTTTTTTGAGGATAAAATGCAAGGTCGAAGGTTGGCAGTAATAATGGAGTACCAGTTACCGATTGCTTATTCGGAAACACCTCCTGTTCCGTTACTTCACGTACATAGGGGTTTGAAAGCTCTTCTTTATTATTGCGGATATTTGATGGTGTTGAGCTATTACTAGTGGCATAAAATATTGGATCGATCGTATAAAATGCTAATTGAGCACGATTAAAACCGTAGCTCAAATCATTACTTAACTGCGCTTCAGGAAACAACTGAGGAGTTCCTGAAATAAACCAATTGTTATAATTCTTTAAGTCGATAATAGCTCGCGTTGTCTCAAAATCATCCAGGTAGGAAACTCCACCGTTATCGCCCGCAATATTCAATGCCCGGGCATGACCTGGCATAAACTGCGCAAACTCTCCATTAAAGCTAATCGATGAAGTTTCATTGGTGGAGATGAAAGGAATTTTGTCGACAAGTTTGGTTAGGAATTTCGATTCGGAGCGGTAATTGGCATCAAAACCGTAAATAATATTTGAAATCGACTCATCGCCAATATTTACTTTTTGAGTCAATGGACGCTCGCTAAGGCTAAGAATCGTTCCTCCTAAATTCAGCTTATCACTCACATTATAATCAAAACGTGCACCCATCATGGTTCGCGATTGAATACCAAACAACTCAGTGCTTTCAAGTTTAATTTTAATTGGCAGTCCTGAGTTTAACAAAGCTTCATTTAAGATCTTAACACGCCCCAAGTTATAATCCACTGTATAGTCAACACCCTCTACCATTTGGGTTGGACCGGCTGTTAGAATTACCGATCCTTGAGGAACATTGATCGCATTAAGGTTGAATTCAGAACTTGTGCTCGATTTATAAATTCCCTTCAAGTAATATCGATTAAGCGCCGGAAACTGTTGTGCGACGAACTTAGTGGAATCATATAGTGGTTGGAACACGTACTTATCCTTAAGCGCTTGCTCCGATGGAAGAAAGTTTGCTGCCAGATCCTTACCAAAGGGCTCAACAACGGGAAACATGATCCTTCCGTTTACTGCATCTATTGTTACACCCGGCATAAAATCAAACACTCCATCAGGCTTGTTATCCTGCTGGGTATTTATCCTGTCGAGATTGGCCAATGATATATATGGTTTTCCCTTTGTATTTACACCTTCGGGCATTACAGGCTGCTCCACTCCCGATTTTTCATCTAACCGAATTACATTTAACCGAAATCCTTCTTGACTCACCTGATAAGCATTTAAGCTATAAATGTTTTTCATCATTAAATCCCAGCTAGGCAAATAGGTTTTAAGCAATTCATTTTTTAAGAGCTTTACATATAAAACCACTGGCTGGGCAGGGTCTTGAGGCACATCTGTTGAAAACTCCCCCACCTGATATTGAGAGCCCCCTACCGTATAACGGTAGGCCACCGCCAATACTTCATCATTATTAAGAGGTTGGTTTAGTGAAATATATCCCAACACCGGATCTACCTTATACTCCCGTTCATTTAACTTGCGAGCATAAGTAAGCTTAGCATAGTTATCACTTCCTCCGGTTGGCTGGAAATAGGTATTGATCGTATTATCGTTGGTTAATCTCGTTTGCTGGGGGATCACCGTCAACAGGTTATTTGATTGAGGAGTAATCCCATCATTAAAACCTGAAGGATACACAGAAGCCCCGCTTTGAAACAGCGTAGAATTATATGGCTGATGCTCTCCCAAATCAAGGAAGGCCAGGATATCTCGCGAATCAGCATTATTATTCGTTTTATTAGTAACCCAAACTTCAACTTTATTAATTACTACCCCAGAGTTTACAATCGGAGGCCTTGATAAAGCGGTATTGTATTGATCACGGAAATAAGTTGCCAGGAAAAAATGTTTGTTGGCCTCGTAATTATCAACCTGGATACTGAATTCATTTTCTTGTGCTCCATTGGTGATGTTGATCTCTTTCATCTCACTTCGCTGCTGCGAGAAGAGCCCTGTAACACCCAAGCGCCCAAATTGCAACTGGGTTTTTATACCAAACAAACTCTGGCTACCATTGATCAAAGTACCCGCAATCGGCATACTTACGTTACCAACTTCCACTTTCCGAACGATCTCGTCTTCTTTGCCGGTATACTCAAATTTCAGTTGATTTTCAAAATCAAATTGTGCCTGTGTATTAAAATTGGTGTTGATTTTCAACTTTTCACCTATTTGCCCCATCAGGTTAATTTGAAGCCGCTCATCAAAGTCCAAACTGGTTTGTTTACGTTGACGAGTATTGAACAAGGGGTTTTCATTTTTATTGAAACGAGTAGAAAGACTTACTTCGGCAAAGCCCTGAGGACGAATGTCGATATAACTGCCACCAAAAAGGTCGTTTAACGCTTTACTTTGGAAATTCAGTTTAGGCAATAGGCCCCGATTCTGAACAATTTCATTTGATTGCCCTGCCTTTTGAAGCCAATAATTCTTTTTTGCTTCCTCTAATGAATATTTTTTAAACTCTTCAAATGTTAATTTTTGAGGCAAGCGATAGATTCTTCCGCCAATGGTTTCAATAACCTCATATGTATTCGTTACGGGATCATACTCCACCCTGCGTACAACATTCGAAGGATCTTTAAGCCCAATGATATTATTGTAACGATTAAGTGCATCTCCCTGCTGTTTAATAGGGTAACGTAGTTTAACTGTATCGGTGCTTTTTTGCAGCTGCTGAGCATTTTGCGCCCAGGATTTAGAGCACATAATAGCAGATGAAGCCCAATACAGAAAAAATATTAAAACACACAGTAAATGTTTACGTACCAAATTAGTTTAGTATTGAATTAGAAGCCGTTAATTTAAAAATTTATCAAAGATTTTTTAATGACTCTTTAATCAGACCCTCCACTGATAGCTCTCCATCGGCTTTTCTCAATAGATTATCTATTACCTTTTCGGCAGAAGCCTTCGCAAACCCAAGCATCACTAAAGCAGTTAATGCCTCATCTCGCACTCCATTATTTTGTGGAAGCTGAATCAGCGAATTGCCCACTTCTTTTTTCAACTTATCCTGCAGTTCCAGCACCAAACGCTGAGCCGATTTTGGACCTATACCTTTTATCCGCTGAATTTGGGGAACGTCTCCGTTTACGATTGCCTTTTCAATTTCAACCGGAGTAATAGACGACAACATCATTCGGGCAGTATTTGGCCCAATGCCTGAAACAGAGATCAAATGAATAAAAAGTCGTTTTTCTCCCTCATCAGCAAAACCATACAATGTATGAGCATCTTCTTTAATACTTAAATAGGTATGAAGTTTAACGAGAGAAGAACCATTATTACCAACATCTGCAATTTGAGAATAGGTATTTAAGGAAATATGAATATGGTAGCCTACGCCTGTTGTTTCAACAATTACGTAGGTAGGACATTTGTATGCTAATTTTCCGTGAATGTAGGCAATCATAGTAGTTTATTGGAGTAATAACGCGCAAAACTTACGGTAATTACATGAACCTTAACTTAGTAAGAATATTGATTATACTTTAATACAGGCTTAAAGGTTACTTCGGAAATGAATAAAAACAAAACCGGTAGCTAATTTAGGGATTCTTACTTAAAAGAGCCCCAATTAGCTACCGGGATTATATATCAGTACTGATTATTTTACCTTTTGTCCGTGTCTTTGTGCATCAACAACTGCAACTGTAACCATGTTAACAATCTCACGAACAGAGCTATCAAGCTGAAGAATGTGTACCGGCTTGTTCAATCCTAACAAAATCGGACCAACAGCTTCTGCTCCCCCTGCTTCTTGCAGCAATTTATAAGCAATATTACCAGACTCAAGATTAGGGAAAATAAGCGTATTGGCAGCCTCATCAGCTAAACGAGAGAATGGGAAGTTGGCTTTCATCAATTCCGGATTCATTGCAAAGTTTGCCTGTACTTCACCCTCTACTAATAATTTTGGATATTTTTCGCGGAGAATAGCTGAAGCATCACGCATTTTCACTGCTGAAACGCCATCATTAGAGCCAAAGTTCGAATATGACAACAATGCAATACGAGGCTTAATGTTTAATGCTTCAACCGCTTCATTTACTAATAATGTAATATCAACTACTTGTTGTGCGGTTGGATCCAGGTTTACTGTTGCATCAGCAAAGAAAATAGGACCTCTTTTCGAAAGCATCATGTACATACCCGCAACACGATTAACTCCAGGACGAGTTCCAATAACCTCCAAGGCAGGTTTTACTACGTTCTTATAACTTTTTGTCAAACCTGAGATCATCGCATCAGCTTCGCCCAACTCAACCATAACAGATCCAAAGTAATTACGATCGCGCACTAATTTGCGAGCATCGCTAAGGCTTACTCCTCTGCGTTGACGTTTCTTGTAGATAATGTCTGCATATTCTTGAAGTTTATTCTCGTCTTTAATTGGATCGATGATTACAGTTCCTCCTAAATCAAGATTATTCTCCTCAATAATTGAATTAATCTTATCAAGATTTCCTAAAAGAATTGGAATAGCAATGCCTTCATCCTTTACTATCTGAGCTGCTTTTAACACTTTATAATTATCGGCTTCAGCAAATACCACTCGTTTAGGCTGCATTTTAGCACGCTGAGCGACATTACGCATTAACTTATCATCAAGCCCTAAGCGTTTCTTCAATCCCTCAACATAAGCGTCCCAATCAGTAATTGGTTTGCGTGCCACACCCGAGGCTATAGCCGCTTTAGCTACTGCAGGAGCCACATGGGTTATCAAGCGCATATCCAATGGTTTCGGAATGATGTAATCTTTTCCAAAAACAATGTTACTTTGATTATAGGCTAGGTTTACAGCTTCCGGAACTGGCTTTTTAGCTAACTCAGCGATGGCCACAACGGCCGCCAGTTTCATTTCTTCATTAATCTGATTGGCAAGTACGTCTAAAGCTCCACGGAAAATATATGGAAAACCTAGAACGTTGTTCACTTGGTTAGGATAATCAGAACGACCAGTAGCCATAATGATATCATTACGGGTTTGAAGAGCCAGCTCATAGCCAATTTCCGGATCAGGGTTGGCCATTGCGAAAACAATCGCATTTGCGGCCATTGATTTCAACATCTCAGGACTAACGGTTCCAGCTGTCGACAAACCAATGAACACATCAGCATTTACCATAGCCTCTTCCAATGTATTAACATCTGTACGCTGAGTGGCAAACTCCTTCTTTGAATCATCCAATCCCGGACGGTCAGCACGGATAGCTCCTTTTGAATCGGTCATTACGATGTTTTCCTTCCGGGCTCCTAACGAAGCATATAAGCGAGTACACGACATAGCCGCAGCACCTGCTCCGCAAACAACGATTCTTACCTCTTCAATCTTCTTATTTTGTAATTCCAGTGCATTCAATAGCGCTGCAGCCGAAATAATAGCTGTCCCGTGCTGATCATCATGCATTACCGGAATATTCAGTTCTTCTTTTAAGCGGCGCTCGATTTCGAAACACTCAGGTGCTTTGATATCTTCAAGGTTAACTCCGCCGAAAGTTGGCTCTAAAGCCTTTACTGTGCGTACAAATTCATCTACGTCAGTTACATTTAATTCAATATCAAACACATCGATATCGGCAAAGATCTTGAAGAGAACTCCTTTTCCTTCCATTACCGGCTTACCGGCTTCCGGACCAATGTTTCCTAAACCTAATACGGCTGTACCATTACTGATAACGGCTACAAGGTTTCCTTTGGCAGTATATTTATAAACATCGTCAACATTCTCAGCAATTTTTAAACAAGGCTCAGCCACACCTGGTGAATAGGCCAACGATAAATCGCGTTGAGAGTTTGTGGCTTTCGTAGGAACTACTTCTACTTTTCCAGGACGGCCAATTGCGTGGTAATCCAGCGCATCCTGTTTACGAGTGGTCTTACTCATTTAAGTCAGTTTTTATGGTGAATCGCCAAAATTAAAAAATAAGCTAAAAAATCACAGATTTATATTTTATAATCCGATTTTTTTTAAAATTTTCAATTTCGATCGACTTTAATTAACATCCTTTATAATAATTTAATTTAAAAAGTATGACAATCATTTTATTTCATGGACAGATCATAAAAAAAGGCCCTATATGGGCCTGAAATTTCATATCTTATTCGAAAACATTCTTAACCGACCTTTAATGTGGTTCCAGGTCGAATACTTTTCGCATTATTTATCTTATTCAACTTTTTCAGTTTTTCAACTGTCATACCGTCAAACTTCTCAGCGATAGTCGATAATGTATCTCCAGGCTTAACTTTATAAGTTTTTAAACTTCCTTTTGATTTAGTTGACGACAGATAGTTTTTGTTCGAAGAATAAATCTTTATCCGTTGACCAAAAGCAATTTTACTTGAACGTAAACCGTTCCATTTTTTCAAATCGGCAACAGAACATTTATGCTTAGTCGCAATGGAACCTAAGTTATCACCACGTTTAACCTTATAGTAGTTTATAGAATGGCTCTTTTTTCTTTTTTGAAGTAACCGTACAAACTCGTCATCCGCCTGCCAGCGTTCGTTCGCTACTGAGGCTTTCGACAATTTAATCACACACTGTTCAAACTGAGCCGAGCTTAAAGAAGCGAAATAATCCTTTGACTGCTTTGGAAGGATCAACTCTTGCGGGCTATCAGCAGTCGCATTAATTATATGTTTACGATATTTCGGATTTAAGAAAGTGAGTACGTCGTTAGATACATTTAATACTGTAGCAATTTTCGCCAACGATATTGCTTTATCAACCATTACGGTATCTGTTTCATTACTAAAATCAGTTTCAGTTAAAGTAATATTATGCTGAGGAGCATATGTCATAATATAAGTAGCTGCAATAAACGCCGGAACGTAATTGGCTGTTTCACGAGGCAAAAAAGGTCTAATCTGCCAAAAATCAGTACTGCCTCCTGCCTTTGCAATAGCCTTATCTATATTTCCGGGCCCGCAATTGTAGGCAGCAATAACCAATAACCAATCATTGTATCTATCAAATAAATCACTTAAAAAATGAACAGCTGCTATGGTTGAGGCAATAGGGTCACGACGCTCATCAATATAATAGTTAACATCAAGATCATAAAACTTCCCCGTTCCATACATGAACTGCCATAAACCGGTAGCACCCACGCGTGAAACTGCTGTTGGTTTTAATGTAGATTCAATTATTGGCAGATACTTAAGGTCAAGCGGCAAGCCCTCTTCCTTCAAAAATTTCTCGAAAATAGGAAAGTAGTACCGACCTATTCCCATCATTTTAGAAACCAACTCACGTCTTTTAAAGGCATACAAATCAATGTGAGTTTGAACGAGTTCGTTATAATCAAGAGGAATCTCGCTCTTAATAGAATCAAGGCGAAGTTTATAAATATGATTTTCGAAAAAGGGAATTTCAGAAGGATCGGAAGGTAGAACAAATAAGGTATCGATAGTAGAACATGCCATTGTTTCAGCTACAGCACCAGTATCACGCCCGACAGGATGCAATGACTTTAACACTTTAAGCAGCTTTGGAGTCAAACCATTTGCCCAAACAGCAGATGACAAGAGAATAAAGCAGAGTGAAAGTAGATTTTTCTTCATCTGTAATTTCATTTGTTTTATCATCATTTATTGCCATAGGCAAAAAACGAAAGATGGTTCACACTCTAGTGCTTAAAAATTTCAAGCACAAAACAAATTGTAAAACGATGAATGTTAACCGTTTGTTACGTCTCTTTTGACAAAAATCGTCACTGAACAAACAATAAACTTCAACTTGTTAAATATCAGCTATTTTAAATTAAGCTTTTTTTATTAATATTTAAAAGAAGTTTTGAAAAAGAAAGCAATCCAGACTCATCGAATCTTTTACCGATCAGCTGTAATCCTATAGGCAAATTATTTGAATGTTCGCCAACAGGTACAGAAATAGCAGGTAAACCTGCAAGCGAAGCCTGAACAGTAAATATATCTTCGAGATACATTACCACCGGATCTTTAAGTTTCTCACCTAAATTCCATGCGGTTATTGGGGCGTTTGGAAGAATAATAAAATCGTATTTAGCTAAAATCTCATTCAGGTTATCACGTATCATCCTGCGGACTTTTTGAGCTTTAGCATAATATGCGTCATAATATCCGGCACTTAAAACAAAAGTACCCAGCATTATACGGCGTTTCACCTCAAGCCCAAAGCCTTCAGTTCGTGATTTTTTATACGTGGATTCCAGATCAGTGGCCTTATCGCTACGATAGCCATAATGAACCCCGTCATAACGGGCAAGGTTTGATGAAGCCTCGGCTGTTGTTAAAATATAATAGGTAGGAACAACATAATCCAACAGAGGGAAATGAGCCGCTTCAACAACATGACCTTCTGCTCGCAAAAGATCAATATTTCGTTGCATCAATGCTTTTACCTCCGGATCAAGGCCTTCACTATTTAGGGTTTCGTCAAGGTAAGCAATACGTGCTTTCCCGCTAAACTCTAATTTTTTTGAATACAACGGCACCGGAATAGAAGATGCGGTTCCATCGTAATCGTCTTTTCCTGCAATTACTTCCAGGATCAAGGCAGCATCATCGATAGATTTGGTGATGGGACCAACCTGATCAAATGAAGAGGCAAAAGCAATAATTCCATGACGCGATACACGTCCATAAGTTGGTTTCAATCCCACAACTCCACAAAAAGCGGCAGGTTGGCGAACAGAACCTCCGGTATCGGTACCTAATGCCGCAAGGCAAAGATCAGCCTGAACAGCTACTGCGGAACCGCCTGATGAACCACCTGAAACTTTCGTATTGTCGGCTGCATTTAAAACCGGTCCATAAAAAGAGGTTTCGTTAGACCCTCCCATTGCAAATTCATCACAGTTTAAACGGCCAATTATAATGGCATCTTCTGCCAATAATCGGTCTACAACTGTTGAAGAATAAATAGAAGTGAAACCGTCTAAGATTTTAGAAGCGGCAGAAACCTTATGATCTTTAAAACAAATATTATCCTTTATTCCGATGACCATTCCGGCAAGCTTGCCTGCTGTACCATTTTTAATTTTCTGGTCAATTAGCTGAGCTTTTTCAATAGCTTCATTGGCAAATACTTCAACAAATGCATTCAAATGCTGAGTTGCCTCAATACGGTTAAGATAATTATTTACAAGCTGTTCAAGTGTTAATGCATTGGCACTAATAGCTGCCTGAACAGCTTTTAAAGAATCGTAAGATTGCAAGGTCTAAAAAATATAATCTTTAAACTGGGAGAATTAAAGCTTTAAGAAGAAACTAGTTTTGTTCTTTTTTTGAAGGTTCAGGATTATTCATACTATCCTCAATCTCTTGCTTGATGCCACTTGAAGCATCTTTAAACTCACGAATCCCTTTGCCCAAGCCACGAGCTAATTCTGGTAATTTTTTGCCACCAAACAATAATAGTATAGCAAACATGATAAGAATAAGCTCTCCTGTACCTAGGTTCAAAAACAACAAACTGTGATTTAACATCTCTTTAATTTTTTGGCAAATATACTACAATTATTCTTTTACGTCCTTATTTTTAGACATTTCTATAAGACAAACGTAAAGCCACATTATGAAGATTCAATGAATTTCAAATAGATCTTCATTACTAATTTGCTAACCAATACTCCGGATTTAAAGCAGTTGCTCCTTTTCTCACTTGGAAGTTCAATTCGGAGTTTCCATCTGCATCTGTAGAAACCGTCCCTATAGCTTGTTTAACACCTATCATCTGTCCTTTGGAAACTGAAACTGAACGCAAGTTTGAATAAACAGTAAAGTACTCTCCATGATTGATCAAGATCGCATACTCTCCAAACAACGCAGTTACCGCAACTACCTTACCACCAAAAACAGCCCTTACAGAGGCACCTGGATTAGTTTTAATATCAACACCGTCATTATTGGTTTCAACTTTCTCTAAAACAGGGTGAGGATGAATACCAAATCGTTCCACGATAATACCTTTTTCAACCGGCCATGGCAAACGACCACGATTACTTTCAAAGTCAGCAGTTAATTTTGCTCCTTCAGGTGTAGAAGAAAGAACGGATGATCCGGAAGCTGTTTTAGGCGTAGCTGTAGGAGCAGTGGTTCCTTTAGCTTTAGCTTCCGCCTCTGCCTTACGTCGAGCTTCTTCTTCTGCCTTTTTACGAGCCGCCTCAATTTCGCGACGAATAATATCTTGTATTGCCTTATTTAGTTTTTGGGCCTCTCGCTGTTTTTTGGCAATCTCTTGTCTTAAATTTTTCTCTCTACTTTGCAATTGACCAACAACCTGCGTTTGCTTCTGCTTTTCTTTTGTAAGCGTCACTTTTTCTTTTTGCTCTTCTCCTAAGAGTGTATTCTTATCCTTTTTATCGGTATTGAGTTCCATTACCTTAACATTTAAGGCTTGTTTTGTACGCTCAATATATTCGGCTTGCTTTCTACGATAGGTACCAAACTGCTGCAGATATTTCATCCGCTTATAAGCTTGATTAAAGTCATTGGCAGCAAAAATGAACATAAGCTTGTTATATGCACTTTGATTACGGAAGGCGAACAAAACCATGGCCGCATACTCCTTCTTCAATAGCTCAAGTTGTTGTTGCAATGAAGATATATTTCTATTCTTCTCAACAATTTGATTGCTTATAACTTTAATCTGGGTATTAATAGTAGTAATTACTTTTTCACGTGTTTGAATCTGACTATTCAAAACACGCAACCCCTTTAGAGAAACGGCTTTTTTCTCTTGAGTTTGTTTTAAAATTTTATTGGTATACTCAATATCCTGATTCAACTGCTTTTTACGTTTTTCAAGTTCTTCTCTTGATTGACCAAAAGCAACAGTACTCACACCAGCAAGCATGAGGCATATTAAAACACAATAAAAATTCTTCTTAGAAAAAAGCAACTCCATTATAACAATTTAATTAAATCGTTTAGGTACAGAAAAAGGGAACTCTAGGGGTTCATTTACCGTAATTTTATTGTATCGTAAGTAAACTCCTAATTTTTTATCACCCGTTTGCGAAGATATAGATAATTCCAGTGGCACCAAACGCGAATTAAAAGTTGAGTAGTTACCATACGAAACGATCAGATGCTGATCGGGAGAGCTATTATCGATAGTAAAATTATCCGTTTTGAATTGATTGTTGTAGTTGAATTTATACTTCAGCCCCTCATCTTCGCCAGTAATAATATAAAACAGATCTTCCACTTTAAAATCATCCTTTGGATTAACAAAGTTTCTCACTTTATTACCCACCAAAATTGCTTGCAGCGTTTTAAAATCGACCTTTTTATTAGTCATTTGCTGGATATAGTCAAAGCCTTTGTTGATGTATGAGTTTTTGCCCAAACGAACCAATACCTTAATACTATCAGGAGTGATATAGGCCCGGGCAGCTTCAAAACCGAATGCTGAAACTGAGGCCCAGATAATCTCATCTTTCTTTATCCGCAAATTAATGGTAGCATTATCCTCTCTTCCTTCAGTAGAAATTACGGCCTTAGCCTTTCCACTAAAATAATCGAATGAAAGTTCAGTACTATCGGTTTGGTATTCAAATTTAAGCTTGGCCTTTTCAAGCTCTGTAAGCTCTTTTTTATTTAATGGACCTGTTTCAACAATTGCTTTTTTTGGGCGACAGGCGGTGGAAAACAACCCTAAAACAGTTAATAAAACGAAAAATTTATTCGTGTAAGGCTTGATCATTTATTTTTTTTTCTAACAACTCTGATTTACTTCCGTATTCTTTAGCTTTCTTCCAGTATGATAAAGCCTCATCTTTATTCCCAAGTTTAAACATCACATCACCATAATGTTCAACCAGGGTGGCACTTTTAGACATATTATTGCTCAATGCTTTTTCGATCCACATCTTCGCTTCCTGATACCGTTCTAAACGGTACAACACCCAACCATAGGTATCCTCATATGAAGTGTTATTAGGCTCGAGTTGAATTGCCCGACGGGCCATCTTTTCGGCCTTCAATAGGTCTTTTCCGCGCAAACTTAAGTAATATGCGTAATTATTCAATACTAACGCATTATTATAATCTAGAAGAAGAGAGCTTTCATAAGCATTATCTGACTCGGGATAATTCCCAATCGAATGATACGAATCCCCTATATTGCCATAAAATTGAGCAGATAATTCCTTACTATCCTTTGACAAGACAAGCCCTTTTGTGTAAGATTCAATAGCTCCTTTGTTATTTCCGGTTTGCGCCTTAGCTATTCCGTCAAATAGGTATAATAAAACCTTATCCGGAAAATAGCCCAAAGCGACGGTTGTAGTAGCGACAACTTCCTTAAAGTCACCAAGTCCTAGTTGTACCCTAGCCAATTGTTCCCAAACCGCATAATTGCTTTTATCATTCTCTAGAGACTTTTTATATAATACACACGCTTCTTTTTTCTTATCCTGAATCAGCATTAAGTCTGCACGAATAGAATACACTTGTGCATTATGCGGGTATTTGTCTATTAATATGTTCGAAAGAATAAGCGTTTCATTACGAACCGATTGCTGATTAGGATCGGTGTAATTATTATAAAGTATTCTGACTTTCGATTCAAAATCAACTTCATCAGACACAAATGCCCGTTTAACGGCTTCAAAAACAGCGGTCTTATTTCCTTTTACTTTATAATAATCAGCTAAAGCAAGATGTAAATAACCATTGTCAGGAGCAACTTTCATTGCTTGCTGATATTTTTCGAGTGCTTTATCGTATAAATTATTCGACTCATATAACTCAGCAGTCATCAAATAATACCTAATATCATCCGGGTTGCGCTTGATGAGTTCTTCCATCTCCTTTACAGCATCATGAAGGTCACCCTTTTTCAAATAAACACGCTGCCGTTGCAATACTAATTCATCGCTGTAGCCAAATAGTTTTTCTATTCTATAATAAACCGATAATGCTTCATCGATGCGATCGGCAAATATTAAAGCATTAGCCTGGTTATAATAAAACTCTTCGTTTTTAGGGCTTAAGCTAATTAACATTGAATAGGTATCGGCAGCCTTGCCAAACATTTCAAGCTGTTGCTGCAAACTGGCTTTAAGCTGATAATACCATAATTGTTCTTTATTATACTGGATAGCCTTTTCAATAGCAATAATAGCCGATTCATTTTGCTCCAAGATCTGATACGCCAATGCCAACTCATAATAAGCGGCATCATTTGTATTATCAATATCAAGGCAAAGGAGAAAATTACGAATAGCATTATTGGTCTCGCCTAATGTTTTCTCACGTAATCCATTTAAGAAATAGTATTTTACTTTGGCACTATCGGATGATGTGAGCACTCTGCCAGCGGCCGACACATTATGATGCGATGAACCTTTTCTGACCGTTTGGCCAAAAGAAGCATTCATAGCCACTGTTAAAGTTACTATAGATAGAATAATTCTCTTCTCGAAACCCATCATTTTAGCAATAACGTAATAAAAATCAGACTATTGCCTGAGTCGCAAATTATTGAAGTCCTGTATGTCCGTAGCCACCAGCGCCACGCTCGGTAGATGAAAGAATTTCAACCTCCAGCCATTCGGCTTGCTCATGTTTGGCAATGATCATTTGAGCAATTCGATCGCCATTATTAACTTCAAAGTTTGTATCAGATAAATTTATCAATAATACTTTAACTTCACCACGATAATCTGCATCAATTGTTCCAGGAGAGTTCAGAACCGTAATTCCATGCTTCAATGCCAAGCCACTACGAGGACGAACTTGAGCTTCAAAACCAACTGGCAACTCCATAAATAATCCGGTTGGAATTAGTTTACGTTCGAATGGTTTTAGTATTACTTTTTCTTCAACAAATGCACGTAAGTCCATGCCTGCTGAGGCAACAGTTTCGTAACCTGGTGTTGGATTGTTCGATTGATTTATTAATTTAATTTGCACGCTTTTATCTCCTTTTAACAATTAATTTATGCTTTAATAAGTCTTCTAAAATTATCTTTCTCTCTCATAACTACAAAACCTATAAAGAGAATCACAAGCAGATTTCCAATAAAAATATTGTTATGAAACCCTAACTGTAAAACAACAACCACAAGTACCGAAAGCGCAATATAAATTAGGGCCTCTTTCAACTGATATGGGATGGGATAGTTTTTTTGTCCTAAAATATAGGAAAGGATCATCATCGACAAATAAGCGATCAGGCTTGTCCAAGCCGAGGCCATATAGCTGAATTTAGGTATAAACAACACATTTAAGACAATTGTTAGGAACGCCCCAACAGCAGAAATATATAATCCATACTTAGTTTGATCTGACAATTTATACCATACTGAAAGATTCATATAAATTCCCAAACATACATAGGCGAAGAGTAAAATTGGCACTACCGAAAGTCCTACCCAGAACTTCGATCCAATAAAATGTTTGAGAATATCAATATTGGCCATTAACCCAACATTTATAAGGCAAACCACTATAATAAAATAATGCATAATGGTGGCATATGTTTTCGGGGCATTGGCATTTTTAGCATGGCTAAAGAAAAATGGCTCAGCTCCCAACCTAAAAGCCTGAATGAAAATATTCATAAAAATGGATAGCTTACAGCAAGCGCCATAAATCCCCACTTCTTTGGCGGAGAGGTATCTGTCGAGTAAAATTTTATCCAGATTTTCGTTAATAATAAACGATAAGTTGGCAATTAAAATTGGCCAGCTATAGCTTAGCATTGTACTTAAAAGTTCTGTACTAAAGCTAAATCTCACTTTTATAATTTCGGGCAATAACAATAGGAATGTGAGAATGCTTGCTATTAAATTAGCCAGAAAAACATATCCAACCCAATTAGTTTCAAGGCTTACAAAAAGCTGATAACCTGGCAGCTGTTTCTTTAACAATATGGGAACGATGAAAATAAAGAAAAGGTTAAGACCGATAAATGTCAGAATATTTACAACTTTAACCAGAGCATAGCGAGTAGCCTTATCGTCAGCTCTAAGTTTAGCAAATGGAATTACACAAATGGCATCAATTGCTAAAATCCATATGAAATAACGGACAAAAGGAAGATAATTTACTGTGGAACCTTCAGATTGAAGCCAATTGGCTATATACTGAGATGATGACAAACCCAGTAACAAAAAAGCAATTGCCACGGCAGTAACACCCCAAAACGAATTTGAATAAACTTTGTCTTTATCTTTTTCCTTACCTAAAAAACGGAAATAGGTAGTTTCCATTCCGAAAGCCAGAATAGCGTTAATAATCGAAGCCCAGCTATATAGTGTGGTAAAAATACCATACACCGACTGTGAATAAATTTTGGTATATAATGGAGTTAAGAAGAAGTTTAAGATGCGGGTAGCAATATTGCTAAGACCGTAAATGGCCGTTTGACCAACAAATTTTTTTAATACTGACAAAGCTGCTTTTAAATTTTAGAAGCCAAAAATAGTCTTTTTTCGAACTTCGAAAGTTTTAAAATCTTTTAGTTCACCTTCTAAAATATCAACTTTCTCAACTACCGCTTTTGAGGGACCTTGTTTACACCATTCAACTAATTGGTAAAGTTGCTCATTTAGTCCTTCTGCTTCAATATAAACCGAACCGTCTTTCTGATTCTCTACAAATCCGTAAAGACCAAGTTGTTCAGCTACCTCTTTTGCCGAAGCACGGTAATAAACGCCCTGAACTTTTCCTTTAACCGTTATTCGTAAATTTTTCATATTGTAACAGATTTAATTACACACTTGTAAACGACAAAAGATTAGGAATAATCTTTTTAAACCATTCGGTATAATTTTCGGGGTAAAGCTGTACATCAGATCTAAGCCAATCAATTGACACCCACTTGAAATCAGCAACCTCTTCTGGATTTGGCTTCACTGCTCCATTATATTTCCCAACGAAAACATGATCCAATTCGTGTTCCGTTAAACCATTATCAAATGCAGCTTTGTAAATAAATTTATATTGAAACGATAATGGGCAATCAAAACCCATTTCTTGCTCCAATTTTTTATGAAGAGTAATTTCAAGGTCTTCACCCTTAACTGGATGGCTACAACAGGTATTTGTCCACAAACCTCCCGAATGATACTTCTCCAGTGCGCGCTGTTGAATTAAAAGTTCATTCTTCTCATTAAAAACAAAAATTGAGAATGCCCGATGTAAGTCACCTCGCTCATGCACCGAAAGTTTATCTCCATAACCTATCACATTATCATTTTCGTCTACTAATAAAAGTTGTGGTTGCATTACAAATTGAGATTTTAGGTCTATCAAATATCTACTTAACAAATTTTTTTGACGGTTGATTGAGGCTTTAAGAATATTTTGCCGGTTGATTCATCAATCGAAAACCCTTCAATTAAGTTTAATCCAGGACTTTTATCTCTTTCTATCCTTCCCAATTCTGACCAACCAAAAAACTCAGCGCCATTTCTACAGGCCCACTTTAATAATTGCTCTAAATCAACTGACGAAAAATGGAGAGAAATCGTTTTCATTTCCTCCAAAATTGACAACTGAAAATTTGAAGCAAGACTATCGGTACCCAGTACCATTTTAACCCCTTTGTTAATCAACATGGAAACATCCGGCAACTTGTTTTCTATATATAAATTAGCATTGGGGCATAAACACCAAAAATTATAACTTATCGATTCCGCAAAATCAACATCATTTGAGTCAGTGTAAGTATTGTGCACTAATAGCTTTTTACTTTCACCCATCCATTCCAAATATGTTTTTATCGAGTTGTTTCCATGTGGCTGAAAAAAAGACAGATCTAAATTAAAGCCCTCGTAAAGTTTTAGAAAATCTCCTGATTTATCCTTGTAAAAAGCATTTTCATGGATAGTTTCCTGGTTGTGAATTGAAAGCAAACTCGACTGATCAATCAAACTAAAGAGTTTAGCCGATACCGAATAAGGCGCATGTGGCGTAATTGAAGCAGTTTGAGGAGCCACCTGCAGCAACTGTTCAGCTTTATGATAAATTATCCCGGCGTTATCTGGATTAAAACCAAAAACCTCAATAAACGTGTGGTAGTTAAGTCTATGCTTCGCCTTCTGATTAAAAGTATTAGCAGTATTCGAAATATCACCCACTCCTACAATACCGTTAGCGACCATCTCGTTTTCGGCAATTTCAATAGCATTTAGAACTTCCTCTTCAGAGGCATTCCTAAATTGTTGTACATTACGGATAAAGTCAACCAGACCGGTCTTTTGTGGCAGCTTACCTTTTAAATGAGACAATTCCAAATGACAATGGGCGTTGATAAATCCCGGACAAATAACGCCTGAAACAACCTCTACATTCTCCAATCCATCTTTAGAACTCAGCACATCTAAAACCTTACCCATATCATCAATAACAACAACACCATTCTTAATTGGTGGTAATGACAATGTAAAAATCCAATCGGCTGATATTTTTCGCATGGATCAAAGATAAAACAGAAGATTTTAGAAATTGAGGATTTCAGGTTTATGATCGATGATTTATTATATCTCACAACCTTATCCAAAATATAAAATCTGAAATTAACAAAAACCGTATCTTTGCGCCATGGAAAAGGCTTTGGTAAAGAAGGATATACGCGCTTATTCGCATGAAGATTTAAAAAAATTGTTTTCCGAAATGGGAGAGCAGGCTTTTAGGGCTAAACAGGTTTATGAATGGCTCTGGAAAAAATCTGCATGGAGTTTTGAGGAAATGACCAATCTTTCGAAAGATTTGCGTGAAAAACTCAACCAAAACTTCACCATTAACGCGGTAACAATTCATAAACAACAGATCAGCTCTGATCGTACCATAAAAAACACTTTCTCCCTTTATGATGGAAACATTATTGAAGGTGTATTGATTCCTACTGAAGACCGGATGACGGCATGTGTTTCATCTCAGGTTGGCTGCAGTTTAACTTGTAAGTTTTGTGCAACAGGCTATATGGACCGTAAACGCAACCTGAATGCTGATGAAATTTATGATCAGGTAGTGTTAATCGACAAACAGGCCCGTGAGAACTATGGCATTCCTTTATCCAACATTGTATACATGGGCATGGGAGAACCCTTGCTTAATTACAGTGGCATGATGAAATCAGTTGAGCGTTTAACCGCCGAGGATGGATTGAATATGGCAGCAAAGCGTATTACAGTTTCTACCGCCGGCATTGCCAAAATGATCAAAAAGCTGGGCGACGATAACGTTAAGTTCAATCTGGCCTTATCTCTTCATGCTGCCAATGATATCAAACGAAATGAAATTATGCCGATTAATGAGCAAAACTCATTAATTGCGCTACGAGACGCTTTAAAGTATTACTTCGCAAAAACCAAGAATCCTGTAACCTACGAATACATTGTATTCAACAACTTTAACGACAGTTTACAAGATGCGAAAGAACTGGCAGCTTTTTGTAAGCATGTTCCTTGTAAAGTAAATATCATTGAGTACAACCCGATTGCTTTTGCTGATTTTGTAAACACTGAAGAGGATAAACTGGAAGCATTTGCAAATTACTTGCGCAAGAACAATGTGAACGTACATATTCGTAGAAGTAGGGGTAAAGATATTGACGCCGCTTGCGGACAGTTGGCAGTAAAAGAGGGCCAAGAACTCAAGAACTAATCCTTAGCTGAAGCTAAACTATTCTTTAAAAATTCTAAATTAGGATAATCTACCTCCTACTTATGAATTTTTTAATTGAATATTTCCATGATTTCTTATCATTGGTATTCCCTGAAATTTGTCAGGCATGTGGCAATAACCTTTTTAAAGGCGAGGAAACCATTTGTTTGTATTGCCAACAACATTTGCCTTATACCAATTTTCATTTGGATAAAGAAAATCCTGTGGCCAAACAATTTTGGGGTAAAACATTAATTGAGGGAGCAAGCGCTTGCTTTCATTTCAGGAAAGGAGGTAAGGTTCAAAATCTTCTGCATCAACTTAAATATAAAGGCCAAGAGCAAGTAGGAAGAAAAGTAGGCCGGATTTATGGCTATCAGCTTTCATACTCTGCCCCGTTTAACGCGTCTGATATTATTATCCCAGTCCCATTGCATAAAAAGAAATTAAAAAGCAGGGGCTATAACCAAAGTGAGTGTTTTGCATTAGGTTTGTCAGAAAGCATGCAAGTTCCTATAGATACCCATACTTTAAGCAGAGAATCTTCTAATGAAACCCAAACAAGAAAAAGCAGATTCCAACGGCATCAGAACGTTGAAAGTATTTTTCAAGTAAACAATCCAACAACCTTAATAGGCAAACATATTTTATTGGTTGATGATGTTATTACTACAGGATCTACGCTAATAGCATGCATTGAATGCTTAAGTAAAATTGAGGGAGTAAGAATAAGCGTGGCGGCAATTGCTTATGCAAAATAAAAACTGTTCAAACTTTAAATGTTTGAACAGTTTTTATGGCTGTAAATCTGTGTGTTACAACTACACTATAAATTTTTTATTTTTTTTGTAACCTTTTGCTGTTGGCTGCGTAAAAAGACAAAGAGAGCGTAAATTTAGATAGAAGGCGGGATTAACTTAGTTAATCTTGCTTTCTTTTTTTACAGAGGTTTTAAGTCCGCTAATTTAATCTTTCTCAACCTCCCTTGATAATTTTCTTTAAAAATTCCAGACTCACTTTATTACATTACTCCTATTACCAATGTGCTATTTTATCAGGCTCACCATCCACATCATTACTAACAACTCCGTTTGCTTTTACTGAACCCAATAAAAGAATACCTGCTACATGCGGTGCGGCCATGGATGTACCACTTAAAGTCGCGTATCCACCATTAAGGTAGGTTGAAGGAATATCAACCCCAGGTGCAGCAAAATCAATTGGTGGATTGCCATAATTAGAAAACCATGCTAATCCATCCATTTGATCACAAGCACTGATAGTATAAATATTGGAGCCATTCACACGACCGGGAGAATACAAATTGGCATCTTCAGTGGTATTACCTGCAGCTAAAACAAACTTAATTCCTTTGGAAGAGGCTCTTAAAACTGCACAATCGAGACATTTGGATGCAGGGGTGACTAAACTTAAATTTGCAACTTCTCCTTTTTTAGCCTTAGCCCCAACATAATTTACAGCTCCAATGACCCATGAGAGTACCCCAATACCTTCAAAGTCGAGCACCCGCACCGGCACTATTTTAGCACCAGCAGCCACTCCAACAATGCCGACATGATTCCTCTTCGCACCAATTATACCGGCTACATGTGTTCCATGTCCAAAATAGTCTTGTTCATCAGCACCATCATCAACAAAATTTTTCCCTAAAACTTTATCGACATATAAGTCTGTATGACCTAGATCTACTCCAGAGTCTAAAACCCATGCAGTTTTACCTTTACCATTGCGACTTCCTCCAATACGTTGAACACCCCATGGAACAGATTCACTCGCAGTGTGGCATTTCTTAATCTTCATTGGTTTTAAGGCGATGACCTTATCAGATTCAACCATTTTAACTTTCTTACTGGCCTCAAGCATTTTAAGATCACTCTTCGAAATGCCACTAAGCACACAACCCGTTAAAACAGAGCCAAAAGCCATTTCAACTTTAGCTGCCTTTAATCCAGTTTCAGCAACAAGTTGACGCGCCAATTCAATTGACTTTTCAGTGGACTGCTCATACGTTAACGATTCATTGGTAGATTCAATTGTAACCGAAGGATCTTCGAACAAAACGATATATCTACCAGCAATTTCATCTCCTTGATGTTTTGCAGAAAGGTCTATTGATGGCTTAGGAATTTTTTGAAAAAGATCGGTAGCGACACCTGTAATCTCCTCCTTCTTCGAACATCCTTCTATAAAAGAAGTAAAGCTTAAAAGAGCAATGGTGATAAAGAGTTGAGTGAGCGTAAATTTTATTTTCATATTAGTTTTTATTTAATTCATAACACAAAATACATTAAAAATATGCCTTAATCGGTCTTTATTGCGCCTTTTATTACAATCTATCTTAAGTGTACTTGATAATTACTTTCACTAAACAATAAGAAAATAATTGTCTCCACATAACAGATTATTTCAATTTAAGAAAACTGAATTCATACTAGGACTCCCAATTCCTTTAAACCAAAAATGGCAGCGATAAAATCACTGCCATTTTCAATATATCTATATAAATACTACTTATACAAAGGAAAGTCATTCATCCAAGCGTTTACTTTTTTCTTCACACCTTTAAGTTCCGCTTCATTATCAATGTTCATTAGCACGCGATCAATCAACTCAACAATTGTGTCCATGTGTTCTTCTTTCATCCCACGAGTAGTTACAGCTGCCGTTCCCACGCGGAAACCTGAGGTCACAAACGGTGATTTATCGTCGAAAGGAACCATATTCTTATTGGTGGTAATATCGGCGGCAACTAAAGCAGCTTCAGCAGCTTTACCTGTTACATTCTTATTACGCAAATCGATAAGCATTAAATGGTTGTCGGTACCTCCTGAAATAATCTGATAACCACGATCAACAAATGCTTGCGCCATACGGCTAGCATTTTTCTTAACCTGTGTAATGTAGTTCAAATAATCGTCTGTTAAAGCCTCACCAAAAGCAACTGCTTTACCGGCGATAACGTGTTCCAAAGGACCACCCTGAGTTCCAGGAAAAACAGCGCCATCCAAAATTGCCGACATCATTTTCAGTTCACCTTTTGGAGTTTTTTGTCCCCATGGATTCTCGAAATCCTGACCCATCATTATCATACCACCACGAGGACCACGTAAAGTTTTATGGGTAGTAGTTGAAACCACATGACAATGTTTCAATGGATCGTTTAATAAGCCTTTAGCAATTAAACCTGCAGGATGAGAAATATCAGCTAAAACTAAAGCTCCAACCTGATCAGCTATCTGACGGATTTTAACATAATCCCAATCACGTGAGTAAGCAGAAGCTCCACAAATAATCATTTTTGGTTTCTCACGCATGGCAACTTCTTCCATTTGCTTGTAGTCAATCAAACCGGTTTCTTTCTCAACACCATAAAAATTAGGTTGATATAAACGACCAGAGAAGTTTACCGGAGATCCGTGAGTTAAATGTCCTCCATGAGACAGATCAAAACCTAAAATCTTATCACCAGCTTGCAATAACGCTAGAAATACTGCAGCATTTGCAGAAGCACCTGAGTGCGGCTGAACATTCACCCATGCAGCTCCGAAAAGCTCCTTTGCACGATCAATAGCCAGTTGCTCAACTTGATCAACAACCTGACAACCTCCATAGTAACGTTTATTTGGCAACCCTTCGGCATACTTGTTTGTTAAACATGAGCCTTGAGCTTCCATTACTTGTTTGCTAGTGAAATTTTCTGAGGCGATTAATTCGATGCCTTCTTCCTGGCGATTTGCTTCTTTAGCGATAAGATCAAATAGAACGGTATCTCTGTTCATACGAGAATAATTTGTTTAGAATGTTTAAGTAGGTGCTTATTTATTCATTTCAGATAGAATTCATATAGCTACCACTTTGAATTTCAGGAGCCGCGAATTTACTAACTCTTTTTTAGAATTAATAAGATAGCGGGAAGATTGTTAATAGAATACCAATAAGTATTGAGGGCAGATAAGGATATTGAATTTCTGACTTCAAATTATTTTTCCATTTCTTCTACAGATTCTTCAACATCTGTTTTTGTTGAGAGCCAAAAATTATTAAAACCAAGACCAATATTTATATCGAGTATTTGTTGTTGTAATAGTTCCAAAACAGCTAGAAAACTGTAAACAAGCTGAACTTTATCATTACTTATCGCCAAAACATCCTCGAAACTCACCCGGCTTTCTTTCTCAAAAAGTTTCATTACCGCTTCTTTTTGTTCTTCTATCGAGTAAGGATACTGAACAACGGTATGCACTACTTGTTGGTTACCTGCGGCAAAACGCTGCAAAACCTTTTCATAAACAGTAAGCAAGCGGTATAAATCTAATGATTGTAATTCTTCACCTGGCATCGCCTGGCTCGCAATCTGCTCGAGCTCCTGCGCTATATTTCCACGCTTTTCCTGCTTAAGTCGTTCGTCCTCGAGGTATTGAAACTCATTAAGAACAGCCTTGTATTTTTTATATTCCAACAGCTGTTGAACAAGGTCTAGTCGAGGGTCAACTTCATTTCCCTCTTCATCCAATTCAGGTCGAGGAATAAGCATCTTGGCTTTAATACGCATTAAAGTAGCAGCAACCAATATAAACTCACTAGCTAACTCTATGTTCATCGCCTGCATGGCGTGAATATAATCCAGGAAATCATTGGTAATTCGTGCAATAGGAATATCATGAATATCTAATTCATCCCGCTCAATAAAAAATAAGAGCAGATCAAACGGACCTTCAAACTGTGCTAACTTTATCTCGAAACTCAAAACATTTATCGGTTTGTCGCAAAAATACAGTTCCACATTAATTATCAATGGACTAATTTTCAACCATTGAGGATAAGTAGTTTGTAATTAAGTATTTGTATTTATTAATTTGATTATGATTATTATAATGTCATTTTCAACTACCTACAGAAACATAAGCTCTTTTGTAGCGTTTAAATCATATATTTGCTGGCTTAAACAACTAGTGTTTATTTAATATCGAACAATGCAGGTTGAAGCGGGAACATTGTTAAAAACAATAAATTATCCTTCCGACTTAAGAAATTTAAAGGAAGAGCAACTTCAGGAAGTTTGCAAAGAATTAAGACAGTACATTATCGATATCGTTTCGGTAAACGGTGGCCATTTCGCCGCCAGTCTGGGTGTGGTGGAACTAACCGTTGCGTTGCATTATGTATTCAACACCCCGTACGATCAAGTATTGTTTGATGTTGGCCATCAAGCCTACGGACACAAAATTTTAACCGGCAGGCGCGACAACTTTCACACCAATAGAATTTATGGCGGAATAAGTGGTTTCCCTAAGCGTTCGGAAAGCGAATATGACACCTTTGGTGTAGGACACTCTTCAACCTCTATTTCTGCAGCTTTAGGCATGGCCGTGGCTTCACAGTATAAAGGCGAAAAGGACCGTCAGCATATTGCAATCATTGGCGATGGAGCTATGACCGCAGGAATGGCGTTTGAAGCCTTGAATCATGCTGGTGTGGAGAACTCTAATCTTTTAGTAATACTAAATGACAATTGCATGTCAATTGACCCAAATGTAGGTGCACTAAAAGAGTACTTGACTGACATTACTACTTCTCAATCATACAATCAGTTTAAAAATGATGTTTGGAAGATATTAGGACCGATCAGCAAATTCGGACCTAATGCCCGCGAGATTGTTAAGAAAATCGAAAAATCGATAAAAGGAAGCATACTTAAACAAAGTAATTTCTTCGAGGCTTTAAAATTCAGGTATTTCGGACCTATAGACGGCCACAATGTAGAACACGTGGCAAAGGTTTTAGAAGACCTTAAACATATTCCTGGACCGAAACTATTGCATTGCTTAACGGTTAAAGGCAAGGGATACGCTTTGGCAGAACAAGACCAGACCAAGTGGCATGCACCAGGCTTATTTGACAAGATCACTGGAGAGATCAAAAAATCAATCCCTAATACTCCGCAGCCACCTAAATTTCAGGATGTCTTCGGAAATACCATAGTTGAACTAGCTGAACAAAACCCAAAAATCATGGGAGTTACCCCAGCTATGCCATCAGGCTGTTCACTAAACATTATGATGAAAGCCATGCCTGATAGGGCATTTGATGTTGGTATAGCGGAACAACATGCGGTAACCTTTTCAGCAGGCTTAGCCACGCAAGGGATGGTTCCATTTTGTAATATCTACTCATCGTTTATGCAAAGAGCCTATGACCAAGTCATTCATGATGTAGCGCTACAAAAATTAAACGTTGTTTTTTGTTTAGATAGGGCAGGCATTGCAGGTGCAGATGGACCAACTCACCATGGTGCATATGACTTAGCTTATATGCGCTGCATTCCAAACATGACTGTTTCAGCACCCATGAATGAAGAAGAGTTACGAAACCTGATGTTTACAGCTCAACAAGAAGACATGGGACCATTTGTCATTCGTTATCCTCGTGGAAATGGAGTAATGCCTGATTGGAAGCGACCAATGCAAGCAATTGAAATCGGCAAGGGCAGAAAAATATGCGACGGTGAAGATGTTGCGATCTTAAGCATTGGAGCAATTGGAAACCAGGCTGTAAAAGCCTGTACTGAATTAAGTGCAGAAGGCGTTAACCCTGCTCATTATGACTTACGTTTTATAAAGCCTTTAGATGAAGAGCTATTACATGAAGTTTTCAAGAAGTTTAATAAAATAATTACAGTTGAAGACGGGTGCATTATGGGAGGTATGGGTTCTGCAGTTTTAGAGTTCATGGCTGACCATGGATATAGCGCACAAATAAAACGCTTAGGCATTCCTGATAAAGTGGTGGAGCATGGCGAACAGGCTGAACTTTATGCAGAGTGTGAGTACGACTGGCAAGCCATAACAAAAACTGTGAAATCAATGATTGAATCGAGTACTGCAAAAATGATTGCCATTTAAAAGTTGAATAACCGAAAGTCAATATAGAAGCCGAAATCAAATTGATTTTGGCTTCTTCTTTTATATTAAAAATCGTAATAAAGATTTCGAAATGAACTTCTTAATCCTATACTTAAAATGGTGGTTTTTGAAGGTGAAACATCATTCTTTTCATTTCGATAAGTTAATCCAGTTTCGAAACGAAGGTTATACTTTGGATTTAAAACATACGCTATCTTAATATCTCCATAATATAAACTAGTAGTTATTCCCTGGCCGATATAATTGCCATAATCACTAACCCTTGTATCATAAGGTTTAAGGATATTTTTACCATAATTCAATCCTTCTGGATCAAGCCCGTAATATCCATATGAGAACTGACCTCTTATATCCAAGCGCTTATAGGTATAATTAACGATTCCTAAAAACTCTTCGAAGTTAGCTCCCCAAAGGTGCGCCAATGGCTGCGAGAAGTGAGTATAATTATTGGTGGGCTTTCCGTTGTTAGAAACCGCAACCCCTTCAACAACTGGGATACGCGCGGTATATGTGTATGGTCGCACGATATTAGCCTCCCCTTGAAAATGCAGATTAGGAATACCAAAGATATCGAATGACCTAAATCCTATTTGAGTACCCCATTTATTAGCCCAATATCCGTCACCACTAAAAAACTCTTTTGCAGTGAATTCATTCAATGCAAACTGCCCATACCAAGTAAACTTATTAAGCATTTTATACTTAGCGGTTAAACCCACTAGAGCTTTGTCTGGAGATCCATTTGCGAACTCAACTGGCCTAAAGAACAATAATGGATTCAAATAGCTCCAGTCAAAACCTCGCTTGCCAAGTGAATCAGCATCCATCCAAATAATATTCTCAAATAAACCAACTGACACCTTTTTAGAAATATTCCAGTCTAAATAATGAAAGGCTCCCCATTTTTTTCGGTATCCATTCTGATAATCCAATCTTGGAGATTCTCTATCAATCATCTGGGACCACATCATCATGTAACGAAGTTTCCAAACTGAAGCTGTTAATTTAACATATGGATAAGGCGCGGCAACGTCTGACAATAATAATGAACGATAACCGTCGCCTATAAAATTCTTATCATATCCTAAATCGAAATTGAGGTATTTTGATGGGGTATATGAAATATGACCTTGAGAAGATGAGTAATCGAATCCATGATCTCCGTAGTTCCTCACTTCTCCTTGTCCAGGCAAAACTCCAACGCTACGGGTGTAATTATCAACATACAGAGGAAACACTCCCTGATTCTCATAAAACGAGGTGTAGAATGAGAAACTTTTTCCAATATTTCCACCTATCAGAAAACCACGGGTATTCACCCATGTAGTTCGGTCATTCTTCAAATCACTTCCAACCTGAAAATCTGGCAAGAAATCAAGGTATAACTTATACTCAGGTTTAACTACTTGCAAAAGATGCTCATCAAACAATTTTCTGCCACCCCAGGTTATATGGCTAGAAGAATCTTTATTAAGAAATAAGGAATCATTATCGTTCAAAACATACGGTCTGAATGAAGTGTGACGGACTACAGAATCTGTATATAATCTTTTTGCCTCTTGCGGGGTTAAATATGTACCTAGATTGGTAACAGTTTGAGCTAGGGAAGGAAAACCAGTAGCAATAAATGACAAGAAAACTAATAGTTTCCGAAAAGAAAAATTCATGGTATGATACAATATGTTGAAACCAAAGAAATTACTTTAGTTTTTGGCAATGCGCTCTAAGATAGACTCTACAAATTTCTCTTTCTCTACTTTTGGATCAGTCATTGGAGACTCCAAATGCTGAGGAGCTTGAGGTAAGATGTATTTTTTCTTCCGTTGATTCAACAGAATGGTTAATGCCGAGTTGCAAAAAATGGCAAACAAGGAAAGAATTACGAGCAATTCCATCGTTCCTATTTGTTGAAAAGCAAGAGCTAATGAAATAAATAGCAGATTAACTCCAACCAATATTAACGCACAAACAGTATGTGATAATTTCAAATCAATTAAGCGATGATGAAGGTGATTTCTATCTGCCTTAAAAGGTGATTCGCTATTAAGGATACGGAGTGTAAATACTCGAGTAGTATCAAACAATGGAATTATTAGAATTGCCATTACTAACGCTGGAGATGCATGAACTCCAAATCCAAAAGCATTAATTGTATGAGTACCACTGAAATCTATAAATTGTATACTCAAAATGGCTGAGATCATACCCACCAAAAGAGAACCAGTATCCCCCATAAATATTTTAGCAGGCGACACATTATAGATTAGGAAACCGATAAGCGATCCTGCCATGGCTATAGCCATATAGGACCAGCCATAATCACCCATTAAATAAAAAAGCACAGAATAAGTCAAGGAAACCACTACCCCCAAGCCTCCGGCCAAACCATCAATACCATCAACCAGATTAAATGCATTCACCACAGCGACCATTATGAACACCGTTAACCCTACACTTATTGGATAGGAAAGATCCGTTAAACCTAACATCCCATACATGCTCCTTACACGGATATCAGCTAATACAGCAACTAACATAGCAGCAATAATCTGCGCCATAAGTTTTTTTACCGGGCTCATTCCTACTAGATCGTCTTTAAGTCCAATAACAAAAAGAATAATCCCTGAAGCCAAAATAACTCCCGCTTCTGGCAATAAAGAACTCTTAATAAATAATGAGGTAGAAAACAGAAATCCAGTAAATATAGCTACCCCTCCTAGGTTAGGGATAATCTTTTTATGAATTTTACGTTCTTCTGTAGGAACATCAAACAACCTTTTCTTGAATGCCACATATATAATTGATGGAATTGAGAAACTTACCACCAAAAGTGCAGAAAGAAAAATAAGTAAGTGTAGAAGCATAAGCAATAGGTTGAAAAACTTCGCAAAGTTAATAAATTACACTAAATGAGTGAATTTAACTTGGGAAAGACTTGTGTTAGCAAGAAGCTTGCCAGAGGAAATTTGTCTTTGTTTAGAATTTTGATGTCACTTACTATAATCTACGCCTTAACTTACATTACAAAACAACTATCTCATTAAAAATAATTAAAATATCTAGCTGGTCAGAAAAACAACTGCAGAGTAAAACTCCTTTAAATAAATTGACTTATCTTTCTTAACGGCTTCAACCATGTTGTAAAAAAATAAGGTTTTAAACCATTTATTTGCCAAGCCATCCTATCTTCCTTATTTGCCCTGAGTCGATTCTTTAAACTGACATTACTCACTCCCCCTGCACGCATTTTAACAAGCACCTCAGGTATATATCCGAGTTTGATTTTATGTTTATGAATAAATCGTAACATTATCTCATAATCAGCAGCGCTTCTTAATAAGGTATTAAACAATCCATGCTCTTCATAAACTTCTCTTCTTACAAAAAAAGTTGGATGAGGAGGCATCCATCCATTCAAAAAGGAGCCTGGTTTATATTTCCCTGTTTTCCATTTTCGAATCTGCTTGGAAATATTAAATTGATCAACATATATTAAATCACTATATACAGCATCACAATGAGTCTGGTCGAATGCAGCAACTATCTTTGAAATTACATTGTTATTCACATAAAAATCGTCCGCATTCAGAATACCAATTACATCCCCTATTGCCAAAGATAACCCTTTATTCATAGCATCATAAATACCTTTATCGGGTTCTGAAATAAACTTAGTGATCTTATCTCCATAAGATTTAATTATCTCACAAGTACCGTCATTTGAATTTCCATCAATGATAATGTATTCTATATTTTTATACGACTGATTCAATATTGATTTTATTGTATCATCGATAGTTTCCTTATTGTTGTATACTACTGTAATAATTGATACTTTCATTATTGAATAACTCTATTTCTAATTTCAATAGCTGGATTGCCTTGATAAATTTTATTTGATTTAAGTTCTTTAGTTGCTACAGAATTTACAGTTAGAATTGAATGACTTCTACAGATTACACCCGGACAGACTACTGATCTCGCCCCAATCCATACTCCATCTTCCAGAACTATTTCTCCCACAATCAAGTCAAACGTACTTAATTTATAGTTGTGATTCCCTGTTAACAACATTGCGCCCTGCGAGATACAAACATTGGCACCTATTTTAACGAGTCCAAGATTATCAATCCAAACCTCTTCTCCGATCCAAGCATAATTACCAATCACCAAAAACCAAGGATATTTAATATTAACTCTTGGTTTAATTAACACCTGTTCTCCAATTTCAGCTCCAAATATCTTTAAAATATTCACTTTAAAAGAACTTGGAAATGGTATCGCGGTCTTAAAAAAGAGTCTATTAAAAAAATACCAAATAAGTATTCTCAATCTAGAACCTGGTTTATAATGCTTATTATTATATGTACTTAACAAACTAGAATTTATCATTCCCTCATTTATTTTAGTATTGAATCACAAATTTCAAGATATTTTTTTGCTCGTTGTTCAGCACTATTGAAAGAATGCAATCTAGTGTTTCCTTTATCGATAAGGTCTTTATAAACCGATGTATTTTCGGCCAATTTTCTGATCTGACTCGCTATCTCTACAGGATCTAAAGGATTAAAATAAAGAGCTGCATCATCACAAATCCCTTTTGCAAAGGGTAAATTGGAGGTTAAAATTGGTTTACTTAATCTCATTGCCTCAGGGTATGAGGCAGAAAAGCATTCCAAGAGAGTAGGTAAAAAAAGTGCATCACTTTGATTATAAACATCCGGACAATCCTTTACTTTTATTGGGCCTAAATTAATTATATGGTTCTGGCAAATTAAAGAATTAACTTCACCAAAGATTCGTTTATAATCTTCTTCATGAATCGTTAATACAAATCGATAAAAAATATTATCATTATGAAGTTGTAAAATCACATCTTTAATTATTGCCAAATTTTTATGAAGATAGTTCGCAGAAATCGTGACTAATCTAAACTCGTTCTCCTTCTTACTAGGCAATTGAAGAACTCCAGGAGGAGGGTAATTATAAATTGAACTGTGTGTATTATTAACAACACTAATTTTTTTCTCAGAAACTAAAAAATGTTCAATCATCCTTTTCTTTACGTCCTCAGTCTCTACAACAAAAAATTGTGCGTTCTTCTTTATTAAAAAAGTTTTGATTTTTCTATCAAAATATTTCAACACTCTTTGATGATACTTTAACTTTTTATATGCAACCGATTCAGGATATATATACCATGGATTAGCATATCCCATTAAATGTTTCGTTTTAGGCGTCCAAAAAGTGGGTCCAAAAACAGAAAAAACAACATCTGGATTAATTTCTCTTTCCAACCTATTCAATCTTGACAATATTGAATAACTCTTTAATGGATTCGTGATAAAATCATTAAAAAAATAAAACTGAAATGAAGTAGAGTAGCTATTAATATCTATCTGCTTAGATAAAGCAGGAGATAAAAAAACATGATATTGATTTCCTAAGTTTTTCTTACACTCTTCTAAAAATGAAAGGGTTACCTGAATAGCTCCACCCATTTTTAAATTTGATGCATTAATAATAATTTTCATTATTGATTTACCTTAACTCTCAAGATTATAAAGACAACATCCCACTTTGAAAGGACATAAAAATACATTTAAAGGCGCGAATTTAGAAAATATACTAATAGTATGGTATGTTTAGATTAAAACAATAATATTGGAGAGATAAACCTTCAAACCATATAAAACCACCACTACAAAACAATGAGCCACCCAACTGTAATAAATATTACAAACAAGTTATTATAACATCTAACAACAATTCTCTTGTACTTTATTTGAGTCCACTCATGTTTTACTTCAAACAAAGGCAATCTTTGATTCGGTGAATTTGCCCATTCTTAAAGCTCTTACTACTTACACTTGGGTGATCAAGAAGCTTACAGATATTACAAAAGTAAATTATTCATTATCAAATATTTACGAGCTACTTGATTTAAATCAATTTTTGAATCTAACTGTAACTGTCACTGCACTTTTGAAGTATAAGAAAAACGAAATAAATATTTCAATTCATTTTAAGATAAAGTTGGATTGATATTATTAATACGAATAAACTATAATCAATAATTATATGAAAATCAATAGAGTGCTGGCTGTTCTGTTTTGCTCGTTTATATTCAGTTCCTGCAATCAGACGGATAATGAAGAAGTAAAAATACAAGAAGAAGAAAATCTCTTTACCGAGAGGGAATATATTAAAGACTCTAATATTAAACTTTTAGGTTTTAATACGGATACTCTTCCTGTCGCTAAAAGGGTATTATTAGCAAATTCTCCTGCATTTAAAGGTTATGCATATGCTTCCGTTCACCTTTTTGAGAATAAACTAATGATGGTGGCAACAAGATTTGTTTCTCCGAGTGATTGGAGCGGTGGAGAAATTATTTTATTGGAAAGTTCAGATGAGGGAAAAACATGGTCTAAAGAAAGGGTAATTCAAGAAAATATTGGATTGGTTCAAACATGTGCTCCCAGCCTAATTAGTACCAATAAGACTTTAATGTTATTTTTTCTGGTAAAAAATAGTAGCACTGATTGTCATGTTTACTTTAAAAAATCATCAGATAATGGAAAAACATGGACAGAGCCGACCAAAATTAGCTCTGTTGATGGGTATAACATTATTAATAATGATAGATGTATTGTTGTTAAAAATAGAATAATCGTTCCTGTCGCCTTTGCTCCAGAGATACATCGTTTCTATCAAAAACAAGGGATTTTTTGTTATTATTCAGATGATAATGGCAAAAGTTGGAAGCGCTCATCCTCTATAGCTACTACGATACCTCTAATGGAACCCGGGATTGTGCATGTTGGAGGGTCGGAGTTGTTAATGGTCATAAGATCGAATAAAGGAAAAGTTATGTTCTCAAGGAGTTTTGATTTAGGCGTAACTTGGACAATTCCTGTTTCGTCTAACTTAAGTAGTCCTGAAGCACCTGCCACAATTGCCAGATTACCCAAGAGTAACACACTATTATTAGTTTGGAATAATAATCCAGCCGTTGGTTTATCAAAAAGAAACCCTTTAACGATAGCTTTTAGTAAAGATAAAGGCACTACCTGGACTAAGCCATTTATGATTGAGTATTTGAAAAATTCAGATTTTTGTTACACGTCAGTTTGTTTCGATTCGAAGAAGTGCCATGTTACTTACACCCAGATCCCTTATAGTTCCACGTTTAAGCAAAATGTGAAGTATTTTAGTATTGACATAAAAACTGTGAACGAGTTAACTTCTGAAAACTTCCTCAAAATTGAGCCGCCGATTAAAAGTAGAATTCCATCCGCAGGTGATCTTTCCCAAAATTAGCATCACTCCGTAAATGAGATTTCAAGTTTCACAATCTACCTGAATAACATGCCCACGGTGGCAAATATATTCTACTCTGCACGACATTTCATCCGGTGCTATAGCATTTAAGAGCTATGCGGCCGATATTCGTTATATTCCCTGGGCCCGCTTTCTGTTTGTGAAAGGTCGCCTTTGAAACACCCATCTTTCGGTACTCTTCCTCTACTTTAACACCTGTCTCGACCTGCTTTAAGGCATAGACAATCCGTGATGCGGCGAATTTGCCTATTAGGAATTTAGTTGCTATTATAGATTGATTTATTGGCTACACTCTTTTTAAACTTCGACTTTACTCCCTCTGTTAAATCGATCTTATCTATCCAATCAGGCCGAGCAGCTTTTACACCTATATTATCTACATTGATGGGAACAAAGCCAATTAAAGCTGTAATACTAGTAGAACGAAAACTAAAATCACCATTCTTTGAATCCATGAAAACTGGATCCTTCACTATTGAGTTAAGGTCTTTCCTACTCTTCTTTCTCCAGAATTCAATATTTGTTCCATTGAAAATTTTACCATCCATGATGCCGTACGCCCAATAGCAATTATTATCCGACTCAAAATTTGTAGTAAGCATATTTCCATGATACAACCTTCCCTTATCCCAACAAATAATATTATTGACAAATTTCAGCCCCCGAGCTTCTTCATCCTTTGCATATCCAAAAAAAAGTTGCACGGTTTTATTAAATGAAAAAACGTTATTCGTAATAATACAACGCTTAGCATGTCCGCATATTAATCCTGCACTCTCACAATTATATACAATATTATTCCTTATCGTTAAACCAGCTGAACCTTGATCGAGGTAAATTCCATAAGCCCCATATCGGTAACAATAGATATCATGAATCACATTGTATTCCAGAATTGAGTTTTCGCTGCTTCCAACAGAATAGATTCCCCCCATGTCATCCATTATTCCCCATCCTAAGTGGTCTATATAATTATAACCTATATAGTTGTTCTTATTCGGAGTAGGCGTTGCTCCCCATGTAAAGCCATTTGATATACCTGTATACTTGAAATTTGATATCTGATTATTAGTTAATCTGTTATCAGAGGCTAGATAAATTGCAATTGCCGGCACAGAGTATATCAATTTATTACCACCCGAAATAATATTATTATGCACTACGATGTTTTTTGTAATAAGTTCTGGCGGTTGGCTTTTATAATCCCCAATCTTTATGGCGCCTGCACCTAACTCGTGGAAATAACTGTTTACAATTTTACTACTTGAGCAAGCTGTTTTGAACCAGATAGCATTAGCATTAATATTTCTGAACTCACATTTATCAAATATTATATTATCAGCATAATTAGCCATCACTGCTGCGTTAATAAAAGGGGATGTTTGCTGGGCCATCAATCCATCCTTCGGTGTTTGGTGGGCTGAATATTCGAATACAATATTTCTAAATGTAATATTCTTGACCTTATGGCTAAGATCTTTCCCCTGTAACGAAACAAGTGTTTCTAGTATGGGAGCTCTAAGGTCAATAATTTTTTTAGCAATTCGACCTTCTAGACGACAATAAAGCTTATTTGCTTGGGCATCCCAGAACCACTCTCCAGGAGCATCAAGAAAGACTCGTGAATTTTCCATATAAAATTGGACACCTTTGCTCCCCTGCACAAAATCCTTCATTCCACTACTTGGTTGCGTAACCACTTGGCCGTTGAGGGGATCAACTTTGTTAAAATATACCTTCTTATCCATCCATTTGTAAAGGAAGGTTATCAAAACCATTTGCATGTCATTCTCCGAAATCTTGGAAAGGCTTTGGATTATGCTTTTGTCCAACTTAACACTTTTTAAATAATACTGTGATAACGTCGGAGCAAAGCTCTTCTGTCTTCCTGGCTGCAATGTGTCCTCACGTAAATATTGGACGTAAAAAAAGCCCTCGTTTGGTTCCCGTGCTCGTTGAAGCATTCGTCCATTTAAATAGAGTTGCTCAAAAAACGGCATATCCTTAAGCACAATTTCTTGTACCTTTTCACTTAGTTTAGGACTAAAATTAATTTTCTTGCCACCACTTATTACTGCTTCTTCTCCATATTCCGCTTGGAAAACTATATATTTATTACCCACATCTTCTGGAGTAAATACAAGCGTATTTAAAAGGTCGTAATATCCAGCCTCCAGATGCACATATATAGTATCATTAGCATCTTGTACGCTTCCCAACTTTTTTATATTTTCCTTGGCCTGTTCAATTGTGGCCAACGGTCCATCACTTTTGCTTGCATTTGGTGTTTTAATTCTACCACTCCATTTATCATTTCCATTCATTGATGAAACGTAAATATTTTGGGCGCAACATGTAGAAATATATAAAGACAAAAAAATTATGTCAAATAGTAATACGAGGAGTTTAAAATGTCTCATGGTTTTAAAAAATAATCCTCAAGGCAATGAGCCATTGCATTCCTATACATTAGGCTAAATGCAATTACAAATTTAAAGTGTACATTGTTACATAATTGCATGTTTTTTGAAAATAAAAAGCTTAACTCTTTAAGACTTATGTGGAAAGCTCGATCAGCTTTTATTAAAATCCGACACTGCAATTTCCGGAACAATGAAGTATGACAGGGCTGATTTAAACGAAGTAAACGTAAAATCAGAAAAAATCAGGAAAATATCTGTTATTCCTAATATTGAATTAGAGACTTATAAGAACAACCATAAAGAGAATTCTTTTCTATCTGATTCTCTAAACCAACTATCAAATCATTCATATGACATTTTATTTTTTGACGATGAGGAAGAGATGAGATGAGTTAATAAGGATTCCTTGACAGGTTTTTCATCGTTTCTATTTCAATATTAAAATATTTAACATTCTGTTTGAATTCTGAACTATAAGGAATCTGTGTATAAGTAACATGGCATTTCTGTGAGTCGAAACAAATTGATGAATAAGCAAAATCAGAATTTTTCAAATATTCAATCATAAACGGATTAGTCCAGGTGTAACCTTTATCCTTACTAAAAGCCATGGTCAATGGGTTTCTTTTCGACAAACCAGTGGCTGGATTATTGTTCCAAATTAATATCAATGTACTATCCTCAGGTAGTTTGGCAATTGTGGAGGGGGCTTCAGGACTATTAATATTTGTTGAAACTGGAATTGTCCAATTTATTCCCCTATCAAAACTCCTTGAAAAAAGGATTTTTCCTTTATTTGATCTTATTACCATCAATAATTCAGCTCCTCCAAGATGTACTATTCCTGGCTCCATAAGAGGTATGGTAGTCGCAATAGAGGAGGAACGTTTCCAACTTTTACCATAATCATCTGAATAATAACAAAAAATTCCTTGTTTTTGATAGTAGTGATGTATTTCAGGCGTAAAGGCTACAGGAACAATTATTCTATCATTAACAACAATACATCTATCATTATTAATAATATTATAACCTTCGACGGAACTAACTTTAACGGGTTCAGTCCACGAATATCCCTTATCAAATGACTTTTTAAAATAAACATGGCATTGGCTACTACTATTTTTTACCAAAAAAAATAACATTAAAGTTTCATTAACACTAATAAGGCTAGGTGCAGCAGTTTGAATTAATCCTATATTTTCTTGAATTGCTTTTTCTTTCGACCATGTTATCCCTCCATCTAAACTTTCCATCATAATAATTTCTCCTCCTTTCCAATCACTTGGAGAAACGAATCTTGTTGCTACTAAGATCAGTTTATTCTCAAATGGACGTATTGTAGCATAAGCATAACCTTTAAATGCAGGAGAATTAGCCAACAATACCCTCTTTGCCACAGGAAGTGTATCTGATTTATTATCTAAAAGTTTAACATTAAAATCTTCAATATATTCACGTTCGTTAAAAACCTCATCTAATATTTCTAGTTCATTATTTTGCAGACTACAAGAATTAAACATACTCAAGCAAATCAGAGCAGTAAGCACTATTTTAATTTTCATATAATAATTTATTATGAGGTTTTTGTACGAACAATTTCAACCCACCGTAACCGTAAAATGAATTGAAACATCAAGGCAACTGTCAAAAGTCCAAAGATATATGCATAAGAAGACATTAGATCTCCTCTCAACATAAAGAAGAATAATCCCATCAAACTGGGATATAAAACAATCCAAAAGTTATTACTTTTAGCTGAATTCAAATATTGCCAGTAAAACTTGTCATACCTGGCAATCACATATGCAACAATGCCTATTAGCACCAATATTCCTAAATAACCAAAATTCACAAAACATTCAGCGACAAATGGGCAAGAAACATTCTTAAAATCCCATCCAAGAGACTCAGCTATCATAAACCCTGTTCCGACTGGTTTGTTAGGCCATATAGCTCGAGGGACAAAGAAAAACATTGCTCCTGCTAATTGACCACCATAACTCATCGAGTGACTGTCAACATAACTGATGGATCTGCATAACATTGAATAAGCATCAAAGTCTCCACTTGACCAGAATAATGATATAATTGATGAAAAATTATCTACAATATAGCTCCATGTAGCAAATGAATATCGAGAGAGCGTTAACAATGGGAAAACAATGATTAAAGAACAAATTAGCACGCTTGGAATAAGTAATGGACTTTTAAGAACTCGTTTACAATTAAGAATAACTCCTAAATAAAATGCTCCTAAAAAATAGCGAGGTAATGCCAAAGGAAAATTTGTTATTATTGATATTGTTAGTACTATCAAAAGAGTTAACCAAGAAATCTTTTTTTCAATAAAATAAAAATTAATAGTTATTAAGGTAAAAAACAATATTGGAGATCTAGTAAGTTTGTCAAAAAGTAACATCTGAATTGTTGAAGCTCCACTTTCACTTGAAACTTCATTAACATTTGCTCTGCTAAATAAGGAAGAAAACCCCAATGTGTTTACAATTAAGGCAGAACAAAAAAGAAATATAATAAAGCCTATCTTATAATTAAGTGGTGAAAATTTCACCGTCCATAATTTACTTAAACTTCCATTCGAGCCCTCCCTATTGCGTGTACCCCAAAAGTAAAACGTCTCATACACCATACAAGAGAATATAATAATACAGTTTGCTTTTAGAACAGTTGCTTCAGTAGGATTATCCCCCCAAGGAAATGCTTTTGTTGAATACTGAAGGGTAGGAAATATTGCAAAAAACAATAATACAAATAGCCAGTAAAAAACATTAAAACTATAAGCGTATTTATTTATACTTATCTTAAAAGTGGACCATACTGTTATAAATAAAAATGTGACATAATTAAACACATCTAAAGTGTTATTTATCTCACAGTAAAAAAACAAAACAAGAAAGTATGTAAAAATGACAAACAAAAAAAAACCAAATCTAGTAATCATTATGTTAGTGGTTATTGTTTGATAGTGCTACCTTAAACATCTCAATCTCTTCATTGTATTTACTTTTTAAATCAATAAGCTTTATAGTAGGATCTGTTATATATAAACAAGAGGCGCTTCCTTCATTAATAATTGTTAACTCATTTGTATCTGACAAATTTGAGATTATTAATTCAGCTAAAATATTGGAATTAAATGCAATAAGTTTATCCCCAATAATTTCTCTAATTTTTTTTATTTCAACTGGCTCTTCTTTTAAATGTGGATGCAGTTTAATTATAACAGTATCAAAGAAATCAGTATTGTCTATAATGTAGTTAACCGCTAAATCTTTTATATCATACGCTGTTAAATAAAGTAGTACTTTTCCTTGCTTAACATTTGAAATATATTCTGGGATAGGGAAAACATTTTCTAGAATTAAGCTCTCTTTCCTTAATAACTCAAAAAAACTATAATTAAAGTTTAATATTCTCTCTTTAGGACAGTTCCATTTATTAATGTAATAAGCTGGATTATACAAATATATTCCATTTGTAAAAGGTGCTCCACCCAAATAGGTCCCCCAGCCTAAAAGTTTAAACAAGACCATTTTAATAAAAGGAACAGATTTTTCTGCAATTTTATCTACATACGGACCAAATCCTTCCTCAATAACATAAAAAAAATGAGGCTTAAGCAATGAGTATTTATACCCAACAATTCCATAATCACAATCAACATGCAAGGAATGAATTTTAAACTTAGAGGCTAATTTAACAGAATCACTTCTCGATTCTGCTATCAATATTTCGCTCCAAATATTATCATATTCACTAAGCCTTTTACAAAAATCAGATGAACCACTAAAAGAATCGATAACAATTAAAATATTTCTTCTTTCTTTAGAATGATTAAGATTATGTATATTAAACCATTGCAAGGGTTTACTGCATACATAGACATCTACTAATGCTTGTTCCATAATTCAAATACAATATTCCTCTTTTTTTATTTTTGAGCTCCTCCAAAAATAAAACCATGGCATTTTGCAAATACTATTAACAACATAAATGGTTAAAGTTGCTACAATAATTGATGTAAAAAGTGTAGTAATAGCTACACCTATAGGACCAATATATTTTAAAGCAATTATTGTTAGAAGAACATGTAACAAACTTGTTCCGAAGGTTACATATGTTAATAAATGTGTTTTCTTAAAATAAAAAATAAAATTGCCTATTAAGAAGTAAACCGTTGAGAAAAAATATGAAATATTTATCCAGTAGAAGTAATCGAATGATTTTCTGTAGCGTGCATCTAATAACCATCCAACTATAATCGGCAACAAAAACTCAATAATAATAGTTAATACCAATGTAATTCCTAAAACCCCCCAAATCATTTTTACAATTTTTCTCTTTGATTCTTCATCTTTATTTTCCAACATTTTAAATAAAGTGGGGGAATATGCTTTATTCATTGCAAATGCAACCATTTGCAATGGAGCTGCTAGTTGTGCTCCTACAGAATACAGCCCCGTATGTTTTGCATCAAAAAATGATGTCATTAAAAGTCTATCCAAGCCATTACGCATCCAAAAACTTAAAGAATGTGGAATTAGTGGAATACCAAATGAAAGAATTGACTTGGTATGTTGAAACTCAATTTTTCCATTGATCCAGCCATTTCTCCACAAACTTATTAATGCAATAATCATAAATAGAACCTGTCCTATTGCAATAGCCAAAGCGCCGCCCTGCCAACCTAAATCCGTCCATATTACTAGATACAATGTTAATAAAGAAATAATTACAGATTGGGTTGTATAGAAAACCCCATAAACTACAGCTTTATTTTCCAATCGCCAAAACTCTAAACGTATTTGAACAATAGCTTGAGCGCCACAAATTATAACTACACTGTATATTAAAAGAGAAGGAATCCCCGTGACTGAATATAGGTAAGATTGAAGAAGTGCGACAATAAGCAAAAACACCCCAATACTAATTATTAATATTGATAAGATGTTGTTTATTAGATTGCTTAATTTTTCTTTAGCGCTTCGGTAAAACTCAACTGAAATAATTCCCGTCATATTTAAGCCAACAAGCACAGTAAGGATTAAAATCAAAACCTGAAAATTTGCAAGTAATCCATATTCTGCTGGGCTTAAGTGTACTGAAAGAATAGGAAGAAGAATGAATAAAACAAGTTTATTAATAGCTTCTGAAAATATATAAACAAATCCGCTTTTGATGAGATCAGATTTAAGAAAAGAATTTAATATTCTCATTATTCAAGAATTTCTTCGTTTGATAGTCCTACATACAGTTTTGACTCCATGTCAATTATTGACTTAAGCTTATGATATATATATGTATGCCCACTCACATTAATGTGATGATGATCACTCATCAAACAATCCATACTTATATTTGAAATGTCTAAAAAGTTATTTTGAAAAACATTCTTTAAAACATTATTATAATTTCTAATATTTAAAGCTATTCCTGGCAAATTAAATTCATACTCTTTGCTTGCCGGAGCAATTCCTATCCAATAAACTTTATTTTTATATGCCTCATAAAATTTATTACAAATATTTTCAAACTTATGAATAGACGTATATGTAATATTTCTTTTAGCTCTTAATTTTTTAGTATGTTTCTTTATAACAGAATTATAAACACTTCTAAGAATAGAGCTACTTTGCAACACTTTATTCTCCCATTGCTTTAATGCTCGTGGAGCACAATCAACAATGCCAGATTGTACAATAATTAAGTCAGGATTAATACAAGAAAAATAAGAGAAGAATTGATTGCTTAATATCTCAATTGTAGCGCCTCCAAAACTTATATTCACGATTTTATCGCACTTATAGTCGGTCCTAAGAAGTTCAATATAAGTTTCTTCCAGCTTTACAATTTCTGGATTATTTCGAGGTAAGCCGAGTGAATCAGTAATAATAATAATTACCATAGCAAATCTTTAGTTTCTCATTTATTTCAAAGTTTCTCCTTTTAGTATTTTCTCATAAATTTTACTATTCTGAGTATGCTGCTTAAGGGTGACCAAATTAGATACATGATCATTAATAAACTCAGACGTTTGTTTAAATAGGCCCGGTTTGAATTTCTGTTCTAAATGACAATTATCTATAGGAACATCCTCTATTTCAATAGAACCAAGCTTTTGTATCTTCAATTCTTCTAGTGGACGCAAATAGAGCTTATGTTTTAGTGTTAATATCTCAATACCCCACCTTCCGGGAGCTTTCCAATTAGCCTGATATGTAAATAATGCATTATTAGAAGTCAAACCAGCACCTGCAAAAATTGCTACTGAATGCCAGTTCAATTGACCTGACACAAACGGACTCATCCTTACAGGGAGGCCTCCTCCTAGATAAAACGCCAAATCAACAACATGAGTTGAATTGGCAAAGAACCAATTTTCCTTAACACCCTCCGCCTTTGTCAATGGTTCTATTTTATGGCTCCATTCTGTGAATTCAAAATTAAAGGAAGAAACCCCTCCATCTAATTTGATAATTTCATTTGCTTTATCAACAGACTCATAAAAACGTCTATTATAAGCTATATAAATTGCACAATCTTTATTATGACAGTACTCATTCAACTCATATAACTGCTCAAAACTTAAAGCACCTGGTTTTTCAACTAGTAAATTTTTAATTCCCCAGTCCACAAGCATTCGTACTGTATCCTTTAAAGCTTCGGTGCCTGTCGCAATGATTGCTTTAGAAAAAGCAGGTTTGTTATGTAACTTTATATATTCATTAATTCCACCTACAAATGGTTTATAAGAAGTAGCCTGTTCAAACTTAACTGCCGAATCCTTGCTTCTACCAATAACAAATACATTGATGTCCAAAGACTTCAAGATATTAAAATATTCAATGGCCATAGCCCCGGCCCCAACAATTAATACATTAGAATTCATACTTAAGTTATCGGACATAAATCAATACTTTCGACTGCCAAACTTCTTTTATACTTATCCATATAAGTGCTTAGCAAAATTAGATGAAGGTTCGCGGACACATCATACGGAGTCAGATCACAATCTCCATTTTTTAAAATATCTTCGATTATAGCTGTTCCTATTTTACTTTGATTAGGTATCTCAAAAGCCCCAGTTTCTACAACCCAATTATTTATTTCAGAGCTATATTGATATGTTTTGTCTCTTTCATTTATAACCCAGTATTGATCCGCACAGTCAATTTTAACAATAACTGGATGAGTACCACTTTTGTATGATGTCGCAGAAAAAACATCTCCTCTTGAGCTTCTTAATTGAATTGTCCCTGTAAACTCAATATAACCTGCTCTTTTGGAAGGAATAATTTCTTCATCCAACTCCTCATTTATAAATTCAACCGAATTTACTCCTGATAATTTTGCAAACAAGTCAAGAAAGTGTATTGAATTGCAACCCAACATCCAATTAGATCCAGATACTGAAAAATTAACAATACTATTAATTCCCGTAGCAATTTTTTTATAAAACTCGAAAGCTCTTCTTGGGCAATTAACAAAGGTCTTAACTTGCTTTTTTTGAAGAAGCTCAGAGATATGTTTATAATCTGAAATTCTTGGAAAAAGAAATTTCTCAAGAAGTAAACAATTTACTTCCCTCGAACCTAGTAAATTATTAATAATATCTTTTCGGTTCATGGAGTTGGTAGCTACAATAACTAAATCCAACTCCATTGGTACAGAATCTGTTTCTGTTAAAAAACACGCCTCTTTAAAATTCACTGATTCGATCTCTAAAAATCTAGACTCTGCTACTTTTAAAGACTCCAAAGATGGGTCAACAGCGTAAATCTTCAATGGTAAATCAACTTTCGCAAGCGATTGTAAATGCCTGCTACCCAATTGACCCACTCCAACTATACAGACTTTATAAATCTTTCCTAACATTAATCTTTTATTAGAACTTAATATGCTTAATATCCTCTTGTGCTTTTATATAATCTTCATGCCTTCCTATATCTAACCAATAATCCAGTAAAGGATAATTGGTTAATTTTGCTCCTCTTTTTATTACTTCTTGCATCAAATCTGTAGCATGAAATATTTGATTTTTAGGCACCCAGCTTAGTATTTCTTTATTAATAAGGTAAATTCCGCCATTGGAATAAAAAGTATACGTAGGTTTTTCAACAAAAGAAACCACAGAATGATCATTCGTTTCCAAAACTGCATATGGAATTTTTACATTATAGGGGACGGATGAAACACTCATAGTAGAGCAGTTATTCCTATGAGATGAATAAAAATCCTCATAATCAATATTAGTAAGAATATCGGAATTCATTACCAATAGATTATCATGAGCAATTCCCTTTAACAATGAAATAGCTCCAATTGTTCCTAATGGTTCATCTTCTTTAATATATTGTATATTAATGCCTTTTTGACTACCATCTCCAAAATAATCTATCAGTTGTTCTCCCAAATATTTGATTGATATAAAAATATTTCTAATCCCAAATAATTTCAATCGATCAATATTATATTCAATTATGGGTTTATCACCAACCTTCAACATTGGTTTGGGTGTATTTTCCGTTAGAGGCCTCAATCGGACACCTTCGCCACCAGCCATAATAAGTGCAGTAAGAGGTAATAAAGATTTCTGAAGCCTAAAGTTTAAAATTTCAATAACTTGATGAGATTCATTAAGTATAGGAATGATTTTTAAACTCCTTTCTTTAAATTTATGCAAGTCCTCAATAGTATAATTTCCGTTTTCGATAAAAACAGGATGAGGTTGAATAAAATCAATAAGTTGATTTTCTAAAGTTAATTCTTTAATCAATCCCCGCCGAATGTCACCATCAGTTAAGGAACCTATTAGTCTATCGTTATCATCTACAACGAATAATATAGAATCAAGGGCTAGTTCATTTAACATTCTAAGTGCTGAAATAACCTCTTTATCTTTATGAATCAAATGCTTTCTGTAATTCACAAGTAATATTTTAAAAAAACAAAGCTATCGTTTTAAAAACAATACAATACAACTTAATCTGCAATAAGTTCTTTATAGATATATTTTATCAATAAAAAAAAGCCTGAAAGAAATCCAAATAAAAATGCCCCAATTATGAAACTTTTTATCTTACTTACTTTATCAACGGAGAGTGGAAATACAGGTTTATCAATCACTTGAATAAAAGGAGTTTCCTTAAGTAAGGAAATCTTAGAAATTTCCAAATTTTTAAGTACTTCGCCGTAGGCTGTAGCCAGAATCTGAACTTCAAATTCTTTTTTTTGTCCGCCAACAATTGCAACCTGTCTTATTGGATTTAGGTTAGGAACCTGATCAATACTAACGGCTTTTCCGTATAGGGCTTTATATAATTCGGATTTAATAGAATCCGCCTTAGCCTGTAAAATATCAACATTCTTTTTTGAACGACCAGTCTTCGTTCGTATATAAAAATCTGAGACCTCACTTACTAATGCCTCAATAAAGGATTTAGCAAATAATTCATCTTTTGATTTACATTTGACAGAAATAATACTTAGTTTTTTATCAACTTTATCAACAGTCAATGACTTTTTAAATAAATTTTCATAAAAATTTCCGATTAAACTATCCTGCAGTCTTGTGAATTTATCAGGGTTACTATTCAAGGTAAATGACACCTTACTTAATTCTGGATTGTTAGCCCATTTTTCCCTCAATTTATTAACACCAATATAATAATCTGCCAAGCTTTCTTTCTTACCATTAATATTTACTGAAGTCAGAAGAGCTCGTTCTACCATGGAACGAGATTTCATCAACTCCAGTATATTATCACCTGTGAATGCCCCATTTGTTCCACTGCCTAAGTCAATTCCAAATTGCGAAGCTAAACCAGAATATGCTTTGACACCACTTCCCGAATCTTCTTCAAGAGCAAAAGTAAGATTTGCAGTATATACAGGTTTTGTTATAAAAGAATATAGCAAACCAACTCCTCCACCCAAAACAGTAGCCAATAATATAATTTGCCATTTTGAGATTAAATACAATCGCCATTCCTTTATTTTCTTTATTAAATCCTTTAAAGAGATCTCATCAGTTGATATCTTTTCTTTCGGGTTGTCGTTCATGTATTTCAATATCTATCATTAAAAACTAAATCACTAGGCTATTGAGAAGCTGTGCGAAGAGTTATTTTTTTAATCTAACAAGTTTCTTTTAATTAAAAACTCTGCCCATTCCCAGTCCAATGGGATATCTATATCTACTGATGTAATATCATCCATTAAATACTTTTTAATCTTCACAAACTGATGTATAGGCTTTGCTTTTAATGAGTCAACATTAATAACGTAAATAGCTCCATTGTAGGCATATACAGATGGACAGTCTTGCCTTCTTACATACTGGCTTTCTTTTGATTTAGATAAAAAACCCGACAGGTTTTCTTCAAACAAATTGTAATAAGGATTATCCCGTGACTCCTTAACAGATACAACCATGTCTAAATTATCAGCATAAAGTTCAATTGCAGCTTCAACTTGTTCCTTTGTTCTAAATGGTGAAGTAGGCTGTAACAATACAATCTTTTTATAATGCCTTCCTAATCCTTCATAATAGCTCAATGCATGTAGTAAAACTTCATATGTTCCTGAAGAATCCGTTGCCAATGCATCTGGACGAAGAAATGGAACACGTAGCCCAAATTGTTCAACAACTTCTTTTATATGAGGGCTATCTGTTGTCATACAAATATGTTCATCAATTGTCAATTTCTTAGCTACTTCAATTGACCATTGAATTAGTGGCTTATCACCTAATAACTTAATATTCTTAAGCGGAATACCTTTGGAGCCTCCTCTTGCAGGTAGAACAAAAAGTGTATCAGACATATCATTCATATTTTTTTTAAAACGTTAATTATTTTTTTTGAAGGATTTTCTGAGAAATACACATTTTGGCCCGCATAATCACCACGCGTATTTGCTAATGTGCACCCTTCAAGGATTTGGGATTTAATCGGATCAACTTGGATAATATTCTGAGATGTGGTTCTCCCTTTTTGACGATCACCAATATTTATCACGTATTTATTAAAGGAAGCAGCTTCGATAATTCCACTCGAAGAATTACCAACTAAATATTTTACATACTTCATGCAACTGAAATATCCTTTCGTTCCAAAGTTTTCAATACCAATCACGTTAGGCTTTGAAGCAATAAAATGTTCATACTCCTTACGCATTATATTACCCATGGTATCGGTATTAGGCATCGTGATAATAATCTGATCGTCTAGTTCATCAAGTGCAGCAATCAATTCCCTTACATATTCCTTATTCTTTTCAACTGAAACAGTTTCTGGATGAAAAGTGACCAAGACACTCCCTTTATTTATGTCAATTCCGAAAACACTCTGAAAAGCCTCTTTTGAGTAAATATCTATATCATTAATATTTTCTAAACTAAGTGCTCCAACATTATATACATTATTATTTGAACCTATTATGCTTGAAACTTTCTCAGAATAATCCTTTGTAGCTGTAAAATGGTAATCAGCAAATAAGCTCAAACAGTGCCGAAATTTATTGTCTATTGCTCCTAAAGTTGTTTCTCCCCCATGGATATGAGCAAATTTTATATTAAACGGAACAGCAGCAGCAACAGCAGCAAACATTTCGTAACGATCACCTAAGCAAAAGACCAGATCATAATTACTTTTCTCATAACTCCATATTGCTGAAAATTTTTGCATTGTTAATGCCATTGAATCTGCAATTGCTTGTTCGGAATCTGAAGCCAGAACGGTTTCCACTTGATGGTCAATTTTATATCCATCTTTTACAATCTGATCAACTGTATATCCGTGGAAACGACTAAGGTGCGTTCCAAATGCAATAATTCGCAACTCAAAACTATTGTCTTGCGCCAATTTGCGTAACAATGGAAGATAGATTCCGTAATCTGCACGTGAGCTTGTCAGTACGGCTATTCGATATTGATGCTCCTTGCTCAATTTTCTATGATCTATTATTTTTCTAAATCTTCCCAATTTAACATGGAATCTTCTTCCAAATTTCTCTTTATCTTAAGACCTATGATATTGGGTAATTCCATTGGACTAATTCCATTTCCAGGACGCTTCATAATTAGGTCGACCTCAGCCAAAATATGTCCTATAGATAAATCCTTGGCTAAATGAATACTTTTCCTGGCAACATCTTTATTTTTCATCTCAGAAACTGAAGCATGCTTAACTCCATTTCCTAATGCGGCTTCAATATTTCTGATTGCCGTAACCATTGACTTTAGCTCGTTAGGCTCCAATGAGGCTTTATGATCAGGGCCCTCCATATTCCGATCGAGGGTAAAGTGTTTTTCAATACAAATAGCTCCTAAAGCCACCGCTGCAATTGGCACTTCAATGCCAAGGGTATGATCTGAATAACCAACTTTTATCCCAAACTCCTGTTGAATACTTTTCATTGCCAGCAGGTTTACGTCTGGCATAGGAGTCGGATATTCGGTATTGCAATGCAAAACAGTGATCTGTTCCTGAGATGTTCCGGCTTCTTTTAGTGCATTCAACGCGTCAGCGATTTCCTTCATATCAGCCATACCGGTTGAAACGATCACCGGATTACCCATAGATCCAATCTTTTTCAGATAAGGGTAATTGGTAATTTCCCCGGAAGGCACTTTATATAAATCGATGCCCAATTTGTTTAGCAAATCAACGCTTTCCAAATCAAATGCAGTGGATAGGAAGCGAATACCTTTTTGATTGCAGTAATCTATCAATTCATGATGTGTCGCTTCATCCAACTCCAGACTTTTCAGCATATTGAATTGAGAATCATCCCCGTCACCTATATTTCTCTCCTGGTACTCAGCCTTCTTCGCCGATTTGCTTACCAGCTTTTCAGCTTTAAATGTCTGAAACTTGACGTAATCAACTCCCGCATCAGAAGCAACATCAATTAACTTTTTGGCTAAGTTAATATCTCCATTATGGTTAACTCCAGCCTCTGCAATAATTAAGACCTTGTTTTTTGTTTTACTAATGCTCATAATTAATTATTACTTCATGAGTCTGCCTGGATTTCCGATTACAACCTGATTATCTTCAACATCATTCAACACAACACAACCGGCTCCTATGACAACGTTTTTACCAATCCTTACCCCTTGTTTTACAACGGCTCCTGCACCAATAAATGTATAATCTCCAACTGTTACATTACCAGCCAAAACAGCTCCTGGTGCAATATGAACATAATTACCTATTAAACATTCGTGTTCAACGGTGCAATTAGAATTAAGAATAACACCATCTCCTATTCGCGCAAATGAGTTAACAACTACATTTGGCATGATCATCAAGCCACTTCCTATTATCACTGTATTAGAAATAACGGATGAAGAATGAATGACATTTATTAACTGTATTAATTTCTTCTTAAAAGAATCGTAAATTTTTCCTCGAATATTATTATCGCCTATTGCTACAATAAATCCGCATGGTGCAAAATCGTCCATCCAAGTATCATCAACTCCTAGATATTCAAGTTTAAACGGATTGATATCCTTCTTTGCTTTGTCTAAATATCCTTTGATTTTAACCCCATTTTGAATCAAAATATCAGCAACCACATAAGCATGACCTGAATAGCCCACCAGTATTACGTCGGAAACGGATTCTTTCATATGGTTTATTTAACGCGCACACTACTTGGAATATTAACTAATCTATCAGCTATCCATTCTGCATTACTGATATCAGTTGTAATAGCTTTAGTAAACATCGGCAGTCTATTCATCAATTCCCAAACAGGCCTTGTCATCACTCCATTCTCATTAGAATAAGTAAGAAATTCATCTCTTTCTTCCCTATTTTTTAATAAAATAGCATTTAACCAATAATTTGATTTCGAATCGTTTGGTTCTGATACAAATTGAATATCCTGTTTTGCAAAGAAATTGTGATAGTTCTCTGCTAACTCTCTTTTATTAGCAATAAAAGCATCTAATTGTTCAATTTGAGCACAAGCCAATGCTGCGTTTAAATTAGGAAGACGATAATTATAGCCTATATGATCGTGAACAAAATCCCATCTATGTGGCACTTTGGCCTGAGTAGTCAAATGTTTTGCTAGTTTACCTAAATGCTCATCATTGGTAACTATCATCCCTCCACCACCGCAGGTTATGGTTTTATTCCCATTAAAACTATATGTCCCTAACAAACCAAATGTTCCTGTTTGCTGGTTCTTATATGTTGTACCCAATGATTCAGCGGCATCCTCAATAAGGTTAATATTATACTGCTGACAAAGATCAACCAATTCATCAATTCTAGCAGGATGACCAAATGTATGCATTGGAATACAAGCTGCTATTCTTCGCCCTGTATTCTTATGAATAGCCTGGCCATCTTTAACTTCAACCGCTTCTTTTAGAAATTCATTTAGTGCATCTGCTGATAGGCTCAGTGTTTCCTTATCAACATCAATAAACAATGGCTCTGCCCCAATATAACTTATAGCATTACATGTAGCAATGAACGATAGGGGCTGAGTTAAAACCAAATCACCTTGTTTTACGCCAGCTAACATAAGAGCCATATGTAATGCACTAGTCCCATTTGTTGTAGCGATTGCATATTTAGCGCCGGTATAATCTCGAATAAGCTCTTCAAACTTATCTACGTACTTACCTACTGAAGAAACAAATGTAGAATCAATAGTTTCAAGCAAATATTCTTTCTCATTCCCAGTGAAAACCGGAGCATGCAGAGGAATAAATTCGTCTGTTTTAAACTGTTCACGAATAAATTCTACTACTTTCTTATACATTGTAAATATCAGTTTTATACTGTTTAAGATTTTCCGGCTTACTAAACCATTCTATAGATAACTTCAAGCCTTCATCTAATGAATATTGTTGTTCCCAGTTTGTATGCTGCAGTATTTTTTGGTTGGACCCAAAAAGTCTTTCCACTTCGCTTTTCTCAGGTCTTAACCTAATATCATCAGAAATAATTCTTGCATTTGGATTAATAAGATCAATAAGTTTTTGTGCCAGATCTCCTATGGTTATTTCAGAGTGAGTGGCAATATTAACTTCTTCGCCTAATAAAGAATTACTTTTCGCAATCTCCACAAATCCGTTTGCAGTATCCTTAACAAAAAGTAAATCACGTGTTGGATGCAATGCACCTAGTTTAATTTCCTCCTTACCTGACAACAACTGTGTAATAATAGTTGGAATTACAGCTCGGGCCGATTGACGGGGGCCGAAAGTGTTAAACGGACGAACTATAGTTACTGGCAAATTGAAACTGCGATAATAAGATTCAGCAATATGGTCAGCACCAATTTTTGTAGCCGAATACGGCGATTGCCCCTGACGTGGATGACTTTCATCTATAGGAACATGCAGTGCCGTACCATAAACTTCCGAAGTGGAGGTAACCAAGGTTTTTTCAACATCGAAATCACGGGCGGCATTCAATATATTCAATGTGCCCTTAATATTAGTATCAACATAACTATCAGGAGAATGATAGCTATACGGGATCGCAATTAATGCTGCTAGGTGGAACACCACATCACAACCTTTTACTGCCGTCCGAACACCATAAGGATCACGAATATCTCCTGAAAAAACTTCAATTTGACTTAATAACTCTTTGGGAAATGAATCTAACCATCCCCAGCTATTAAATGAATTATAATAGGTAAATGCCTTTACTCTGGCACCTTCCTGAATCATCTGTTCCACGAGGTGGCTCCCAATAAAGCCGTCTGCTCCGGTTATTAAAACTTTCTTATCTTTTAAAATCATTTTATTCTGAATTGAGCTAAACTGATTTAATCTTCAGTCAAGCTGAGCTTTAGAGAATGCTAAATTCGAAAGATTTATCAACTTATTGAACTAAAAGGAAGAATTATTTACATGTACATATTTCCTTATAAATAACGTCTCCGGATTTTAACCTATACTTATTAATTACCATGTTTTAATCTGGCATCAATTTTTTCTGATTTTAGTTAAAACCCCATTCCCAAAATGACCACTAGAATCACAGTCTTTTATTGCAACACCGAAATTATAAGTGCAGCCATAGATACAATACTAGTTGTTAGCCCTATTATTCCTGCTGTACTTAATCTTTCTTTATCTTCACGTACGGGAACGTAAATCTCTGCTCCTGGTTTTATTGAAGGATAACTTCGGAAAAATAAAAAATTACGTGTACTAGATACTGAACCATTGGCGTACACTACATACGATTTATTCTTAAGAGCTTTAGCAGAAAACCCACCTGCACCAAGAATATAATCCTTAAATCCTCTTCCTTTATCATATCTTATTAACACTGGAAACAATACTTCTCCCTTTACATCGACAGTTTGCAGGTGAGTTGGAATTTTGATTACGTCACCATCTTCCAACAGCAAGTCATATTTTGAACCAGGATTTCCTAAAATTTTAGGAAGATTAATACCGAGCAATGTTGTCTGATCATGTAACTCTTCTCTAATAACCTTACTAGATTTCACAGAGTCACGGCTCTGTTTCTCCAAAGCCTCTAATTTTTGCTCTTGAAGTAGTCTGTCTGTTCCTGTTAGTTTTTTGCGTCTAATTAATACAGCTCCTTCAGAGTAAGCCAGTGGTGAAAGCCCTCCAGAACGTTTAATAACATCTGAAATACGTTCATTTTTAGTCACAAGAGCATAAAGTCCAGGATAAAGGATCTCTCCCTCCAATTTGACATTTTTCTGCTCCTGATAACCAGGTGCCGGACGAATACTAATCTCATCGAAAGGCTCCAATATGAAGTTACCGGCTCCACCCAGATCTGTCAAATCTTTGTTTAAAGAAAACTGAAACAACTGGGCTGTAGTAGCCTCTTTAGACAATGAATCTACTGATTTAAGTCTTCGTGAAACCTCAATCCTGCTTAATGACGCTTTGTCTCTTAATCCACCCGCCAATAAAATCAGATCAGCTAGGCGAGTATTTTCAGCATAAGGAAATACACCAGGGTTCATTACTTCACCTTGTATTGAAAAAGTATAGTTCTCTTTTAGATCAAACTTAGAAGATATTGTAACAATATCTTCTCTCTTTAATGCAAGATCACTTGCCTTTCCTGAAATAATGTCTGTAACATTAAAAGAGACGATTTCAGGTGTAAGATCATTCTTAAGACGATAAACGATTCCTCTGTTCATAAAAGCATCTTCCCTTACTCCCTCTGCTTTAATTAAAAGCTGACTTAAGGTCATTCCCGTTTCAAGAGCGTATTTCCCAGGACGAAAAACAGCACCATTAATTTGTACTCTATTCTCGAATCTATCGAGAATTTTTTCAATGGTATAAACATCACCTGTTTTGGGAGTAAACATTTCGAATAGTTCTGATGAAACATCAGCTACGCTTTTTTCCTTTGCAGTATTTCGAACAACTTTTATTACCTGGCGATAAGCATCATCTGTAAATCCTCCGGTAAACTTAAGAACATCAGCTAAAGATTCGTTTGCCTTTACTTCAAACAAACCTGGACGCTTAACTTCACCTGCAATCTCCACTCTGGTGTCATAAGGACTTACTTTGATGACATCCTGATCTTGGAGTCTGATATTTTTACTTTGGTCCCCATTAATCAAAAAATCATACACATCAATAACAGAAACCACCTTGTTATTTCTGATAATTTTAATATTTCGAAAAGAACCATTTGCAGAAGGTCCGCCTGAAGAATATAATGCATTAAATGCTGTAGCCAATGAAGGTAAGGTAAATGTACCCGGAAGTTTAACCTCCCCTAAGATCACAACCTTTATTGAACGAATATTCCCCAAAGTAATATTAACCGAGGTTTGGCCTGATTTCATACCTTGATAAACGGAGGCCAATTGATTTGAAATTTTCTTTCTCGCTTGCTCTATGGTTAAACCACTTACTGTTACCGGACCTATATATGGAATTCTTATCGACCCTTCCGGGCTAACAGTTAACTGATAGTTAGCTTCTGAAACCCCATAAATATCTAGTATAAGCTGATCACCTGGGCCCAATTGATAATTTTGCGGAGTAGCCATCTTAAGATTCGGCTCAAAACTTAAGCGCTTATTGTTAAAAATCTCCGCTCCAAAAATTTTGCTACCTGACGGTGTACCATCGCCCGGATTTTCTACCAATTCATCTTTATCAAACTCACGGGATTGACCATCAGAAACTTTAGAAGTACCAGCCGCTCCATTTTGAACTTCTTCAAATCCACCTAATTTATCTATTCGTTTACGAAGTTTAGCAATTTCAGAAGATGGCATTCCCTTCTGCAAAGCCAATTGCTCCAATTGAGTGTCAGAATACCCACTTTTCTTAGCTTGAACGATAAACTGACGAATTTGATCATCACTTAAATTATCAACTTTCACAGAAGAAAGATCACTCAAATCTGGAACTTGAGCAAAGGTTGCAACATTAAATGAAATTGAAAAAACGAGAAGAAATGAAAGTGTTTTTAATATCTGGTGAAGTTTCATGCTGGCTTTAAAAAATTCTCTATTCAAAGTAGTTAAGGGTTTTGAAGCCACCATCGGCTAGGTACTTGTCTTTTTTCATCAAGTGCAGATCTGACAGTACCATGTCAGTAACCAAACCTTGTAAATCATATTTAGGTTTCCATCCTAATTTCTCTTGAGCCTTAGTTGGATCTCCTAACAGTAAATCAACTTCTGTAGGACGATAGTACTTAGGATCAACCTTTACTACGGTAGTTCCTAAATGCAAGTTGTCACTATTGATGCCCAACTCTTTTAATCGTTCCAGGTTAAGATCAATTATCACACCTTTTTCATTCTCTTCTTTACCGCTAAACTCAAGTTCAATGCCTAATTCAGCAAAAGCCATACGCACAAATTCTCGAACAGGAGTGGTAACACCAGTTGCAATTACATAGTCTTCAGGCTTTTCTTGCTGAAGGATTAGCCACATCGCTTCTATATAATCTTTGGCGTGGCCCCAATCACGCTGGGCATCCAAATTTCCAAGATATAATTTATCCTGTAATCCCATGGCAATTTTTGCCGCAGCACGAGTTATTTTTCGGGTAACAAAAGTCTCGCCTCGTATCGGACTTTCATGATTAAATAAAATCCCATTACAAGCATACATTCCATATGCTTCTCTATAGTTTACTGTAATCCAATAGCCGTAAAGCTTAGCAACGGCATATGGAGATCTTGGATAAAACGGAGTGGTCTCACTTTGTGGAACTGCTTGAACCAGACCATAAAGCTCTGAAGTAGACGCTTGATAAACTTTTGTCTTGTTAGTTAACCCTAATAATCGAACAGCCTCCAGAATCCTTAAAGTTCCTATACCATCAGCATTAGCGGTATATTCAGGAGTATCAAAGCTAACCTTTACATGACTCATTGCAGCAAGATTATAAATTTCATCTGGTTGAGTTTCCTGAATAATACGAATGAGATTGGTAGAATCCGTTAAATCGCTATAGTGCAATTTAAAATTAAGGTTCTCTTCGTGCGGATCTTGATATAAATGATCTATTCGATCGGTGTTGAACAATGAGCTTCTTCGTTTTAGTCCATGAACAAAGTAGCCCTTTTTTAATAAAAATTCAGCTAGATATGCTCCGTCCTGACCAGTTACACCTGTGATTAAGGCTGTTTTCAATTCAAATAAATTTTGGTTGTAATAAAAAGAGGAATAAATAGATCTATTTATTCCTCAAAGAATATCTATTGCTTACTTAAAAAATCTTTAAGCGCGTTAATATTAGGAATTTGATCAGATACGGCACTATTCTTATCTGCTACTTGCAATGAAAGCCAATCTAGCTGATAAATGATATGGAAAAGTGTGTTTAATGAATTATCCTTTACCAATAACTCCACCATTGGCACATCATACTTAGCCAATAACTCTTTTACAAATGCGAAACGAAGGTTCGTCCTATGGTTATTACGGCTATTTAAGAAAATGAAATTTGTATCAAGTCTATTATAATAACTCTCGATGACATTGTGATTAGCTTCAGGTAGAACATGTACAAATGCTTCAAGCTTAGCATTCTCCTGAATTTGTTGAGCAAAACGAGTTGCAACACCTTCAAAGAAGGCATCAGTAACCACTACGTATTTGTTTTTAACTGTACCATTAAAGCGGCCAACTAATTCACTTGTTTGAATAACATAATCATCACTATTAACAACGAAATCAGCAATCTTTAAAATGTCGGCATTTTTATATTGACCCAAAAGATCAAAGAAGATCAAAAACAAATAGGTTAAAGGAGAACCTAATGCCATACGAGGTTGCAAACCACCTTCAACTTTATAAATTACATTTCCATTTTGTTTTGCTAACTTCTCAAGTTCGCCACCACATGAAATAACCACAATCTGACAGCCCTTCTCATGAGCTATTTTATAAGCCGCAATGGTTTCTTCAGTGTTTCCTGAATATGAACAAAAAACAGCTAAGGTTTTAGCGCCAGTATAGCGCGGCAAAACATAATCATTAACCACCTCTACTGGTAAATCCAGCTTATCGTTAAAATATCCTTTAACAATACGCCCGGCAATACCAGAACCGCCCATTCCGCAGATCACTATATTCGATAACTTGTTTTTATCTATTCCATGAGGTTTGTAGCTATCAACTGCAAATTTTATCTGCTTAGAAAACTGTTTTAATTGCTGACTAATATATTTCATGAGTGTATATTTTATTATTTAAAGCACTTGCCTGTAATTTAAAGCAAAACCTACTTGTTCCGATCTATAAGCCGACTTCTTGCAAATTCAGCATACTTAAAAGATAATTACCGTATCCGCTCTTTTTTAATGGCTGGGCTATTTTACGTAATTGATCTTTATCAATATAACCCATACGGAATGCTACCTCTTCAATGCATCCTACTTTTAATCCTTGTCGTTCTTCAATTACCTGAACAAATTGCCCTGCCTGCATTAATGAAGCGAATGTTCCTGTGTCTAACCATGCCGTTCCACGATTAAGGGTACGAACTTTCAGTTTCCCTTGTTGCAGATAAACGTTATTCACATCTGTTATTTCATATTCCCCTCGAGCCGAAGGGTTGATCTCCTTGGATATTTTAACGACATTATTATCGTAAAAATATAAGCCAGGTACTGCATAATGAGATTTAGGTTGTAAAGGTTTTTCCTCTATCGAAATAACATTATTATTCTTATCAAATTCTACAACTCCATAGCGTTCAGGATCTGAAACATGATAAGCGAATACAATTCCACCTTCTGGTTTAATACAACTCTGCAACAATTCAGCAAGTCCATTCGCAAAGAATATATTATCTCCCAGAATCAATGCCACATCGTCATCACCAATAAAGTCTTCACCTAAAACAAATGCCTGGGCTAAACCATTCGGTTGCTCCTGCACTTTGTAACTAAACTTACACCCAATTTCTTCACCGGTACCGAGTAATTTCTCGAAATTAGGAAGGTCATGCGGAGTAGAAATAATCAGTATCTCACGAATCCCTGCAAGCATAAGAGTAGAGACAGGATAATAGATCATGGGCTTGTCATAAACAGGCATTAACTGCTTGCTCATTGCCAATGTTAATGGATGTAGTCGTGTACCTGAACCGCCGGCGAGAATAATTCCTTTCACGTATTCTTAGTTTCTTGATGTTATTCTTTCTTGTTTAAATTTTATTAGCAAACAAGAAATTTTTGCGGCGAATTTATAAAAATTTATTAAAAAAGCAGTTACATAGCTGAAATCTGTTCCTCAAGCTCCTTAAACCACTGCTCTCCATATTTGCGAATTAACGGATCTTTTAAGAACTGATAAACCGGTACTTTCAAAGCTTTTCCATGTTCACAAGCAGCAGAGCAGATGTGCCAACGATCATAGTTCAACACTTCAAATTCAGGATACTTTGTTATTCTAATTGGATAAAGGTGACAAGATATAGGTTTTTTGAAGTCAATAACTCCTTCTCTATGCGCTTTTTCAATCCCACAGAAAGCAATGCCATTTTCGAATATGGTGTATGCACATTCTTTATCTCCATCAACGCAGGTGGTGGTATAATCGTCTTCAAAATCCTTTACATACACACCGTCTTTTTCAATAGCGGCAATCCCCTTTTCCGTTAAGTAAGGTTTCACATTCGGATAGATTTCTTCGAGAATCTTTAACTCATCCTCTTCCAAAGGCGCTCCAGAGTTTCCCATTACACAACAAGCACCCTTACATCTGTTCAAATTGCAAACAAACTCTTCGCTTACCAAATCTTCATGCACCAATGAGTTTTCAACTAAAATCATCTTCCCTAAGTCTTAATTAAATAAAAACGCTTCACCTATTGATTGAGTGAAGTGAAGCGCAAAATTACATAAAAAATCCGCGACTTATGATTAGAAACCAGCGGCTAATTACTGGCTCGTTGATTCCCATCTGAAACATTAGAACCAACCGGGTACTTAAGATTTTTGTAGTTTGTTAAATCAAGTCTTAATGAACCTATTAAAATTTCAACTTCTGCACGAACAGGAACCCTATTTGCGTCATTAGTTACCCATAAATACATCTTGCTGTTCTTACGAAAAACCCGACCTTCAACAACCGTTGGAGAGAACTTCATACAACTTATCTTTCCGAAAGGAGTTTTAATCGTTTCATTTCCCAAATAAGTTATAGCTATTGGATAAGTGTGATCATCAAGAAAAAAGTCAAATTTTATGGTGCCACCTTTTTTAATATTTGCAAAGTCAAGAGATCGTGCATAATACAACACTGAAAGCACATCAAGTGTATTATCTCCAATTGGAAAAGATCCCTTTGTTGAGTTCACGACCTTATTCTTATGGTCAAAACTTGCATAACCATCTCGCTTATAAGTACCCTCACGCACACTTTCAGTAAATAAAAAGGGTTTTAATGTAGTAGGGCTGACATATGAATCATACCTGTTCCTAACTTTTGTAATCAGGGCTACAGCACTAACCGTTTCACCTTTTGCTATTAAACGGTAAGGCTTTATATGATTAAACTCTTTTGGTGATTCTTCAACACGCATTGTTCCCTCTGCACAGTTGAAAATACCGTATCTAAATCTATAGGTCAGTTCCTCTCCGATTTGAAACGGGGGAACAATTAAAATGTTAGCATTCTGTGCTTTTAACGAAAAGCTGGATGCAAACAGGGTAAGTAAAAAAATAATCAGATGCTTTGCTTTCATACTATTGAATTAGCCGGCAGATGCGATCAAGTTACTTCTTTAAGTAGATACTCGCAAAATTGCCGAAAATAATTTACTCACACAGCGCTTCTGGCAATCTATTCCTTTCGTTTATAAAGAGGTACAGTTGAACAAGGTTCTCCATACATTATACTTTTGACAATTGGTCGCAACAATAAAGTTATTTCAACGTAGGCCGAGATTGGAACCGGAATATCGCCACAACCTTTTACAACCAATCGCTGATCACGAAACTGTTCAAGATCAACGGAAGCAAGTGCGTCTCTGAACAAGACGATTTCCAAGGCTTCAAGGTTGCCAAACACTACACGATTTGCAAACGGTTCAAGCTTTGTTGCTAGTAGCATATAGGCCCATGTTGGAACAATTGCATCAGCTGAACAGGTAATGGCAACGTTTTTCCCTTGATATTGAGCCCAATCGTGTTCCTTTACAAATTCTCTGAAATCCTTTTCACGAAGTATCAACCCATGGAATAAGTTATCCTTTATATCATATACAATACGTTCTCCGCTATGATAATACAAGGCTAGATCAAAACTGATAAGACCACTGTTTGCAACTTTATTAACTATGTTCTCCTGAATCTCCATACTGTCAATACTTAAAACTATTGCTTAAAACATAAATAATTACAAAAATAACCAATTACTCTTCATCTTGTTTGGCATAATCTCTAAAAAGAAATAAAAACAAAAAGCGTCTCGAGATGATCGAGACGCTTTATATGTTGATGAGTTAATCAGATCTTAATAAAATTTTCCGCGGTTATCAACAATTTTAGCTTTGTCTTGTAAAGCCTCAAAAGTTCCGGCTGCAGACTGTTGTTTCTGCATCATTTCAACTGAGCGACGGAATGATTTCACATCTGCAATTGGCGAAGGACCTGTAAAATTATCCACAACAAATACGTACACACCTTTTTCACCTGCAACAGCCTTACTAATTTTACCTGTTTGAGCACCGAAGATTGTTCCGAATAATTTAGGTTCCATGCCAGCACCATCCATAATTGGATTTCCAAAGCTAATACCTTGCAATGGCTGAACAGAGGCGCCCAATTTACCTGCAACTGCATCAATTGAGGATGCTCCAGAAGCAGCGCTATTAGCTTTTGCAACTAATTTTTCAGCTTTTTTCTCTTGTTTAACAGCTACTTCGATTTCAGCTTTCACATACTCTAAAGGAACATATCCCTTTTCACGAATCTGAATTAAGTGAGCCACTACATATTTATCAGCTGTTTCAAATACACTTGAAACATCATTTTTCTCTGCATTAAATGCCCAACGGATTATCTCACGTGATGATTCTAATCCTGGGATTTCTGAACCTGTAGCGTTTAAATTGTCAGAAATACGTTTTGATAATTTAGCTTTCTCTGCTGCTTCAGTAAAGCTTTTAGCGTCTTTTATACCAGCTACAAAATTATTTGCTTTAGCAAAAGCTGTTTGACGTGAGCTTTGACTAGGAGAGAAAATTCGATCAACAACTGCAATTTTTACAGCTTTTGAAACATTTTTCTGATCCTGAACTTCAATTAAGTGGGTCCCGAATTGAGTTTGTACCACTACTATATCACCTGCCTTACCTCCAAATGCCGCATTCTCGAATTGAGGCACCATCATGTTACGACCAAAGTAGCCTAATTCGCCTCCTTTAGCGCCTGACCCCGGATCATCCGAATTTACTTTTGCTAAATCAGCAAAAGTAGCTTTTCCAGATTGCACCAGCTTTTTCAAGCTATCAGCTTTCGCTAAACCTGCAGGAGTTAAACCACCTTTTTGAGCACCAATCAAAATGTGACGAGCTTTAACTGAATCAGGAAGATTTTTAACACCTAATAATTTAGCTACTTTATACGATCCATTCTCAAAGTAAGGACCATAAACGGTTCCTACCGGAGCATTGTATAATGAAGTATCAAGCTTAGCATCCAATTGTGCCTTTTTAGCAAAAGTTAAAGGAGCTTTTGTATCGGCATTTGCAATGTAGAATAACGAATCCTGAGTAGATGCTTTAAAGTCATCAGCAATTTTCTGAATGTCTTTTTGAGCAGCTGCTGAATCCTCTTTAGAAGGAACAACATCCATTACTACATACTCAATGGTACGTTGATCTTGTTTTTGTTTGTATTTGTATTTGTTATCGTTATAATATTTCTCAATATCGCTTTCATCAACCTTGATTTCTGCATCAGCTACTGATGAATATGGCAACATAACAATTTTCGCATTGGCCAACTTGGTATTTGAAGTGTTAAGCTGGTTAAGCTCTAATGAAGTGGCATACATAGCGCCACTCACCATATTGATATATTTTTGAATTGAACGATTGCTGGCAAGATTCTTTTCAAATTCTAACCATTGCTTTTTAGTAGCTCCGGTAGGGTCATTAGTTTCCATGTTTTTAAGAAAAGTAACAACTGATTTTGAATCAAACTCTCCAGTTTGAGGGTTTGTAAAAATTTTACGGATTTGTGGATCCGGATTTTTACCTTGAATAAGGTCAAATAACTCCTCGCCACCAACTTCAATTCCGGCTTTTTCTGTTTGTTTTTTGAAGACAATTTCCTGAACCAATTGATTCCAGGCTTGTTCCTGAGCATAACCAGCCATTTGAGGAGGAACGTTTCCACCCATCTGCTGACGCATTGCGTCCATGTTTTGCTCAACTTTACCGTTAAAATCCTGGTAAGAGATGTCTTCACCTGCAATTACCCCCACTTTGCTCTTGCTGTCCTGTAAAAACGGACTTGAAGCTTTGAACATATCACTCACAATGAAGGCAACAATCGCGAGTCCAATAAACCCGATAATAATAAATCCTGCACGCTCGCGTAAGAAATTCATCAACATAATTCTTTTACTTTAATAGTTACGCTCTAGTTTTTTAGCGGCGCAAGATACAAATTTTTTTTTTTTGGGGATTTTTTTTTGAAACTAGTTGAATTAGTTAAATCCTTCTGATTTTCAATAAATTCGGAAATAAAAAATGCCCTTCCGGGCATTAATATCATAAAGCAAGTATCAGTCTATCGGATTGAATCTGTTTGATCCAAATACACGATTCCACTCATTTGTTTGATCTTATAATTAGTCAAATCTTCATTGGCTTCTAAACCGTAACCCTGAATAATTTTATCAACTGTGGTAATTTTAACAAACTTATCCGAAAATATCTTACGCGATGATTCATCCCATACCAAGCGTTCTGTATCCAATCTTTCGCCACGTTTATTCACTACTACCACATTGTTCCTCACTTCAATCTTCTGCTCACTAGGTCTACGGACACCATAATTTGCTGTTAAAGTGCTCTCAATACTGCTTACCTTGGGACCAAAAAAATCAATTTTCAACCCCTTTGGCATTTCGTCATAAGGTTGTTGCGTTTTATATTGCAATAACAATGGCGTGGTCATCCGAGCCTTAACCTTTGCCGAGTCTGAATAAATTATTTCAACCCCTTTGCTTGTTTCAACCTGTTTCTCTGCTATTTTAGCCGAAATAGCATCCACCTTTGCGAGTTCATTCTCACAAGCTGTAACAATTAGTAAAAGACCAATAATTAAGATTTGAATCCGATTTTTCACCTCGAAATATTCTAGAAAATAAAACAGACAAAGATATAAACAAACAAACTCTTGTCCATTACCTACTGAACAAGAGTTTGAATGAATATTATTGATTATTTGAATTAATCGAATTTACGTTTAATAAACCAACGATCGTTTAAGGTAAACCCAAGGTAAAGATTAGCATATCGCTCCTTTACCAAGCCATTTGAAGTGGTTCCACGAGTGCCAAATTGCACTCCCAAGTTAAGTTTAGAACCAGTATAAAGTAACCCACCAAAGAACTGACTCGACATCGGCAAGCCTACTCCTAAGGTTAAATCCATTTCGTTAATATCATGCCCTCTAAGATTTAAATACGATTTATAGTAATTAAACCCTGCACGATATTCAATGCGCTTCATATAGCTCGAAACCGAATAAATATCGGGAGTATATTGTGCACCCAAACGAACACCATACATATCTTTAAAGTTACGACTTTGTCCATTTTCAGTGTACTGAGTCCATTTCTGGTAATCAATATCAAAACCGGCAATTAACTTATTGGCTTTATTAAAAGTAAAACCAAGTGTATGAGAAGTAGGTAATACGAAATTCCCTTCCACATCATTCGAATAAGCTATTGTATCAACCGGAGTAATATCACCTGTAGAAGTTGACACCAAATATCTGTCGAAAACATAACTCTGTTTTGTATTTACTTTAGTTTTAACAGAACCGAAATAACCAATTGTCCAACGTTTTTCAGCACTTGGAATAATCGAATATTGCAAACCATATTTCACCAAAAAACCACTTGCACTTGTGCTTAAGGTTGTACGGCTGTTGTAGCTGTATGGGTCATTGAGGATTGTAGATGTGGTACGTTTAATATTACCAAACAAATAGCCAATGTTAACACCCACGGAGAAGTTTTTTGCTAACTGGTAGGCTGTTCCGAAATAAACCTGCGAGTAACCTCCTTCACCAAACAATGAGTTCTTGCCTGCAACAGTATCGACCTTCTTAAATGTAGTATCTCTTCCTACATTATAACCCGAAGTTGAGAAAGGAATAATTCCTAATGAACCACCCATTTTGCGTGACATTGGAAAACCAATGGCGAAGTGGTCTAAAGAGAAATTATAATTATTTTCTTTTAATGCAGAAGTCCTTAATTGATCTACTCCTCCATGTAGGCCCAAATCAATATTGGTCATTACAAGGGAGCTATATGAGGCCGGATTGGAAATATTAATATTATCAGGTGTACGTAAACCCGCCGCAATATTTCCCATTCCCTTTCCTTGCGCGAAAGTTTGTGGTACCAAAGCTCCTACACCATAAGCCGAATAAGGAGAACTTGTATTTGCCTGTGAAAAAGCATTTAAACTAATGAATGTAAGTGAAATAAGGGTAAGTAACTTTGTAAATTTACGCATACTGATATTTTAATATGGCATTCAATCCGATTAGTACCAGATTAGGTTGCCAATTGACCACGGGCGCAAAGATGCTATTTTTCAAACGACTGTCAAAAAAATTTGAGTCGCCTCCACAAAGCACAACGGCCAGATTTTCAAATTGCTTTTCGTATCTCGAAATTATGCCTTCAAGCTCTGCAATCAAACCATTTTGAACGCCAGAAAGTATTGACTCCCGGGTAGAGGTTCCAATCAGGTGGTTGAAATCATTTTCGAAATTAATTAACGGAAGTTTATCCGTAAAAGTATTGAGCGCCGAAAAACGCATGGTAAGTCCAGGGGATATTGCTCCACCCAAATAAACACCCTCTGCTGTAAGCAAATCAAAGGTCACACAAGTTCCCCCATTGATAATCAGCACATTGCGATTTCTGAACAACTTAAAAGCACCATTAACAGCCGCTAGCCGGTCGGTACCAAGAGTTCTTGGCGTACTATAATTATTTTTTATAGGAAGCGCAGTATCAGCTTTTAACAAGGTAAACCTGGTGTTTTGCTTTAACAAACGAACAATTCCTTCATCATCAACAACTACTGATGAAAGGATAGCGTTTTCAGGCTTATGTTTAAGAATAAATTGCTGAATATGATCAATAGGAGCATCCTCAATAGCAGTCAGTTCAACTAATTCGTCGTCTTTAAAAACAGCTATTTTGGTTTTATAATTTCCAATATCAATTATCAGATCCATGAATAAAAAACCGTTATAAACGAAAAAAGCAGAAAGTAAATAACCGAAGTTAATCTACATTCTGCCTCTTTACTATATTTTGACAAGTACAATTACAAAACAGCCTGAAGAACAGATTCGAATAATGCTAAACCATCAAGATTCGAAAGAATTGGATCAGCAGCACGTTCTGGATGTGGCATCATACCAAATACATTACGGTTTTTATTACAGATACCTGCAATGTTCTCTAATGAACCATTTGGATTAGCTTCGGCAGTAATATTGCCATTTTCATCGCAGTAACGGAACAATACCTGATCGTTATCATTCAGCATTTTCAAGGTATCAGCATTCGCATAATATTTACCTTCTCCGTGAGCAATTGGAATTTTTAAGGCTTTATCCATGTCAACTTGTGCCGTAATCAATGAATTTTGCGTTTGTGTTTTCAGGTAAACATTTTTACAAATAAACTTACGGTTATCATTATGTAAAAGGGCTCCCGGAATTAAACCTGCCTCGCCAAGCACTTGAAAACCGTTGCAAATACCCATTAGGTATCCTCCTTTATTTGCAAACTCGATCACTTCTTTCATAATTGGCGAAAAACGCGCAATTGCTCCAGAACGCAAGTAATCGCCATAAGAAAAGCCACCTGGTAAAACGATAAAATCGCAACCTTGTAAATCATGATCTTTATGCCAAAGGGGTACTACTTTTTGACCTAAAACATTCCCAAAAAGATTAATGGCATCCTGATCACAATTCGAGCCAGGGAAAACTACAACTCCAAATTTCATTTTGTATTAATTTTCAAAGTGCAAAGTTAGAAAAACTTATGTAGTAAGAAAAGAGAATTTCAGAAGAACTCATTGCAAGACATTAAGCTGGAAATAAGACTACAATTTACCGAAACTAATATCAGCCGACAACACAAACGTACACTTCTGATTAAAATAACTGAAAGTAGAATATAGAAACGAGCAATAAAGCAAAAACACTCTCGTAAAACCATCTAACCCTTGCTGAGCTAAAATAAAACGTCATAAAGGTTGCAGTTGGAGCAGCGGCCAGCATTAAGTGGTTAATATGTTGATCAGGCATTATAAAATAACTTGCAACAATTAGCACCACCAAAAATGTCAAACACTGTAACGATTTGCGAACCTGCACCACATTTTTAAAAAACATTACCCTTACCTGGTTCAATGATAAAAGAAGTACAATGATAATAGGAATTAAAGCAAAATAATCATCTTGTTCAATGGCTAAGGCTTGAGGCAATACAAACTTAAACGGCAACCAAAGGTGATAGAAATCGTTAAAATCATCGTTCCAAAAATACCAGGTCCCTAAAACAATATATGGAACAATGAGTCCAATAAGCCCAGTAAACCAATCACGTATGGAAAATGACTTAAAAACCAGAGAACTGTGCCAGATGATTGGAAAGATGAAAATAAAGGGAAAATATAGCAATGAGCCTAATGAGATAATAAAGCCCATGTCAAAAACGCTCTTCAATGTTGACTGCGATCGATAAAATGAAAAGATCTTATCAAGAATCCACAGCAGGAAAAAATTACAGAAAATTATTGGTGAAAATGTCAGAAACTCCGTGAACATACTGCATAGAACAGCGTACATCAGTTCTGGAAGAAAAGTAGTTTTATTGAAAAAATTATGTTTAACAATAATTCGCCCGAATATTGCCGACTGAATAAACACTACGGCTCCGGTCGTTAGAATATTATAAACTGGATTGCTTAAAAAGTTAAACTGAAAGAACACTAACAACTTCACAAATGGCTGATACACAATTAAAGTGTTGTACAAACTTGGGTTCAGCAATACAGCAAGACGCAACAGAAGTATAAATGCCGCTAATAAAATATAGTTATAGGCTTGAGCCTTACGAAAGGTATTAATGATCATGTACAGTACAGAAAACTAGCAGGCGCAATAATCAGTATTTTGCCTCAAAAATAAAACTCATGATGGTTGTTTATTTTCAGCATGAAATTACAGGCATGTATTTTTTCATCAATGACTCGATAACCTTTTCGGTTTCATCAGGATAGTTAACCTTGATTACATGGCCTTCTTCCACCCAATGCTTCACCTTTGCGGCAAATAAATCATCAATTTTTCGAATCACCGGAACCCCCATCAGACGAAGGGCCTCAGCATTACATTGCTGTTCCCATTGATTCAGCATTGGTATCGATAATATTTTTTTACCCAGAAATAATGCTTCGGCAGGGCCTTCAAAACCACCACCGGTTAAAAAGCCTTCACAACTGGCTAAACTTTTATTAAACAACTGATTGTTAATTGAGAGCACCTCCACATTTTCTACCGTATAATTTTGACTGCTGTGCTTCGAGAAAACTTCCCACTTAACTCCTTTTACCTGTTTCAAATGCTCTACTAAAGTAACATCATCATGAGCAGGAAGATAAACTGTATAATGACCATTATTTGTCGGCTCGAGTTCCCTAATCTCTTTTCGAATTACCGGAGTATTAATAAAACTGTCGTATCGTTCAAAGTGAAAAGCAATTGATTCTTTTACTGGAGCATAATGCTTTAACACCAGTTCTTCCCATTGGGGTAAAACATGTTCAGGACGAGGTGATTTTTCGGATAAAAACGCCGACTGATGGCTAAGTCCAACGATTGGAAGTTTTCGCAACTTACACGCCCAAGCCGTTACTGGTTCAAAATCATTGATGATCAAATCATATTGTTCTAAAGGCAGGCGCTTTATATCAGTATAAAGCTGCTTTAGGTTCATTATTTTAAATGTTTTCCAATGATCAACTCCTCCTTTCTTACCAAATACAAAACTGAAACCATGCAACTTATAGCCAACCGACTGTGTAAGTGAAACATCAGCCTGCGTACCACTTATCAACAAATCGAGTTCACCATAATTCTGCAAGTGAGGTATAATATCTCTTGCCCGACTTATGTGCCCGTTGCCGGTTCCTTGTATTGCGTAAAGTATTTTCAATTTATGCCGGATAATATAAATGAATCTAAATCCATCAATCAGTCTTTTACAATCAACGAATTGTACAGCAAATTTATATCAATTTTAGCATTCAAATCTTCATCATCTTCATTTATTGTGTCAACATCAACACCATCAAACTCTTCTGTATTGTAATGAAACAATTCCCATTTCCCATTTTGATATTCGAGAGAAGTCAGATTTTCGATCCAATCGCCTGAATTTAAATACTCCACTTTACCTTTTTCAGTCGTAATGGTTTTTATTTCGGGGTGATGAATATGTCCGCAGATAACGTAATCATAACCTTTTTCAATGGCGATCTCCGAAACCGTCATTTCAAAATCATTCATAAACTTAACGGCATTTTTTACGGAGTTTTTAATCTTCTTCGAAAAACTCATTTTCTCTTTTCCTACAAGTTTCAATAGAAAATTAACGAAGGTGTTTAACAAAATCAGTGAGTCATAGCCGATAGCACCCAGTTTTGCAAGCCATTTTGAATGCTGCATGGTAATATCAAAAACATCTCCATGGAATATCCATGCCCGTTTATTTCCTACCGGAAGCACTACCTTATTCATCAGTTTAAAGCTGCCCATTTCAAAATCAGCAAACTTGCGCAGCATTTCATCGTGATTGCCTGTCAAATAATAAACATCGACGCCCTGGCTCACCATTTTCATTACCTTACGCAGTACTTTCATATGCGCTTCGGGCCAATAAGATTTACTAAACTGCCAGATATCGATGATATCGCCGTTTAAGATTAAGGTTTTGGGCTTTATACTTTTGAGATACTTTAAAAGGTCTTTGGCATGACAGCCGAAAGTTCCGAGATGGACATCAGAAATTACAACAATTTCTACTTCGCGTTTGGGCATCAGAGGTAATAGCAAAAAAAATTAATGACGCTGAATAATTAAAGCGAGAGCGGGCACTAAAACAACAAAAAACAGGTCGCTCGTCCTTAATCTTCCTCATCCTCAATATTTAAATCAAAGGGACTAAAGTAATAAGCACCAATTGCTGAAAGCGCTAACCCGATAACTATAAAATAATTGATCTCCATTTGATATTCTGATGATTCAATATTTCATGCAAATATCATTCCGTCTGATTACGCAAACATTGATTTTGTGTTAATAAATTGTGAATTAACACATTGAAAATTTTCGCTCAATACGATCGAGTTGTTGAAGGTGATGATTGGAATGGATCAGCATAAAATGTATCCATTGTGTAGCATTTAAAAAACCTAGGCGAGGATGCTCGAGGCGTTGATTTTCATCGGCTGTTAGAACCTCCGCACTTTGAATCGCCTTGATTCTTGAAAGCAGCTTTGCTGCTAATGCCTTGGCGTCTTCCTTGTGAATATTTTGCACCCGCGACTTTACAATTTCAGGCGCCTGATACTTTCCTGGCGGAAAATGACCCAGGGCAAACAATTTCTCCCCCATTTCATTTAAGCCGGGGGTATCCGTTAATCCTTGTCCCTGCATACATATTTCAAGGGCTTTATGTTGCATTAGACAGGTTCCCAATACATGACTATACACCTGGGCCATCGACCATGAATCAACTTCGGGTTGAAGCATAAAAACCTGATCGGAATAGTGATCTAAGCGACTTAGATACTCTTCTAAGGCCAATTGCAAATCATTAAGTAATTGGGTGACATTCATACCCCTATTTACAAAATTTGCTGCAGTTCGTCAAGAGATTTTATTTCATGATCCACCTTTATGTTGTGGACAATATTCCTCGGATTAAAAAATATGCAATCCATATCAACTGCTTGAGCTCCTGCAATGTCCGCTTCTAAACTATCACCAATCATTATACTTTCGTATACCGAAGCTTGAGCAAGGCTCATTGCATGGTGAAATATTTCAGGATCAGGTTTGTTTACCCCAATTTTCTCTGAGATATTAATATGATCGAAGTATTTACCTATACCAGTTGTCTCAACTTTAATAAGTGTGCTTTCGTAAAATCCGTTAGAGATCAGGTGCAATTTATATTTCGATTGCAAGTAAGCAAGTGTTTCGTGGGCATGCGGGAAAAGATTGGTCTTGGTTGGACAAATTCGCACATAATCGGTCTCAAAACTTGCGGGAACCAGGTGATCATCAACATTCAGATCACGAAAGGTTTTACGGAATCGTTCGTGCCTTAACTGTGCCTTGCTAATGACACCTTTATGATATTGCGCCCATAAAGCATGATTATTCTCTGTATAAACATCGATAAACAGATCTACCGATTTTAAACCCAACACGGAAAGTTTATAAGTATCGAAAAGCTCCCGAAGGGTTTCCTCCGCATTTTTATCAAAATCCCAAATAGTATGGTCGAGGTCAAAAAAGAGGTGGTGATAGGTTTTCATTGCAAAAGCAAAGATAAGGTTTTAGGTTAGAGGTTCTAGGCTAGAGGTTTTAGGCTAGAGGCTAGAGGTTTAAGGAGGGAAATTCTAAGAACCCAAACCTTAAACTTAAGTTATTGAACCTTAATCCTTAAAAATAAACTTCTCTGGATTTTTAATCATATAATTGAGCAATAAGTTAACTTCCTTATTCTCTATACTTAATATTTTATGATCCTCATAGTTGATATACTCGCACGAGAATGCAAAATCCAACCAAACTTGTGTCTCCAGATTTTCCATTTCTGAATCGGTTAATTTACTTACAAAGTGGGCAGGATATCTAAATTTCCCATAGGACTCACCGATGCAAGAACATACAGCCCGCGAAGAACGCCTAATTTGATCAGTCAGGCTATATTTTTCTTCTTTTGGAAATGATTTTGACAAATAGAAAATCTTCATAGAAAGATCATAAGCTTTCTGATAGGCTCTTAAATTCTTATAATTATACATAGGTAAAGACTGTTTCATTAATTACTGCGAAATCCTGTTCCTCAAACCTCACACCTTAAACCTCTCTCTTACAGTTTTTCGCCAAAGCACAGATCTCCGGCATCTCCCAAACCCGGAACTATGTAAGCTTTAGAGGTAAGTTCTTCATCAACTGCACCAAGCCATAAGCACGCTTTAGGTAAATGAGAGCGTACATGTGCAACTCCTTCGGCACTTGCAATAACGCTGGCAATATGAAGCTCCTTAATTTCAAACCGGGCCATTAATTCTTTACAAACAATCACCATTGATTGTCCGGTGGCGAGCATAGGATCGGACACAATAATCACCCGATCAGTCAAATCTGGTGTAGAAAAATACTCCATTTTTATTTCGAACTCATTATTTTTTTTGGCTTTGCGATAAGCCGAAATATAAGCGGAGTCAGCTTTGTCAAAGTAATTCATCAGGCCCTGGTGCATGGGTAAACCAGCCCTAAGTATCGTTACTAAAACAGGCTGCTCACTCAATAGTGACACGGTGGCAACCCCCAAAGGTGTAACCACTTCCTGTTCCTCATAATTCATTTTCTTACTTATTTCCAAAGCAAACACTTCTCCTAATCGCTCAAGATTCCTCCTGAAGCGCATCCGATCATTTTGAATATCGATATGACGTAATTCAGCAAGGAAATGGTTGGCGAGTGAATTGGTTTTACTGAAGACTGTGATCATACTGAAGCATGTTTAGCATAAGTTAATGAAAAAACGATTTGCTCTTAAATTTACGTCTTTTTTTAAAACTAAAACCGGCGGAAGTTGTACAAAGAATCATAGGCAGGACAATGGAACTACCCCTCTAAAAATTTAAAACCGATATGAATAATTATATTTGGATTGCATGAAGTTTCAACTCACCTCGGAATATAAACCCACCGGCGATCAGCCGGAAGCCATTCGCCAACTGGTACAAGGAGTAAATGCCAGTGAACAGTTTCAAACACTTTTGGGTGTTACCGGCTCTGGTAAAACATTTACCATCGCCAATGTAATTGCACAAACCCAAAGGCCTACATTAATTTTAAGTCATAATAAGACATTAGCTGCACAGCTTTATGGCGAATTCAAGCAGTTTTTTCCTGACAATGCGGTCAACTACTTTGTATCGTATTACGATTATTATCAGCCGGAGGCTTACATGCCTACCACCAATACCTATATCGAAAAAGATCTGCAAATTAATGAGGAGATAGAAAAACTTCGACTTCGTACGACCTCTGCGCTTATGTCGGGACGTAGGGATGTAATTGTGGTTTCTTCGGTTTCATGCATCTACGGTATGGGTAATCCGGATGACTTTGCCAGTTCAATTTTCCGTATTGCTGTTGGTACCCGAATTAGTCGAAATGCATTTCTACATCGTTTGGTTGAAATACTTTATTCAAGGACTACTGCTGATTTTCGCAGGGGAACATTCAGGGTGAAAGGAGATACGGTAGATGTTTACCCAGCCTACGCTGATTTTGCCTATCGCATTTCGTTTTTCGGAGATGATATCGAAGAACTAAGTATCATTGATCCAATCACAGCAAAAACGCTGGAAAAAATGGAGCATTTGGCCATTTTTCCGGCCAATTTATTCGTTACGCCTAAGGAAAAAATGCTGCATGCTATTTGGGCTATTCAGGAAGAACTGGAAATCCGCAAGGCACAGCTAACCGAAGATAAGCGACACCTGGAAGCAAAACGTTTGGAAGAACGAGTGAATTACGATTTGGAAATGATGCGTGAGCTGGGTTACTGTTCAGGTATTGAGAATTACTCTCGCTTCTTTGATGGTCGTCAACCGGGAATGCGCCCTTTCTGTTTGATTGACTATTTTCCTGATGACTTTTTATTGGTTGTTGATGAGAGTCACGTTACAATTCCTCAAATCAGGGCTATGTATGGCGGCGATCGATCGCGTAAAATCTCATTGGTAGAATATGGGTTCCGGCTACCTGCAGCGCTGGATAACCGCCCACTCAATTTTAATGAATTTGAAAGTTTAACCGAGCAGACCATTTACGTGAGTGCCACTCCGGGTAATTATGAACTGGAGAAGACTGAAGGAGTGGTGATTGAACAGGTGATTCGTCCAACCGGGCTACTGGATCCAATCATTGAAGTACGACCGGTTCAAAACCAAGTGGACGATTTACTGGATGAAGTAGATATTACTGTTAAAAAAGGTGACCGGGTTTTAGTTACCACTTTAACCAAACGGATGGCCGAAGAGTTAACCAAATACATGACCAAACTGGGCATCAAATGCCGATATATCCATTCAGAAGTTAAGACACTGGATAGGGTTGAGATTTTACGTGGATTGCGATTGGGTGAATTCGATGTACTGATCGGCATTAACCTTTTACGCGAAGGGCTTGATTTGCCAGAGGTTTCATTAGTAGCCATTTTAGATGCTGATAAAGAAGGCTTTCTACGTTCTGACCGGGCATTGATCCAAACAATTGGCCGGGCTGCCCGTAATTCCGATGGTCGTGTTATTATGTATGCCGATTCCATTACCGATTCAATGGACCGGACCATTAACGAAACCAATCGTCGACGTGAAAAACAGATAAAATATAATGAAGAACATGGTATAACTCCGACAACTGTACGAAAAGAAAAATCAGCCATCATAGAACAAACTTCGGTAATTGATTTTAGAGGAGGTGTTCAACAAGCCTATGTAGAGAATGAGACCCCTTCAATAGCTGCGGATCCAATTGTGGAATACATGAGCAAACCAGAGCTACAAAAAGTTATTGAAACCACCCGTAAAGAAATGCTGAAAGCTTCTAAAGAAATGGATTTCTTGCTAGCAGCCAAACTTCGGGATGAAATGTTTGCATTAGAAACCGTTATGAATGACCGCTTTAATTCTTAGATAAAATTCTCTTTTTTAAAATATTCCGGGAGACTGTCAAAAAAAGACAGTCTCTTCTTTTATATTTAGCCCTTAGTTATGAAAAAGCGCATTTACACTACATTCCTTTTGGTATTTATTTGCTGTTGTTCATTTGCCCAACATGCTACCCATCATAAAAAAAAGAAAACCAAAGCCCCAGAATACACCGTAGAGAAGTGGTTTAATGGAAAAAAATCGGCCACTTGTTTAACCTTTGATGACTGGTCGGCAGGACATGGGGCCATCGTTGTTAACACCTTAATAGAAAGAGGATGCCCAGCCACTTTTTTTGTCACCCAAAACAACAATGGATTGGGTGGAGGATATGCTCAAATGCAGAAAGCTGCTCAAAATGGAATGGAGATCGGCAATCATACCCAATCACATCCGGACTTAACCAAGCTGAACGCTAATGACCTTCATAAAGAAGTATCTGACACGCAAGCATCCTTATCAAAAGAAACAAATGCTGAGATTTCAACGCTGGCCTATCCATACGGCCCGTATAACGACCAGGTAATTGAAGAGGTTAGGAAACACCATATAGCAGCCAGAGGCGTAATAGACATTAATCATTTTCCATATGAGTTTGCCCAAAGCGAACAAGATTACTTTAAGCTAAACACAGTTGGTGTGAATGAGGAATTTACACCAGAGAAGTTTGGTGCAACCCTAAGAAAAGCGAATAATGAAGGCGGCATGCTTACCCTTATATTCCACAGTGTTTATAATAATAAAGTTGATGATCAGTCGTATGCAGCCATTACAGAACAACGCCTGAATCAGTTTTTAGACACCCTTAATACCTATAAAAACGAAACCTGGACAACCACCATGGCTAATGCGGTAAAATATCATAAAGAAGCACATTGCACCAAGCTCACTACCATTAATAACAATGCCATTGAATGGACAATGAGTTTAACAGATACGCTTAGCAACAATAAGCTTTACAACCAACCACTGACTATTACTATAAAAGTACCTAACGGACAACATTACCTTGCGGTTAGCCAAGGAGGTGCAGCACTTGCCTTTAGTTTTCACGACCGCGAAAACACCATTTCATTTAATGCAGTTCCAGACGGAGGGATCATCCGAATAACTAAAGCAAGAGAAAAAAGAAGGAAGAGAAGGTAAGTGAATTAAATTGTTTTACTGTTAAACTGAACTAAGAAGGATAAGGTTTTATTTGAATTACAACTATACAAGCACCCGAATTTTAAAGGAATAAAATAAAGCTTTTTTCCTTTAAAATTCGATCAACATTCCCGGGTCGGGACAGTTATCAAGATATATTCCTCTTTCAGATAGTTTACAAACCCCAGGATAATCACCTACATAGTCACCCATATTTTTGATCAGTTGAAAATGCAGGTGAGGTGGCCAGCCCCCATTCTCTGCTTCATTACCGAAAGTGGCGATTTGCTGACCCTTTTCAATTGTTTGTCCAACACTAAGGTTCTCCAGACTGGCTACAGAAAGATGTCCATATAATGAATGAAACACAAGTCCTTCAATGGTATGTTTTAGAATGATAGTAGGACCATAATCACCGAAACCAATATTGTTTTTAAAGCTGTGAACAGATCCTTCAACAGGTGCATAAACCGGTGTGCCGGCAGGCCCCCAAATATCCACCCCTAAATGCAACCGACGAGGTTCGGTACCATTAAAGTGATCACTCCTGCTGTAGATTTCCCGATATTCATCATACCCCCCAATACCAAATTTTGCTCCGGCATTAACACGTTTCGCTTCTACCCAAGCAGAAAAAACCTTCGTATTGGAAATTACATTGTCATTTAGCTCCAACCCAATTTCATCAAAATGTACATTAAGCATCCGCTCATTAGTAGGGTTGAAATTTACAATGGGTGCTTTTTTAATTTTACTTAGCACTTCCAGCAATGACATATTTTTTTTATTCCTCATACCGCCAAATTCGTTAAATAGTGAACAGCTGATTCTTTTCTGTGCTCCATCAAATGAAGCACCATTTTGGGCACCTGCTCCTCACTTTCATTCCTATAATGAAGAATCGACCAGTAAAATGGTTGCTTGGCATTTATTTTAACCAGTTTATTAAACCCGGTTTGTTCTTTTGAAACTACAATTAAAGGAATACCCCATTTTATACAAGCATCCCAAATTTCATTCGTATCAACTAATCCGCTTTCGCTGACAACCACCATAAACTGTACATGAAGCTGATTGGCCTCTAAAAAGCGACTGATCTCTTTATACCGAATCTTTTTGGTGAATCGGTTACCCGACAAACTGTTAAGAACCGATTCATCCTTATGATCATGAACAATAACCAGATCGTTAAAATTAGCCTTATTCAGGTACTCAACAATTGCCGCTCCGGGCTGTTCAGCGCCACCAACTAAAACTATCATGCTACAAAAAGATTTTGTTTTGGTGAGTCAATAATACCTTTTTCGGCGGCAATGGCAAACATGGTTTGTATAGCTTTTCGCCCATCAGTGCCTAAATCAATAGAAAACTTATTTACATAGGTGGTGATATGCTTATACATCACCTCCTCATCCATTTCCTGGGCGTGCGCCTTCACAAATGCTAAAGGTTCCTTCGGATTTTTGGCTGCAAACTCCACGCTGGCTTTTACTACACGGTTCACTTTCAGCTGAATCTCCTGAGGCAAGTCGCGTTTCACACAAATACCGCCTAAAGGAATAGGCGCACCCGTTAACTGCTCCCAATATTCGCCTAAGTCAATTACTTTTTTCAAGCCTTTTTGTTCGTAGGTAAACCGGTTTTCATGAATGATGAGACCCAGATCAATTTCATCATTCAACAGTTTAGGTTCGATGGCCGAAAACACCAGTTCTTCTTTGTTAACAGCCTGTGGAAAGGCAAGGCTCAATAAAAAATTAGCAGTCGTGAATTTTCCGGGGATGCCAATTTTAAGCTCATTTACTTTTGCAGCCACACGTGCAGCCAGTTTGGTAACCGGCTCACGACCAGAACATGCCGCAATCCGGTCTTTATCGGTCATGGTTTCTTCAGAAACATCGGTCTTTGAAATCAATAGCGGGCCAACTCCAAAACCAAGCGCACTTCCGGCGTCCAGCAAAGCATACTTATCTGCAGCGTAAGCAAAGGCATGGTAGCTGAGTTTGGTAATATCGAGTTCGCCTCTGAAAGCCTTTTGATTCAGCGTCTCCACATCATCAAAAAAAACTTCAAAGTCTAAACCTTCTGTATCAATTTTCTTGTTCACTAAGGCATCGAAGATGAAGGTATCGTTTGGACATGGGGAAAAACCTATGGTTAATTTCATTTTATGGCTCATTGTTAATGGCTAATGGTTCATAGCTGTTTTTTAACTATGAACCATTAACTATGATCTATTTACTAATTTTATCAATTCTTTATTCAATCTTTCCACCGCAAGTGGAATATTCCAGGCTGCCCGGTTGCGACGCTCCACATAATTGGAGATGCTCCGAATTTGCAGACATTTCACACCTTCGCTCAAACAAACATACATAAAAGCTGCGCCTTCCATACTCTCTGTTTGTACAGGAAATTGCCTCAATACCTTTTCAATACTTGCATCATTACCATGAACCTTGTTTACGGTGATACCTGATACGGAAGGGAGTCTATCTATAACAAAAGGATTTAATAGTTCTTTGTTTGTAAAAGGCTGGTCATTTCCGTTCACAAATCCCATTGAGAACAAGTCGATAAACTCTTCACCATCTTCAGCCCCCAATTCCGAAAACTGGTCGGAAGTCACCTGAACAACCGTTCCCAGTTCAATAGATAGATCGAAACTACCCGCAATACCAGCGTTGATCACCAAGTCATACGATGAGGTCAACAACTTACGAGTTAATTGATAGGCTGTAGCCACCATACCTACGCCAGTGATCAACATGTCGTAAGATGGGTTTGAATCAATAAATGGCTGAATTTCGGCTTGGGTAGCAGCGACTACAAGTATTTTCATTGAAAACAAAAATAAGGCTTTGTTGGTTTAATGAAAATTGATGAATTGTTTAACTGTTTTATTCTTGAGTGGTCTTATTGATCCATCCTTAACAATTTATCCATTTATCAATTTAATCACTTAACAATATTACAATTTAGCCCTTTAACAATTCAACCATTTATCACTTTAACTGGCAATTAAAATTTTTCGATATTTGCCCAATGATCTACATTACACGCAGGGAGCGTTTTAACGCCGCACATAAATTATTTCGTGAAGAATGGAGCCAGGATAAGAATTCGGAGGTTTTTGGCAAATGTTCGAACCCCAACTGGCACGGACACAATTATGAGCTTTTTGTAACTGTTAAAGGCAATGTAAACCCTGAAACGGGGTTTGTAATTGACTTAAAAGAACTTAGGGATATTGTTAATAGTCGCGTAATTAATAAACTCGATCACAAAAACGTAAATCTGGATGTAGATTTCATGAAAGGTAAAATGGCATCGACAGAAGTGCTGGCCATTGAGATTTTCAATCAACTTTGTGAACCAATTAAAGAGCGCGGCGCTATACTGCACGCTATTAAATTATATGAAACCGAAAACAACTTTGTTGAATATTTCGGAGAATAAACGCTCAAAACTCTTATGGACGACTTGAAAAAATTAACTTCCAGCATGATGGAAGAGAACGAAATGGACGGTTACCAAAAAATTGACCGTTACAACGAAGAAAAGATCAGGGACATTTCTGAGAAATACTACGACATTTTAAAAGATATTGGCGAAGATCCCAACCGCGAGGGCTTGCTGAAAACGCCTGAACGTGTGGCAAAGGCCTTGCAGTTTTTAACGCACGGATATGACCTAAACCCAAGCGAGATCTTAAAATCGGCCATGTTTACGGAAGAATACAGCCAAATGGTATTGGTGAAAGACATTGAGGTGTACTCAATGTGTGAGCACCATATGCTGCCGTTTTTCGGCAAGGCACATGTGGCCTATATCCCTAATGGAAAAGTAGTAGGGTTGAGCAAAATTCCTCGAGTGGTGGATGCATTCTCGCGCCGTTTACAAGTACAGGAGCGTTTAACCAACGAGATACGTGATTGTATTCAAGACACTTTAAGTCCGCTGGGAGTTGCGGTGGTTATTGAATGTAAGCACATGTGCATGAGCATGCGCGGCATTCAAAAACAAAACTCGGTGACCACCACTTCGGCCTTTACCGGTGAGTTTATTAACAACGAGAAAACCCGTTACGAGTTCATGCAGCTGATTGCGGCACACCTAAGCTAAAAATTTAAGATTGTGGATTCACGATTTTAGATTTTAGTCAGCTTGAAATTTTTAAGTAAAATCAAACCAAAAATTAAATATGAAAGCTTACGTTTTCCCGGGACAGGGAGCTCAATTTGTAGGAATGGGCAAAGAGTTGTATGAAACATCAACTTTAGCCAAAGAATTATTTGAGAAAGCAAACGAAATTATCGGTTTCCGCATTACCGATGTAATGTTCAGCGGAACTGACGAAGATTTGAAACAAACGAAAGTTACCCAGCCGGCAATTTTCCTTCACTCGGTAATTTTAGCTAAAACTTTGGGCGATAGCTTTAAACCTGAAATGGTTGCAGGCCACTCATTAGGTGAGTTTTCAGCCTTGGTTGCTAACGGAGCATTAGCATTTGAAGATGCTTTTAAACTGGTGATTGCCCGTGCCAACGCTATGCAAAAAGCCTGCGAATTGCAACCATCTACCATGGCAGCGATTTTAGGATTAGATGACAAGGTTGTAGAAGAAGTTTGTGCATCAATTGACGAAGTAGTAGTTGCAGCCAACTATAACTGCCCTGGCCAATTGGTGATTTCGGGAAGTATTGAAGGTGTTAACAAAGCCTGCGAGAAATTAAAAGAAGCGGGAGCTAAGCGTGCATTGGTGTTAAATGTAGGCGGAGCATTCCACTCTCCGTTGATGGAGCCTGCTCGTGTTGAGTTGGAAGCAGCTATTAACAGCACTGCCTTTAATACACCTATTTGCCCGGTTTACCAAAACGTAAACGCGCAACCAACCAGCGATCCGGAAGTGATTAAGAAAAATCTAATTGCACAGTTAACCGGAGCTGTAAGATGGACCCAAACTGTACAAGCAATGTTAGCCGATGGCGCCACCTCATTTACTGAAGTAGGCCCAGGCAACGTACTGCAAGGATTGGTGAAAAAAGTAAGCAAAGACGTAGCCACTGAGAGTGCTACTGTTTAAGCCTATAAAACTTTTATGAAAGAGCATTGACTATAAGTTGATGCTCTTTTTTTGTTAGGAGTAATGCGTCTGAATGCTTCGTTTGATAAGATACGCATTGATACAGCTTTGACTCGACGTATACTAGACGTATACTAGACGTATACTCGGCGTATACTCGGCGTATACTCGGAGTTGATACGGCGTGAAATAACTTACAGGTCCACATCGGAATTGCACCCTAACCGTCTGCAGTCATACCGCACGGGCCTGGATAGGCTGAGGTTCCTAATATGGACACTGAATTGGAGTCCTTTTATGAGTATGAGGTGAAAGATTGGTTCTGATGGTCGGCCTCATAGCCGGCCGAACGCCTAGAAACTTTTCCCTTGACAGAAAAGTTTCCAAAAGATCAAGACATCCCGGTTAAACCGGGACCCCGCTCAGGGCCTACGCGTGGCCCGCCGTTTTGTCAACCCTACGCTCGACGCTTTTAGGTCAATTCGCCTTCAAGCCTTACCGCAAGGCCGGAATTGGCCAAGGTTCCTTAGGTGAATATTGAATGTTTTTAGATATCAAACTTGTGGCGAATTAGGTTGGGTTTTATAAACAAGGAAAATCATCAGAATTGGGCCTCGTCCTGAAATAACTCACAGGTTAGTGAATAAATCTTGTTGGAGATCGGGTTAACAATTACAACTACTTAACAGAAAAGTCTTTGGCTTTATTTATTTCTGGAAGTGATGCTGTGTAAAATACTTTGGGTAAGGGAGGTTCGTTCCAATCTAAGACTTTCGATCGATTACTTTTCACGAGTAGTTGTTCTCACAAAGTTCTTCTGCTATTGTTGCCCTCCACGGTCGGGCGGACCGAATATTCCCGACGGAACTGCGTCCAGTTTGCCTTCAAACCTTACCGCACAAAGCCGAAACTGGCCAAGGTTCCTTACGGAAATATTGAATGATTTTGCAGTATCAAACTTGTAGCAAATTAGGTTGGGTTTTATTAATAAGGAAAATCATCAGAATTGGGCCTCGTCCTGAAATAACTCACAGGTTAGTGAATAAATCCTGTTGGAGATCGGGTTAACAATTACAACTACTGAACAGAAAATTCTATGGTTTTATTTATTTCTGGAAGTAATGCTGTGTGAAATACTTTGGGTAAGGGAGGTTCGTTCCAATCTAAGACTTTCGATCGATTACTTTTCACGAGTAGTTGTTCTCACAAAGTTCTTCTGCTATTGTTGCCCTCCATCCCGGTTGAACCGGGAGCGAACCGAATATTTCCGACGGAACTGCGTCCAGTTTGCCTTCAAACCTTACCGCACAAAGCCGAAACTGGCCAAGGTTCCTTACGGAAATATTGAATGATTTTGCAGTATCAAACTTGTAGCAAATTTAGGTTGGGTTTTATTAATAAGGAAAATCATCAGACTTTAGGTTTACATTGCAGATCTAATGTCTGACTATATTTTATTTGGTACTTGGACTAAAGACAACGAATTGGTATTCTATTCTAACCAACAGGATTCGGATTTAATCCAATATTACCTCGTTGACAATAGGCCGAAAATCAAATACAAAATAATATCTGACGACAACAAATATGGCCACAAGTGCCGATGGATAGAGTAAAAGCGGCTTATAACAAACGCTTGAACGCAAGGGCGGGCGATGTGCAACTTGCAAAACCCAATACGTTAAATTATTTTCGTCAAGCTGGACAATGGAACGGTACTTTCTTCGCACCTGCGTCAAGCGCCACTCGTTGTGTGCAATTGCCCTAAAAAAAATACCGTTGAAAATAGAGAGACAATTAAGCGGACAAGAAATTAAAACTCTTGAGAAAAGAGTAAAGGACATTGGGAAAAGAAAATTTCGATTGATGAAATTTCTCATCTTCTGGACTCTTACCTCTCTAGTCGTTGGGATAGTTGCAAGTTTTTATGTCGACCGCGGACTTTTGATCTTGTTAGTCGTTACTGTTTTAATCTTCATTGCAATTGGACTTTGGACTTACTTTGACAGTAAGTTGCCTTTTGACAGAGAATTAAAAGGAATTGAAGACCTTAAAGCAAAAAATCTGGTGACA
>NZ_JAMWYS010000006.1 GCF_023914155.1 Solitalea agri | reverse complement strand
GCCGATTTTTATACAAGCCCTGCAGCAATGCGGGGCTTTGTTTGTTTATAGCCATCCCTAAATGGCTAAATTGGTTTTATGGTGAAATTGTTAAAGAGTTGGATAACCACAGGGTTGCACCGAGGTGCACGGAGTTTTTTATTGTGAAATGGTTGTATGGTTAACGGTTTACAACCCTAGGGTTTCACTGAGCAACACGGGGTGTAAACCTCTCTGTGAAACCCTGTGTAACGCTGTGGTTTATTTTTAACCATAGAACAATAATACCATAAAACAATAAAACCATTTTTCATCAGCTAAATAACATGCTGCCCGGGTTCCCTAAACCCGATTGCAATGGAAAGCCCGCAGCCAGACGCTAGCTTGTGTCAGGCTGGTGAGGACTTGGAATGGAAAGCGGGACTGATAGTATGTGAGCTAAGACTTGCTAAGGGTTTTCTAAGTATTTTGTTATTATTTATTTGACCGAAAGCATTATCGTTAATAGTTAATAAACTTATTCCTACTTCTACATACGTTTGTAACACGTCTGTTTTTCTTTTGTCCCTAAGCTTAAAGTGTAACAGTTATTTTAATCTATTCGATTCTTCACCAATTGTATTTTTACTCTATCTTAGTTTTCCAAATCGACCAATAATGCGGAAACCTCTATTTCTATTAAGTTTTATCCTTTTTGCTTTTATTACTGTTAAAGCCCAACAACCTAAATCGCTAAGTTCTTCTGAAATTTTACTTGCTCTAAAAAAGCTGAACACGTTTGGAGCTGCTCTTTATGTTGCAGCGCATCCTGATGATGAGAATACTCGTTTGATTTCATGGTTGGCCAATGAAAAATGTGTTCGCACAGGTTATTTATCAATGACACGTGGTGATGGAGGGCAAAATCTTATTGGTGATCAGCAAGGTGAGTTGCTAGGATTAATTAGAACTCAGGAATTGTTAGCAGCCAGGCGCATAGATGGAGCTGAACAGTTTTTTACAAGGGCTAATGATTTCGGGTTTTCTAAAAATCCAGATGAAACATTTAAAATATGGAATAAGGATTCTATCCTGGCTGATGTAGTTTGGACTATTCGTCGTTTCAGACCCGATATTATCATAACCCGTTTTGCAACTGATGGTAGTGGAGGGCATGGACATCATACGGCTTCAGCAATTTTAGCTGAAGAAGCGTTTGTTGCTGCTGCTGATCCTAATAGATATCCTGAACAACTGAAATATGTTCAACCTTGGCAAGCAAAACGATTGATCTATAATAATGCGTCTCGTTTTTGGAATCCGAATGCTGATATGACTGGTAATTTAGCACAAGAGGTTGGTCAGTTTAATCCAATGCTAGGAAAATCTTATGGAGAACTTGCTGGTGAAAGTAGGAGCATGCATAAAAGTCAAGGGTTTGGTGCGGCCCGCACAAGAGGTTCGGTGACCGAATATTTTAAACCGATCAAAGGTAGTGCGGCAGCAACTGATGTGTTTGACGATATCGACTTATCGGCTAATAGAATAGAGGGAGCTGAAACTTTTAAACAATGGATAAAGAAGGCTCAGGATGAATTTTTAACTGATGAACCTTCCACGATACTTTCAGATCTGATACAAGCTTACAAAGCGTTAGACCAGATAAAGGATGCTTACTGGAAGGTTCAAAAGCAGAAGGAATTGGTAAATCTGATTATTGCCTGTTCTGGAATTTACCTTGAAGCAACAGCGACAGATTTTTCAATTACTCCAGGACAGCAATTGAAGATTTCAATCAATGCAATTAACAGGGCAGATACTGCCGTTATCCTTGAGAAGATTAATTTCCCTAATGGTGAGACTGTTTCTGTAAATAAAAGTTTAGAGCGTGATCAGCTTTGCAAAGAAGATAAAGTTATTACTCTAGACCCGACGACTTCTTACAATAACCCTTATTGGCTTACTTATAAACATTCGGAAGGTATGTTTACGGTAAAGGACCAGAATTTAATTGGTCAGGCTGAGGCTCCAGTTCCTTTGCAAGTTGGATTTGTTCTTACTATTGAAGGTCAGTCTTTAGCTATTAACAGACCTGTGATTTATAAATGGGTTGATCCGGTGGATGGAGAGCTTTATAGACCGATTCAAATTACTCCACCGGTAATGATCAATATGGATGCAAAAGCATACGTATTCCCATCAAGCAAATCACGTAATATTAAGATTGTTCTTAAAGCAGGAAAGGAGAGTTGTAAAGGAGTTTTGAAACTCGATCTGCCATCTAGTTGGAAAAGTAATCCTGCCTCTATTCCTTTCAACCTTCAAAAGAAAGATGAAGAAATGGATGTAAGCTTTGAGATTATTCCACCAAGCGAAAATTCAACAGCAATTATTAATGCTGTAGCGACCATAGATGGAAATACTTATTCAAAGGGTGAAACGGTAATTGATTATAAACATATTCCTATTCAAACATTGTATCCTGATGCACAGGCCAAGGTTGTAAGGTTTAACCTGAATAAGCGGTCTGAGAATATTGGCTATATTAAAGGAGCAGGAGATGATATCCCTCATAATTTGGCACAATTAGGCTATCATGTAAAAATGCTAACAGATGATATGCTTTCTGATGGAGTTGACCTTTCGGTTTACGATGCTATTGTAATTGGCGTTAGAGCTTATAATACTAATGATAGAATGAAATTCTATTATAACAAGTTGATGAATTACGTTCAAAACGGAGGGAATTTAATCGTTCAATACAATACCAATAATTTTCTAGGCGGTGTAAAATCTGAAATCGGGCCATTTCCTTTTACTATTTCTAGAGATCGGGTAACGGATGAAAATGCGGAGATCCGTTTTGAAATACCAAGGCATCGGGTTTTAAATAGTCCGAATAAGATCACTTCAGATGACTTTAAAGGCTGGATTCAGGAAAGAGGAATTTATTTCGCTTCTGATTGGGATAAGAATTATGAAACACCAATTAGTTTAAACGATCCAGGAGAGAACTCATCCAAGGGAAGTACTATCATTACTAAATATGGTAAGGGTTATTTTGTGTATACCGGGTTATCATTTTTTAGAGAACTGCCTGCCGGTGTTCCGGGTGCCTACCGTTTATTTGTGAATATGATTGAACTAGGTAAATAGTATGCAATTGCGATGGAAAAGGCTTTATTGGCTGGTTGTCGGCTTTTTAATAATGGAAATGATCGTATTCTATTACCTAACTAATCATCTTTCATGAGGCAACTCGACTGGCTGGTATTAATTACAACGCTTTCATTTATTGTTTTTTACGGATTATGGAAGAGCCGTAAAAGCAAAAACACCGAAACTTTTTTGAAGGCTAATACCTCTCCATGGTACATGGTGGGGCTTACCATTATGGCTACTCAGGCGAGTGCTGTAACGTTTTTATCAGCTCCGGGACAAGCCTATACTGATGGGATGCGTTTTGTTCAATACTATTTTGGATTGCCGCTAGCTATGGTGGTTTTATGCTTAACAGCAGTACCCATCTACCATAAATTAAAAGTATATACAGCCTATGAGTATCTGGAAGGCCGATTTGATTTAAAGACACGGTCATTGGCTGCCTTTTTATTTCTTATTCAGCGGGGTTTAGGAACAGGTATTACAGTTTTTGCCCCTAGTATCATTCTTTCAGCCATTTTAGGATGGAATATCTATTTGACAAACTTCGTCATTTGTGCTGTAGTTGTGATTTATACAGTAAGTGGAGGAATACGAGCGGTTAGTTATACACAAATGGGTCAGATGACGATCATTCTTAGTGGAATGCTGATTGCGGCTGTTATTATTACCCGTTTGCTTCCTCAGAATATCGGATTTATAGATGCGGTGAAATTAGGTGGCAAAATGGGCCGGATGAACATTATTGATCTGAAGTTCGATTTAAATAACAAATATAATATTTGGTCAGGTTTGTTAGGAGGGTTCTTTTTGGCTCTATCATACTTTGGAACAGACCAATCCCAGGTTGCCCGCTACTTGTCTGCTAAAGACACTACAGAAAGCCGTTTGGGATTATTATTCAATGGTATTGTTAAAATTCCAATGCAGTTTGGAATTCTTTTAATCGGAGTTTTGTTATTTGTTTTTTACCAGTTTGCAGAAACTCCAATATTCTTTAATCAGTTGGAGATAAAAAAGCTACAGGAAAGCACTTATGCAGGGCAATTAAACGATCTTCAGCAAAAACAGACTTCGATTTATCAACTAAAGAAAGAGCATGCAAATGGATTGATTGCCGCGATCCAATCTAACGATGATAAGGCTATAACCAAGTTTCAGGGGTTTGTTACTGAAGATCATCAAAAAGAAGCGGTTATTCGTAAGGATCTAAAGAAGCTAATGCTTAAAAATGATAGTGGCGCTAATACCGATGATGTTAACTATGTTTTCTTATGGTTTGTTCGTAATCATTTTCCTGAAGGATTAGTGGGCTTATTAATAGCAGTGATTTTAGCAGCGTCAATGTCGTCTTCATCATCAGCATTGCAAGCTTTAGCCTCAACTTCAGTAATCGACATTTACAAACGTAGTGTGAGAAGGGACGAAAACGATGGCCATTATCTAAATGCTTCCCGGTGGGCCATTGTTATTTGGGGAGTGTTTGTAATGATTGTTGCAGGCCTTGCTTCACAATTAGGAAGTTTGATAGAAGCAGTGAACGTACTAGGCTCGTTGTTTTATGGGGCGATCTTGGGTATTTTCATGGTTGCTTTCTTTATAAAAAGAATAAAAGGTACAGCTGTTTTTATAGCAGCGGTAATTACACAGTTTTTGGTTCTACTAGGTTATTTCTTTACTGATATTTCTTTCTTATGGTATAACCTGATTGGTTGCGCTTTGGTAATGATTATTTCAGTTTTGATAGAGTTCTTAGCCCCTGAATTGTCGCTTGTTAAAGATTGATAATGGTTGAATTATGTTGTATTTTAAATCGAGCCAACATAATTTACCTTCGATGTTAAAACTTCTTCAAACGCGCTTTTTTAAGTTTTCTTTATTATTCTGCCTGTTTTGTTTTTCATCTTCCGGACAACAACTTCTAAAACCCGGGTTTGATGCTGCTGAATATGCTGATCTCCTAAGGCTGAAATATGATTCATTAAACACTGGTCAAGTTATAACAACATCGAATCATCAATATAAATTGCTATTTGAGTCTCCTGAAGTAGGTCTTTACAATAAATGTTATTTCTGGTTACGAAACGATGATGTGGTGATTCTTTGCATTCGCGGAACTATTGGTAAAACAGAATCGTGGCTTGAGAACTTTTATTCGGCGATGATTCCTGCTCAGGGAGACTTGCAACTCAATGACAGCACTCTTTTTGAATATAAGTTTGCTGAACGAGCGGATGCTTATGTTCATGTGGGCTGGTCAATTGGAATGGCATTTTTGGCTCCTTACATTGTTAATGAGCTGAACGTTCTTTACAAGTCAGGAAAAAAGGAAGTGATCATATTTGGACATAGTCAGGGCGGGGCTATTGCGTATTTGGTTCGTTCATACCTTAATTATCTGCCGGAAGATAAACTGCCTGGTGATATTTTTTATAAAACCTATTGTAGTGCAGCTCCCAAGCCCGGTAATTTATATTACACCTACGATTTCGATTTTATTAATAGGGGAGAATGGGCTTTTAGAACAGTAAATACTGCCGACTGGGTGCCTGAAACTCCATTAACTGTTCAAACACTGAAAGACATGAACAAAGCAAATCCGATAGTTAATTATAAAGATGCAATAAAAGAGATGCCTTGGTTGGTACGGGTATATGTGAATTCGGTTTATAAAAAGATAGATAAAACTGCCAATAATGGCGTGAAGTATTATCAAAAGTATCTGGGAAATGCCGTATTTGATCAGATAAAAAAGACTCTTCCTCAATTAAGGGAGCCCTCATATGCGCCCTCTAATCATTATATGACAGCCGGCGTTCAAATTGTTTTGCCCACCGATAATGAGTATGATAATAAATTTAAGTTTACTGGGCAAAATGTATTTGTTCATCATTATTTTGAACCTTATTTATTCCTTTTGAGAAAATATTATCCCAAGTCTAACTAAACTATGCGTGCATTGATAATTCAGAAATTAATCTTACATTTCGAACCTTTATCAATTACCAGGAAATGAAGAATCTAATTGTAATGGCCATTCCGGGCTTTATTATTTTACTTATTGCAGAGTTTATAGTTGCCTATTTGCAGAAGAAGCATGATGAATATTTCGATGCAAAAGACACTGCAAGTAGTATATCGATGGGGATTGGTAATGTTTTAATTGGATTTGTTAGTAAAGCAATGATTCCTGTTGCTTTGACCTTTGTTTTCCAGTTTCGTTTCTTCACTATGCCGGAGAATGCCTGGTGGGCTTGGATTTTGTGTTTGTTGGCTGACGATTTCTCATATTATTGGTTCCATCGAACAAGTCATAGTGTACGTTATTTCTGGGCGTCTCATGTAGTACATCATTCATCTCAAAAGTATAATCTGGGAACAGCCTTACGTCAAACATGGACAGGGAATTTATCAGGTTCATGGATATTCTGGTTATGGATGCCATTGGTGGGATTTTCTCCGCTCATGATCATGACTATGATGTCGATCAGTTTACTGTATCAATTCTGGATACATACAGAAGTTATTAAACGCCTTCCTAAGCCTATAGAGTTTATTTTTAATACTCCTTCTCATCATCGGGTGCATCATGCTTCTGATATTCAATATTTAGATAGAAATCATGCAGGGATCTTAATTATTTGGGATCGTATGTTTGGAACTTTTGTCGAGGAAAATGTGCATCCAACGTATGGTTTAACTAAAAATCTTGAAACCCATAATCCACTTCATATTGCTTTTGACGAATGGGGAGCCGTAATTAAAGATGTATGGAAAGCGCCTACTTTTAAAGCTAAAATAGGTTATTTGTTTGGACCTCCTGGTTGGAGCCATGATGGAAGCCGTAAAACTTCTGGCCAACTTAGGAAAGAGGAGAAACAAAAGGTTAAAGAAGATCAAAACAGAATAAAGCAAACCGAATTGGTTTAAAAATATAAAGAGGGTTTAGCCCTCTTTTTTTGTAAGTGGCTATAGCCTTTTCAGCTACCACGTTCTGTTATAATTACTTTATGATCCCCTAAGCGGTTTTTAGCAAAGAAGAGGTATACATTACCCCCATCTCCAAGGTTGAGTGCTTTTCTAATTTCTTCTACAGAAAGGGGGAAGTTTCGTTTACTAATATTAGCCTTTTTTATTCCTTTTGTTTTTAGGAGCATTTTTAATGCCTTCGGTTGGAAATCTATTTCTTCAATGATTCGGAAAACTCGCCCAGGGAATTCTCTACTTACTTCTTCATTGGTAAAGAAATAACCGTCGATTTGCTCGAAACTTACTTTTAACGAAGGAAAGTACTTGTTGAATAATTGAATGTTTACACGAGCCTTATAAAAGGCCACATCGGGCTCTAATAAATAGGTTGATGAACTTGCAACAGGCAGTTGATGCTCGTTACTTTCTGTTTTATTGAATATATAAGTCGAATCGATTCCTTTTCTATTTAATAAGATCTTTTCGGTTAGTAGTGAAGGAGAGTTTTCAAAATCAAACGTCATTAATAATTCTTTACATTCGTTATCAACAGAAACAACCGAAAGAGAGCTCATTAAAGAGAATTTTTTCCAAGCCTCTGCATTATCAAATAAAGGAGAAGCTTTTACAATTAACTTTCGGGTTAGTTTGGATACCAGCGGAAGAATCTCGTATAAGTTAGGTGAACAATCTTCAAATAAAAAAACACGGCCTTGTTGATCATCTCTCCTTGCTGGATCAACAAAAATAAGATCAAATTTTTCACCTGTATAAGCTGCCAGAAAATCTTCAGCCTTTTGATTGAATACCTTAATATTTTCTGCACCTAAAAGATTGAAATTATATTGAGTGATAGCTGCCAATAAAGGATTCATCTCTAGACTGATAACCTTATTGAAGTTTTTGGAGAAATAAAAGCTGTCAACTCCAAGGCCGCAGGTTAAGTCTAAGCAAAGTTCACCTGTTTCCTTCTTTAATGATGCTGTAGCCTCACTGCTTGACTGTTCGTACGAAATAGGAGGAATTACACAAAGAGCATTGTAATAGGAAGGAAGCTTATGTTTTGCTTTCTGGAGGTACTTTATCTGGGTAGAGATCAAATGAGCCGGGACGGTCTGAGAACGATAACTAAGTGCAAATTTTAAAGAGTCGACTTCAATATTCTTTTTTATAATTTCCCTTACTTCATTTTGCCTTAAAAGTTCGAACTCTGCTATATTCATTTAGATAACTTATAATAGATTATTTCCCTTTATCTTTTAACGTTATTTCTTCCAGTCGTAAATAGTACATGTCATCTTTTTCCTCAATACTACTTTTATCAATCACTATTGCTTTTGCAAAAGCTGGACAATCGAGTACTAAAGTGTGATATTCTCCTTGTTCACCGCTTAGATCTATTCCTTTTAGCTCTTTAAACATTGAAAGCTGATCAATTTTGGCTGATGTAATCAGGTCACCAACCCAGCTGCGGGTAAACCAGGGTTTTCGAACCAATGAGAAGATTACCTTGAAATTTCGATTTACAAGCTCATTCAATAAATCCTTCCGATCCAGTTGCCATAAAGGTGCATAGACCCCCATACCAGAAACAGCGCTTCTTTCTTTAATCCAGTTCGGGTAGCTATTTACTTCATCAATATCACCACTAATAAGGAGGTCAATGCCTTCGTCTTTAAGATGAGCAATCGCATTTTCATAGCTTTCTTTGTAAGGCTCATTGATTTCTATTATTCTATGAGGAATACCAATTGCCTCAGCCTGCAGTTTAAGTACTTTGATCGGGTGAGCCAGAAAATCAGCGTTTTTTGGAGCAAAGGTTATAAGCAAGTTAATCGAAAGCTCTTCCTTTTTTGCAAAATGTAAGGCTAAAACACAATCTTTTCCGCCTGTCCATAAAACTGCTGCCGATGATGCTGTCATGAGAAAAGATAAAATTAATGTATAATGAGCCTTTTATTTTGATAGAATCCTGAAACCGAGTTATGATGTTTAAGGGAGGCATATTGAAATAAAAAAAGCCTTTGGCAAAAATACCAAAGGCTTTCTATATTTTAAACGTTTATTAGTTTTTTACTTCAGCAGTTTCTGCTGGAATAACTGAAACGTAAGATTTGTCGTCTTTTTTCTTTTTGAAAACAACAGTACCATCAATTAATGCAAACAAAGTATGGTCTTTACCGATACCTACGTTTTTATCAGGGTTATGTTTAGTACCACGTTGACGAACGATGATGTTACCTGCAATTGCAGATTGACCACCGAAAATTTTAATGCCAAGACGTTTACTGTGCGACTCACGGCCGTTCTTCGAACTACCCGCACCTTTTTTATGTGCCATTTCTTAAAATTCCTTTCTTAGTGATTAAAATACAATGTTTTCGATCTGAATCTTGGTAAACGACTGACGGTGACCGTTTTTGCGTTTATAACCTTTACGACGTTTTTTCTTGAAAACGATAACTTTATCGCCTTTTAGGTGAGAAACGATTTTAGCGGTTACTTTTGAACCTGCAACGTTAGGAGCACCTACAGAGATTTTATCGCCGTTAGCTACCAATAAAACATCGCCAAATTCAATACTAGCGCCCTCTTCTCCTTGTAAGCGGTGTACAAAGATCTGCTGGTCTTTTGCAACTTTAAATTGTTGCCCGGCTATATTTACTATTGCGTACATGATGAAATAATAATTTATTTATATTTAAACGAGGTGCAAAAATAGGGATTAGTAATGATATATAAAAACCTATTTTGAATTAATTTCAACCTCGTTCGTGTTCCGTTTTTTTGCAATTAATAATGGGAAAAAGTGCTCTAAACCTTATTGGAGAACTTAGTTACTTATCGAACTTTTACTTTCGTTTTCTTCAATCTTCGATTCAATCAACTGTTTTAGTTCCCTTACACGCTCCATGTACTGCGGTTTTTCATTTGCCTTCTCATCCCAAGTAATGCTTTTGCATTTTTTCTGGTAACACATTTCAATGAAAAAACGCGGAGTAGTTGCCTGATCACCACCAATCATTTGGTCGGGCATATCAAAAAACATGTTATCCCACATCTTTTGGTGAATGTCCTTAATGGCTTGTTGAGGTAATTCAACCTTTTGGGTAATGAGCGAATCTTTATCATTGCGGTATTTTAAAACCTGTGTTTTTGAATTGTACTCATAGCCTACTTCATCGCCTTTACTAAACTTTACCTCTATGTGGTCGAACTCAACAATTTTGTAATGCATCTTTTTGAAATACGCGGTATAATAATAATAGCCCATGTAAATCAAAAAAGAACCAACAATCATGGTTAAGAGGTAAATCTTCTTAAATCTATCACTCATTTATATATGTATTTACTTTATATTAGTTCTCTTCAGTACCAATTACATCAAACTCAACCGAATCATCAATTGATTCACCCAACTCACCTTCCCACTTACTTACTACAGCTGTCGCAATACTATTACCAACCACGTTAGTTGCCGAACGGCCCATATCTAACAATGGATCTATTCCTAATAATAATGCTAAGCCAGCTTCCGGAATATTGAAAGTTGCTATTGTTCCGGCAATTACAACAAGTGATGCCCTTGGAACACCGGCAATTCCTTTACTGGTTAACATAAGTATTAACAACATGGTGATTTGCTGTTCAAAAGATAGGTGGATCCCATAGGATTGTGCGATAAACAATGAAGCGAAGGTCATGTACATCATTGATCCATCTAAATTGAAAGAATATCCCAACGGTAAAACAAAGCTTACTATTTTGTTTTTGCAGCCGAAACGCTCTAATTGCTCCATTGTTTTCGGATATGCAGCTTCACTGCTGGCAGTACTAAACGCAAGAAGTATCGGTTCTTTCAATCTTCCAATTAGTTCGAAGGCACGCTTTTTTAAGATGGTAGAACCAATTAAGGTAAGTACCAACCATAAAACAAGTAATCCTCCATAAAATTCAAGTATAAATAGGGCATAGGTCGACAAAATGCCTAATCCTTGTTTGGCGATAATTGCAGTCATTGCTCCAAATACAGCAAAAGGAGCAAAGTTCATTACATAACCAGTAACCTTTAAAATAACATGTGCAACAGCATCAAATAGCTTGATCACTATTTTGCCTTGCTCACCGATAGCAGCAGTGGCAACTCCAAAGAACAAAGCAAAAACAACAATTTGCAATATTTCATTTGAGGCCATTGATTCAATAACACTTTTAGGAAACACATGTGCAATGAAGTCTTTAAAGCTTAATGCCGCTTTTTGAATACCCGTGCTTGTATGGCTATCTGGTAATGGTAAATTCATCGCTTCACCCGGACGGAAGATATTTACCAGGATCATACCCAATACCAAGGATAATAAACTGGCACTTACGAACCAGAGTAAGGTTTTGCCACCAATTCGCCCTACTGCTTTTATGTCACCTAATTTAGCAACTCCCACAACTAATGTGGTCAGTACCAATGGGGCAACAATCATTTTTATAAGTCGAAGGAAAATATCACTTAACACTGTGAACAATTCAAGTTTCTTCTCCCGCATTTTATCATTTTCAGACTTGCTTTTTTGAGCGGTAGCTATTTCAGTCTTTAACTCTTTATATGTAACCGATGTACTATCGGTAAGGGTGCTTAGTTTTTTTTCGGCCTGTTCAATTTGTACAGTAGCCTTTGTAAGTCCTTCGTTATAAGTGTTGATGTAGTAGATGTTTAGCAGGTAGCCTAAAATAATGCCCAGTACTAAGGCAATGAAGATATAAAGTGTTAACCTGTTTTTCTTTTGCTTCATAAATTGGTATTTGATAAACCACAAATCTATAAAAAACTACGGGGTTGAGAAGTAAATAATAATATACAGAATGGCTATAAACAACAAAGCCATCAATGTTTGATGGCTTTGTTACATATTATTTGAAAAAATTAATTGCTTAATTCTTCAGCATAAATAGAACTGTGCTCTTTTGAAGCAATGTAACGTTCTGCATCCAGCGCTGCCATACAGCCTGAACCTGCTGCAGTTACAGCTTGACGATAAATATGATCTTGCACATCGCCGGCAGCAAACACACCTTCTACATTAGTTTTAGTACTTCCAGCTTTGGTAATAATATAACCGTTTTCATCCATGTCGATCCATCCTTTAAATACATCAGTATTAGGTTTATGACCGATAGCAACGAAAAATCCGGTTACATTAATCGTTTTTTCTTCTCCTGTTTCATTATTAACGACCAATGCCCCAGTAACATTCTGACCGTCACCTAAAATTTCTTTAGTTTCTGAATGGAAAAGTACTTCGATGTTTGGAGTGTTCATAACACGGTGTTGCATTGCTTTAGAGGCACGCATTTCACCTTTACGAACGATCATATAAACTTTATTACAAAGCTTAGAAAGGTAAGTTGCTTCTTCAGCTGCAGTATCACCCGCTCCAACAATGGCAACATCTTGCTTGCGGAAGAAGAAACCATCGCAAACAGCACAGGCCGATACTCCAAATCCGTTATATTTTTGTTCTGATGGTAAGCCTAACCATTTTGCAGATGCACCAGTTGAGATGATTACGGCGTCGGCGGTAACCTGTTTTCCATCATCTAAGGTTACTTTATGAGGTAATGATGAAAAGTCAACAGCGGTTACAATTCCGAAGCGAACCTCTGCTCCAAAACGTTCCGCCTGTTTTTTGAAATCTTCCATCATTTCAGGACCATGAGTTCCTTCAGGATAGCCCGGAAAGTTTTCCACTTCAGTAGTGGTAGTTAATTGTCCACCAGGTTGTAGTCCTGTGTACATAATTGGTTTTAAGTCAGCACGCGCTGCGTAAATAGCAGCAGTGTAACCAGCAGGGCCCGAACCAATGATCAGGCAGTGGATGTGTTCTAATTCGTTCGACATGCTTTAATACTTCTTTTATGTTTAGGTTATAAATTTGGTTAACAACAAAAATTAGCTGAAAAATAATTTAGTTGAATTAACAAAGAAATCCTCCGCCAATCAAGTCATCGCCTTCATAAAAAACGGCCGACTGTCCGGGAGCTATTGCTGAAACAGAATGATCAAAATCAACTTTGATTAAATCGCCATCCTCAATTATTGAACTCATTGCTCCAGCGTCTTTATATCTGATCTTCGTTACAGCCTCTATTGGCTGCTGTATCGAAGCATATTTTATTAGATTATAGTTTCGAACAAAAGCCTGTGAACGTTGAAGATCTTCTTCTCTACCCAAAACCACTGTATTAGTTTCCGGAATAATACGGGTCACGAATACAGGTTCACCCAAGGCAATTCCAAGCCCTTTACGTTGTCCGATAGTGTAAAACGGATAACCCTTATGTTTTCCAACTTTACGACCGTCGGTAAGCACAAAATCACCACCATCTACTCGGTCTTCCAGATCAGGTACACGATGTTTTAAGAATGAGCGATAATCATTATCTGGTACAAAGCATATTTCATAGCTCTCGCTTTTGTTAGCTAAATCAATTTGCCCCATATCCATTGCCATTTGTCTGATTTCTGTTTTACGAAAACCTCCCAACGGCAACTTTGTTCTGCTTAAATTATATTGCGAAACGCCCCATAGTACATAAGACTGATCTTTATTGTTGTCCAAGCCCTTTGAAACCACGTATCGTTCATTTTCATTACGAATTTGAGCATAGTGTCCGGTAGCAATAAACTCACAATCCAATTTATCCGCTCGTTTCATTAAAGCTTCCCATTTAATATGGGTATTACATAAAACGCATGGGTTTGGGGTTCTTCCTGCAAGGTATTCTTCCACAAAATTGTCGATAACAAAATTGCCGAACTCTTCGCGGATATCTAAAATATAATGAGGAAATCCATATTCAACAGCCAGAGAACGTGCATCGTTTATTGAATCCAGACTACAACATCCGGTTTCTTTTGAAGAGGAACCTGAAGATGCATAATCCCAGGTTTTCATGGTAAGGCCAATCACTTCATAGCCTTGCTCATGCAGCATGATCGAAGCCACCGAACTATCGATACCTCCACTCATTGCTACTAATATTCTTCCGTGCTTACTCATATTTTTTCAAACGGCAAAGATAGGTATTTGGTTTTGTAAAGAAATGGTTTGATAGTCAACGTAAGGTAAAATGCTTGTTGGTTAGGATGTTTTGGTATTAAAAGGTGAGTTAACTTATGATTTATAGAGTTAATGTGAAAATATTTACTCTTTCGGTCCTTATAACTCCTCATTGAAAATGAAATACATACTGCATTGAATTACAATGTGTTTGGTTGCTGTTGTTGATTGTTCTTTCCAAAGGTAATTCAAGGCTTTTTAGGGCTTCTAATGGATTTTAAACCTTCAATAACCAGTTAAGTTGTAAAATGGCACAATGATCGCATTAAGTATTTTAAAGCAATAGAATTGAACCGATGCCTTGGACTAAGCAACATTACCCAATTTCAATGAAGAATTTAATGGCACCGGTACGATATAAAGCTATTGGAATAGCTAATGCCTTACTCGAAGAAAAATACGACGAACAACGATCAATTGCTATTGCCATTGCAAAGGCCGAAGAATGGGCTATGAATAGAAATATGCAGGTAAAAAAGAAAAAAGCAAGTAACAATTGAAAATCTATTAATGCTCATTCTCTGGTCTTTAATTCAATTAATTTTTTATAAAAACTTCATACGCATACCTTGCAATTAAAAGACAAATTACCAATAAGAAGAATTGTCTTATAAATTCATTCCCTTTTGATAAAGCCAATTTACTTCCCATTAATCCTCCTGCCATATTACAAAGTGCCATAGGTAAGGCAATATGATATAATACTTGCTTGTTAAAGATAAACGCCGAGAGTGCGGCAATATTGGTTACGCAATTTATCACTTTGGCATAGGCCGACGCATTCAGGAAATCCAGGCCCAAAACCATTATAAAAGCCAGAATAAAAAAACTGCCGGTACCCGGACCAAAGAAGCCATCATAAAATCCAATCACTAAACCTATTAGCCCTCCGTAAATCATCATCTTGTTTTCTGAAATTTCTTTTGAAACCGAATTGCCTAAGTCTTTTTTCAAGAAAGTATAAATGGCAATGGCAATCAAAATGAACAAGATTAATGGTTTCAATACTTTGCTGTCCAATAGGCTAACAGTTTGAGCTCCCAGATAGGCCGCAATTAATGCACAAATAGCTACTGAAACCAATACTTTAGCATTGAACTCGACACGTTTTCCATACTGCCAGGCTGCAACACTGGTTCCGGTTAATGAGGGTATTTTTCCGGTTCCCAATAGGGTAGGGATTGGAACTTTAGGTAATGATAATAGCAGAGCTGGAGTTTGTATTAGGCCACCTCCACCCACAATTGAATCAATAAAGCCTGCAACAAAAGCAAACGCGCAAAGTATAATTATTTCCATGAGTCCTATAAAGTCGGCGCAAAGTTACAAATGAGGAAGTAATGTTAAAGAAATAGGGGAGGAAGGTTAGTGATTATCGGTAATGGTTTGAAAATTTCATTTTTTTTAATCGGTCTTAAATCTATAAATTAGGATGGAAATAGTATTGCGCCATTTAAGTTATATCTCGTCATCTTGCTAAGTAACATCATATTATAATGATATTTTAAATCCTTGAACTTTTATAAAATCTTAATTATTATAATTATGAATACCTCTAAGTTTTTGCATTGGGACTATTGGTGCTAGCAGCTATCTTATTGTCGGATTGCACTCGCAATGACAACTTCCTTGAACGAACACTCAAACCACTAAAAATATATTCATAACGTACTAGTTCTTTGATTTTTTCAATTCTCAACAAATTCAAGGGTTGAGTTAATTATTATTAAAAGCAAAGCCCCGATTGATGTCGAGGCTTGTACCGAATAGGGGATATATTTTTTATTTTTTGAATGTTCGCATATAATTTACGATCGACCATAAATCTTCTGAATCTGGAATTTTCTTTTTGAAAGAAGGCATTTCATCACGACCTGTTGCTATTTTGTAATGCAATTCACCATCAGATAGTTTTTGTACCGCTGGTTTTGACATATCTTCCATAGCCGTTTTTAATGATGCAGCTTTAGTTCCATCGCCTGCTCCGGTTTTACCATGACAAGCGGCACAATGCTTTGTCCACATTTCTTTACCAACTTTTAGTGATGCTGCATCGGCTTTAACAGGATTGGCCATCTTTGCTTCTTTTTCAGGAACAGCCCAAGGCTTGGATTGATAATACGTAAATGAAAGAAGCATGCCGCCAATCATTATTACCCCAATTAAATTAGTTTTCATAATATTTGGATTTTTTAAGAGTGTAAAACATTCAACTAAACAGAACTATTTTCTTTTCCAAGCTTAATAAGTTTTGTAATCTGATAAATAAGATAAAAGATAATACCCCAAACAGTTATAATGATAATGTTAGGGAAAATAAGCAACCAAAGTGGCGTTTTATCTCGGGTGGCCCATAATGATCTTTCCGAAAAACTATGATCAGGAACTAATGGTGTACCCCACTTTACAGTTTTTGCAGCTACTAAGGTTCCATACAATTCATTCTCATCAATTTTCGCTCCAACAACAATATTTCCTTTGGAATCACCAGGTACACTCATGTTAAAATCTGCGGAGACTTCTCCTCCAATGGAGTCTGTAGTGTAGGTCTCTTCTTCAGTGGCCGTTAAGTCACTTAATAATCTTCTAACTACCAATTTAATTTCGGTTTCAGGCACTGGTGCCCATTGGCCATCAGGCTGTAAGGCTAATACTTTTGCATGAATGGAGCGAACACTATCTACTTCATCAAGGGTTAGTTCGATTTTTGCTTTTGCTATTTCCAGTTCAGTAGACTGATCCTTAAACTGCTTGTTCTGAGTAACGGTGCCAATAAACTTTAAGCTAGCCGAGGTGTCAAATTGACTTTTAAATCGGATTGGCATAGCTAAAGAACCATTTCCAAGGTTGTTAGTATTTACTCTGCCCATAAAGCCCGCTGTGGTTTCTGAATTAAAAAAAAGATTAATATCGACTCCTGCAACGGGTTCAAATTTTTGCTCTTTTTTTGTTTTTGCTGAAACCTTAATAACGGGAAGGTCATTATTCAACTGAGAATAGGCAAGGTAAATTTGAATGGTGCCCTTTTGTGTTTTATCTTGAGCATTGGCCATTATGGTTGTTAAACCTAGAACCAATGCAATTAGTCCGGTTAAATGGTTAATTTGCTTCATGTTTTTCCGGTTTACTATGTTCCATTTCTTCAATTGTTTCATGAATTGGTATAATGGGGAACAAGCGCGTGAAGATCGTAATAATGAGCAATGTTCCAGCCAATGAACCAATAGTGATTGACCATTCCTCCCAAGTTGGTGTATAATGTTTATAAGACTCTGGCACATCATGCATCGGAAGAAATGGGCTCAGCATAGTAGGTGTAACAATTAAGAATCGCTTAAACCAGGCCCCAACTACAACTAAAAGGCCCATTATAAATGCAGGAAAAGGTTTTCTCCCTTTGGGAAACAATAACACTATAACCGGAACAATCATACCCAAAATAATGGCTGACCAAAACAAAAGAGAGAATTCACCGGTAAATAAACTATGTAAGTGATGTTCTTCTGCTTTTTTCATTTTGAAGGCAGGTACCAGGTATTCATTAACATTGAAATACAAATACAAAAGAGCAAGCATCACCACTACTTTACTCATATTGTTAAAATGTTTGTCAGTAATGTAGGCCTCAAGTTGATAAGCTCGTCGAAATACATACATAGCTACCACTACACCTCCTGCTCCTACTAAAAATGCACCTGAAACGAAATACGCACCAAAATTGGTGCTGTCCCATCCAGGGCGATAGGTAGTGGCAAATAACCATGAAGTAACAGTGTGAATGGCAAGAGCAATGGGTATAATCATGACAGAAATTGTTTTTACTGCATTTTCGCTTATTCTAAATTGCTCGGCAGTACCTTTCCAAAAAGCTCCAATGAATTTGTAGAATTTTTGAATGGCACTTCCAGGTTTGCTATTCTTAATTAAGATTGGTATGTCAGCCAGTAGCGGAAAATATAGGAATAGTACACTAAGGGTAAGATAGGTGGTGATCACTATCACATCCCACATAATCGGTGATTGCAATCGACTATAAACAAAGAGATGCCAGAATCTATCAGGGCGTCCCATATCCACAATGATGATGAGTGAAGCGAATAAGATTGCCGATACAGCTATAATTTCTGAAATTCGAGTTAATGGAGTACGCCATTCAACTCCGGTAAGACGAAATATAGCGGTGATGAGTGAACCCACTAAACTTATGGCCACAAAGAATACAAAATTAGAAATGTAAATTCCCCATGATGCATAATCACGCAAACCGGTAACACCTAAACCAAATCTAATTTGTTTGATGTAACAATATAGCCCATTTAAACAGAGCAAAATTAGTATGGCGGTCCATATTAATCCAGTTTTGCCAAATTTTTGGGGTAATAGATCCGTTATTATTTTATTTGAGCTCATGAGTTTTCTTCGTTTTTAAATGGGAACAATCTATCAACCGGTGGTAAATAATAGACACTTGGTTTGGTACCTAGTTCTTCCATTAATCGATAGCCTGAGCGATCTCTAATTAAATCGCTGAAACGCATTGTTTCCGAACCGTTAGTTATTGAGTCTTCATTTAAATCGCCAAAGAAAAATACACCGTTGGGACAAGCTGTTACGCAATGAGGTAATTCTCCATTTCTTGCCTTATCCGGACAAAAATCACATTTAGAAACAGTTCCAATTTTTGGAGGGCAGCTAGTTTCTGAAGAGTAGGGCAAATCTTTAACTGCTTGAGGAATTATAGGTGTGTCCCAATTGAATACACGGGTAGAGTACGGACATGCAGCCATGCAAAAACGACAGCCAATACATCGATCAGCATCAATTCCTACAATTCCATCCTGACGTTTAAAAGTGGCATCAACTGGACAAACTTTTACGCAAGGAGGATCATCGCAATGCATGCAGGTAGTGGGTTGCCAATAAGGTGCGGTTTTTTCACCATCTTGCATTGGATATACCTTGATCCAGTTTTGATGATCACTTACAAAGTGAGCATGATTACAGGCTTCCTGACATTTTTTAAGATTTCGGCAGCGTGATAAGTCAATTACCATCACAAATTTTTTACCCTCAATCCCCATTCTTTCGGCCATATTTGAAATGGATGGTATTTCCTCTGTAGGCTTTAGATAGGCTTTGTCAACTTCAATAATTTCCCCTGTAGTTGAGAGAAGCTTTACCATTTGGCCTGAAGGCTTTACACTTTCCTTCTTAGCTTGAGTAGTAAATGGGTCATGGTTGGTACAACCGGCTAAGCTGGCCAATAATGCCCCTTTCAAAAAATCTCTCCGCTGAATCTGCGGGTTTAATGGAATTATTTTGGATAAATCAACCATAGATGTCCTAGTTTATTTTTTAACCCAATTTTGCACATCTTCCTTTGTGGCAGTTTTTGCTGTAGTGGGTAGCTTATCCATATCGATTTCAACCAACTTGCCGTCTTGCGTTAAAAACTTTACAGTTTTTGTTACATTTTTCTTTTCCTTCGGAGGATTATCCCACTTAAAAAAGGCGATAATAGCTGCCAAACTTATTCCTGAGAATATGAATTTTTTTCTGCTTAGATTACCCATATACATTCAGTTTTTTAAAAGCTCCATAGCCTCGTAATGTTGAATCCTATATACAAATCCTGGTACCACTTGTGTTGTGAATTAGGTTGATTGTACACATTGTTGTATTGTGGTACGATGTTAGGAAAGTTAGAAATGAAAATTTGGAACTGGTGGGCACTAGTTGCTATCTCTACACCCGCACTAACATTAAATTGAGGATTATTGTCTGTAAATTCAGTAATAGGTTGGTCATAGTTTAAGAGCAATGATGTTTGCTCGGTAAACTTATATCTACCCGATACTGCAACAGCAAAGAAATCATTTTGCATTGATGGCTCAACGGTGTTGAAGTGAGAAAGACTTGGAGCCACCTGAATAGTAATCTGGTCATTAAACTTACGAGAAACAATAATTTGATGAAAGAATGAAAGTCGGTCGGAGTTATTACCATTTGGCAAATCGTCTTTCTTGTTAGCAGACGAAAGACCCATGTCAAAATAATAGGTAACACTTATAGGTATTTTTCCGTTTCGGGTCTGATTAAGAATGCCGTATTTCAGGTTAAAATCATTCACCATGCCTGTTTTGGTAATCCCATAGCCAATGGCAACCGTACCTTTAATTTTTCCAAATCCTATATTATCCAATAGGGAGTAATTAATACCAAGTCGAATATTTGCTCCCGCGCCATACATACCGTAGAGATCGGTAAGGCCGTTGTAAACTGTTCCAAACCGGTGATTAATCATAAACTCTAAAGTTCCTTTTTGTGGGACTAATGTGGTTTGATTGTCAATAATCCAGGTGCTTTCAAATGCTGAACGTACCGGTTTATTTCCACTATCCTCTACTTTAGTTGAGTCGTCCTGTGCGAATGATGATAATGTTTTAAATAAGAAAACGGTAGTGAAAATCATTCGGAAGGACTTGCTATAGGTAGTTTTTAAATTTTTCATATCGATCTATTTAAAAGCCTTAATTATTTTTAGCTCCGTCTGTTATCCACCCCAATATTAATTTTTTATCATTCTCACTCAATGGTGGACGTCCTGCTGGCATTCCCCCACCATTAACGGCAAGGTATAACACACTATTCGCAGGATCGGCGGTGTTGATATAGCCGCCGGAAATTAAATTGTTGTAGGTAGCTGGATAGATTAAGCCCGGAGCGTGAGTTGGTTTACTATCATGACATCCAGACATATTACAGTCGCGATCAAAGATTGGCTGTACATCGTTTTTTAGGCTGACACCCGTGGGGAGCCCTTCAAAGGAGGCAACCGTATCATAATAACACGCATGGAGTCCCCCTGAAGCACAGAAAAGTGCAACTATCAAGTAGATAAATTTCTTTTTCATAAGTCCGATATTTACTTTTTAATTCTCATCAGGCTATTGATTGTAATCTTGATAACATCGCCGATATTGGTATCATTGGGCAGAAAATCAGCCTTTTTTATATCGAATGTTGAATTGAAGCCAGCTGCATATGCAGTACCGATATCATATTTTGGGGCAAAACGCAATTTAATGGTGACAGTTTTTGTGATACCTAAGAAAGTAAACTCGGCATCTACCAAAAAACTTCCATCACTACTATATTTTCCAGTACCTGCTATCGTTTTAAGAGTGGCTTTGTTTGTAGGATCATCTGGAGGTACTGCTCCAATGGCCTTTGTTCCAAAAGAGGTTAGTAAACAACCAGTATCTCTGTTGGGTTCACCGGTATTGCAAGTATTTAATCGTACATAACCCTCAAACGCCAAGGTTTCAGGATGTGCTTCATCGAAAGCAAGACTGGTCATGAAAAATTCGTTGAACCTGCCTGTAAGCAGCGATCCGTACACTTTGTATTGTGTTTCCCAGCCTACATTGGAGTGCGATTTATCATGGTACCAAATATTTGATGCTGATGGCACAGTATTGCAATTGGTACAATTTACGACTTCCGTGCCGTGTGTAGGTTCATCCGGACCATTGATAGGGATTTCAGCAGAATCATCATGTTGACAGTGAACGGCAAAAAAACCCGTTGTTAGAACCAGCAAAGCGATTATTGTAAATTTAATTTTTTTCATAGTGGTTACTTTTTTGATAATGGACTATTTAGTTGATTTCTTAATTTGTCTTTGATGAATGAATATTCCAGCTTTGGATTTTAGCTGCTCAACTCATTTAGTTAACCGGATCAAAGAGAAGTTTTTAGAATTAATAAAAACAATTCAATGAGGAAAACTAAATGAAAATGACTTTAACGAATCTTTTAATGGAAGTTTGGAAATTTTACGCTTGAATCTTGTCTAGTTTTGTATTACATACGCTTACCGGAAAAGAAAAAGCTTGATAGAGGAGTATTTTAGCAAATAAGCGTATACTATAAATGAGGATGAATCCTGATGAAGTGCTGATAAGCAACCTTTAAAATCTTTATACAAATGGCGTTAAGTCTTGTAAGGAATCATGCCATTGTAAATCTGAACTGATAACAATTTAAACATAATTATTTGTTTAACCAATTTTCGATTTAAAGAAAATTATTTTATTGTTTAAGAATTTATGCTGGATTAGCTTGATTTGGTGAGTTAAATGATTTGAAATTTTAGGCCGAACTACTTACCTGAATTGTTAGGAAAAGATTTTAATTACGCGTTTAGGGCGTTTTTCGGTATTAATTTAAAGGTAGGAGGAGGAGGAGGAGAGGGGAAATAGTATTAAAATAAAAAAAGCCCCGACGTCTGTCGAGGCTTTGTACCCCAGGCGGGAATCGAACCCGCACGGCCTTAACGGCCACAGGATTTTAAGTCCTGCGTGTCTACCAGTTCCACCACCAGGGCGGGTACTAACCCAATAATTGTAAGAACAATTAAGAGCGAAAGACGAGATTCGAACTCGCGACCCCAACCTTGGCAAGGTTGTGCTCTACCAACTGAGCTACTTTCGCTAATAAAAAAGAGCTGTCTTTCAAGCTCTTTGAAATTTCGGACGTTTCCGAAATTTGTACCTCAGGCGGGAATCGAACCCGCACGGCCTTAACGGCCACAGGATTTTAAGTCCTGCGTGTCTACCAGTTCCACCACCAAGGCAGCCTTGTTATAAGAGAGCGAAAGACGAGATTCGAACTCGCGACCCCAACCTTGGCAAGGTTGTGCTCTACCAACTGAGCTACTTTCGCTTTTTGTATTTTAATTAAGACTTTTTAAAGAACGATTTTCTTTTGGAGCGAAAGACGAGATTCGAACTCGCGACCCCAACCTTGGCAAGGTTGTGCTCTACCAACTGAGCTACTTTCGCTTTTTATTACCCCTGATTGCTTTTGGGACTGCAAATATAGAGATTATCTAAGTTCTGTCAATACCGAATTTGCATTTTTTATTTGTTGAAGGACTATTTGTATGCTAAGGGTTTTATAATCAGCGAGAGAATTTTTTTAAAGAACTTGGTTTTTTTATTTTTTTGAATGTTCATTAATCACATTCCAAACCAAATCGCTCTCAAAACCTCGTGAAATCAGGTATTGTGAGATTTTAAATTTCCGTTTATAGTTGTCACTTTCTTTTTCAGAAGCATCTCTTTTTTCAAAAAGGTGGATTAAGGTTTGTTCGTAATCATTCCCGTCGATACTTGCCAGTCCTTTTTTAATGAGATTTTCAGAAACACCTTTAAGTTTTAAACCTTGTTTGATTTTAATCCGCCCCCATTGTTTCATTCTGAATTTGCCAAGGGAATACGCCCGTGCAAACCGCTCCTCATTAATGAAGTTATTTACAATTAGGTCACTGATAATTTCTTCAACAGCTTCAGTCCACAAACCCCATTCGTATAGCTTACTGCGAACCTCTTGTTGACTACGCTCCTGGTAGGCACAAAACTTTGACGCTTTTTCAAGAGCTATTTTAGGGTCTGTAATTCTTTTTTTGGGTGATTCATCCTGTAGCATAAATGCGAAAATAGAGAATGATGGTTCAAATTCTATATAACGATTGAGGAAATATTCTTTTCTATAAATTAAGCTTTTTACTATTGGGTCATTCTCTATATTTGTTGCACTATGCCTCTTTTCAATAATAAAATCCAATCCATTGCTAATCTGCTAAATGCTAAATCCGAATTAGCAGATGTTCATCAAACAATCGAAGTTTTAGCAACCGACAGCCGGAAAATATCTAATCCGGAGCAAACCTTGTTTTTTGCTTTGTCGGGTCAGCGTAATGGACATGAGTTTATTCCAGAGTTGATTGAAAAGGGAGTGAAAAACTTTGTGATCGCAGAGGACGAATGGTTAAAGAAGGGTTTGCCTGTTAACTTCCTGTTGGTTAATGATACCCTACATGCATTGCAAATACTTGCAACGGCTTATCGCAAATTGTTTTCGTACCCAGTTATAGGAATTACCGGTAGCAACGGAAAAACTATTGTAAAAGAATGGTTGTTTCAGCTGCTTTCAGTAGATCATCAAATTGTAAGAAGTCCTAAAAGCTATAATTCACAGATAGGAGTTCCTCTTTCAGTTTGGCAAATGAATGATGCGGCTAACCTGGCCATTTTTGAAGCAGGCATTTCCCGACCGGGAGAAATGCAGGTTTTAGAATCGATCATTAAGCCTACTATTGGGGTGCTTACCAATATTGGAGCAGCACATGACGAAGGTTTTGTTAATCGCCAAGAGAAGCTGGAAGAGAAGATGAAACTTTTTGATCATGTTAATCTGTTGATTTATCAAAAAGATGATCTGCAAAGCTATAAAGGAACAATTAACGCTGATAAAAAGGTTAACTGGTCGTTTAATGACAAATCGGCAACTGTATTTGTAAAAGAAGTAGATAGAAAGATAAATCACTCAAAAATCATTGCTGTTGTAAACGGTAAGGAGCAACAAATTGAGATACCATTTAGTGATGAGGCTTCCATCAAGAATGCTATTATCTGTTGGTGTGTGCTGTTGGCATTAGATATTCCGCAAGAGCAGATTAAGAGGCGAATGAAAGAGTTGGCTCCTATTGAGATGCGATTAAAATTGCGGAATGGGATGAATAACTGCACAATAATTAACGATAGCTATAACTCTGATATAGGTTCGTTGGAAATTGCTCTTGATTTTTTAAAACAACAACAGCAACATGCTAAGAAAACGTTAATCCTTTCTGACATTGTTCAGTCGGGCAGTTCTCCAAAGGAGCTTTATGCAAAAGTTGCTAAATTACTGTATGCTGCAAAGATTGATAATCTGATTGGCATTGGTCCTGAGATATCTTCTCAGGCTCATTTATTCAAACTGGAAAAAGAGTTTTATAATGATACAGAAGCGTTTCTGGAGCAATTCACAGCTTCAAGATTCAATAACGAAAGTATCTTACTTAAAGGGGCACGTAGGTTTGAATTTGAACAAATTAGTAAACTTTTAGAACAAAAGGTTCATGAAACAGTGTTTGAGATCAATTTGAATGCACTTATTCAAAATTTAAACTATTATAAATCAAAGCTGAATCCAGGAACCAAATTAATGGCCATGGTAAAAGCCTTTTCATACGGAAGCGGAAGTTTTGAGATTGCCAATGTATTGCAATTTCATAAAGTCGACTACCTGGCGGTTGCTTACGTTGACGAAGGCGTGGTTCTGCGAAAGAGCGGAATTAAGCTGCCTATTATGGTTATGAGCCCAGATGTTTCGGCTTTTCAAGGTATGGTTCAGGCCAATTTAGAACCGGAAATCTATAACTTCAGAATTTTGAATGAGTTGATTAGTTTTCTGGAAGTCAATTCTAAACGGGAATATCTTATCCATTTAAAAATTGATACCGGAATGCATCGACTCGGTTTTTTAGAAACCGATATCGATAAGCTCATTGAGATTTTAAATCTGCATCCAAATCTGAAAGTCGCTTCTGTTTTCTCTCATTTGGCAGCTAGTGAAGATGCTGCTGAAGATGGATTTACAGCTACTCAGCTAGCGATATTAAAACGAGTTTGCATTAAATTAGAAAACGCTCTCGGCTATACCTTTATTAAACACATTTGCAATACAGCCGGTATTAGTCGTCATCCGGAAGCTCATTTAGATATGGTGCGCCTAGGCTTGGGAATTTATGGTATTGACAGCGCTGTTAAGAATAATCGACTTTTACAGCCAATTGGTACATTGAAAACAACCATTACCCAAATAAAAGACTTAGAGCCTGGAGATACAGTGAGTTATAATCGAAGAGGATTGATCACTAAACCATCGAGAATTGCTACTGTAAAATTGGGTTATGCTGATGGCTATAGCCGAAAATTAGGTTATGGAGTGGGAGAGATGTTGGTAAATGGGCATAGAGTGCCAATAATTGGTACAGTTTGTATGGATATGCTGATGCTCGATGTTACTGGAATAGATTGTAGAGAAACCGACGAAGTGATCGTTTTTAATGAAGAATTACGGGTAGATGAACTGGCCGAAAAAATTGGAACCATACCTTATGAAGTGCTTACTGGAATTTCCCAACGCGTTAAGCGAGTGTATGTTTATGAATAGATTTTAATTTATTGATTTCGCAAAGATTATATTTAGCCCATACTTTTGATATTAACTTAAAAACAACATTGAATGGACGATATTGGTAAACTACGTCGCAAAGCAAGAGCAAGAAGTGTTTGGAAAGTTCTTTTTGGTTTTTTTATAAAAGGGCTTCTGTTTGTACTGCCGCTGGGACTAACCTTTTATATTATTGCAAGCGGTATCCGATTTGTTGACAGTTTAATTGTTTTTGGTGATTTGAAAATTCCAGGTTTGGGCCTGGCTATTGTTTTGGTTTCCATAACATTTGTAGGCGTTTTGGTAACCTATTTGATCACCGAACCCATTTCGAATTATTTTGAAAGGCTTTTAAATAAAATTCCTGTTTTTAAACTTATTTATTCATCCATTAAAGACTTTATGGAGGCCTTTTTTGGTGATGAAAAGAAGTTTAATGAACCAGTGGTGGTGCAAATAAATGAGCTGGGTTTAAAAAAGGTAGGTTTTATAACACAAAAAGACTTGTCGATATTAGGATTGGAGGATGAAGTGGGGGTGTATTTTCCGCATTCTTATAACTTCTCAGGAGAGTTTTTCATTGTTCCGTCAAAATATGTAAAACCGTTGCAGCTGAATTCTGGTGAAGTAATGAAGTTTACCGTTTCAGGAGGAGTTAGCGATTTAAAGTAACTATTAATATCTGCATATGAAGGGTCAAAAGGTTTGCCTGGTACTGGGTAGCGGTGGTGCCAGAGGGGTTTCTCAAATAGGAGTGATCGAAGAGCTTGAGAAAAAAGGTTTTGTAATTTCTCGTATTGCAGGGTGTTCAATGGGGGCACTTATCGGAGGTGTTTATTGCGTCGATCACTTACAAACCTATAAAAACTGGATCATCAACCTGGAAAAACGAGATGTTTTTAAATTACTCGATTTTACGCTTTCAGGAGGTGGATTTGTTAGAGGTGATCGGGTGCTTGGAGCAATTGAAGAGCTAGTTGGTAGTCATAAGATCGAAAATTTTAAAATTCCTTTTACGGCAGTAGCAACTGACGTTAACGCCCAACAGGAAATTTATTTTAATAGTGGTGACTTGTTTAAAGCGATTAGGGCCTCAATTGCTATTCCTACGATTTTTACTCCGGTGATTGAAAACGGGAAAGTACTATTGGATGGAGGTTTATTAAACCCATTACCAATTGCTGTAGCTAACCGACAACCTGATGAATTACTTGTTGTGGTGAATGTAAACGCAAGTTCCACTCCATTAAAAGTAGCTGTTAGTGAAACTGCTGATCCGCAGGTTAAGGGAAAAGGACTTTGGGATAGTTGGCTCTCATCGTTCTTTACTATGGATATGCATTCAAATGAATCAAATGAAAAGATCGGAATGTTTGGATTGTTAAATCGATCTTTTGAGCTCATTCAAGATAGACTATCTCAACTAATGCTCGAAACACATAAGCCTGATCTGTTAATCAATGTTTCGAGAAATTCGTGTGGAAGTTTTGAATTTTATAGGGCTGCCGAGCTAATAGAAGTAGGCAAGTTAAGCTTTAATTTGGCATACAGTGATTACCTAAAGAAATTAGAATCAAATCTGGTGTCAAAATAAATTGGATTGTAAATGGGGCTTCATTTACAATCCAAACTTTACTTAAGCCTTAGAAGTTAGGCTTAATTACATATTTATTGTAGAAACGAACAATGTGCTCTACAGCTTCTTCGGCAGTATCTACTAAACGGAATAAATTCTTGTCTTCAGGAGAAACGTATCCTCCTTCTTCCAATTCCCGTTGTATCCAATCCAGTAAGCCACCCCAATACTCTTTTCCTACCAATACAATTGGAAAACGTGCCACTTTGCCGGTTTGAATCAATGTTAAGGCTTCAAAAAGCTCATCCATAGTACCGAAACCACCAGGCAACACTACAAATCCCTGTGAGTATTTTACAAACATTACCTTACGAACAAAGAAATAATCATAGGTCATGATTTTGTCCTTGTCGATAAAAGCGTTATGAAACTGCTCATGTGGGAGTTCTATATTTAAACCTACCGATTTACCGCCGGTAGAATGAGCACCCTTATTAGCGGCTTCCATAATACCGGGGCCACCACCTGAAATGATTCCATAGCCGTTTAAAGTTAACTGTCGTGCAATTTCTACAGCGGTTTCATAGTATTTACTTCCAGGTTTTACTCTCGCTGAACCAAAAATTGAAACACAAGGTCCAATTCTGGCCATCGTTTCAAAACCTTTTACAAATTCAGCCATGATCTTGAAGATCTGCCATGAATCAGTAACTTTTACCTCTGGCCAGTCTTTATTGGTAAATCCTTCACGAATTCGCTCGTCATTGATTAAATCATCATTCATCATATCTTCCTAATTATGACCTCATTTGAGGTCTTCTGTTTCTAGTTAAACGTTTAAGGCCGATTCTTTGTTCAATTTCGTATCGGTGGCCGATGTAGAAGGAGCCTTTGAAATTATATAAAGCCCTAAAAAGGTAATTAAGCCATTAATAATTAATAATTCAAGACCAATATGAAAATCGCCAAAAAGTGCTTTTTGATACTTATCAAGCAGGAAACAAAGTGCAGGTGCCGCAAGGCAAATGATTGGCACCAGTTTTTCATTTAAAATACGTTTTGTTAAAATACCAAATGAGAATAAACCAAGTAATGGGCCATAGGTATAACCGGCAAGCTTTAGTATCAAACCAATCATGCTTGGATTATTAGCTTGTTTGAATACCATTACCAAAACCAAAAACACTAAAGCAAAGCTTAAATGTACACGTTGACGTATCTTTTTCTTTTGCTCATTGGTCCAGATTTTATTGCGTTGCAGGCCAATTATATCAATACAAAACGATGAGGTTAATGCCGTGATGGCTCCATCGGCACTTGGGAAAAGAGCCGAAATCAAGGCGATGATAAATATCACTGAAATTATTGGTGGTATATGAGAGCCCAAAGCAATTGTTGGGAACAGTTTATCGCCAGCGGCTGTTACTCCAATTTGTTGTGCATATAAATGAAGCAATCCTCCTAACACCAAAAACAGTCCGATTACAAATAGCATAATGAATGCAAGAGTAACCATGTTCTTTTGCGCGTCTTTAAGGTTTTTTACAGATATATTTTTTTGCATCATTTCCTGGTCCATTCCGGTCATGGTAATGGTGATAAATGCGCCTGCCAGAATCTGCTTAACAAAGAACAGTTTATCATTAACATCAGTAAAAAAGATCTTAGCATAACCCGCCGAACTCATAGCTTCGAAACCAGCCGGTAATGAAAGATTCATCTGTTTTAAAATATAGAATACACAAATTACTAAACCAGCTAACATACACGTTGTTTGTAATGTATCGGTCCAAACAATGGTTTTTACCCCTCCCTCATAGGTATACAATAAAATCATTAAAAGAATGATCAACGTAGTTAGCCAAAACGGAACATGAAATTGTGATAAAATGGCTTCCTGTAAAATGTTTACAACCAGGTAAAGTCGTGCTGTAGCACCTACTGTTCTGGAAATTATAAAGAATGAAGCGCCTGTTTTATAAGAAGTAAAACCTAAGCGGCTATTTAGATAACTGTAAATGGATGTTAAATTTAACCGATAATACAGCGGTAACAAAACGAAAGCAATGGCCAGGTAGCCAATAAAATAGCCAATTGTGATTTGCAAATAGGCAAATGATTCACTTCCAACGCCACCGGGAACACTTACAAATGTTACTCCTGAAAGGGATGTACCAATCATTCCAAATGCAACCAACATCCAGTTAGAGCTTTTATTGCCAATGAAAAATGTATCATTTCCGGCATTTCGGGAGGTGAAGTAAGCTACTACCAGTAAAATAACGAAATACAGTGCAACGAATGTGAAGAGTAAGGATGCCGACATGCTTGTTTTATTAGTTTATATAAATTGGTTTGTACAATTGGCTAAATACGGAAAAATCCAAAATACTTTCTATTTTATTTTCTTTGCGTCATTTATTTTTTACGCTTAGTATAGTTAATATTCTAGCGGGTAATAATTGTTCATACCGTTTTGCCTGTGCATATTTGTAGTTTATTGTAAGCAACGCATGCAGTTTTCATCGAAATTACTGGAAGAAGCAGTTAACGAATTTTCAAAATTGCCAGGCATAGGCTCTAAAACGGCCCTTAGATTGGTTTTACATTTACTTAATCAGAATAGCGATGAGGTTACGCATTTTGGCAATACTATTATAAAACTTCGCCAGAACATTCGGTTTTGCACTAATTGCGGGAATATTTCCGATACTCCTGTTTGTGAAATATGTACCCATCCCAAACGAGACCGGTCATTGGTTTGTGTTGTTGAAGATAGTCGGGATGTTATGGCGATTGAGAATACCCAGCAATTTAATGGTTTGTATCATGTTTTAAATGGATTGATTTCGCCAATGGAAGGAGTGGGACCTTCTGATTTAAATATCAACAGATTAGTAGAACGTGTTGCTTCTGGAGAACCTACAGAAATTATTTTGGCCTTGAATCCAACTATGGAAGGTGATACCACTATTTTCTATCTATATAAAAAGCTGAAAGATTTTAATGTGAAGATCACCACCATTGCACGCGGAATTTCTTTTGGTGGTGAAATTGAATACGCTGATGAACTTACGCTCGGTCGGTCAATTGCTACTCGTGTGCTTTATGAGAATAGCTTGTTGAAGTAATTAATGAATTATAATAAAAACGACCTTTATTGTCTTATAAAGGTCGTTTTTTTGTTTTATTGAATTATACCGTCAACAGGATAAATTGTACCTCCCTTTGATTTAATAGGGTCTCCTAAAGTCATATCTCCTAGTTTAACTTTACCATCAGCTCCTTTAATAAAATTCAATGGATTGCCCCCTTGTCCGGTCAATCCACCTGCCAATAAAGCTGTTGGGTCTAAATTACCTGGAATAATGTGCTTTTTAAGCATATTAGTAAGATTGCCAAGGTTTTCAGGTTTGGCTAAATCAGTAAGGGCGGATCCACCTAATTTAGACAATGCATCGTTTGTAGGAGCTAGAAATGTAAGAGGGGAACCTCCGCCTAACAAAGTTTTATCTAATCCAGTTTGTTTAAGAAGCCCTGCAATAGAAGATAGCTGTGGATTGCTAGCTATAGAACTTAACATGCTGGGTGCACTGCAATTAGTTGTAATGGTAATAACCAATAGCATTGCAAAAGCGAGGCGATAGAAGATAAATTTCATAAGCGTAATTTTTAGAATGGGTTTGAGACTAAATGAATTTGGGAAGTTTAATTTACGGAAATTCTAATTATTAAGATAAATTCGCTTTTGGAATTCGCTCTTAACTTAAAGAAAGATTCTTAAGCCAAACTAAAATGAATTTAAAAAACAAAGTAGTTGTAATTACCGGTGCTTCATCGGGAATCGGAAAAGCTTGTGCCGAAGAGTTTGCCAAACAAGGAGCTAACCTCGTTTTAGGTGCGCGTCAGTACATTGCATTGTGCGAATTAGGTCAGCAACTAGAGCAGCAATATGGTGTAAGAGTAGTGGCGGTAGGATGTGATGTTAGCCATGAAGAAGATTGCCGTACACTTATTGGCCAGGCTAAACTTACATTCGGTAAAATTGATGTGTTGGTAAACAATGCAGGAATATCAATGCGTGCCTTGTTTAAAGACCTTGATCTTAATGTATTAAAGCAATTAATGGATGTTAACTTTTGGGGAACAGTTTATTGTACTAAATACGCCTTGCCAGAGATTATAAAATCAAAAGGGTCAATTGTGGCGGTATCATCAATTGCAGGTTATAAAGGCTTACCGGGCCGAACAGGATATTCTGCATCTAAGTTTGCAATGCAGGGCTTTATGGAGTCATTGCGAGTTGAAAACCTGAAAAACGATGTGCATGTAATGGTAGCCTGCCCAGGGTTTACCTCTTCTAATATTAGAAACGTGGCCTTAAACAAAAACAACGAGCAACAAGGCGAGACATCTATGGACGAAAGCAAAATGATGTCATCAGAAGAAGTGGCAAAGATAATTGTGAATGGGGTAGAGAAACGTAAACGTGATTTAATTATGACTGGTCAAGGTAAACTAACTGTCTTTTTAAGCAAATGGTTTCCTAAGTTGACAGATAAATTAGTTTATAATCACTTTACTAAGGAAAAAGATCCTTTACTTAGTTAACACTTCATATCATATCGATATTGGCCCAAGGTTTTCAGCCTTGGGCTTTTTTTTCAATTTTAAATCAGTTTTCAAAAATCTGTGACTGTCTTATTTTTGTAATTATGATGATTGATTTTATTGCCAATATTTCTGATGGATTTGTGTCGACTGATATTGTTCGAAAAAGAAATATTCCATACGTAAACCCAACTAGCTCTGATTTTAATCAAGAACGCCATTCATTAAACATTTTTTCACCTTCAGTATCAGGTAATTCTGATGTATTGATTTTTGTGCATGGGGGTGAATGGGATAGTGGCAATAAAAACTTGTATGGTCGGATGGGCAAAGGTTTTTGCAATAGAAATGTGGTTTTTGTCGCCATTAACTATCGATTGGCTCCTGTTTTTAATCATAAAGATATGGCCTATGATGTGGCTCGGGCTGTTAAATGGGTGAAAGAATCGATCTCAAACTATGGAGGTAATCCGGAAAGAATCTTTCTGTCTGGCCATTCAGCTGGAGGATATTTAACAGCACTTACGGGTTTAGATACTCGTTTTTTTGAACTGGCTGCAATCTCAAATCCATTGAAAGGACTGATTCTGATTGACAGTTTTTTACTTGATCTTCATGATTTCTTTACAATTACCGACCCTGATTGGGCAAAAAAATATTATCATTTGTTTGGCGATAATAGAGAGGGGTGGAAGGATGCAACTCCTTTGAACTACCTGAAGCAAACAGCTATTCCCATGCTAAGTTTTTTGGGCACTAAAACTTATCCGGGAATTATGCTGGGTAATGACCGATTCAGAAAGCAATGTGAACTCGATGGTAAGAAACTGGAGTTTAATATCATTAAAAACAAAGCTCACAAGGCTATGATAACCCAACTGTTTTTTATGAATTGTCCGATGTACGATACCATTCTCAATTTTATCAGAAGGAATTAATCACTTGATGCTTCCTCAATGATCAATTGCGGAAGTTCAGTTTTTTCGTATTCATGAAGAAGATCGAGTGATAGTACTGAATGTCCGTTTTGCTGGCTGATCATAGGAACAAATCTGGCACCCCAAACTAAGTCGTGATGTACGTATGAATGGCGTGAATACACTGTTTGAGAGTAGATCTCATCAAAAGCTTTAACCGATATCAGTATTTCCATTTCAGCACCTAAAAGCTGTTCCTGAGTATAACCTGATAAAATACTTTTCTCATCAACTGGATGAACTACGGTCCAACTCATTGGGAAGAAACTGACTTTCGCTCTTTCCAGCTTCAAATCAAAATACCTGCGAATTTTTCGACCTTCTTCATCCACCATAATTGAATATATAACCTTAAGCTCTGTTTCAATTAATTGTGTTTTTCGGCCATTAACGATTCTAAACATCAGGCCGAGTCCATCTTTATAGGGCGCTATGATGATATTTTTACTGAATAAAACTTTTGCCCCAGGACGAGAAAAGCGACCGTAGAGCAAGCCTGTTGCCAAGGCAAAACCTAAAAGACCCAGTAAGCACTCAAAAGCAGCCACACCGCTCATCCAATAATTACTCGGACTTAAGTGTCCGTAGCCAACTGTTGAAAGTGTTTGAGCGCTAAAAAAGAAACAGTCTAAAAATTGTTCGAGTACTTCTCTGCCATGTGCGCCGTTTAAATACTCGGTCCCAAGCATTAGGTATATAATCGCAAAAAAGCTATTGATTAGAATAAACCACAATAAAACGATAATCCCGAACTTACCCCAACTCATGGTGATTAGGCTGTTGTAAACATCCTGGATATTGGTCGTAGAGCTGCCCACACGTTTCACATTAAAGCTACCATCGTTGTTGATTGATCGGTTGCTGCCGGTCAATTTCTCACTGAAGCCCAAATCGTGTAATTCGTCTTTGGAAAATCTGTTTTTTATCCGGTTGAAATTCATACTTGCTTTAAATTCTTTTGCTTCTTGAGTTTATTGTCCAGTCTTAGTGCAAAGGTCTTCGCTTAATGATTCCACCTTTGGTCTCATTAATACTATGCATAATAACAAAAGCACGAGGGTCAATTTTTTCTATTTCCGATCGGAGTTTTGAAACTTCTAATCGGGTAATAACAGTAAATACAATATCAATTTCTTTATTCTGATATACACCTGACCCAAATCCACGTTCACCTTTATAAATGGTAACCCCTCGTCCAAGGTTATTAATGATCGATTCTTTGATCTGATGGCTTTTAATGGAAATGATGGTTACTCCGGTATACTCTTCAATACCTTGAATAATAAAATCAACTGTTTTCGAAGCCGATAAATAGGTAAGAATAGAATACATAGCCGCTTCAATACCTAATAAAAATGCTGCAACGGTAAATATTAAAATGTTTATAATGAGGATGGTATCACCTATGGTAAATACTGACTTTCGGGTAATGTAAACGGCAAGGATCTCAGTTCCGTCGATAACAGCTCCCCCTCTGACAGCAAGTCCAATACCTCCGCCTAAAAAGAAACCGCCAAAAATGGAGATTAAGAGTTTATCCGAAGTCACTACTTGAAAATCAATGGTTGATACAACAATGGCTAACCCTGTAATAGCAGCAAGTGTCCATAGAGCGAATTTTTTGCCTATTTGTTTATATCCTAAAAAGATAAAAGGAATATTTAGCGTGAAGATCAGTATGGAGAAAGGAATATGAGTTACATGGTTTATTAAAAGAGAAATACCGGTCACTCCACCATCAATAAATCCATTTGGGATTAAAAAACTTTTTAGTCCAAAAGCCGCTGAAAATACACCTAAAACAGAAAGTATGGCAGCGGTGATGTTAGTTCGAACATTAAGTCGATGTATGGTTTTACTTTTGTTAGACATATCAACAAATCTATCTTATTGATAGTTTAAATCATAATGGGGCCATCATTAAAAGTAAAACATGTCTTGCTGTTTTTATACTTAACTAAGGGTTTAAATAATTTTCCGGGATCAGCAATTTCATATTTAATAAGAAATATTGTCCATTGATGCTTGCATTTAAAAAATAGTTTCTACATCTTTGAAAAAATCGAAATGAAACAAACAGTATTAAATAACATTTGGTGGTGGCGTTGCATAAATTGCGGACGGTAACCTCATTGTTGTTATTTAATAATTAACTATCAAGATACTTTTATGAAGGGTTGCCGTTAAGGCAACCCTTTTTTTGTGTCAAAATAAAACCAACGTCGTAATTTAGTTAACAGACTACAGCATAAGCAGCTTAAAGAAAATGAAAAAAATACTCACCCATTTATTCGAAGGACAAACCTTATCAAAAGCGGAGTCGAAACAGATTTTGATCGATCTGGCCTCTGGAAACTATAATGTTTCACAAATGGCTTCTTTTATGACTGCTTATTGTATGAGAAGCATAACGGTTGATGAACTTGAAGGATTCAGAGATGCAATGCTGGAGCTTTGTTTAAACGCTGATTTACCATCAGATGAATTAATCGATTTAGTAGGAACCGGTGGAGATGGGAAAGATACCTTCAATATTTCAACGCTTTCATCATTTGTGGTGGCAGGAGCTGGTTATAAAGTTTCTAAGCATGGCAATTATGGGGTTTCTTCGGCCTGTGGTTCGTCAAACGTAATGGAACATTTGGGTTATCGATTTACCAATAACATGGATAGTTTAAAACGTTCTTTGGATGAAGCCAATATCTGTTTTTTACATGCACCTCTTTTCCACCCGGCAATGAAAACGGTGGCTCCAATTCGAAAAGAACTGGGCGTAAAGACCTTTTTCAATATGTTGGGGCCAATGGTTAATCCAGCATCGCCTAAATATCAGTTTTTAGGTGTTTTTAGTTTAGAACTTGCCCGTTTGTACGCTTATCTCTATCAAAAAACAGAGAAGCAGTATATGATCATTCACACGCTTACAGGCTATGATGAAATCTCATTAACGGCTCCTTTTAAGGTCTTTTCAAATGAAGGAGAGGCTTTATATAATCCATCTTTATTTGGCGCAACTTTAAATCCGGAAGATTTATTTGGTGGCGGAACCATTGGAGAATCAGCTGATATTTTTGTAAACGTATTAAATAATAAAGGCACCGAAGCTCAACTAAGAGCTGTATTGGCTAATTCAGCCATGGCTATAAAATGCAAGGAAAGAAATAAGTCGATTGATGAATGTTATTCAATTGCACAGGAATCATTGGCTTCAGGAAAAGCCTTAAACAGCTTTAAGGCATTGTTAGACTCTCAAAAAGTTACGGCATAGTATGAAAGTTAAAATTTGCGGAATGAAGTTTCGCGAGAATCTTGAAGAAGTAGCTTCTTTGCAACCTGATTACTTGGGGTTTATTTTTTACCCTCAATCACCACGATATGTGGATGATTTATCGGTTTTAAAATCAGTTCCATCTTCTATAAAAAAAGTGGCCGTGTTCGTAAATGCAAAAATCGATGATGCACTAGAAATTGTCGCTGATTATGATTTTGATGCGGTTCAGTTACATGGTAGTGAAAAACCTGATTACTGTTCTCAGTTTAAATCAGCCACTATTGAAGTTATAAAGGCTTTTGGTATTAATGATGATTTCGATTTTAGTACACTAAAGAGGTACAAAGACGCATGTGATTCGTTTTTGTTCGACACCAAGGCAGATAGTCATGGAGGTACAGGAAAAACATTTAACTGGCAGGTGTTACAGCAATACAAAGAGGCTAAACCTTTCTTTTTAAGTGGTGGAATTGGAGTTGAGAATTTACATGAGGTAAACAACATACTAAATTATGGTTTACCAATTTATGGCCTTGACCTTAATAGTAAGATTGAAGTAAGTCCGGGACTAAAAGACGTTCAAAAAGTTAAACAAGTAATTGACACAGTAAGAGGATTATAAACTCTTTCTTATAAACAACTTACCCCAAATGAATAAAACAGCAATAAATTATTACGTGGATGAACGAGGTTATTTCGGTGATTTTGGAGGAGCATACATTCCCGAAATGCTTTACCCGAATGTTGAAGAACTACGTCAGAACTACTTGTCTATTATTAATGATCCGGCGTTTCAGCAGGAGTTTAAGGAACTGCTGAAAGATTACGTAGGCAGGGAAACACCACTTTTTCATGCTAAACGATTGTCAGATCACTATGGTGCTACTATTTATCTTAAACGCGAAGACTTAAATCATACCGGTGCACATAAAGTTAATAACACCATAGGTCAGATTCTTTTAGCGGAAAAACTTGGTAAGAAGCGAATCATTGCCGAAACAGGAGCGGGGCAGCATGGAGTAGCTACTGCAACGGTATGTGCTTTAAGAGGCTTAGAATGCGTTGTTTATATGGGGGAGATCGATATTAAACGTCAGGCGCCAAATGTTGCCCGTATGAAAATGCTGGGAGCAACCGTGGTTCCTGCAACTTCCGGAAGTAAAACTTTAAAGGACGCTACCAATGAGGCTATGCGTGATTGGATTAATAATCCGGTGGATACTCATTATATCATTGGATCAGTAGTTGGTCCTCATCCATATCCTGATATGGTTGCTCGCTTTCAATCTGTGATAAGTGCTGAAATTAAACAACAACTAAAGGAAAAAACTGGTTCAGAGTTGCCTGATTACGTAATGGCTTGTGTAGGTGGAGGAAGCAACGCTATGGGCGCTTTCTACCATTTTCTGAATGATGAGTCGGTTGAACTAATTGCTGCCGAAGCTGCAGGATTGGGAGTAGATTCAGGGAAATCTGCTGCTACAACTATTTTAGGCCAGGAAGGTGTTTTACACGGTAGTCGCTCTATCTTGATGCAAACAGAAGATGGACAAGTAGTTGAACCTCATTCTATTTCAGCAGGTTTAGATTATCCAGGTATTGGTCCACAGCATGCTCACTTGTTTAAAACTGGTCGAGGAAAATATGTTGCTGTAACGGATGATGAAGCAATGCAAGCAGCTAGATTGTTAACTCGTTTGGAAGGTATTATTCCTGCAATTGAATCATCACATGCTTTGGCTTATTTAGAGAAAATGAAGTTTAAAGGTGACGAAAAGGTAGTGGTTTGTTTGTCGGGACGTGGTGATAAGGACCTTCAAACGTATATGGACTATTTTAATTTATAATTCGAATTACGCAAACTAAACTGTAACCCGTAATTCATAATCCGTAACGCTTAATCTATTATGAACAACCGTTTAATCGACTTATTCAAGAATAAAAATAGAAATCTGCTTTCAGTTTACTTTACAGCAGGTTATCCACAACTGAATGACACCTTAACTATAGCTAAAGCTTTGGAAGATGCAGGAGCCGATTTTTTAGAGATTGGTTTCCCGTATTCTGATCCGGTAGCCGATGGACCTACAATACAGCAAAGTAGCCACGTTGCTTTGGAAAATGGCATGAGTCTAAAAGTATTATTTCAGCAGTTAGAAAAATTGCGAGACCAAGTTTCCATTCCAATTATTTTAATGGGTTATGTAAATCCGGTATTGCAATATGGTGTAGAAAAGTTTTGCACTGATGCGGCAAGAGTAGGGGTTGATGGTGTGATTGTGCCTGATTTACCTATGTATGAATATGAAGAATTGTATCGCGATGCTTTTGAGCAGAATAATCTTAGCAATATATTCTTGATCACTCCTCAAAGCTCCGATGAACGAATTCGTAAAATAGATGAGTTGAGCCAAGGTTTTATCTATGCGTTGTCATCTTCTTCAACCACCGGAAATAAACTGGCTGTTGATGCTGAACAAACAGAAAAGTATTTTCAACGTTTAAAAGGTTTGAAATTAATCAACCCGTTAATGATTGGTTTTGGTATCAACAACCGTGAAAGTTTTCAAAAAGCTTGTTCCGTAGCTAATGGGGCCATTATAGGCAGTGCATTTGTAAAAACGCTAAACGGCTCAGTTAATGACGCAAAAATCAAAGAGTTTATCACATCAATTAGATAACATAAAATACCGTTACTATTTTTGCAAGATTAAGAAAACTCGATGTCGAAATTTACTAAAAGCATATTTAAACCCTTTGCGGCTTTTTTGAAAACAGAGCAAGCCTCAGGTGTTATCCTTATATTCTGCACCGTTCTTTCACTGCTTGCTAGTAATTCTTCATTGAGTGAGCCCTATCTTCATTTTTGGCATCAGAAAATCGGGATGGTAGGTTTTGGGGCGGAGTTTACCTTAAGTATTGAACACTGGATAAATGATGGCCTTATGGTCATCTTTTTTCTGGTTGTAGGCTTAGAAATAAAACGCGAACTATTAAAAGGAGAGTTGTCATCTGTTAAAAAAGCTACACTTCCAATGGTGGCAGCCTTGGGTGGAATGGTGGTTCCCGCGGTAATTTATTTTCTCATTAATAAATCAACACCTACTGAGCATGGCTGGGGTATTCCTATGGCTACAGATATTGCTTTTGCCTTGGGAATTCTCAGTTTGTTGGGCAAGCGTGTTCCGATTAGTTTGAAAGTTTTTTTAACTGCACTTGCTGTTGTTGATGATTTGGGAGCAATATTAGTTATTGCAGTAGCTTATACTCAAACGGTGGTGCTTCATAATCTATACATAGCGCTTTCCATCTTTGCTGTACTTATGGCATTCAACTATTTCAAGATAAGAAACGTGTTGATCTATTTATTAGGTGGAGTTTTTATGTGGTATTTCATGCTACAATCCGGGGTGCATGCTACTATTGCCGGAGTTTTGCTAGCAATAACAATTCCTTTAGAATCTGATTATAGCGATCATTCACCTGCAGAAATATTGGAGCACAATCTACATCAGTTTTCATCCTTTATTATTATGCCATTGTTTGCTTTGGCTAATACCTGTATTGTTTTCAAAGGAAGCCTGCTTAATGTTTACGGTACTGAATTGGGCCTGGGGATTATTTTAGGCTTATTGTTAGGTAAACCATTGGGTATTGCAGGATTTTCTTTTCTGGCTATTAAATCAGGTATGGCCACAATGCCCTCAAAGGTATCTGTTAAAAAAGTAATAGGGACAGGCTTTTTAGGGGGAATTGGGTTTACAATGTCAATATTTATCTCTATCCTGGCATTTGTTGAGCCCGAAAATCAAAACTTCGCAAAGATCGCTGTATTGTCGGGCTCAGTGTTATCTGGGCTTATTGGGTACTTAATTATTTATCAGGGAAGTAGGACGATACATGTATCATCTCAAACCAATGAAACCTTGGTAGAATAGTGGTTGTTAGAACCAATACTTTGGGTATTTTCTTTTACTGCTTAAATTGTTGAAAATTAGAGCGATAGCCACTAATACGACTGATCCTATTAATACAGGGCTGAATAAGAAGCTCCAGCTTGCCCCGGATAAAATAATTACTAATGGATTTGCTCCGGCCGGAGGGTGAACGGTTCGTGTTATTTGCATTAAACCGATAGAAAGAGAGACGCCGAGTGCAAGCGAATACCAGGTATTACCCATTAAATGATAGCACAATAAGCCCAGAATGGCAGTTAATAGATGGCCGCCAATAATATTACGAGGTTGTGCTAAAGGGCTATCTGGTAATCCGAAAGCAAGCACACACGTAGCACCAAAAGGAGCTATTAATAATGGTGTAGCTGCAGTTTTAGATAATAAAACAATTAAAGAGATTGCAATCAGTGCGCCCAGTACTGAATATACAGAATGTGAGACATGTGGGGCAGATGGACTTCTTTCAACAGTTTTGAACTTTGTTAAGTACTTTTTTGGCATTTAGAGAGTTTTTTACACTAAAAGGTAGAAATGCAAAGGTATTTTATCCAATTTTATCATCAAAATTTATAAGGTAAAGAATTCGCTAAAAAATCAAAATTTCAATGTTAAAACCTGATCAGCTATTGATTTTCCAAGAGTTTTACCTTCATTAATATCAAATTCGTAATGAATTCCACCATAAACCCTTGAATAGGCTGCTTCATCAATCATATCCTGAAAATTGTTAAAAGTTTTGGGACTAAAGCCATCACTTACTTTTTGATTGTCCGTAAATGAGAATGAGGTGCCGAAATACGCTCCCAAAATCGTTCCCGTTGCGCTTGTGAAAGAGGCATGTTCAGAAACGTAAGATGGGAATGGAGGAGTGCCTATTTTACCGTTCCAGGCTGGGTTAATATTTTTATGTATATAAGTAATAGGTCTTACTAAATTATACTTGTATTTGCAGTCCCAACAAACAATTGCCACATCATTTAAAGCAATACCAACTTGAGTAAATAATTGTGCAGCTATGTCGAGTGTTAAGTTATTGTCTTTAACCAGTTGGGCAGTAATCGCCAGCATATGACCTGCAGGAGTAAAAGTTCCAGTTGCATCAGCCCAATAATTGGCAATATAAGTTTCTTCTTGTGTAAGAGAATTTACGGTCTCATATACAAAATTAGCTGCCTGATAAAATGTAGAAGTTGGATTCACAGAGTAGGTTGGAGGTGCTGCTATTTGATTGATAATATTTTTATTGCTACTAAAGAGAAATCGGTTTTTGCTCCAGTACGGAAGCATGGCACTTTGGAATAATGGTGGAGTAGGCTCCCAAAGTCCATTACCTACCGGAGGTACATAACTTGCAGGAAAGTTGTCGAGGTATGCAGCTTGTCCTTTATCAGAAGCCGACCATAAATAAATAGCATTAGCCATTTGTTTTCCAAAATCAATCGACCGATCTATATCTTCCTGAGTAAATTCGGAGGAAGTAAGTTCAAGTTGATTATCTACTTCTAACTGGTCAATTAAGGCTTGATTATCTGATGAGGCATTGCCAAATAAGCTCCTTAGTATATCTGCCATTGCTGAGTTTGCAGCTATTGCCCAATTGTATCGGGCTTCTGGATCATTGTATGGTAAATAACTCAAACCATCAAGTTGTCCGCTAAGTGAGGTGCCATCAGGCATGCCTCTCACAACTGTTTCATGTAAAGTTATACTCGTATAGGCAATGGCACGCGCAGCCACAGGAGGGGTGAAGCCAGGAGTTTCTTTTATGAGCTTTAGTTCAAGGTTATACCATGATACAGGAACAAATGATCCCCAGTTGGAAGCATCAATGGCTTGTGAAGGCGAATTATTGTCATCTTTTTTACAAGCCTGTAGAAAAGTAATAATGCAGAAAAGGAAGAGAGAGAAGCGTAAACCTGTTTTTTTCATACAGAGAGCAATTGATAGGAGTTTAATTAGCGTTATTCATGGTGAAACTATTTTTCAATTTAATTATAATTTTTAGGTTTTCGCAAAAGTTATGCCTCAAGCACGCCCTTGCCTTGTCTGATTATCTCAATCTCTCCACTTGTACAATCAATAACCGTTGAAGCCTCGTTTCCGCCGTATCCTCCATCAATAACAATATCAACCAGTTCTTGATACTTTTCGTAGATAAGTTCCGGGTCAGTTGAATATTCAAGAATCTCGTCATCATCATGAATCGAAGTGGAAACAATAGGGTTGCCTAATTGATTTACAATTTCACGAGCGATATAGTTATCTGGAACACGGATACCAACTGTTTTTTTCTTGCTGTTTAATAGTTTAGGAACCAATCCGCTGGCATTAAAAATAAAAGTGAACGGACCTGGCAAATGTTGCTTTAACATACGGAAAATAGTAGTGTCAATTGGCTTTGTATAGTTGCTTAAATGACTTAAATCATAACAAATGAACGATAGATTAGCTTTTTCAGGTTTTAAGCCCCTAATCTGACAAACACGTTCAATAGCTTTTTGATTAGTAATGTCACATCCTAGTCCGTAAACAGTATCGGTTGGATAAATGATTACCCCGCCTCTTTTAAGGCATTCAACTACTTTCTCAATTGCATTGGGGTTAGGGTTTTCGGGATAGATTTTTAATAACATGGCACCGTAAATATAGATAAATGAAAAAGAGGAAGAATAATTATTCTTCCTCTTTTAGCTGTTTTTATAAGGTACTTTACGAAGTAAACTTTTCTTTTGATATGGTATATTGTAAGGTGGGGCCAATATCATAATCCATCGCTTTTTCAAACCACATACCTGTTTTAGCCATTACTTTAATTGAAGCTAGATTTTCAACATGGGAACGGCCTACAATTTTATTCATTTTTAACTGCTGGAAACCATATTTTAAACAGCCTTTACTTGCTTCAGTAGCCATTCCTTGTCCCCAGAATTTTTTAAGTATCCGGTAGCCCAAATCTATATCATTGTATTCCGGTATATACTTCAAGCCACACCATCCAATAAATTCATTATTGTCTTTTGATAAAACAGCCCACCGTCCAAATCCATAATCTTGATAATGCGTATAGGCATTAATAAATGAACGAGCCTCATCCACCGAATTAAAGGGTAAATCGCCTGTGAATTTTTGAACTTCAGGAGCCAGATTAAGATCGAATAAACCTTTTGCATCATCTGGTGTAAATTCGCGTAATACCAAACGATTGGTTTCAAATAACATTGGAGCGGTTGCCATATATTTAAAGAGTTATTGGTTTTAAAAATTTAGTTTTATTTATTTGTATATTATCAAAATATAAACCTGTATTACTGTTAAAATAAAGATATAAATATTGAACATTATATAAAAATCGAATTTAAATTTTTTTTTAAAAAAAAAGAACGGCCTTCGGAAATTGAATACCGAAGGCCGTTCTTTTAAATAGCTTATTTCGACTAAAATTCAGCGTTTTTAGGTGTACGAGGAAATGCAATTACGTCACGGATATTGGTCATTCCGGTAGTAAACAATACCAATCGTTCAAACCCTAATCCAAAACCTGAATGTTCGCAAGCACCGAAACGACGGGTGTCTAAATACCACCATAACTCTTCGGTAGGAATTCCCATTTCGTCCATACGTTTAGTTAATTTATCTAAACGCTCTTCACGCTGAGAACCTCCAACCAGCTCACCAATACCCGGCACTAAAATATCCATCGCCCTAACGGTTTTGCCATCTTCGTTCAGACGCATATAAAACGATTTAATGTCTTTAGGATAATCAGTTAAAATTACCGGCTTTTTAAAGTGTTTTTCTACCAAGTAACGCTCGTGCTCCGATTGTAGATCAGCTCCCCAATCTTCAATCAGGTACTGGAACTTCTTGTTTTTATTTTGTTTAGAGTTTTTCAGAATATCGATAGCCTCTGTGTAAGTAACGCGCTCGAAATCGTTGTTAGTAACAAACTCTAATTTTTCAATTAAACCTAATTCACTGCGTTCGTTCTGAGGTTTTTGTTTTTCCTCTTCTACTAAACGTTGTCCAAGGAATTCTAAATCCTCACGGTTATTTGTAAGCACATAACCGATCACATATTTAATGAACACTTCTGCAAGGTTCATGTTATCTACTAAATCATAGAATGCCATTTCCGGCTCAATCATCCAAAACTCCGCCAGGTGACGAGTGGTATTTGAATTTTCAGCACGGAAAGTAGGACCGAAGGTGTATATCTCACCAAAGGCCATTGCCGCCAATTCACCTTCCAACTGCCCAGAAACTGTTAAGTTAGTGGCACGTCCAAAGAAATCTTGCTTAAAATCGATTTCACCAGCCTCATTGCGAGGAGGGTTACCCAATTCAAGAGTGGTTACTTTGAACATTTCACCTGCGCCTTCAGCGTCGGAAGCAGTGATGATTGGAGTGTGCATGTACACAAATCCTTTTTTGTTAAAGAACTCGTGAACTGCAAATGCCAATGCGTGGCGAACGCGGAAAACTGCACCAAAAGTATTAGTACGGAAACGCAAATGGGCATTTTCACGTAAAAATTCAAGGCTATGTTTTTTAGGCTGAATTGGATACGTTTCCGGATCACAATCACCTAAAATCTCTACGCTCTTCGCTTTAATTTCAACTTTTTGGCCTTTACCTAATGATTCAACCAATTCGCCGGTAACAGAAACAGCCGCACCGGTGGTAATGCGTTTCAACAACGATTCATCGGTATTATTAAAATCAACAACCGCTTGAATATTATTAATGGTCGACCCGTCATTGAGTGCGATGAATTGGTTGTTGCGGAAAGTGCGCACCCAACCTTTGATAGTAACCTCCGATCCGTAAGCAGTTGAATCGAGAACTTCTTTGATGCGTGTTCTTTTTACCATTGTAATGTAATTTGTAGATAGTTCATAGATCATGGATTATGGCCATGTCTATAATGATTAACAGCAGTTATAGGTTTTCACTATAAACTGCTGTGTAATTTATTTTAATCAATGAGTTATTTAGACCATTAACTATGATCCATTAACCAATTGCGATTATGCTAAAACCTTAGTAACAAGTTCAGCAGCGTCTTTCAACTGAATAGCTGAGTAAACTTTCAATCCCGATTCGTCGATCAGTTTTTTAGCTTCAACAGCATTCGTTCCTTGTAAACGTACAATAATTGGAACTGGAATATTACCAATGTTTTGGTAAGCATCGATAACACCTTGAGCAACGCGGTCGCAACGTACGATACCACCGAAGATGTTGATCAAAATAGCTTTAACGTTAGGATCTTTCAAGATGATGTGGAAAGCAGCCTCAACAGTTTTTGCAGAAGCAGTTCCTCCTACATCAAGGAAGTTAGCAGGCTCACCACCAGCTAATTTGATGATATCCATGGTAGCCATTGCTAAACCGGCACCGTTAACCATACAACCAACGTTACCATCTAATTTAACGTAGTTAAGGTTCGATTTACCAGCTTCAACTTCAGTAGGATCTTCTTCTGTCTCATCGCGCATTGCTGCGATGTCGGCATGACGATATAAAGCGTTTTCGTCAAGGTTTACCTTAGCGTCAACAGCTAAAATTTTATTGTCAGAAGTTTTTAATACAGGGTTGATCTCGAACATCGATGAATCAGTTGCTTCGTAAGCTTTGTATAAAGCAGCAACAAATTTCACCATGTCTTTATGAGCTTCGCCTGATAAACCTAAGTTGAAAGCAATTTTGCGAGCCTGAAACCCTTGCAAGCCTACTTTAGGATCAATTTCTTCTTTAAAGATTTTTTCTGGTGTGTGTTCTGCAACTTCTTCAATGTCCATACCACCTTCGGTAGAGTACATGATGATATTACGACCTTTAGCACGATCTAACAAAACACTCATGTAAAACTCAGAAGTATTGCTCTCTCCAGGATAATAAACATCCTGAGCGATCAAAACTTTGTTTACTTTTTTACCTTGAGGGCCTGTTTGTGGAGTAATCAATTGCATACCAATAATCTGCTCAGATAATGATTTAACATCATCTAACGATTTGGCTAGCTTAACACCTCCGCCTTTACCACGGCCACCGGCATGAATTTGGGCTTTAACTACCCACCAGCCTGTTCCGGTTTCGGCTTGTAATTGTTTAGCTGCTTCAACTGCTTGTTCAGGAGTATCGGCAACAATGCCTTCCTGAATGCGAACTCCAAAACTTTTGAGAATGGATTTCCCCTGGTATTCGTGAATGTTCATCTGCGGATAATTTTTCTTTTTTCGGGAAATACACCACAAGAGGCGTATTTCTTTTGCGCCGTAAAAGTAGTATTTATCGCTTATTTTTAAAACCTACAAACAAATTTTTAATTTCAGTTTATTTTCGGTTTTAATTATAAAATTTTACCGCTTTTATAAACTAATTGTTCATAACCTTTACTGTTTTTATACTCCCACTCCAAATCAATTTTCTTTCCTTTAAAAGCTATTGGTGAGGACTTTAGTTTTTTAATGGTAGAGTCTGATTTTTCGATTAAAAGTTTTACGTGGTAGGTATTGGGGTCGTCTTTTCCCAGGATCAGGTATTCTTTGTTGTCTTTTTTTTCAATTTTTTCAAAAGGCAGATCGAATTCGCCGGTACAGTCAACTGCACGTCTAAAGAAATTGGTCTTTGCAGAGTATCCAGTAGTATCGGGCTTAAATGGAACAAAGGGAATGTCTTGTATTTTATTTTCTTTGCTTGTTTTTCGTTCTAATGCTTTTAGTATCTCCAATTTTTGATTGAAATAGACTTTTGCCTCTCTGAATTCGTTATTGCTTCCCATGGTAATTTTTTCCGCGAGTTCAGCATAGATTGGTTTTTCGTCTTTGAGAAAAACATTTAAACGCCGGTAGTCCTGTTCAGAACGATGTCCGTCCTCAACATACACAACCTGTTTTCCATCTTTAAAATAAACACTAACATCAAAAGTGTAATCACCTAATATATATTGCAAGCTTCGTTTATAGGTAAGCTCCGGGGTTTTTGACTTTATCTCTTTTACATACTTATCTATGACCAAAGTGTCTGCCAACTCATTAACCCTAGCTGATGAATCATTAACTGAATGATCAATTTTTTTATCCTTGCTTTCATTTGAACAAGAAGATAAAATAATCAATAAGATTAACCACTTATAGATCGATTTTAACATAGAGCGTGTATTTATATTAAATTTAATAATTTTTGGGTAGATGCTTTCACTGCTGGTTTTGATAATAAAATATTGCTAAGTCTGCCTTAATATAATTTATATGTCATATTTCCAGATCGATTAACAGATAAAGTGTTGTGCTGATTATAATTGCGTACAAAATTTAGTCGAATGCTTAAAAAATACAGTCAAAGCTTAATTGGCCGATTTAGGGCCATTGCCTTTTTAGAAGGTGTTTCATTTTTATTATTGATGTTTGTTGCAATGCCTGTTAAATACATATTGCACTACCCACAATTGGTGAAAGTTTGTGGCTGGTTTCATGGTTTGTTGTTTGTTGCCTATGTTTTATTGTTGATTCAGGTGGTTCTTGAGTTTCAATGGAAAGCTGGAAGATCATTCTTAGCTTTCATCGCCTCTTTGCTGCCTTTTGGAACATTTGCGCTTGATCATAAACTTCTAAGCAAAATACATGATAAGCATGCAACAGTAAGCAAGTAAAATTTATTAGTAATTCAATTTTTCTATTTTTGAGCTATGCTAATAGCCAACAATATTCATAAGTCATACGGAAAGCTTGAAATCCTCAAAGGAGTTGATCTTCATGTTAAAAAAGGAGAAGTGGTTTCTATTGTTGGAGCCTCTGGCGCCGGAAAAAGTACTTTATTACATATTGTTGGAACATTAGATAATGCCGACAATGGCTCATTGATTCTTGATGGTATTGATGTTTCAAAGCTGAAATCGAATAGCTTAAGTTCGTTTCGAAACCAAAAAATTGGATTTATCTTTCAATTTCATCATTTACTGCCCGAGTTTACAGCGCTCGAAAATGTTTGCATTCCTGCATTTATTGCTAATAAATCGAAAGCAGAGGCTGAAAAATATGCAACCGAACTTTTAGAATTGCTGGGCTTAAGTCATCGGCTTAATCATAAACCTTCCGAACTTTCGGGCGGAGAGCAGCAAAGGGTTGCTGTTGCACGTGCTTTAATAAATCAACCCGCTATTTTACTGGCCGATGAGCCCTCTGGTAATTTAGATTCTACGAATGCCAAAGAGTTACATCGATTGTTTTTTGATTTGAGAGATCGATTTAACCAAACAATTATAGTGGTTACACATAATGAAGAATTAGCAGGCATGGCTGACCGCGAGTTGATGATGAAAGATGGTAAAATAGTTTACTCTAAAGAAACTGCCAAGTTATAAATCAAATCTGTTTTGCATGTCGCAAATTAAACTATTGCTTACCGGAGCTCAACAAGTTCAAACCGAAGAGCTTTACAATACCCTTTCTTTAAAATATTCTGTTTATCTGGCCGATTCAAGCGCTTTAACAGGAGAACGTTTTGTTCAAATTCCGAACATCACTGATATGGCATTTGCCCATAAAATCCTAAAAATCTGTTTGGATAATGACTTCAAAATCGTTGTTCCTCAACTTTTCGACGAAATAGGCTTGTTAGCCCCAGCTAAGACACTTTTTGGTGAATACGGGATCGTAATTGCTTGTCCGAATAAAGCTGAGTGGGATATTCTTGCTGATAAGGAAATCTTATTTTCTAGTTTATCTGCAGCACGTATCGCGGTTCCTGCATTCAGAAAACTTGAAAAGTTTGAAGGGTTTGCTGCATCCATGCTCCAATTGGGTTATCCGTCAAAACAGGTAAAGGTTGAGCCTTGTACGAATAATGCTTCTTCTGATTACCGGATTGTAGACGATAGGGTGGATGCTTATTATTCGATTTTTCCGGATATTGAAAACCCACTGATCAGCTATACTCAACTATCAAAAATAGTAGCGGCCGATAATTTTCCTGCACTTTTTCTCTCCGAACATTTAGAAGGTCAGCAAGGATATTTTACTGCGTATTTTAATGATGGAGAGTTGATAACAGATGATGAACCTTCTGCTATTCTCCCTGAAATTGCGAAGGAAATTGGGACGGTGCTCAACTTAAACGGTTGTTTCGAATTGCAGTTTACGCAAACTGAAAAGGGCTATTTCCTCCATAAATTAATTCACAAGCTCAATACGGGCGACAAACTAGTAACGTATATAACAAACGAACTAAACAAACTTGATTAAGATGCAGGAGTTGATTGATAGGTTTCCGAATAAAACCGCTTATATTTTTGAATTAGATAACGTTATTTTTCCTTCCAAAGATTATGATCTCCAGGTATATTATCTCTTTGGACAGTTTATGGAATTCACCTTTCCGGGGATTCATGAAGGGAAACGAATCTTAGACTTTTTGGTGAATAAGCATGGAACTATGTCTCGTTCCGAGTTGATTGATGCTACGATTGATCATTTTGCCATTACTCCGGAATTTAAGGAAAACTTTGAACGTCTTTTTAGAATTGCCCGTTTGCCATTAAAACTATTAATGTTTCAGCAAACACTTGAGTTTATGCAAACACTGGTGGCCGACAGAAAACAGATTTTTATTGTTACAAAAGGCGATCCTGAAGAGCAATTAAATAAGATCAAGCAGATTGAATGGAATGGACTTGAAGCTTATTTAAAAGTATATTTTGTTGAAGAAACGGAACCTAATGATATTCCGTCAACGATAACTAAACTTTTAACAGAGAATGAATTATTAAACCAATCAATTGTGATGGTTGGAAAGACAACTTTTAAGCTTTCGGAAATAGATTTTATTCCGATATCGGAACTGGTTAAGATATAGTTTAATAAAGAGAAAGTCAACGCATTTGAGCTGACTTTCTCTTTATAAAGAGTTGATAAGTTAAATCTTGCTGACTTTAATAATTCGTACCGGGCAAGCGTTTGCAGCAATTTCAACTTGTTCGAATACAAAATCATGAGGTACGCGAACGGTATGAAATCCTTTTTTATCTACTGAATGTAAAAGGTTTGATTTTCCGTCTTTTTTTGACATTCGAAAGTGCTCGGGATCCAATTCTGCGCAATAATTACAGCCAATGCACTTGTCGCGTTGTAAGGTGATGATAACCATTTGAAATATTACGAGTTGCGGGTTACATATTTCGAGTTAATTATTTTGTAATTGATAATTCGAAACTCGAAATGTGCAACCCGCAATTTATTGACTAAGCTTCTACTAACTTATATAATTTGTCAGATTTACGGATTTTGAAATCCAATGGAATGGTAACCTGATCTCCTTTTACCGCTTGATCAGCAAAGATGTCATTTACCATTAATTTATCAATATCGAACTCTTTAACACCTGTAGTAGGGCCCGTGATCAGCATTTTATCACCAATTTTAATATCAAAAGCTTCGAGTTTAAACTGTGCTATTCCAGCTTTAGTAAAATAATGCTCGCCAGTGCCAACAAATAACTTCTTACGAGTTGCATGTGAACCTGGATGGTCTTTCGTCCATTCGCCTAATTCCTGACCTAAGTAATAACCACTCCAGAAACCACGATTATAAACAGTAGCTAAGCGCTCCATCCAGTTTTCTACCTTTTCTTTTGAATAAGTGTCTTCCTTGTATGCGTCAATCGCTTCTCGGTAACATTTAATAGTAGTTGCCACGTAATCTGCTGCACGGCCACGTCCTTCAATTTTTAGTACGCTTACACCAGCATCTAAAACTTTATCAAGAAAATCAATGGTACATAAATCCTGAGGAGACATGATGTATTCATTGTCGATCTCAAGTTGAATACCATCTTCGTCGGTAACAGTGTATTTCTTACGGCAATTCTGGCGACAAGCACCACGGTTAGCTGATGAATTATGTGTGTGAAGGCTTAAGTAACATTTACCTGAAACTGCCATACAAAGTGCTCCATGACCAAAGATCTCAATCTCAACCAATTTCCCAGAAGGACCTTTGATTTGCTCTTTTTCAATCGCGTCAGTAATCTTTTTAATCTGGTTAAGGCTTAATTCACGACTCAGGACCACTGTATCGGCAAATAGGGCATAGAACTTAACAGTTTCAACATTGGTAACGTTTACCTGGGTTGAAATATGTACTTCCATACCAATGCTTCTGGCGTATGCAATAACAGCATGATCAGCCGCAATAATTGCGGTAATACCATGCTTTTTGGCTTCGCCAACAATGTTTTTAACCATGTTCATGTCATGGTCGTAAACAATGGTATTTAGGGTGATATACGTACGAATTCCTTTCGGAGCACAACGGGCAACAATTTCAGGGATATCTTCCAAAACAAAGTTGATGGAAGACACCGCTCTCATATTCAATTGCTCAACACCAAAATAAACGGAATCAGCACCATTGTCGATAGCCGCCTGTAACGATTCGAAGTTACCGGCAGGAGCCATCAATTCTATATATCTGTTTGTATCTAGCATGACAAAAAATTCAGCCTGCAAAGATAGGTGTTTTAACGCGTAATTGGAAGGGTTTCCTGTTGGTAATCAGCAGTACCCAGGCAGCAAACTATAATGGTAGTGGAATTGCTCTTGCTAACTGCCTACTGAAGACTGCCGACTGTAATCAGTAACTATTTCTTCGAGGTAAAGTCTACACCTGGATTGGCTGTTTGAATTTGCTGTTGTGTAGTTTTGGCCCATGCTATAATAGCACCTTTTTGTTCTTTGGTTAACTTTGCATCGTTATGAATCCAGAGGTAAGATTCTAATGGCATCCAGCCTTCTTCTTGTGACTCTATAACTTCTTTCAATTTATGGTTAGCCTTTTTAGGAGAATAGCCGATAAACTCTGAGAAGTTTAAGTGTTCTTTTCCCTCGTTCACGTGGTGTTGCATCCACCATCCCACAGGTTGTATATTGGTGTACCAGGGATAATTGGTATTATTACTATGACAGTCGGCGCAGGCAACTTTTAACGACTCCTGAACATCGCTAGGAACCGAGTAATGCTTTGAAATATCATTAGCTGAAATAGAGTTACTTTGATTTTTAGTTGGCCTGATGAATTGGATAATAACCAATAGAATAAGCAATCCGTATAGAATCTTCTTTTTCATATTATTAGAATGAATTGATTAGGTGTCTGACCAAATATGTTTAATTCGGATTCAATAATCAATTTAAATAAGGGTATTTGCTTAGTTCTTTAATGTGTTAACCAAAACATTAAGCCTTTAACGTCTTTCTCCGGTAGCGCTTTTTGCTATCAATGTTTCTAAACGCTTAAGTTTTGTTGCTTCCTGTTTGGCATCCATAACCCAGTGGGTAACCTGTTTTTTGTAACCGGGAGCTTGTGACTGAAAATAGTCCCATGCTTTCGAATTCGCTTTAAACTTTTTCTCAAACTCAGCGCTAAGATCAACAGGATCCTTTTCAAATGAATAAATCCGAGATTTGGCTTCCGTTCTTTTTTCAAATGCAGCAAGCCCTGCAGATTGCATTAGACCTTGTTTGGTGAGCTCTTCCACCTTTTTAATGTTTATGCCACTCCAAATGCTTGAGGGTCTTCGGGGAGTAAAACGAATGGTATAACTTTCTTTGCCCAATGATTTACGAACACCGTCTATCCAGCCAAAACACAAGGCCTGATCAACAGATTCGGACCAGGTAATGCTAGGCTTTCCAGAATCAACCTTGTAAAATCCAACCAAAAGCTCTGTTTCGGTTTGGTGATGATGTTCAAGCCATTTTCTAAAATCGGCTGGGGTAGCGAAGAAGGTCGGTTCCATTGCAGATAAAGTTATTAATTGAAAAATGAAAAAGGTTTCTATAAAGTTCAAATGATTGATACTTTATAGAAACCTTTTGGTTTAGCTATTTTATGAGCTTTATGCTACATTCTCCATATTACGTAAATCCACCGGAACAACGCGGGAAATTCCTTGCTCAACCATAGTTACCCCGTAAATAATATCGGTGCTTGCAATTGTACGTTTATTGTGTGAAACAATAATGAATTGCGATTGATCAGAAAATTTACGAATGATGTTATTGAACTTATCGATATTGGTATCATCCAAAGGTGCATCCACCTCATCGAAAATACAGAATGGAGCTGGTTTCAATAAGTATAACGAGAAGAGAATTGCCGTAGCTGTTAGGGTTTTCTCGCCACCAGAAAGCTGATTAATGGTTAATGGACGTTTACCTTTAGGGCGAGCAATAATCTCAATATCCGATTCCAATGGATCGTTTGGATCAACCAATACCAAATCACATGAATCTTCTTCATTAAATAACGAGCGGAACACCTTTTGGAAATTATCCCTGATTTGCATGAAAGCATCAAAAAACTGTGTTTTTGCAGTTCCGTCAATCTCATTAATAGTGTCCATCAATGAGTTTTTAGCATCAATCAAGTCTTGTTTTTGAGTGATAATGAACAAATAACGTTCATTCATCTCATTGTAAGCTTCCATGGCCATTGGGTTGATAGAACCGAAGTTGTCGAGCTGATTTTTAATCTTATCGGTTTTTTGTTTCAGCTCCTCTTCATTTTCTTCGGGCAAAGGTTGCTCCATCAAATCATCAATTTCAATGCTGAACTCAACCGACAAACGCTCTTTCAACGCATTCATGTCGATCATCAAATGGGTTTTCTTATCCCGTAATTGATTAACAAGTGCTTCAACATTATCTTTCTTTCTGCGGAGCTCATTTAAGAATGACTCCAGCTCATTGATCTTTCCTTTTGACTTATAATAATCCTCCTCGGCTTCAGCCAAGGCTTTTTCAAGACTCTCTTTCTGTTCATACATAGCCAAAAGATTTTCATCACCCTCATCAGAGTTTTGTAGTAATTCGGCTATTTTATGTTTTGCATCACTCAGCTCAGTCTGATTTTTTTCAATACGTTCGCTGGCTACTTTCGATTGACTGTTTTTATATTCGATATCTTTTAAAATAACCGAAAGCTTATTTTGTTGCTGGTGAAACGCGATGTTTTGGTTATTGAAATTGCTTGAATACTTGGTTACACTTTCAGAAATAATATTGAACTCATACTGAAGTGTATTCAGGCGTTTTAAAGTATCTTCTTTTTGAACTGTTAATTCATCAACCTGAGGGTTAATTTCAGCAAGTTGTTTACGATAACTATTGATTTTTAACTCAATATCTTCCTTACGCAGATTAGAATTGCTGATAAAGCTTTTATGTTGCTCCTGACGAGCTTCCAATGTAACCAGTTCGTTGTTCAGTTTGTTTAATTCCTGACGCAACTGCCCAATAACTGCAGCTTTAGTGCTGCCTTTTAATCGTTGAAGGTCTTCTGTTAAAAACTCCGACTTGCCTTTTAACTCAGTGATTAATGCTTGGAGTTTGGTTATTTCTTTTTGTAAAACTTCCAGGTTCTTTGCCCGTCCAATACGCTTTCCTTCAAACAAACCAACCGAACCACCGGCCATGCTAAAACGAGTTTTAGAGTAGCGCCCCGATTTACTTAGAATTACACTTTCGTTGCCAGAGTTAGCTTTAATAGTGTTTTCTTCATCCTTTTCAGCCATAAAAACGTTGTTCAATAAGAACGAACAAAGTCGCTGATATTTCTCTTCCGATTCGATGATCGAAAGTGCAGGAATACAGTTTTCAGGAGCAGATTTGATTTCTTTCGCATCAAAAGCAGCAAATGAATCGAGAATAAAGAAGTTGGCTCGTCCTCGGGCTGCATCGCTTAATAGTTTAATGGCCGCTAATGCTTCATCATGATTTTGAACCACATAATAGTTCATGTAAGGCTCGAGGTAATTCTCAATCGCAATACGATAATCTTCCTTACAAAAGAAAACATCCGAAAGGAGGGGAGCATTTTTAGCCCAACTTGCGTTCTTACGCAAAAACTTAATCGATTCAGGGTAACCTTCCAAATTGTCAACCAAACTTTTGGTAAGGTTATATTCATTTTGTTTTGCATCGAGCGTACGGCCTTCCTGCGAAATTTTATCTTTAGTTTGTTGTAGCTCTGTTTCGGTCTCAACAATGCGTTGCTGCAGGGCCTCTTCTTCGGCTATAGCTTTGTTCAGTTCTTCTTCTTTCCCGACGAAAGCTTCATTCGTGCGCTTGATAGCTGCATTAAATTCATCAAGCTCCTGTTGTTTTTGCTGGGTTTCGCCTTCGTTTCGGTTTAATTCCTGTTGAAGTGATTCAAATTGAATTTCAAGAATGTCACGTTCTTTTTCAATTTTGTAAATATCATCCTGCAAGCTTCTGCTTTTGGTGGTTAAGCTGTCAACCTGGGTTTTTAGCTCAGTTTGCTCTGTTTTCTTATCCTCCAATTCAAATTTAAGGTCTTCCAGAATGCGCTGAATAGTATTTAAGCTTTCTTGTTCAGTAGCTCTGCTTTCTTCTAATTGTAACAAGGTTTCTTTAGCACCTTCAAGCCAGTTTTTATCGTTTACCAATTCGGCTGACAAACGACCTTCTTTTTCCTGGAGGTATTTTAGCTGCTCATTCTTAACCTTCTTCTCGTTTTCGTACTGGCGAATGCCGTTCACAAAATCGTTGGTGGTTTTTTGCTGAACCGACAGGTTTTTCTCTTTGATTAACGTATCCGTTTTTTCTACCTGAACCTGTGCTTCAATTTTATCGCTTTCGGTTTGTAAACCAAGGCGCTGGTCATTATGGTTGAGTTCCTGTTTTTCAATCTCTTCTAATGATGATTTAAAAGACTGAATCCGGAACGTAGCCAATTGCGTACTAGCTTCTTTGTATTGTTCTTTTAAACGATAGTAACGCTCGGTTTTCTTGGCCTGGGTTTCAAGCGTTTTTAGCTGCTTTTCAATCTCGAATAAAATATCTTCAACACGATTTAAATCGGCTTCGGTATCTTTTAGTTTATTGAAAGTCTGTTTTTTACGGATTTTATATTTTGAAATACCCGAAGCTTCTTCAAATAAATTACGACGCGATCCATCTTTATTGTTCAACATCTCTTCAATCATCTTTAATTCGATGATCGAGTAGGAGTCAGGGCCAATTCCAGTGTCGAGAAACAAATCGGTAATGTCTTTCAATCGGCAGGTAACGTCGTTTAAACGGTATTCACTCTCACCGGTTCTGTACAGTTTACGAGTAATGGTAACCGTGCTAAAATCGGTTGGTAATACGTTTTTTGTATTGTCGAAAGTAAGGGAAACCTCAGCAAGGTTGCTGGGTTTACGTGTTTTAGAACCATTGAAGATAATGTTCTCCATTTTATCCGAGCGGAGGTATTTGGCACTTTGTTCACCCAATACCCAACGGATAGAGTCAACTACATTCGACTTTCCACAGCCGTTCGGCCCTACAATAGCCGTAACGCCCTCATCGAAGTTGATGGTTATCTTATCTCCGAAACTCTTAAATCCCCGTACTTCGAGTTTTGTTAATTTCATGCAATTTTAACTGGTTAATTTTGAGCAGGAAGTATCTCTTTCCGAATAACAGTATCCTGATTACTGCCATGCTTCATACCTGTTTTAAAGGACTGCGAATTTAGCAGAATGTTTTTGTGTGCTCAAAGGGTTTAAATATATTTACTAAATCATTTTTAGCACAATTTTTTTATACACATCATTCATGGAGAAATTAAAAGAGTTTATTCCGTTTATCATATTCGCCATTATTGCAATTCTGAGAGGAATCAACCAGGCAAATAAGAATAAAAAATCCCAATCTCCAGCTCCAAAGCGAGAATCGACGAGAACTCAACAAAATGAGCCTACTAAACCAACATGGTCAGCACCTGCCGGACTACCAAGAACTGCTAAAAGTGCTACTCCTTATCAAACAGTTGGCCCTCCACCAGTAAAAAAGTCTCCGTTTGAAGTAATCATGGAAGAGTTTATGGAGATTCCATCTACTAAAACAGATCAGCCTGCCGAATCTCAGTATAAAAGAGATTACAGAGAGCCTAAATATGAAAAACCGGTTGTTAAGGTGGAAACCAACGAAGTTAAGCCAGCAAGGATAAAGACGACCGATTACTCAAATATTGAACAGCAACCACAAGAGGTATTGCGCGCCAAAGCTGCCCATAGCAAACATGATCACAAGTTTGAACCTTTTGAACAATACAAAGACCATGAAGAACATGTTGACTTTGATCTGAGAGACGCTGTTATAAAATCGGTTATTCTGGAGAGATATCAGTATTAAGCGATTTCAATTTGTTCCTTTGCAGTTTTTCGGCTGATTGTAAATACAGCTAAACCACAAATACAAACTATTATCATCATTGGCATTTCGGTTCCGTTATGAAAAAAGCTAATGCTTGCAGAGGCCAGAACTCCGAATAACATCTGAGTTGAGCCTAACAGGGCGGAGGCAAATCCAGCATTTTTGATAAATGGAGAAAGTGCAATAGCCGAAGCATTCGGGTTGATGAAACCGTAACAAGAGATATAACAAAATAGAATGGTTAGTACAACTACCATTGGGGCATTCAAATAGGCGGCAATAGGAAGCAATAATCCACAAACAAGCATAACTGTCGTCATTACTTTAATGATTTCCACACTTTCAAATCGTTTTAATAAGAAACGGTTTACCTGACTACCTCCAATTATCCCAATGGCATTTAGGCCAAATAGCAATCCGTAGTTTTCAGCAGAAATATGATAGATCTTCATTGCCAAAAAAGGAGAGCCGGCTATGTATGAAAATAAACCAGCCGAAACTAAACTTCCGAGTAAGCAATATTTCAGGAAAATGCTGTTTTGCAATACCAGCCAATATTCTTTAAAAATTGCCCCCGGTTTTAATTGAATAGTTTTATCAGGAGTTTTACTTTCAGGTAAAGCAAAAATCGTCATCAATAGCATTAAAAATGAGATGAGCGCTAATGTTAGAAAGATAGCCTGCCAGTTACTCCATTTTAGCATAAATCCTCCAACAGTAGGAGCAATAACAGGCGCAATTCCCATTACTAACATTAGGCTTGAAAATACTCTTGCCGATTCAGTTAAGGGGAAAATATCACGAACCATCGCTCGTGAAACAACCATTCCGGCACAAGCACCTAAGGCCTGCATAAATCTTAAAGCAATAAGTTGTTCGGCATTATGAACCCATAAACTGCATAATGAAGCGAGCAAGTAAATCGTTAATCCAATTATTAATGGTTTTTTTCTTCCAAAGCGATCGGTTAGCGGCCCATAAATTAATTGCCCGATGGAAATACCAATAAAAAAACTAGTTAGGGATAACTGAATATGGTCAATGGAACTATTTAGTGATGAGGCAAGTGCAGGAAATGCAGGCAAATACATGTCGATAGAAAATGGGCCGAGAGCCGTTAATAAGCCAAGTGTTAAAACAACTATATATTCTTTGCGTTTATTCTGCATTTGCTATTGATGTGATGTTTAATTGGAGAGTGGCAAAAATAGGAATGATAATAGGAGAGAGTGATAGAAATTTGAATAAATTTAGTTATCAATACTACTTAAATTAAATATATGGAATACAGAAGATTAGGGAAGTCAGGATTACAAATAAGTGCCTTGTCATTTGGTACCTGGCTAACTTTTGGAAAACAAATAGACGACAAAACTGCAGACACTCTTTTGAGTACAGCCTATGAGCATGGGGTGAATTTTTTCGACGGAGCTGAAATTTATGCCAGAGGAAAAGCCGAAGAAGTGTTGGGCAAAATATTAAAATCAAAAGATTGGGTTCGAAGCTCATATACTGTTTCGAGTAAGGTTTTCTTCGGATGGGAAAAAGATCTGCCTAATCAAAGGGGCTTGTCACGCAAGCATATTTTTGAGGCTTGCGATGCTGCATTAAAACGTTTGCAAGTTGATTACCTTGATTTGTTTTTCTGTCACCGGCCTGATAAAAATACGCCTATTGAAGAAACTGTTCAAGCAATGAATACCTTGATTCAACAGGGTAAGATCTTGTATTGGGGAACTTCGGAATGGAGTGGGGTAGAGATCGCTTTAGCGCATTATTATGCCGCTAAAAACGGATTAATCGGTCCATTGATGGAACAACCGCAGTATAATATGTTCGAGCGCGAAAAACTTGAAAAAGAGTATTCTTTATTATTCCGGGATTTTGGTTTGGGAACCACTATTTGGTCACCTTTAGCTTCAGGTCTGTTGTCGGGTAAATACAATAACGCTGATCCTAAAGATACCCGTTTACATATCGAGGGCATGGACTGGTTGAAAAACCGAACCCTTGTTAAAGATCGGATTGAAAAAGTAAAAAGACTTGGCCAGGTTGCTGATAAACTGGAGATTCCAATGGCTCAATTGGGATTAGCCTGGTGTTTAAAGAATCCGAATGTAAGCACAGTTATTTTGGGAGCTTCAAAAGTTGATCAGCTAAAGCAAAATCTGGGGGCAATTGAGGTATTGCCCAAGCTTACCGAAAAAGTAATGGGAAGTATTGAGAATATATTAAGAAATAAACCTGTACAGCCTGAATATTAATTTTGGGGATTCCACTGATTAATAATGATTACACCGATGTAGAGGTGTCTGTATAATCCTAAAACAGCAAAGCCTTTCGATTATTTCGAAAGGCTTTACCTGTAATCTATGTAATCACCTTTAAATCGGTGTAATCATCTTCTAATAGTATCTCAAACGGATAACACCGGCAATGTGTTTAGCTAAACGAATTACCTGGCGTGTATAACCATATTCGTTATCATACCAAACATACAATACAACTGATTTACCATCTTTCGATACAATAGTTGCTGGGCCGTCGACAATAGACGCGTGCGAATTGCCGATCATATCACTTGAAACCGATTCATTAGAAATAGAGAATTCTACTTGCTCGACCAACTCACCATGGAATGACTCATGTTTCAAGGCGTGGTTGATATCATCTTTAGAGATTTTCTTATTTAATGTTAAGTTTAAGATTGCCAAAGAAACGTTAGGAGTAGGTACTCGTACAGCATTGCCTGTTAATCTTCCTGCAAGTTGAGGTAATACTTTAGACACAGCTTTATCTGCACCAGTTTCAGTAATAACGAGGTTTAAAGCCGCTGAACGACCACGACGAGATTTTTTGTGATAATTATCCAGTAAATTCTGATCGTTGGTATAAGAGTGTACTGTTTCTATATGTCCTTTTTCGATACCAAATTTCTCGCTTACGATTTTTAATACCGGAACAATAGCGTTAGTGGTACATGAAGCTGCTGAAAAAATAGTTTCAGTTCCATTAAACTCAAGTTGATTTACACCAAAAACAATATTAGGCAAATCACCTTTACCAGGAGCTGTAAGTAATACTTTTTCAGCTCCTTTTGCTTTTAAATGTTTTCCTAAGCCTTCGCGGTCGCGTGAAATGCCAGTATTGTCAATGATCAAAGCATTGTGAATATCATACTTGGTGTAATCAATTTCTGAAGGATCTTTAGCAGCAATCATATTCACCGTTTGACCGTTGATGATTAAGGCTTTGTTGGCCAGATCTTCTACAATTGTTCCATAGAAAGGACCGTGAACTGAATCGGTACGCAATAATTCTGCACGTTTGATAATGTCTTCATCGCTGTTGCTGCGGGTAACAATTGCTCTTAAGCGAAGTTGTTCACCTTTTCCGGCCTGTACAATAAGCTCACGAGCAGCAATGCGTCCAATACGGCCAAAACCATAAAGTACAACATCCTTTGGCTTTAAGTCAATTTTGTTTTTGCCAATGTGAGCTGCAAGCTTTGCTTTTATGAAGCCTCCCATTGTATCAAACCATTGTTTTTCTTCAAGCCATTCTTCAGCCAGTCGACCTAAATCGATGCGGGAAGGAGCCATTTCAATCTTTTCGATTTCTTTGGCCAAGCCTAAGGTTTCTTCAATGGTAATTTCTTTTTGGCTGATATCTCTGGCATATAAGTGATTTTTAAGAATTTCACTTGAGCCAATGTCGATAATGGGTTTGCGGAAAATAACCAGTTCGATGGATTTGTCGTACCATAATTTTCCTACGATGTTAATAAGCTCTAAAGCTTTCTTTTCTTTTTGAATCCAGGAGCTGAGCTCCGACTCATACTTATGCTTCATAATGCAAGGAAATAATGAATTGATTGGTGCGCCAAAAATAAGAAAAGTCCTGATGTTCAATCAGGACTTTTCAATATAAGTGTCAAAAAATCTTTATCCTAAGTATGATTTAAGGATCTTACTTCTTGATGTATGACGTAAACGTTGTAACGCTTTATCTTTAATTTGGCGTACACGCTCACGGGTCAAATTAAATTTCTCACCAATCTCTTCTAACGAAAGTGGATGGTTTGATCCTAAACCAAAGAAAAGTACAATAATTTCTCTTTCGCGTTCGGTAAGAGTTGATAATGCACGTTTAATTTCTTCAGAAAGTGATTCACTGATCAGCATACTGTCTGTAGCAGCAGTATCAGTGTTCTCCAAAACGTCTAATAAAGTGTTTTCTTCACCTTGAACAAATGGGGCATCCATTGAAACATGGCGGCCAGAGTTACTCAACGTGTCAGAAATCTTATCAACGGTTGTTTCTAAAATGTCAGCAAGTTCTTCAGGTGAAGGCTCACGCTCGTATTCCTGTTCCAATTTTGAATATGCTTTGCTGATTTTGCTAAGCGAACCAACCTGGTTTAATGGCAAACGGACGATACGAGATTGCTCTGCAATAGCCTGCAGAATTGACTGACGGATCCACCAAACGGCGTATGAAATAAATTTGAAACCCTTAGTTTCATCAAAACGCTTTGCAGCTTTGATAAGGCCTAAGTTACCTTCATTGATTAAATCGCCAAGAGTTAGTCCCTGATTTTGGTATTGCTTGGCAACAGATACCACGAAACGTAAATTAGTTTTTGTAAGCCTCTCTAAGGCTACTTGATCGCCTTCGCGAATTTTTTGGGCAAGTATTACCTCCTCTTCGGCGGTAATCAGATCAACTTTCCCGATCTCATGTAAATACTTGTCTAAAGATTGACTTTCACGATTAGTGATAGATTGAGTGATCTTTAGTTGTCTCATTATGTGTCGTTAAGTGAAAAATAATGCTGATTTAGGCGTGGAATCGCAAAACAGTATACATCTTATACGACTAAGCGTAAAAAATGTTTTAAAAAATTTAAAAAAAAGATAACACGGTAGTTATAGCAAGCAAAGCAAATAGGAGTATATTGTTTGAGAGCGATTAATAATTATATGCAATATAACTAAATGGAATTTTTAAAAACAAATTTATTGTAAAAAAGATGGTTGAACACAGTATTTAATTTGCCTATGGAGCAGCAATAGTGATACTTTGTTTGCAAAACTGATACTTTTTTGTCAATAAAAGAGCTGCTTGTATATGAAGCAGTTTATACTTATACACAAGCAGATTTTTCGATTTAAAGATCTTTCAGTTTAAAAACATCTTTTACCCGGATTCCTTTTTCAGTTTGTTGAAGTGTACAGCATTCATTGATCGGGTCGTGTTCAAAAAACAGAATGTAATCGTTTTTAACAGCCTCTTCTAAAAAAGCTTTTTTCTCCTTTAATGATTCCAATGGACGTGTGTCATAAGCCATAACATAAGGTATGGGTAAATGGCCTATTGAGGGAAGCAGGTCGGCACAATAAACCACTGTTTTTCCTTTGTAGTTGATTTGAGGGAGCATCATAGCATCGGTGTGTCCTGAAACAAAGCGCACCTTAAAGTCTTGCGTGAAGTTTACACCTTCACTATGGTTGATAAATTTTAATTGTCCACTTTCTTGGATTGGAAGGATATTTTCTTTCAAAAAAGATGCTTTTTCACGATCGTTAGGTTGTACGGCCCAATTCCAGTGATCTTGGTTACTCCAAAATGTTGCATTCTTAAAAGCGGGAATCATCTTCTCTCCGCTTCGTTCAATTGCACCACCACAATGGTCGAAATGAAGGTGCGTTAAAAAAACATCAGTGATATCATCTTTATTAAAACCTAATTTTTGCAATGAGGTATTAAGTGTTTCGGCTCCGTGAAGGTAATAATGACTGAAAAACTTTTCATCTTGTTTATTTCCGATGCCTGTATCGACTAAAATTAGTTGATTGTCATTTTCGATTAAAAGCAAACGCATTGCCCAGGTACAAAGATTGTTTTCATCAGCAGGATTGCTTCGTTGCCAGATTGTTTTTGGCACAACGCCAAACATTGCGCCTCCATCAAGCTTAAAATAACCAGTATCTATTGTATGTAACTTCATAAGGCTAAGTTAGTCATTGAAAAGAAAAGTGATTCAGTTTTGATTAGGTTAGAAACAATAAACGCCCTGAGTTGCTCAGAGCGTTTATTTAACTATATAGAATAGATAGTTATTAAGCTGCTTTCTTTAATTGAACGGTGTATTGTTCACCTTTAAATACTACAATCCATTCTAAGTGATCAAAAACTGAAGCGCCATTTACAGAAGCTGGAGTTAACACTGGACCAGTGAATTGTGAAAAAGGAAACGGAGCAGTGAAACCCGATAGTTTGGCATCTCCCAAAATATCTTTATTGATCCAGGCATTTTCAACACCGAAAACATCTTTGGTAGACCATGCAATATCTGCAAAATCAGTACTTCCCTGATTGGTACCATAAGAGATTTTACATTTACCGCTCAACATCAATTCTAATTCAACTTTGTTTAACGGAAGGGCTGTTGTTGGTTTTTTGTCCTTGTCAAGAATTTGATTAAGCACCCATTTGCCGGCAAAATTCTCAATGTTTGTCACAGTTTTAACTGTAGAAATACGATGTTCTACATTGTTTAATCCTGTTTTTGCATTAATGTTACCAGAGAATAAGAAGAGAACGAACGTTAGAAACAGAGATGACTTCGTTGTTGTTTGCATTACAGTTTGATCTAAATTTTGCGTCCAAAATATAAAAAGGAGATGGATAATTTATCAAATTAAACATCTCCTTTTTATAAAAAATAAGAAGTAATTAAAACTCAGAGTTTTAGTTTTTATCTTATAGGTGAATTACTTCACCATAAGCATCTGCAGCTGCCTCCATAATGGCTTCACTCATGGTAGGGTGAGGGTGAACAGCTTTAAGGATCTCTTGTCCGGTAGTTTCAAGTTTACGAGCTACAACCGCTTCTGCAATCATTTCCGTTACATTGGTTCCAATCATGTGGCAGCCCAAGAATTCACCGTATTTGGCATCAAAGATAACTTTCACAAAGCCATCTTTTGCTCCGGCAGCGCTTGCTTTACCCGATGCTGAGAATGGGAATTTGCCTACTTTAATTTCATATCCCGCTTCTTTAGCAGCTTTTTCAGTAAAGCCTACTGATGCGATTTCAGGAGTACAATAAGTACAGCCAGGAATGTTGTTATAATTTAATGGCTCTGGATGGTGGCCGGCAATTTTTTCAACGCAAATAATACCTTCGGCTGACGCAACGTGAGCAAGAGCTTGACCTGGTACAATATCTCCAATTGCATAAATTCCAGGAATGTTGGTACGATAGAATTCATCGATTACCACACGACCTTTGTCAGTTTTAACGCCAACTTCTTCTAATCCGATATTTTCAATATTAGGAGTGATACCAACTGCAGAAAGTACAACTTCAGCTTCTAAAACCTGCATTCCGGTAGCTGTTTTTACATTTACTTTGCAGATGTCACCCGATTTATCAACTGACTCAACAGAGGCATTGGTCATAATGCTGATACCAGACTTTTTGAAACTTCGTTCCAGGTTTTTAGATACATCTTCATCTTCTACCGGAACGATGTTTGGTAAAAACTCAACGATTGTAACTTTTGTACCTAATGAATTATAGAAGTAAGCGAATTCAACACCAATAGCTCCTGAACCTACAACAACCATTGATTTAGGCTGTTTTTCAAGGTTCATGGCCTGACGGTATCCAATTATTTTCTTACCATCTTGTGGCAGGTTAGGCAACTCACGTGAGCGGGCTCCTGTAGCTAAAATGATGTTTTTGGCACTATATTCAGCAATTTTACCATCAGCTGATTTTACTTCAACTTTATTGCCTTTTTTAATTTTACCCCAGCCGGTAATAACATCAATTTTGTTCTTTTTCATTAAGAACTGGATGCCTTTGCTCATACCATCAGCTACACCACGGCTACGTTTAATAATAGCAGAAAAATCAGCTTCATGACCATTCACTTTTACTCCGTAATCAGCTGCGTGCTGAATGTATTCAAATACTTGTGCGCTTTTTAATAAAGCTTTCGTTGGAATACAACCCCAGTTCAAACAAATACCGCCAAGGTTTTCGGCTTCAACAACAGCAGTTTTTAGTCCTAATTGCGAAGCCCTGATGGCAGTTACATAACCGCCCGGTCCGCTACCGATTACAATTACATCGTAATTCATAGTTCGTACAGAATATTTTATGAATGTGTTTGTTTAAAAAGCTAATCACCCTTTATGATAGGTAAACTACAGGAGAAATAATAAAAAAGTTCCCTTGCGGTTTTTAGCAGTGCAAATGTAACAAATCATTCAACATTTAGCTAACCAATGCAAATAGAGAGTATTATGCAAGCATTATAAACATTTGTGGAAAACCCTATGTTAAATTCACAAAAAATTAACACATCTCATTATGAATATGTTATCCATGCATTATATTTTTGCACCCGAGAAAAGAAATGTTATTCACTTAAAAAATCTTTATGAGTTATCCTCTACGTAAAATTTCAAATTTCTTTAATGTATTTCTGACGGTGCTAATATTGCTGTGTGCATTTAGTTCAACTGTATTAGCTCAGGTGACTACCGCTACAATAAGTGGTATTGTTACTGACAAACAAGGGCCAATGCCAGGTGTAACTATTACTGCAATACATACACCAACAGGAACTAAGTACCAAACAAGCACACGTGGCGATGGTCGCTACAATCTTCCTAACGTTCGTGTAGGAGGTCCGTATGTAATTACCACAATATTGGTGGGCTACAAAGAAGAAAAACAAGAGAACATTATCCTCTCTTTAGGTCAAAACTTTAAAGCTGATTTTAAAATTGCAGAATCAAATGTTGAATTGGCTGAAGTAGTAGTAAACGGAACTCAAGATAAGGTATTTAACTCATCTCGTACCGGAGCTAAACAAACTATTTCAAAAGATCAATTGCAAAACATGCCTACCTTAGGTAGAAGTTTTAGTGACTTTACTAAGCTTTCACCTTTAGCCGGAGGGAGCTCTGTTTCAGCAGGTAGCGGTACCAGTTTTGCCGGAAGAAGTAATTTGTACAATAACTTTACTGTTGACGGGGCTATTTTCAACAATGCATTTGGATTACAGGGTACCATTGGAAGCCAAACCAGCTCTCAACCAATCAACCTAGATGCTTTTGAAGAGATTACAGTAAGTGTTGCTCCCTATGATGTGAAACAAAGTGGCTTTACCGGTGCTGCAATTAATGCTGTAACCAAGAGTGGTACAAATGAGTTCTCGGGTTCATTAAATACTTATTTCCGTAATGAGTCTTTGATTGGTGATAAAATCTACAACGGATCAGAATCTCCTTTAGCTGATTTCTCATTAAAAGGCTATGGGTTTACATTTGGAGGCCCGATCTTGAAGAATAAACTATTTTTCTTTGCGAGTGGAGAATTAGAGCGTAGAAATGACCCTTCATCTTCATGGGTGGCGGGTGCTCCTGGAGCAACTGGTTCTGTTTCTCAAGCGCAGGCAGCTGATTTAGATGCTCTAAGTAATTTCTTAAAGACTAAATATGGTTATGATGCCGGTGCTTATGGTAATTTTCCATTAGATCAGAAAAGTGATAAATTTTCATTCAAATTTGATTGGAATGCTACAAGCAATACCACGGTTAGTTTGAAGTACTTCTATTTTCGTTCATACAAGGATATTGCCCCAAGTAACTCGGGTGCAATTGGTGGAACTACTGGTACCAGAGCTCCTAGCCTTAATGGTTTACCTTTCCGTTCAGCTTATTACGGTATCAATAATAATATGGATAACCTCAATGCAGAGGTTCGTACCGCTATTAGTAATAAATACTCAAACGAATTAACGGTTGGTTATAACCGTATGCGTGATTTCCGTACTAGTTTAGGAAATAAAGAATTCCCTTTGGTTGATATTGGTAATGGTTCAGGTCAAACATATACTTCATTTGGTTACGAGCCGTTTACAGCCAATAATAAGCTTAATACCGACGTATTTCAGTTTACTGACAACTTTAATATGTATTTAGGTAAACACGTTGTAACTACTGGTTTCAATTTTGAAGCTTATAAAACTTTAAATGGTTTCGCGCCTAACTTTTATGGCAGCTACCAGTTTAATACGTTGGCTGATTTTTATAACAGTGCCAATAATGCAGTTTCCAATGCTTCAAAATATCAAATACAATACTCTGTATTACCAAATGGATCTTTCCCGTTTGCTGTTTTAAAAACTCAAATGTATGGTTTGTATGCGCAGGATGAATTCTCGGCTACTGAAAATTTAAAGGTAACGATGGGTTTACGTGCAGACCTTCCAATTATTAATGTGGTTGATGGACAATCGAATGCTAACGTATCTGCATTAACTTTTGCTGACGGCCAAAAAATAGACGTAAGTCAATTCCCTAAAGCTCGTGTTTTATGGTCGCCTCGTTTAGGATTTAACTGGGACCTAAATGGTAATGGTGAAACTCAGCTACGTGGAGGTACTGGTATCTTTACAGGCCGTCCTCCAATTGTATGGTTGTCTAATCAGGCTAGCAACAACGGAGCTCAATTCGGTTCTCAAAGCACCACTAACCCAACGAATCGTCCGTTTACAGATGATGTTAATGCTTACCGTAATCCTAGTGGTCAAACAGCTGCAAATAATACAGCATACAACTTAGCTGTAACAGCTAATGATTTCCGTTTCCCTCAGTTATGGAGAAGTAACCTGGCAGTTGACCAAAAATTGCCTTATGGTATTGTAGCTACTTTAGAAGGTACTTATGCAAGTGATCTTTCTGCAGTTTACATGCAAAACATAAACTTAAATACCGCAGTTGGTACAGCTTTAGTAGCGCCTGATGGCGGAGATAAACGTATCCGTTATACTGCTTCACGAATTTATGGCGCGGTTGCTTCACCAGGTGTTAATACACCTCAAAATCCAAATATTTCTGATGCGATCTTAATGGATAACACCTCAAAAGGGTATAGCTGGACTATTACGGGGCAATTACAGAAAAGCTTCGCTAATGGTTTCTCTGCTATGATGGCTTATACACGTTCTGATTCAAGATCAGTGAACGATGGAGGTTCTATTGCTCAATCTATGTGGAGAGATCGTCAGGTTTCGGGAGATCCTAATGCAGATGTGCTTTCTTATTCTAACTATTTAGTTAAAAATAGATTTATCGCATCGATGGTTTACCGTAAAGAGTACATCAAACATTTTGCTACTACTATTTCAATGTTCTTTAGCTTAATGGATGGAGATCGTACTTCGTATGTTTACAATGGTGATTTAAACAATGATGGTTTAACCTCAAATGATTTGATCTTTATTCCACGTGATAAAGCTGATATTGTTCTGATTCCTAATGATGCTGCGGATACTCGTACCCCTGACCAAATTTGGAGTCAGCTTGATAACTATATAAAACAAGACAACTATTTGGTTAATCATAGAGGTGAATATGCTAAGCGTAATGCTTTAATTACTCCAATTGTAAGTAATTTGGATTTGCGTATTGCTCAAGATCTAATTGCCAATATTGGAAATAAGCGTAATAGCTTACAATTTACTTTTGATATGTTCAATTTTGGTAACTTAATTAATCCTCAATGGGGTGTTACTCAGTTTGCAACGAGAGCCAATTTCTTAACTGTTAAATCGGTGACAAATGGAGTTGCGTCATTTTCGTTTCCTTATTTAGATGCAAAATCTGGCACTCCTTTAACCTCAACATTCCAACAATCAACAACTGAAGGTTCTAGATGGAGAATTCAGTTTGGTCTTAAATATAAATTCAACTAGTTTCGAATTATATTTTGAAACAAGAAAAGCCTTCGGAAGTCCGAAGGCTTTTCTTGTTTATTGTCGCTCCGATAACCTAATAGTTTTCAGTTAATGTTCAAGTGACCACTCATCTTGTATATGACTTGATTACTGATATAGAAGATCCTCTGCCTGAAGTAATTTTATGGCAAATGTGAGTTATCAACTATTTGAACTTTAGATATAAATGCTTAAATTTTAATTATAAACGGAGGTAAACCATGAATTTAGTTCAAAAAACAGAGCATTGGGGTGATACCCATCACAGCCATTTTCTTGATGTAATCAGATTTATTTTAGGGCTTTTTATTTTCATTAAAGGAATCACGTTTTTAAGTGATATGAAACCGTTGCAGGATTTGATTAGCACTCGCTTTAACTATGTTCCTGTATTTGCTGTTCATTATATCGCCTTTGCACACTTGGTGTTCGGCCCTTTATTGGCAATAGGACTTTTAACTCGATTTTCAGCAATTGTTCAAATACCGATCCTTATTGGAGCTGTTTTCTTTATAAACATGGCTCCTGGTTTTGATGCCATAAATTCTGAATTGTGGCTATCAATAATTGTTTTATTATTACTGGTATTTTTCTTTATTTCTGGATCAGGTAATTGGTCGGTTGATGAGTATATGAAAACTCATATTAAGCATCGCGAAGTATAGTTGAACTCATAGTATTTAAATAAGGCTGTAGCTTATATATAAGTTACAGCCTTATTTGTTTTAATTCTTATGTAACAATTAAGTAATAACACTCGTGAAAAGTAGGAAAACTACTATTTTTCAACTTTGAAATTAATCTTTATGAAGTTTAAAAAAATCCTATTAATTGTATTCGCTGTTATTGGCTTTACTAATATTGTAAAAGCTGATGAAGGTATGTGGCTACCTATGCTGATCAATAAAAATTATGATCAGATGAAACGCCAAGGGTTCAAACTAACCGCTCAGGATATTTATGACATTAACAAAGGCAGTTTAAAAGACGCTATTGTTTGGTTTGGTGGATTTTGTACCGGTGAAATTGTTTCTGATAAAGGCTTGATATTAACCAACCACCATTGTGGTTATGATGTTATCGCATCAAAAAGCACTCCTCAGGATAATATTCTTGACAATGGTTTTTGGGCTAAAAATCATTCCGAGGAAAAACCAGCCGAAGGCCTTTTCGTTTCGTTTTTAGTTAGAATGGAAGATGTTACCGCTCAGGTGAATGCCGCTACTAAAGGCTTGGAAGGTGCAGAGAAAGCAGCTAAATATGCCGAAGTGAGCAAAGAAATTGTAGCAAAAGCTACTGCAGGAACTGGTTATGAGGCATTTGTGCGTGATATGTTTAAAGGCAACCAATATTTTGTTTTTGTAACTGAAAAATACACAGATATCCGTTTGGTAGGAACTCCTCCTCAATCAGTTGGTAAATTTGGTGGCGATACTGATAACTGGGTATGGCCTCGTCATACTGGTGACTTTTCAATGTTCCGTATTTACGCCAGTAAGGATAATAAACCAGCTACCTATTCTAAAGACAACGTTCCATTTACTCCAAAACGTTCATTAGCAGTTTCATTAAAAGGTGTTAAAGAAGGCGATTTTAGTATGGTATTTGGCTACCCAGGCCGTACCAACCGTTACGAAAATTCATACGGTATTAAATTAGCTATCGAGAAAGTTAATCCAGCTATCGTTAAGTTGCGTGATATCCGCTTAAAATCATGGAAAGAACAAATGGAAAAGAGCGATAGTGTACGCCTTTTACTTTCTTCTGATTATGCAAACATTGCCAACTACTGGAAGTATTATATTGGTCAAACCGAGCAGTTGAAGCATTTAAAAGTTTATGACTTTAAAAAATCAGAAGAAGCTAAGTTTCAATCGTGGGCTGAAGGAAAAGCTGACTATTCATCAATTTTAACTGATTACGGCAAAGCTTATCAAGAGTATACACCATATGCTTTATATCCAGTTTATTTGGCTCAAGGTATTTTTGGCCCTACTGCAATTAGCTATGCACGTTCGTTTATGGCGGTAGAGGCTGGATTAAAGGCTGGTAAAACCGATGTGACAGCATCAATGAAAGATGCAACTGAGGATTATTTTAAATCATTCAATATTCCTTCAGATAAAAAGATTTTAGCCGGGACATTATTAGCATTTTACAACGATATTCCTAAAGATCAGCATCCTGCATTAGTCGGAGAGATTTTAGCTAAATATGGTTCAGCTGATCCTGAGGCTTCCTTTAAAAAATACAGCGATGATTTGTATGCAAATACCATGTTTGCTTCAAAAGATAAAACAGAAGCATTTCTTGCTACTCCTGATTTAGCTAAGTTGCAAAATGACCCTGCATACCAATATGTATCGGCATTTATTTCTAATTACCGTGCTAAGTTCATGAAAAATGTAGACGCGTTTAACGCTACTAATGCAGCATTGGGTCAGAAATATGTAAAAGGCATTATGGAAATGAATCCAGGGAAATTAATGTACCCGGATGCCAATTCTACCATGCGTTTAACATACGGTAACGTAAAAGCATATGCTCCTAAAGATGCAGTTAAGTATGATTATGTGACTACAATTGATGGGGTAATGGAAAAATATGTTCCTAAGGATTCGGAGTTTGATTTGCCTGCAAATTATATCGAATTATATAACAAAAAGGATTTTGGACAATATGCTAACGAAAAAGGACAGTTAATAGTAGGTTTCATTAGTAACAACGACATTACCGGTGGTAACTCAGGCAGTCCGGTTATTAATGGTAACGGTGAACTTATTGGTTTAGCATTTGATGGTAACTGGGAAGCAATGTCGGGTGATATTGTTTTTGACCAGAAATATAAGCGCACAATTTGTGCTGATATTCGTTATGTTTTGTGGTGCATTGATAAATTAGGAGGTGCTCCTCATATTGTAAAGGAAATGAAAATTGTTAAATAAAAAATCTTTCTATAAGATCAAAAAAATGGCCCCAATTTTGGGGCTTTTTTATTTATTTTTTTTAAATTATATACAATCTTCTCACCTTAAAAAACATTCTTTAAACTTAACAAATATGCATTTATAGTATTTATCGCTCTTACATTATGAAAACTCTAAAAATTACGCTCTTATTAGTAGTATTGCCCATGATGATTTTTGCTCAGAATTATCGTTATGCGCGACAAACTGCACAACCTATTAGAATTGGGATTGTTGGTGGGTATAATCTTTCCCGAATTACCAATAGTCAACCTTCTTATACTATCGAAAATTATTCTGGCTACTCTTTGGGTGCCTCTGCCTTATGGCAGGCCTGGGGTAATTTTGGAGTGCAATCAGATTTGATATTTTCACGGCAAGGCTATGGATATAACGAAAACGGTACGAAAGACGGCTACCTGGTAACCAGTTATGCATATCTAACTCCGTCAGCAAATTATCGCCCGGTTCCATGGGCAAGCTTTTTTGCCGGTATGCAATTTGGTTTTCTTATAAAAGCTAATTGTGGCTGCGGAAATACAGATTACCAGTCGACAATTACTCATCATTTTAATAAGTTTGATTATGGATTAAATGGTGGAGTGGAATTTACTTCAAAAGCAATTGCAGATGGCTTTGTGATGGGAATGAAGTATTATTTAGGGTTAAGTAATATTGTAAGTAATCCTGATCAAGTTGGTGAAGAAGATTTACCTATTACTTTGCCAAGTTTTTCTACACGTAATTCAGTAATGAATTTTTATATCGGCTACCGGTTTTAGAATTATTACAAGATATTCTATTTTAAAAAGTAAATGGCCCCGAATTCGGGGCCATTTACTTTTAGTTGTTTGAAGCTTTAATAGCTGTGTCAGGCTTGTTTAATTTCTCGTCAATATATTCGATCACTTTATTATACAGGTGAACTCTGTCTTTTCCAGTAACGTTATGTTCATGACCTGGATAAACAAAATAGTCTACAGGAACACCGTTCTCAACACATTTTTTGATAAAGTTTTGACTATGTTGCCAAACCACAACTGGGTCAACTGTACCATGGATTAACAATAAATTACCTTTTAGATTTTTCGTTTTATCAAGCAATGATGTTTGAGCAAAGCCTTCTGAATTAGTTTGTGGAGTATCCATATAGCGTTCGGTATACATTACTTCATAGTAACTCCAATCGATAACAGGTCCACCTGCAACACCCACTTTAAATACATCCGGATAATTTGTCATTAAACTGGTGGTCATAAAGCCTCCATAACTCCAGCCATGCACGGCCATTTTATCGGCATTTACATAAGGCAATGATTTAAGGTAGCTTACCCCGGTTAATTGATCTTTCATTTCTTGCTGACCTAAGTGGCGGAAAGTAGCCTGTTCGAAAGCCTGACCACGATTTTTGCTGCCACGACCATCAACAGTAAAGACAATATATCCTTTATTTGCCAAATAATACATCCAATAAGTAGCACCGGTCGTCCATGTGTTGGTTACCATTTGAACGTTTGGCCCGTTATAAACATAAACTACGACGGGGTATTTTTTATTCGGATTGAAATCAAATGGTTTGATCATACGCCCGTAAAGTAAACTTCCATCTTCAGCTTTTAATCTGATCAATTCATTTGTGCCGAACTTATACTCGCTTAATGGATTTTTAGAGTTCAATAGGGTAGAAACTATCTTTCCATCTGATGATAATAAATTGATTTTTAAAGGAACAGTTGGACTGCTGAACTGATCAAGGATATACTTGCCATCAGTTGACAGGCTTGCCTGATCATGAAAACCATTTTCTTTCGATAAACGAACCGCTGTAAACTCACCTTGTTTATTCGTTTTTTTGGTTATGTCAACCATAAACACTTGCATATCAATGCTGTCGGCATGGTTACCTGTGAAATAAATCTTGGTCTCATTAGCGTCAATACCTAAGTATTTACGAACAATGATTTTACCTGTATTAATATGCTTTATAAGTTTCCCTGTAAGGTCATATTGATAAAAATGATTAAAACCCTTGGTTTCGCTTTGCCATAAGAATGAAGTTTTCAGGTTAATGGCTTCGTGCTCAGGGTGAACATATTTAGGGTGAGTTTCAGTAAATAGTGTTTTTACAAAACTACCGCTCACAGCATCGTACTGATTGTATTTCAATTCATTCTGATCACGATTAAGTACTGCAATATAAATTGACTTTTCATCGATGCTCCAATGAATGTTGGTTAAATATTGCTCTTTCGGTTCGCCTGTTTGTAAGAAAATAGTTTTTCCTGTGGATGGGTTATAAACACCAACTGTTACTTCATGACTTTTCATGCCAGCCATTGGATACTTGATGTTTTCCAATTTAGCAGGACGCTCATCTGTGTTTACTAAAGGATAATCAGTAACCATTGTTGCATCTTCACGATAAAATGCTAACAAATTTCCCTTGGTCGACCAAAACGTTCCTTTGGAAATACCAAACTCTTCACGGTGAGTACTTTTTCCGTTTTTAATTCCCCACTGTGTTTCGTTAGTAACCTGCGTTTCTTTTCCATTGATGGTTACGAACAAATTATCACCTTTGGTAAAAGCAGCATTTCCTGTGGAAGGTTCAATATCAAGGTTTTCAGCGTCTTTGATGAATGTATTTAATGTTTTTGCTGACTTCGATTTAAGATTAATTAAAAATAGTTTACCGTTTGAAGTAAACTTAAACTGGTCAGCATCAATCCAATTTAATTGTGGCCAGCCTTTTAATGATTCGCCAGTAGTAGTAGCTAATTCATTCAGTGATAATGCAGAACTAGCCTTTGTATCGGCTACAGAGCCAATCATCAGGTTCTTGCCATCAATATAAGAATATTTGTTAGTGGTTTTTATCCACTGTAAGCCACGTAAACGTTCTTCGCCAAATTTTGATTGGCGACCAAGTATCGCATCTTGTAACGTGATTTCTTTTTGCTGGGCAAAAATAGCCGAGGTACCAGTGGTTAAAAGGAAAGCAACGGCAATAATTTTATACTTAAACTTCATTGAAAGGTTAATTTTAACTTCGGGGCCAAAAATATTCATTCTCTTGGCTTTATGAATAAGGTTTAGCTTATAAGTTGTTTTTTATTTGTAACGATTTTCCTCAAAACATTATTATCTCAATTGAGCGGTGTCAACTCGGCTAGGGGTGTCTTTACCGTTAATAATTGAGGTGGCACTTACAGCAATTGATTTGATAATATTGCTCATATTAACCATGTCAAGAGTTTTAACTTCGTCACTTGCCTTATGGTAATTAGCTTCATTGTCCATTTTTGATGTTGAGATTGTATGCGCCGGAACACCTTGGCGCGCTAAAGTGGCATTGTCGCTTCGGTAAAATAGTTGCTGTTCTGTATACGGATCCGGATAAAAAGTAAAGTTTGAGCCTTTTAGGTTTTTCTGTAAGATTTCGCCCATGTTTGTTTTTTCATACCCTGTAATGTAAGCTGAATTAGTTCCCCACTTGCTTTCGGTTCCTATCATTTCGATATTAAACATGGCGGCTACTTTTGTGGGATTTAATTGATTCGAGAAATACTGCGAACCAAATCCTCCAATTTCTTCTGCTGTAAATGCAACGAAAATGATCGAACGCTCATTGTTGTTTAATGCTTTATAGTACTTAGCTAATGAAATCACAGCGGTAATGCCTGATGCATCATCATTGGCCCCATTATAAATAGAATCGCCGTTCATTGGCTCCTCAATTCCTAAATGATCATAATGACCTGAAAAAATCACATACTCATTTTTTAATTTCTTGCCAGGTAGTACTCCTGCCACATTTGCCAGATTAAGCTCTTTAATTTCATGTATTGCCTCAATCTCAAATGTTTTAGGTTCTTCATTTGTAAGGACAAACACTACACTATTATCGCTCTTAAATAAATAGTGTTTTAGATAGGTTAGTTTTCCAAATTTCTTTGCGTGAGCGGAATCAACTAAAACCAGGCAATTTTTTTTGCTCTGTACTAATTGCGATGCCACCGCAAAAAAGTTGTCGTTCGCTTTAATATATTCTTTTTGATATCCCGATTTTTCATTGGCTTTTAGTTTTGGTATGCTGGTGAATACCATTACTTGTTTCGCATCCAAATTCTGATTATTCCAAATAGATTTTACACTAATAAATTTGGGTTGCACCATTTTAAATGGCTGTAAGTAAGATGTGTTATTTCCGAATTTTTGGAGGCCAATTTTCTTGAACTCTTCACTTATAAAACTTGAAGCTTTGTCAATATCAGGTGAAAATGTAGCTCTGCCTCTCATGTCGTCCGAAGCAAGCTTGGTAATAATACGCTCTACTTCTTTCGTGTCGAAAGGCTTATCGGTTTTGGTTTGTGTAAAACCTGCAAAGCTCACCACAAAGAATGAGCAAGTGATTAATAGTTTCTTCATCCGTTTAGTTGATTGATTATAGTTGTTTAGAAAATATACTTTCCAGCAAAATGTACTGTTTCTTTATTGATCGTGTCAAATTCAGGTATTCTTCCGAGGCATTTTACTCCTGAATACTTTAAAATAAAGTCTTCGGAACTTTCGTCTGTTTTACCGTTGAAGATTATCCCTTTTATTGAAATATCACGTTCTTTTAATATTTGCAATGACATCAGGGTATGATTAATACTGCCAAGGTAGTTTTGAGAGACTACGATAACTTCTGCTTCCAGTTTTTTTATTAAATCGATGATTAATGAATGGTCATTTAAAGGAACCATTAAACCTCCTGCACCTTCAATTAAAAGTTGATTTTGAGTTTGTGGAAGTTTGAATTTAGATAGATCAATAGTTACACCGTCTAACTTAGCTGATTTGTGAGGAGAAAAAGGCTGTGTAAGTCGGTAGCTTTCGGGATGAAATTGCGGACCGGAAGTACTTATAAGCGATTTAACTGTAATAGTATCTGAACATTCTAAATCACCTGATTGAATGGGTTTCCAATAATCCCAGCTGTATTTTTCAAGCAAGATTGCCGACACCAGGGTTTTGCCAATTCCTGTTCCGATTCCGGTAATAAAATATGGTTTAGTGCTATAAATCATAATTGGTTTCCTTCGTTTTTGAAGGAAACCAAAGGTATGATTTTACTTTTTTATTAAGATTCTTTAGTCAATAGCAATGAACTTGCCTTCAGCAACAATGTTGTGAACATTGTAGTTGTCGTCAAAAATCACAAAGTCGGCGGCAAATCCCGTAGCTACTTTACCCAGATGATGGTCAAGGCCGAGTACTTTTGCAGGGTAAAAAGTTGCCATTCGTATTGCTTCATCAACGTCAATATCAGCTTTCTCAATACAATTTTTAATACCCTGTATCATCGTTAAAGCTGATCCTGCCAATGTGCCCTTGCCGTCCACAAATTTTCCGGTGTCTTTTTTATAAATAAAGTCGCCTTCCAGGTTCTCTACTACAGCATCTGTAATGATAAATAAGCGATCATTCATGATTTTCTTACTGATTCTTACAGCAGCGAAATCAGCATGGAAGCCATCAGGAATTATACTTGCCTGTACATGATCAGAATCATATATAGCACCCACCAATCCTGGTTCGCGATGAGCAAAGCCCGACATTGCATTAAATAAATGAGTGCAGGTTTTTACACCCAGATTAAATGCTTCTGTTGCTTGTTTGTATGTAGCATTACTATGACCTGCCGAAATAACAATGTTATTTTCCTGAAGAAATTCAATACATTCAGCATTACATTGTTCTGGAGCCAGCGTGATCATTTTTACTACACCGTCAGCTTCTTCCACGAGTTTTTTTAGATCAGCTAACGAAATAGGTTGAATATACTGCTCAATGTGAGCACCCTTTTTTTCGCTGTTTATAAATGGCCCTTCAAGGTGAAGTCCGAGTAATCCTACTCCTCCGCCATCTAAATACTCTTTGGTTGCTTTTATACAAGCTGAAATTGTTTCTGGAGAACTGGTAGGGATAGTGATCAGGAAACGTGTAGTTCCAACCTTTTGAAAGCTCTCACTAATTTTTTGGAGTGCTTCCACCGTTGGGTTAACTGAAAATAAAATATCTCCACCTCCATAAACTTGTAGGTCAATAAAACCGGGTGCAAGATTTAATCCATTTAAATTATAACACTTTATATCAGTTGGAAGATCTTTTTCGTTAATGATATCAATAATGTTGTTCTCGTCAATTAAAATGGCCTTTCGGTGCTCAATGCTGGTTCCGGTGTAAATAGTAGAATTTCTTAGCGCATACATACTCAGTGGTTTGGTTTTCTTGGGGATAAATAGAGTAAATAGAATCCTGATTACCAACTACCAATAGTTATATTTTATAAGTATTGATTGATTTCATTTACCAATTTGTAAATTTCAGGTTCTGAATTAAATAGGTGCAAACAAACCCTGATTCGCTCCATTCCGACAGCTACCGAAGGTGCTCTTACAGCACCTACACTAAATCCTTTGTTTTTAAGGTTTTCATAAGCCGCCATCATACGTGTATTTCCAGGAATAACAATTGATTGGATAGGTGAGTTGCTTTCAATTATGCTATCTTTTTTGAGCAAGCTTGATTTGAAAATCGCTATTTTTTCCTGTAACTCTTTTTGTAAATGAGGATGGTTTTTTAAATGATCGTATGCAGCTTTAATTGAAACAATTGAATGAAAGGTTGCTGCCGTAGTATAAATGAAGCTTCTGGAATGATTGATCAGGAAATTGCGAAGAGCATTTGATCCCATAATTATTGCTCCATGGGCACCAATAGCCTTTCCAAAGGTGTGAATACGTGCAAATATTTTATCCTCCAAGCCTAGTGCAGATACTAACCCTTTACCATCTGGCCCCAATACTCCAGCTCCATGAGCCTCGTCAATAATGATGTTGGCATTGTATTTCTCAGCTAGTTTAACTATTGCCGAAAGGTCAGGAGTGTCTCCATCCATTGAATAAACACTCTCAATGCCAATGAAAATATTGCCGGTAGACACTTTTAGTTTTTGTTCCAAACTGTTAGGGTCATTATGCCTGAACTTATATCTTTTAGCATAGCTTAATCGTGAACCGTCAATGATAGATGCATGCGCTTTTTCATCTAAAATAATGGTGTCATCCTTTTGAGGTATACAAGAGAAAATACCCACATTGGCATCGTAACCGGAGTTAAATAATAATGCCGATTCAGTATTATGAAAACTTGCCAGTTCGTTTTCCAGATCTATTGCATATTGTGTGTTGCCCGAAATTAACCTTGAACCGGTAGATCCAATAGCGTAATTAGGGTATTTTTCTAGTTCGAACTCGATTAGTTTTTTTAATTCAAGTGATCGGGAGAACCCAAGATAATCGTTCGAGGAAAAGTCAATCAGATTTTCAGTTGTCTTAAGTGTTCTGAATGAATGGTTTTCTTCTAGTTTAAGAACCTGATTCTTTAAAAAGTTTTCAATCGATGACATGGGAGATTTTTGGGCATTGCAAGATAAAAAAAAAGACATCCAGCTGGATGTCCTTCAACTAAAACAAAATATAAATCTTTTTAGATGGAATCTTTTTTACTAGGAGCGTTTTTGTTGCCTTTTCGTTCACGCATTTGCATTTTCATTTTATCCATGCGCTCTTTCTTCATGGTTTGGTAATCGGCCATTTGCTTTTCATTAAGCACCTCTTTTAGAGCAGTATCTTTATCCTCATCAATTTTTTTCAACCCTTGAAACATTATCGTTCTGTCTCCGGCATTAGCTTCTCTTAACTCGTCAACCTTTTTTGCTGATGTTAAATTTATTTCTTGAACCTTTTTTTGTTGTTCCTCGCTTAATGATAAAGTTTTAGTCATTTTTTGAGTTTGCATGGTCGCACGTTCTTCTGCACTACGAGGAGTCCTTTCTTGTGAATAAGCTGCAACTGTAAATAATAAGGCCACGGCTGCGAGAATCAATTTTTTCATCGTGATAAATTTTATCTTTTGATTAACCATATTAATAAAGGTTTAATACAAAAGAAAAATTTAACTATTCTTTAAGGGGTGTTATTAATGAAAGTATTACAGAATCTAAGAACTTACCTTTGGCATAATAATTTTCTTTAAAATAGGCTTCTTGAACAAAGTTCAGCTTCTTTAATAAGTTAATTGAAGGATTGTTTGATGGATTAACATTAGCTTCTACTGAATGAAAACGAATGTTTTCAAAACCATGTTGAAGTACCGTGTTTAGAGCTTCAGTCATAATTCCGTTTTTCCAATGATCAGGGTGAAGCATGTATCCAATTTCAGCCCTGTGATGTTCTTTGTTGATTTTCCAAAAACCAACAGTGCCTATTAAAGTGTCATTTTCAGCAAGTGTTATTACCCAACTAATTCCTTCATTTTCAAAGTATGAATTTCTAATCTGGTTGATTAATTCCGTTATTTCTTCAACAGACTTTGGCGGTTCCCGGTCAAGATATTTAAGAACCTGCTCATGACTTCTTAATTCGAATAATTTTTGGGCATCACTTGGTTGTATTAATCTCAATTTAAGTCTGTTGGAATGTAAAACTGGAAATTCTCCAAAATTTATTGTTAGCATGTAAGTAGTTAGATTCGGTGAAGTGCAAATTAATCGTTTGGTTTTAGCTTGGTAACTGTTTTTTGTAACTGTTCTACCATTTCAGTTAACTTTTCCAAAGAGGGCTCTGCTGAAGGAATGGGGAATGAAGTACTTATAAAAGCCTTTGCTTTCCATACTTCTAACACATCTTCTGCGTCAATACTATAAGTTTCGTACTGTTTATTGTCTGATGCAAGGAATAGCTTTTTACTTTCCTTTATCTTGTTAGTTACCCTTTTGTAAACAATTCCTTCATCCTTGCTTAAAACAACATAGGTATCTCCTGATTTTATATCTCCAAAGTTTTCAATGTATTCACCAACTACAATTGTTCCGGGAGCCAATGGAAGCATAGAATCCCCCTTAAGTTCAAAAGCCCTGAATGTTCCCCCTTTAAGAAATGGAAGATTGAATTTAGGTAATTCAGAAACATATTGCGGATCAGCGAAGCCATTTAAATATCCAGCACTAGCTTTTGCCGGAATCAATTCTATGTTTTCGTTTTGTTCCGAGTCAACTGTGATGCTCAAAATTCGTAAACCGGATAGGTTGCTGTTTTTTTCTTCTTCTGCAGCTTTTTCCTTTTTGGCAAACCATTTATCGCTAATACGTTCTGATATAAACTCATCAACAGATATGCTAAATAAATTAGCCATTTTAATTAAAAGCTCTGTTTTAGGCTCAGCACGGTCTTCTTCATAGGCGCCAATTACAGCGCGTTTAACCTCTAAATTATCAGCTAATTGCTGCTGTGTAATCCCTTGTCGCTTGCGAAGGTATTTTAAATTCTGTGAAATTATTCCCATAAATTTTTTGCCAAAAATTTTATAATACTAAAAATAATAGCATATATTTGCTAATAAAGTTAGTGACAATTTTGGGATTGTCAAGAAATAATTTAAAAACTAATTGTAAAACGTATTATAAAAATAAGGTTATGGCACTTTTTAACACTTTCGTAAAAGAGAATATTAAAGCTAAAAAACGCTACATCTATTTCATGACCGATCGCAATCGCTCAAGCATAGTTGTAGGAACCAGTGATAATTTAATAAACACGATTAATAAGTTCAGGTCTATACCTAATCTTCATTTTGATGTTAATGATCATTATTCTCGTTTAGTGTACTTTGAGCAATTTGATAATGAAACTTTATTGCAAAAACGTTTTGCCGATTTGCAGCATACTACTAAAACCCAAAAGGAGAAAATTATTCGTTCGGTTAATGCTGATTGGATTGATTTATCATTAGCAGTCGATTTTGAGAGTATTATGGATCAAAACTATAGTTATACTCGTTCTGATTACCGTATGATTTCAGCTCAATAACGTTAATGTGTTAATTTGACAAACAGATGTGATGTTTAAATAAAGTTTAATGTTATTTTTGGACCGTTGCTTTAAATTAGGATTAAACTGTTTCATATGTCGAAAAAACATGCTGATTATTTTAGCTGTAAGGATTGTCAATATCGTAGCCATTCAGTGTTTTGTGGTTTAAAAGAGAATGAGTTAACACTTATTGATTCACATAAAGGGCATATAACCTTTAATAAAGGAGAGGAAATATTTGTTGAAGGGGATAGGCCTCATGGTATTTATTGTATCCATAGTGGGAAAATTAAGCTTTCGAAACACGGAGATTCCGGTAAAGAGCAAATTGTTCGATTTGCGAAAGAAAGTGATGTTTTGGGCTACAGGGCTTTACTTGGTAATGAAATTTACGATTGTTCCGCTATTGCTTTGGAAACGGTAGAGATATGTTTTATTCCTAAAAAAGACTTTTTCCAAATTTTTGACAACAGCCCCTCATTGTCTTTGAATCTGGTGAAACTGCTTTCTTCTGATTTAAGAAACGCAGAGAACAAACTAACAGACATTGCCCAAAAGCCAGTTAGAGAGCGAATTGCCGAAAATATTCTGCTTCTAAAGGAAACGTTTGGAGAGGACGAAGATTCGGGTTGTATTAAAGTAATTTTGAGTAGGGAAGAGATTGCCAATTTAGCAGGTACTGCCACCGAAACCGCCATTCGTTTACTTTCTGAATTGAAAAATGATGAACTTATTCAATTTGTTGGTAAGAAAATTAAAATATTAAATAGTAAAGAGCTGCTTAAAAGAGCCAATCTTTATAATTAAGAAATGCATGATTTTTATCATGTTTTTCTTAACTTATCGGAAATAGTTTTGTCCTAGCCGGCAATATATCGGCAAATTAAGCGGACATATGCAACAAACCGATATTAATACTACCTGTTACCACTGCGGAGTGGAGTGTGAAGATGATCGAATTGAATTCGATGAAAAAGCATTTTGCTGTAATGGATGCAAAGTGGTTTATGAGATTTTATCTGAAAACCAGCTTTGCAACTACTATGATATCACTAAAACTCCAGGTGTATCGCAAAAATCCAAACATAAAACCTCTACCAAGTTCTCTATTCTCGATCAATCGGAAATTAAATCTAAACTTGTTCGGTTTACCAACGGAACCGAAACTCATGTGAGCTTTTTTTTGCCTCAAGTTCATTGTAGTTCCTGTATATGGCTTCTAGAGAATCTTAACAGAATTAATGATGGAATTCTTAATTCGAGGGTTGATTTTGCGTTAAAAGAAATTTCCATCATTTTTAATGAAGCCAAAACCAATCTTCAACAAATTGCCGAGCTTTTAGCTAGTTTGGGATATGAGCCCCACCTTAATTTAAATGATATTGCTTCCAAAAGGGCCAACTCAGTTGAGCGGGGTTTGATTTATAAGCTTGGGATTGCCGGCTTTTGTTTTGGAAATGTTATGATGCTAAGCTTTCCAGAATATTTTTCTGATGGAACAGTAGATCATCAGCTCAAAACAATTTTTAATTATCTGAATCTAGGCCTATCGCTCCCAGTGTTTTTTTATAGCGCTACTGTGTTTTATAAATCAGCATGGGGAGGGTTAAAGAAGAGCTTTTTAAATATTGATGCCCCTATTGTTCTCGCCATTTTAATCACCTTTTTGCGTAGTGTTTATGAAATTGTAAGTGGTATCGGAGCCGGATATCTTGATTCAATGTGTGGTATTGTTTTCTTTATGCTGATTGGCCGTTACTTGCAAGACAGAACCTATCGAAAGCTTTCATTTGAACGAGATTACCGCTCTTATTTTCCAATTGCAGTTACTATTAAATCTTCGAATAATGAGGAAGAGAATGTTCCGATTACGAAATTAAAAGTAGGAAATCGGATTATCATTAAAAATCAGGAAATGATACCTGCCGATTCAATTCTGTTTACCGGTGAAGCAAATATTGATTACAGTTTCGTTACAGGTGAGTCGGCTCCGGTAAGAGTAACCCCAGGCGAGATTATATATGCAGGTGGAAAGCAGGTTGGCAGCGTTTTGGAGATGGAAGTTGTAAAAGATGTTTCTAATAGCTATTTAACACAGCTTTGGAATAAAGACGTTTTTAATGACCATGAGGAAAAAAAGCAATCGTATGTACATGCAATAAGTCGCTATTTTACTTTAGTATTATTCGTTTTAGCGGCAATAACCGCTATATATTGGGCAGTTAATGACTCCTCACGAATTCTAAACGCTGTTTCAGCAATGCTGATCATTGCATGTCCTTGTGCATTATTGCTATCATCAACATTTACTAACGGCAATGTACTTAGGATTTTTAGCCGAAATGGGCTCTTCCTTAAAAATGCTACAGTAATTGAAACAATTGCCGAAACAAATACAATTGTATTAGACAAGACCGGAACTATTACCCAAACAGGTGCTATGAAAGTTAACTTTACCGGAGCTAAGCTTTCAGAATCTGAAAAACAATTGATTAGGTCACTAGCTAGTCAATCGGCACACCCCTACAGCAATGCAATTTCTGATTTTCTGCCGAAAACAAAGGGTACTAAAGTGATTAACCTGGTGGAGGTTCCTGGTTATGGACTCGAAGCAGCAATAGATTCAAATGTGATAAGAATGGGTTCGGCAACCTATTTAGGAGTTGATATTGATCAGCTAAGTAATGCCGGAAAAGTATATGTTTCAATCAATGAGCAGATTGTTGGTTATTTTACAATAACAAATACCTACAGAGAGGGAGTAGAAAATCTTATAGACCAGTTAAGAGATAAATATTCACTGGCTTTGCTTTCAGGTGATAATAATGCTGAAAAGACCTATTTGTCGGGTATTTTTGCTGATGAATCGGTATTAAACTTCAACCAAACTCCTGAATCCAAACTTCGTTTTATTAAAGAATATCAAATGACCGGCAAAAAAGTTATGATGCTTGGAGATGGTTTGAATGATGCAGGAGCATTAAAACAAAGTAATACCGGTATTGCCATTTCTGATGAGATTAATAACTTTTCCCCCGCCTGCGATGCAATTTTAGCTGGTAATGAACTGCAAAATCTGCCTACTTTTATTCGCTATGCGAAAGCCACCAAAGCCATAGTAATGGCCAGCTTTATGATTAGTATTGCTTATAACCTAATTGGTTTATACTTCGCCATGCAAGGCACTCTTTCGCCGGTGATTGCCGCTATTTTAATGCCTTCAAGTTCCTTAACTATTATCTTATTTACTACAGGGATGAGCAGTTTGGTTGCCAGATTTTGGCAAATGAAATAACCAGTTTTTAGCTCATTTTAAAGTTTATTTTATTAAATTAATTAAATAATAATCAGGTTGTTATAAAAAAAATATATTTGAAATAAATGAAGACATTATAACTATTGTTTAAAAAACTTTATAAACATGATTATTATCATGTTTTATAATAGAAGACGAAAATACATTTGTGACAATCAGTTGACAATATGAGCGCAATAATCATACTCTTAATAATCAGTTTATTAGTGGCCGGAGGCTTCCTGATAGCTTTTATTATATCGGTTAAAAGCGGTCAGTTTGATGATGACATTACTCCTTCAATTCGAATGTTGTTCGATGAAAAGGATCCTGAATCAAATGAGAAAACAATATAATTCAAAATAAAAACCATCAAAACACTCAATTAATATATGGAAATTGAAAAATTCTATTATGACAACCGGATTGTAAAGCAGTTTGCCAACGCTACCATTTTTTGGGGTATCGTGGGCATGACCGCCGGTCTTTACGCTGCTCTGCAATTGGTGTTTCCCCAATTAAATTTAGGCATTGAGTATAGCACTTTTGGTAGGGTTAGGCCGGTACACACCAATGCTGTAATTTTTGCTTTTGTTGGAAATGGCATCTTCATGGGTGTTTATTATTCACTGCAACGTTTATGTAAAGCCAGGATGTTTAGTGATACCTTAAGTAAACTGCATTTCTGGGGATGGCAATTAATTATTGTTGCAGCTGCTGCATCTTTATTGTTGGGATATACCACAGGTAAAGAATACGCTGAGCTAGAATGGCCAATTGATATTGCGATCACTTTAGTTTGGGTGGTTTTTGGTATTAATATGTTTGGAACGATAATTAAACGTCGTGAACGACATATTTATGTTGCTATTTGGTTCTACATTGCCACACTTGTAACAATAGCGGTTCTGCACATTGTAAACTCACTGGAAATTCCGGTAAGTGCAATGAAAAGCTATTCGATTTATGCCGGTGTTCAAGATGCATTAGTTCAATGGTGGTATGGACATAACGCTGTAGCATTCTTCCTCACAACCCCATATTTAGGGTTGATGTATTATTTCTTGCCAAAAGCGGCTAATCGCCCGGTTTATTCTTATAAATTATCTATCGTTCATTTTTGGGCTCTGATTTTCCTTTATATCTGGGCAGGTCCTCACCATTTATTATATACTGCTCTGCCAGACTGGGCCCAGTCATTGGGAACAGTATTCTCGATCATGTTAATTGCACCATCATGGGGTGGTATGCTTAACGGACTTTTAACCTTAAGAGGTGCTTGGGATAAGGTGAGAGAAGAACCTGTGTTGAAATTCTTTGTGGTAGCGTTAACAGCTTATGGCATGGCTACTTTTGAAGGGCCAATGCTATCATTGAAAAACATAAATGCAATCAGCCACTTCACAGATTGGACTGTTGCACACGTTCACGTTGGAGCTTTAGGTTGGAACGGTTTTTTAACCTTTGCTGTGTTATACTGGTTGTTCCCTAAAATGTTTAAAACTGAACTATACTCTAAAAAATTAGCTAATTGGCATTTTTGGATTGGAACATTAGGGATTATCTTTTATGCGGTGCCTTTGTACTTCGCAGGTTTCACTCAAAGCTTAATGTGGAAAGAGTTTACCGAAGAAGGAGTGTTGAAGTATCCTAACTTCTTGGAAACAGTTCAACAGATATTACCAATGTATGCAATGAGGGCTCTTGGTGGTGTGCTTTATCTATCAGGTGTAATAATGATGACTTATAACCTGATTAAAACGGCCAAAACGGGTTCATTTGTTGCCAATGAGGCTGCCGAAGCAGCTGCTTTGCCTAAATTTGAGTCACATGGTTATGAACATTGGCATAGAGTGCTTGAACGCAAACCTACACTAATGTTGGTTGGTAGTTTAATAGTGATTTTAATCGGTGGATTAATTGAAATGATTCCAACGTTTTTAGTTAAGTCAAATATTCCAACCATTGCCAGTGTAAAACCTTATACACCGCTAGAACTGCAAGGGCGCGATATTTACTTGCGTGAAGGTTGTTATAACTGTCACTCACAGATGATTCGACCATTCCGCGATGAAACTGTGCGCTATGGCGAATATTCAAAAGCGGGTGAATTTGTTTACGACCACCCATTCCAATGGGGGTCAAAACGTACAGGACCTGACTTACATCGTATTGGTGGGAAGTATCCTGATTCATGGCATTACAATCACATGTTTGATCCATCATCAATGTCTCCTGGGTCAATTATGCCTGCATATCCATTCTTGTTAGATAAACAACTTGATATTAGCAGTACTTCGGCTAAAATCAAAGCCATGCAAACATTAGGAGTACCTTACCCAAACGGATATGACCAGATCGCTAACAACGATTTAAAGAAACAAGCGCATGAGATAGTTGAAAGACTGAAAAAGGATGGTATAGAAACCAAAAGCGATAGGGAAATTGTAGCGCTTATTGCATATCTGCAAAGAATGGGAACCGATATAAAAGCACAAAACAAAACTGCTGAGATAACTAAAAAATAGGGCTATGAAGTTTATTAATTATCTCGAAACGATTGCAGGAGTAAGTATTTACCCTTTAATCTCTTTACTGGTCTTTTTTATATTCTTCGTGGCTCTTACAGCATACGTAATAAAAGCACCAAAAAGATACATCGACGAGGCTAGCCACATCCCGTTAGATGAAGCAGAAACTAATAGTTTAACTAACCTATAAATAGTTTGAGAATGAAATTTCGAACTTCGAATATAATGAATAAAGTAAAGCCTGTATTGGTTTTAACCTTTTTACTGTTGCTAACTCAAAGCGCATTTGCAGTGCAAGAACTCGGGCAGTTTGGATCTGGAGCCGGAACGCCTGCCAAAACGGCTAGTGGAGCAATAAGTAACATGGATTTGATCTATTATGCATTAGCAGCTACAGTTATTATTGAATTGATTGCCATCATTATTTTGGCATTTTCGATAATGAGAATCATTAAAGTGTATTTTGGCATTGAGCTTAAAACACTTATAACTGGTAAAAAAGTAGCCGCTTTAGCTTCTGGACCAAAGAAAAAATGGTATTCGTTTGAACGAATTAACCAAACTGTGCCGATTGAAAAGGAAGGCGAATTGCTTATGGAACATGATTATGATGGCATTCATGAACTTGATAATAAAATGCCACCATGGTTTATTTGGTTGTTTAATGTAACCATCACCTTCTCGGTTATTTATTTGATTGTATTCCACGTAATTAAAGCCGCTCCATTACAAATCGGAGAATATAAACATGAATTGGCCGTAGCTGATAAACAATTGGAAGAGTATAGGAAAAAATCAGCGAATTCGGTCGATGAGAATAATGTGGTGCTTCTTACCGATGCTGCTCAAATAAGTAAAGGAGCTGATGTATTCAAGACAAATTGTGTAGCATGTCATGGTGGAAAAGGAGAAGGGGGCGTAGGCCCAAATCTTACTGACGATTATTGGTTACATGGCGGTAGTGTTAAAAATATCTTTAAAACCATAAAATATGGTGTTGTAGAAAAAGGTATGAGATCATGGAAAGATGATCTTTCCCCAACTCAAATTCAGGAGGTGGTTAGCTTTATTAAAACATTACATGGTACAAATCCTCCTAATGCGAAAGAAAAACAAGGGGAACTATATAAAGAAGGTGGAGAAGCGGGGGCAAAACCATCTGATACCATCAAAATGGAAGCTGCAAAAGATTCAGTTAGCACTGCTAAACTGTAACTCTAGCTAGTACTAGTAGAAAATGGCGAAAGACGATGTCATATATGAAGAGGATGATTTTAGAGATCATTTAGCAACAGTTGATGAACAGGGTAAAAGAAAATGGGTTTATGCGCAAGAGCCAAAAGGTTGGTATTACAATATTAGAACGGTATTAAGCTTAATTTATCTTGCAATTTTTTTTACCCTTCCATTCATAAAAATTAAAGGGCATCAACTCTTTCAATTCAATATTTTAGAACGAAAGTTTACTTTTTTTGGAGTGACTTTCTGGCCCCAGGATTTTTTCATTTTTGGTTTGGGAATGATCACATTTTTGGTGTTCATCGTTTTCTTCACCGTAATATTTGGAAGAGTATTTTGTGGATGGGCCTGTCCTCAAACCATTTTTATGGAAATGGTTTTTCGAAAAATAGAATATTGGATTGAAGGAAACCATAACCAGCAAAGAGTATTAAATAACGGTCCATGGACCAATGAAAAGATATTTAAGAAAAGCCTAAAACATACCGTTTTTTTTGGAATCTCATTTGTAATAGCCAATACATTTCTTGCATATGTAATTGGTCTTGATAATCTAATTAAAATCATTAGTGAGCCAATAGCTTTGCATTTAACAGGCTTTATTGCATTACTTGTTTTCACCTTTGTTTTTTATGGAGTTTTCTCTTATCTGCGGGAGCAGGTTTGTATAGCTATTTGTCCGTACGGAAGATTACAAGGGGTTTTATTAGATAAAGACTCTATTGTAGTTGCTTATGACAATTTACGGGGAGAGCAGCGAGGTAAATTTAGAAAAAATGAAGTACGAGCCATTGGCGACTGCATAGATTGTTATCAATGCGTGAAAGTATGTCCTACTGGTATTGACATCAGAAATGGAACACAGTTAGAATGTGTGAATTGTACCGCATGTATCGATGCTTGTGATCATATGATGGATAAAGTGGGTTTACCTCGAGGGCTCATAAGGTACGCCTCAGAGAATAATATCATTAAAAAAGAGAAATTTAAGTTTACTCCAAGAATAAAGGGTTATTCGGCATTATTGGTAGTATTAATAGGAGCTATGGTATTTATGCTCGTTTCGCGCAAAGACCTGGATACAACAATTACTCGGGTTGGTGGCATGCTTTATCAGAAACAGGCAAATGATAGTATTAGCAATTTGTACAATATTAAAATATTGAACAAGAGCAGGGAGCAATTACCTATTACTTTAAAGGTTGAAAACGCTATTGCGGATGTTAAGGTTATCGGTAAGAACATAACTGTTAAGGGTGAAGAAACAGCAACTAGTACTTTCTTTATCATCATGCCTAAAAAGGAGATTAATTCTCGAAAAACCGATTTGAAAATTGGTGTGTATAGAGGCAATATTAAAATACAGACGGTTAAAACCTCATTTATGGGGCCATTAAGTGATTAATACATTTCAGAAATGATTAAACTAAGTTGGAGCTATATAGCAGCTATATTTTATTTAAGTTTTGTTGTTTTCATCGTTTGGTTGGCTTATTTGGCTATGCGTGAAAAGTTTGAGTTAATCACCCCAAATTATTATGCCGAAGAACTCAAATACCAACATAAAATTGATGCGAAAGCAAATGTTATGAACCTAAGTGAGCCAACTACTGTAGAAGTTTTAAATAAGCAAATTGTAATTGACTTGCCCAAAGACTTTGAGGGTAAAAAGTCAGAAGGAACAGTTTCACTACTTAGACCCTCAGACGAAAGCAAAGATTTAAAGTTTACGTTGAAGACTAATGAAGAGGGTAAGCAATCGTTAAGCTCTCCTAAATTTGTGAAAGGGTTATACATTCTTAAGATGGACTGGAAATGTGAGGGCAAGGATTATTACCTCGAACAAAATGTATTTTTAAAATAAGAAAGATGATGATTGAGGCCATTATATTTGGTTTTGTAGGTAGCTTTCATTGTATTGGTATGTGTGGGCCAATTGCTCTTTCCTTGCCTGTAAGGAAAGATACCTTAACAAGCAGAGTGGTATCAATTCTTATTTACAACCTAGGAAGAGTTATTACTTATGCTGTAATAGGGTTACTTTTTGGCCTTTTAGGATTTGGATTTAAAATAGCAGGTTTTCAGCAAAGTTTGTCCATAGGGCTGGGATTGTTAATATTACTCATGACCATTTTGCCTTATTTCAGTAAGAAGCAGTTTCACAACAATAATTATTTACTTAAACCACTAAGTTTTATAAAAAGCTCTATTGCAAAACTATTTGGTACATCAAGCTTAGCTTCATTGTTTTCAATTGGATTATTAAATGGATTATTACCATGCGGTTTTGTATATCTGGGTGTTATTTGGACTGCATCTTTGGGTAGTGCTATTGATGGGATGATATTTATGGCGTTTTTTGGTTTGGGTACTATTCCTGCTATGTTGGGTATTGGAATATTGAGTAATTTTATCGATTTTAAGTTAAGAAATAGAATCAAAAAGGCAATTCCTGTCTTTATGCTTCTAATTGGTTGTTTGCTAATTATAAGAGGGCTTAATCTTGGAATTCCATATTTAAGTCCGCATTTGGAAACCAAGTCAGAAACTTTAACATCTACTGAATGTCATTAAAGCAGAGCAACAAAAAAGCTTCGAAATAAATTCGAAGCTTTTTTGTTATCCATTGATTTTGAAACAAACCAACGCCTTTGAAAATACGTAGATTTCTAATGAGTAAATTATTTTGTTAATCCTTGGATAGGAATTCCAACACAACCGTTGGGTTCTTGAATTTCTAATAAGGCTGCCAAAGTAGCCGAAATATCTACAATTTGGGTACGTTGAATTGTTGACTTTGGTAGGATACTCCATCCGTACCATAGTAGGGGCACATGTGTGTCGTTGTTATAAATGCTTCCATGCGTAGTGCCTTGTATTTTACTTCCTGACATCCAGTTTGGTCGCTCCAAAACATAAATATCTCCCGAGCGCTTAGCATTCATCCCATTCCTAATCATTGTCAGTTGATAATCAGTAACTAAGGCATCTGATAAATTATGAATGTCGATAACATTTGCAACCCCATCTAATTGCATAAGGAACTCTTTAGTTAAACTGAAAACAGTTTCATAGGCAACGTTTTTCTCTTTTAATAAGTTGGTGTTTAAATATAACTGATCATTGATTGCGTATTCAATCCATTTACCGTCTCCTAATTTTTCATTTAGAAATGTGCCTAATGCTTTGATGGCTTTTCTGTCATCTGTAAGGCCTGCAGGGATTTTGACACTGGTGTTGTATGCGGCCACATTTGCTACTCCATGATCAGCAGTTAAGAAGACCAACACATTTTCTTTCCCTAAATAACTATCTAAATAACTTAGCAACTCTGCTATATCTTTATCTAAACGTAAATAAGTGTCTTCTGCTTCAATAGAATTGGGTCCAAAAGAATGGCCGACATAATCGGTTGAAGAAAAACTTACAGCCAGAAAATCAGTAAACTTACCTTTGCCTAATTGTTCGTTCTTCAGAATTTCAATTGCGAAGTTTTTAGTTATCGCATTTCCCCAGGGGGTGGTTCGGAGAACTTCGTAATTGGCTGCTTTATGAGGAAAAACAGGCTTTTCTTCACCTGGAAGTGCACGTTCAAATGGCTGATCGTCTGAAGTGCTTTCTGAATACTGTTCTATTGGTAATAACGTTGTCCAGGATTGTTTTAAGAATTCATCTGCAGGTCTTTTTTCGTTTATAATTTGAACCCATTTTGGTAACTCATTCATATAAAACGAGCTGGTAATCCAGTTGCCTGAAGACGAATCGAACCAATAAGATGCATTTGCCGTATGACCTGCGGGAAGAATGGAACCCCGGTCTTTTTGAGATACGCCAATTACACGTGAACCAAAATTGTTTGATAATCGTAATTGATCAGTAATAGTTGTAACTAAAAGATTCTTTGGAGACATTAAGCCTGCTTTAGAATTACTTCCTACTGTTACAACTGATGTATCTTCTGCACAGTAAACACTTTTCTTCGAATAGCGATCATACCAGTCATTACCGGCAATTCCGTTTATAGACGGAACACTGCCTGTATAAACTGAGGCATGTCCAGGGCCTGTATAAGTAGGAACATAACTATAATGATTGTTCTTGCAATTGAATCCCTCTTTCATTAAGCGCTTAAAACCGCCTTCTGAATATTTGTTGATATAACGATATAAATAGTCATAACGCATTTGGTCAACGACAATGCCTACAACCAGTTTAGGTTTTTCAGGTGTCGCATTGGATGATTTTTGTGCAAATAAATTGACAAAAGACATTAATAGGAGCACTATTGTTAGTGTAAGATATTTTTTCATTTTATTTTTTATAGTTGCTGTTCAAAAATAAAAAAGATTGCTCCTGCATTGGAGCAATCTCTTATTGTTATTTATATTCTAACGAAAGTATTACCATCCTCCACCAGATATAAATAAGCCAAAATAAGGCTTAGGATTATACCGTTGGAATGGGATTGCGTAATAAGGCTCTATAACAGCATAGCCAAATAAGTTAACACGCAATGTTACTCCAGCACTGTAAATTGGAGAGGCTTGCCCTGGTGTGTGTTGCCAAGAGAAATTTACATCCTGTCCTTTTGTCCAGGCTAATCCACCATCCATAAAAAATGCCAGATCAGAAAATAAGAATCCAGACTTAATCTTTGAAAGTTTTTCTGGGCCTGTTAAAGGGAAACGAACTTCAAAATTCGCTACAGCCATGTGATCTCCTAATAAGTCGTTAGGGTCTACGCCTGTCTTTCCATCAGGACTGAAATTATCATAAAGTGAATTACTATTATAGCCGTGGATCAATTGGTCGTACCCAAGATAAATAGGGTAGAGAGCTCTTAAATCTTTGGTATTACCATACCGGCCATAGTACATGCCTCTGAAGGCAAACGTCCAAGGTTTGGTGTAAAAGTACCTACGGTAGTCACCTGTTAAGGACGTAAAGTTATAGTTACCAACTGTTTGTGCTATCTGCATCCTAAAACGTTGACCTTTTACTGGAGCTGTTAAACCGAACTGTGAATTATCGCCAACATAAGCACCCTGAACTGTTGCCAGATTAAAAGGAGTAAAGCCCAATGATTTTGCATCAACTTTAGATCTATCTTGTCCAAGATAGACTCCAGGATAGATATTGCCTTGTGCATCCTGTTCGGCAGTATAGTAATCGCTGTATTTGTCGATACGATAACTATAATGGTTAAGGGTGGTGTTCAATTCCCAACGCAAGGTTTGAGAAATCGGGTAATAGCTGTACAGGGCTAGCTCTTCAACAAAGGTCCTTTGTCGGTAAAAAGGGTTTTCAACAAGGTCAAGTTCCTGATTATAGGTCATGTTTCCGTAATATGAGCTGAAATAAGGGGTGTGTGAAATACCAACACCCCAATTAACCCTACCGGCACGATTAATATAAGTAACACCACCTCCAATATCATATATTTCACCATTCACTTGGGCTACTGCATATAATTGGTTTCTATCTAAAATATCTCCGAACAAAAATCCAATTCCTCCGGCAACACCTGTTCCGTATTGAGAATTATACCCAACACCAACCCCTGTTTGTGAAACAGTTACTAAACTGAATTTTGGGCGGTAGGGAACTTTCAGATAATCTGTTTCTTTATATGGAACACTTATATTCTCAAGATTTTTAGTGAGCACACTTTCTTTAGGAATATCAAATGGAGGAAGTAGTGAAAGTGTAAAATCAGTAACAGTTGGGTCAACTTTGAATCGAGGGAACTCAGAAGCATCAGCTTTGTATAAGTTGTAATCCCCATGACGGAATAAACAATAAGCGATTAAATCATTCTTACCTCTAACACTAAAGGCTGGAGCATCTTCGGTAATACCGCTGATACCTGTAAAGTATTTGGTAAGCTTATTCATCTCTTTAGTTTCAAGATTATATTCGTAAAGATTTCTTAAACCGTCGGCATTAGACAGAAAGTAAATCTTTTTGTCATCATGAGAAAATTGGGCGTTAAAATTATTGGCACCCGGAAAGAAATCAAGCATTTCAATCTTACCTGTTGCGATGTCCAATAAACAGATTTTATAAGCACCGAATTTTAATTGTGATAAATTAGTATCGCTACCACGGTCAGATGAAAAAACTATGGTTTGTCCGTCATTCGACCAACTTCCATGAAACTCTGAATGGAAATCGTTGGTTAATTGCTTTGTTTTTTTTGTTTGAAGGTTATAAATGAAGAGATCTGATTTGCCTTCTATCATAGCCGTCAGCAACATTTGTTTACCATCTGGCGACCATGAAGGATTAGAAAAATAGGGAAGCCCATGAATCTTGATTTCTTCAAGGGTTCTGCCATTGCTTACATCCACAATCACTAACACACTTTTGCCTTTTATCATTACGATGTAGGCGTATTTTGTACCATCTGGCGACCATGTTCCAGCGTCCTGAATATAGTTGTAATCGTCAACGTGAAGTTTTTCTGCTTGCGAAGATAGTTTTCTAATAACACGACCCGTTCTAACATCGGCTAAAAATAAATCAATAGAGAAAAGGTTTTTTTCACTAAAGAAGGTAACGAAGTTTCCATCTGGGCTTAATACAGGAGAAATATTCATTTCCCCCAGATCTTCCTGACGTACCAGTTTTTTACCAACTACAGCAATCGTGTCTTTAATAAATGGTTTATAGTTTTCAATAGTACGGGTTTTCCACATGTTCGAAAGGACCTTCTCTTCATAACCCAAAGTACTATCTACTGCCATTTGATAACCAAACTTGGCTGTGTTTACAAATAACGGTTTGACAACTGTATCTCCCCATACGCCTGCAACAAAGGCCCAAAATGCTTGTCCGTAACGGTAAGGGAAATATTTGTTGGTTACAGTAAGGTCTCTTAGACTAGGGAAATCTTTACTAAGTACTGCATCACGCATCCACATAGCTGTATGCGAATCTTTACGACCCAAAGAAAGGTACTCTGCCATACCTTCCACCATCCATAATGGGAGGTTTTGGATATTATAAAGACTCAAAGAATCGGCACTTTTAAGTATATCGTATTGAAATGCGTGGACCAACTCGTGACCCAGTACGTGATCAGTTTGACCGACAGCCTCAAAGAATGGCATAAAAACCCGTCCGCGATAACCTTCGGTAACACCACCTGTTCCTTGCCCAATGTTTTCACTCGAAAGTGTGGTTTGCGAAAAGTCAGAGTGGTTGTTATAAATCATAATCGGGTTCTTATTATCAAACCGATGGTCTAGCACATTGCGATGCCGTGCATACCAACGCTCACTCATATCGGCAAATTTTTTAATCACCGTATCATTTCCCATGTAATTGTAAATGTCGAAGTGAGGTGTTTTTAGAACCTTGAATTTATACTTCTCATATTGAACCTTGTTTCTTCCAAAATATTGAGCTTGAACAGAAAAGCCCTGTGCGAGAATGATTACCGATACGACGAGTGTTAATAACCGTTGTTTGTAGAGCCGATGCATGATTGGGGAGTTTATGTATTAACCGAAAAGTTTAAACTATAGGTTAAGTATTAATCAGACTTAAATCTTAACCTACGGTTTAAACATATATACGAAAAAAAATGTTCAATGTGAAACTTAAAACCCAGTATCTATACTATCTGGCAAAGTTTCTTCATCAACATTCACACTATCTATGCCAGAAGTAGTATCCCTTCTAGGAACGGAATTTGGGCAATAATATTTTGTTTGAATTTTAATATCTGGTTTAGGAAATTTACCCATAGTTATTCCCAGGCTTGGGTCCGAATAAATTTTCTCCATATATTTTCCAAATATTGGCAGAGCTGTTTTTGAGCCTTCGCCATAAGCTCCCGACATAAAATGTATGTTTCTGTCTTCACAGCCTACCCAAGTTCCTGTAACAAGATCTTTTGTTACACCCATATACCAGCCATCTGAGTAATTTGAGGTAGTTCCTGTTTTTCCACCTATCTCATTGCCCTTTTTAAATAAGTCATATTCCCAAAGCGCTTGAGATGTTCCTCCTGGTTCTTGAATTCCTCCCTGAAGCATGTATAACATTAACCATGCAGTTTCTTCACTTAAAACTCTTTTTAACTCAGGTTTAAACTCCTTTATTAGCTTACCATCTTTATCATAAATTTTGGTTACCAATAAAGGTTTAGCATACATTCCCTTGTTTAGGAATACGCTGTAAGCTGTTGCCATTTCAAATAGCGAAACATCATTTGAACCCAAACCTACCGATGGCACCGATTTTAGCGGACTTTCAATGCCACAAAGATGAGCGTATCGAACAACATTATCCCAGCCAACCATTTGAGTTAATTGAGCAGTAACTGAATTACATGATTTACCCATAGCCCAACGCAAGGTCATATCGTACCCTGTAAAATTCCAATCGGCATTTTTGGGTGACCAGCTTTTTTTCTCTCCGTTTTCAACATAATCAATTGTAACTGGTTGATCTTTTATTTTATCGCAAGGGGACATTTTTTTATAGTCAATCGCAGTTAAATAAACAAAGGGTTTGAATGTTGAACCCGCCTGACGTTTGGACTGGATAACATGGTCGAATTTAAAATAGTCGAAGTTAATGCCTCCTACCCAAGCTCTGATTCTTGATGTTGACGGTTCAACTGTAATTAATCCTGTTTGAAGAATTTGCGAGTAGTAGCGCAATGAGTCAACCGTAGAGAATGTCGTATCTTTTTCACCTTTCCAGGTAAATACAGTCATTCTTTTTGGTTCATTAAGTGCATTATTTATCGAATCAATATTGCCTTTATACCTTTTGCTAAGTTGTTTATAGAGTGGTAAGCGCTCTACCATAGTTTCCATATAGTTTGGTATTTCATCACCATTTTCATCTGTCCACGGATCTCGATTTTGCCAATAACCATAGAATCTACGTTGTAACGATGCCATTCTATCCTCAACAGCTTCTTCGGCATACTTTTGCATGCGCGAATCGATAGTGGTGTAGATCTTTAGACCATCGGCATAAATATCAAAATCGTTTTCCTTGGCCCAATCTTTTAACCAGTTAGCAACAGCATTACGTATGTACGAATCTTTTTCCTGCTGGTTATCTTCCTTGTAACTAAGATCAAGCTCTATTGGTGTCATCAATAGTCTTTCATATTCTGCCTTTGGTAAATGATGATATTTTACCATTTGTGAAAGTACAATATTTCTGCGTTCCCTTGATTTTACAGGATTGGTAATAGGGTTATAAGTTGAAGTAGCTTTTAACATTCCAACCAAAACAGCTGATTCTTCAGTGGTTAACTGATTTACTTGCTTGTTGAAATATTTATTGGCGGCTACCTTAATACCGAATGAGTTGTTACCGAAAGGGACTGTGTTTAGATATAGCGTTAAAATTTCGTCTTTTGAATAAACCATCTCGAGTTTAACAGCTGTAATCCATTCTTTTGTTTTGTATACAAGGGTTTTTATAACAGGAATATGTGTCAATAAACCAAAAGATCGTTGACGACGTGTTTGATACAGGTTTTTGGATAGTTGCTGGGTTATGGTGCTTGCTCCCCGTCGGTCTCCACTTAAAGTAGAAAATATACTCGAGAATAATGAACGGAGATCAATGCCTGAATGCTTGTAGAAACGGGCATCTTCCGTATCAATCAAAGCATTTTTAAGATTTTCAGGCAGATCCTTGAACTTAACCGGTGTACGGTTTTCAGTGTAGTAACGACCAATTAACACACTATCTGCACTGTATAATTCTGAAGCTGTAGCAAGTGGAGGATTTTTGAGATCTTTAAAACCGGGTGAATAACCGAAAAGCCAAAACAGGTTAAAATCAACCGCGATAAAAAAGACAATAATGGTTGCAATTAAATAAATGAAACCTTTTATAAACTTATTTTTGGGTAGAAAACTGTTGATTTTCTTAAAGAAATTCTTAATTGAAGAAATAATCTTATTGAACATCAGTGGGTTGTGTTTAATTGATTTTTGTTACAAAGTAAGGCTTTCTTTTAATTTACAAAAAACTAATTGAGTTAAATGAAAACTACTTTTTTTGCTTTTACCGACTTTTAAATTACTAAAATATCGACTATTAATTATCCACTTTTTTGTCTCAATTTTGATAGCTGGTCAATTCAATTTTTTGTTGTAATTGAGTGCCGTCATTGTAACAGATTTATAATAAAAAAACCTGACATTGCTAAACTACGTTCATTAATTAAACTTTTGTAAAATGAATTGTTCAGTTTCAAATTTCAGCAAGATTAGCTTTATTGGGCTATGGAGCTTATTGTTAAGTCTAAGTGCATGCGGGCAGAATGTAGAAAATAAAAGAATTAAACCCATGGAATCTAAAAATGAAGGTAAAAGCATGAATGTAATCAATAATAAAACTACGGATACAGTAACCTTTGGGGCCGGATGTTTTTGGTGTGTAGAGGCTGTATTTCAACAATTGAAAGGTGTGAAATCAGTTGAATCAGGCTATTCAGGAGGTGAAACGGATAATCCTACTTATAAAGAAGTTTGCACCGGTGAAACCGGACATGCTGAAGTTGCACAAATTGTTTACGACCCTAAAGTGATATCTTTTCCGGAGTTATTGGAAGCGTTTTGGGGAAGTCATGATCCTACAACCTTAAATCGCCAGGGTGCTGATCAGGGAACTCAATATCGTTCAGTTATATTTTATCATGATCAGGAACAGAAAGAACTCGCTGAAAAATATAAGAAGGAATTGGATGCATCAGGAGCCTTCAGAGGCCCAATTGTTACTGAAATAGCTCCATTCACTAAGTTTTATAAGGCAGAAGACTATCATCAAAATTATTATAATCTCAATGGAAATGCTCCTTATTGTCAATTTGTGATAGCTCCTAAACTTGAGAAATTTAAGAAAGTGTTTAAAGATAAGTTGAAGTAGTTAATAGTTCATGGTTCATAGTTGGTAGCTTATTAGGTTAATTCAGAATGAAGTACTACTAACTATTATCCATGTTTATGATCTATTAACTAAACGCTATGAACTTACTTATTTCAACAGTTCAAAAACTAAGAACTGTGTTTTTTGAATAGCTGTAAAGTTGTTATCAGAAACCAAAACTAATGTTTTATTGCCGTTTGGTAATTTCGGACCGAAGGTTATACCCTCAACATTATCAATACTTGTATTTAAACTGGCAAGATTATAGGCCAGTTTTTTTGTCGCTGGCGTAAACTGCCGTCCAGCTAACGCATCTACATCTTTTACATTGGTGGCATGTTCCAAATCAACTTCGTAGATACGAATGGAGTTCGATGGGAATGCTCCAACGGCAAATGACCGCTCCATTACATACATTTTGTTTTCAGTAATTGATAAAATCTCATCTACACCGTTTACTTTAAAGCCTCCCGGAAGTAGCGGAGAAGCATGGACCTTGTCCAATTTGTAAGCATATTGGGCTACAATTTCTTTAGTTAAGCGATTGATCTTTGTGATCCGAATAAATGATTTTGTTTCTTCGGTGTCAGCTTGAGGCCCATCCTGGAATAATGGTTCTTCGTTGGCGGTAAAGATAAATTGCTCGTCAGGAGATAAGGAAATGCTTTCCAATGCAGAATTTTGGCGCATACCATAATCCTTTTTATACATTTTATATACTTCCGGAATTGGGTATTCTCCAATAAATGAGCCGTCAGTTTTCATTTCACGTAAAAACGGGTCAATTAAAATAGTATCCCAACTTACCAGTTTTCGCTCACCTTCGCTACTCCAAAGTAGATTTCCGGTTGATTTAACAAATCGTATAGATTCAGGATCCGGAACATGGAATTTATCTTGGTATTTATTAGGAAAAGTAGTTCCATCAGGTTGTTTTAAAGAGGTAACTCCAGTTATGGTTACGCTATCAAAAGAGCTGGGCTTAAAGTATAGTTTGGCGGTATAAAAACGAGCAGCTTGTTTTTCCGACCGGTCATCACAAATAAGGTAATATAAATTTGAAGCAGGATCATAATCAATTCCTGATAAGCCTCCGACAGAAGTGTTTTGAAACGTTAAATCATTGGGAAGAATTTGCTCGCCAATAAAGCGCCAGCCTGTGGTTTGGGTTGTGTCTCTTGAATTAGGATCGTTTATATAAAGATTTTTTCGGCAAGAAATAAAGATGATTGTGAGCGCAATTGCAGCGAATAATGTTAAATACGCTGCTTTTTTAGTTTTATTCATGAATTTATCTAGATATAATGTTCATTGACCAATGCAAATTACGCTATTCATGCGCAGTAATTATTCTTCCGTAATTACATAATTGTTAATTGTCGTAGCATTGTTGCAATTTATCTGCCATTAAGTACTTAATTCTGAAAACTCAAAATGAATGTTCGTTCATTTTGTAGATTATTTCTACCTTGTCTTTAACTAATTTGAAATAGGTTTATATGAGAGAATATTCAATACCGGTTAGTATTCGTTGGGCTGATTTAGACCCGAATTTTCATGTTCGTCATTCGGCTTATTATGACTTTGGAGCCCAGGCACGGATTAATTTTTTTGTTGAAAAAGGGTTAACTGCTCAAGTACTTGCCAAACATCATTTCGGCCCGGTACTGTTCAGAGAAGAAGCTGTTTTTAGAAGGGAGCTTAAGTTTGGAGATAAATTGAGTATCAATGTTAAAGTTTTGAAGCTTAAGAAAGATCATTCCCGCTTTTCAATTGCTCATGAGATCATTAGAGAAGATGGAACTCTTTGCGCTAAAATAACAGTTGATGGAGCATGGATGGACACTCATATTCGCAAACTCACCTTGCCGCCGCAAATTGCCATTGATATGTTGGTAGAAATGCCAAAAGATGAAAACTTTGAATGGATAGATTGAAGACAGTCCTCAATCTCCAGTACGCAGTCTTCAGTCTATAATCTAAAATCGTAAGTCATAATTGTACTTTGTACTTTTAACTTTGTACTTAAATTCTGTCTTCAATCTAAAATCTTAAATCGTAAGTCATACTTGTACTTTTAAATTTGTATTTCAAACCCGTCCTGATCTTTAAGAAAAGGAAATGCTCTTCTCACAAACTCTAGTGTTTCACCCGAAAGTTCCAGCGAATGAATATCCTCGTCATGAGATTTCTGATATAAAACGGTTCCATCCGGGGCTATAACCATGCTGTCGCCGCTATGATAAATTTCATTGCCATCATTTCCAACCCTGTTCAGTCCAACAACATAACTTTGATTTTCAACCGCTCTGGCAGGTAATAGTGTTTTCCAATGCAATGAACGTCTTTCCGGCCAGTTGGCAACAATAAGGTATAAGTCGTAAGGATTATCTTTTAAGTTCCTGGCCCAAACCGGAAAACGAAGGTCGTAGCAGATCATTGGACAAATCTTCCAGCCATTTAATTCAACAATAAGTTTTTGAGTTCCTGCTGAATAAGTATCATCTTCTTTGCCCAATCCAAAAAGATGTCGCTTGTCATAGGTTTCAAAACTGCCATCGGGGCGCATCCAAATCAAACGGTTATAAAAACGGTTTTGATCTTCAACAACAATACTTCCGGTAATTACAGCATTCATGTGGCCCGCCATTTCTGCCATCCATCTTACGGTTTTGCCTTTGGTTTGTTCAGCTAGCATAGCCGCGTTCATGGTAAAACCAGTACTAAACATTTCAGGCAACACAATTAAATCGGTCTTTTCTTTAATGCCAAGCATTTTTTGACCAAGCATCGAAAGGTTAGCGTCAATGTTTTCCCAGTGAAGGGATGTTTGTATTGTGGTTACGGTAAGATTGTTCTTCACTTTAATTTTAGTATAAGTATTTAGACCATAGCTCATAGTCAATAGACCATTGGAATATTCAACTCTATCTCTTGACCATGGACTATTAACTATTAACCATTAACTATTAACTTTCTATATCTTCATCAATCTGTCAACTGCTCGGTGCAATGTATCTTCAGTTTTAGCAAAGCAAAAGCGTATTACCTTATGATCAGCATTGCTGGTATAAAATACTGAAGTAGGAATGGTGGCTACCCCGAACTCCTTGGTAATTCGAACCGCAAAATCATAATCACCCTCTTCAGAAATTTTATTGTAATGGGCTGTTTGGAAATAAGAGCCAGCTACGGGTAACAGATCAAAACGAGTATTTCTCATTAAACCTGCAAAGTAATCGCGCTTTTCCTGATACATTGATTTTACTTCAAGGTAATGTTCCGGAGAAGCCATGAAATCGGCAATAGCATACTGGATAGGAGTAATGCAGGTATAAACAGCATACTGCTGTAGTTTTCGTATTTCGGCCATTAAATAATCAGGACCTAATAAATAGCCCATGCGCCAGCCCGTGGTATGAAATGTTTTTCCAAAGGATGAAACAATTAAACTCCGTTCAGCCAATACAGGATATTTAGCCATGCTGTGATGGGTTTGTCCATCGAAGATTATGTGCTCGTATACCTCATCACTTAAAATCAAAATATCGGTATTCTTCGTTATTTTGATCAGTTCGTCAATATCTTTCTTGCTCAAAATTGTGCCCGTTGGGTTATGCGGAGTATTCAGCATAATCATTCGGGTTTTATGCGAGATCAGTTTTTTAACATTCTCCCAATCAATTTTATAGTCGGGAGGGGTTAACTCAACAGGACGAGGAATACCGCCGTGTACTCTTATATTTGGAGCATAACAATCGTAAGCAGGTTCGAAAATGATCACTTCATCTCCTTCGCGAACCAAAGCCTCAATTACAGAGTAAATAGCTTGTGTACCGCCAGCAGTAATCGTTATTTCTTTATCAGGACTATAAGATTTTCCCGTAAGGTTAAAGGTCATTTCGGCAATTCGCTCACGCAATGGCAAAATACCAGGAGGCGGCGCGTATTGATTCATTCCTTTTTTCATGTAATCATTTACTAGACTGATAAGCTTTGGCGAAGTAGGGAAGTCGGGAAAACCTTGCGCCAGGTTAACCGCTTTATATTCATTAGCAAGGCCGGTCATCACCGGAAATATGGACGCGCCTACATTAGGCAATTTCGAATTGATTGCAATCATACTTGAAAGCGGTTGAAAATTTAAATGTGCAAAAACTATCTTTACTGCAACGATTATAGGCAGTTTATTGAGCAAAGCAAGTCAGAATTATATCGATTTAAAATGATATCCATCAATTAAGCCTAAAATATAATCAGCCTAAAACTATAAAAAACATATTATTTAAGTATGAAAAAAGGAATTCTTTTACTCAGTGCTATTATTTTTTTATTCGGATGTACTTCTAATACAAGTAAATCGGGTTTGCGAAAAATTGCTTTCGTTGATGCTTTTGAAGACGCCACACTGGCCCAGGCTAAACAAGGTTTTTATGATGCCTTGAAACAAAACGGTTTTGAAGACAAGAAAAATATTGACATTGTATACAGCAATGCGCAAAACAGTATTCCAACCTTAATCCAGGGGATAAACTATGCTATTAGCCAAAAAGTGGAGTTAATTGCTACTAATGCCACCCTTCCAACCATAACAACCGCCCAGCGCGAAAAAACAATTCCAATTTTTATGATGGTTTCTTCGAGCCCGAAAATGGCTGGTTTAACAGATAAGTCGGGGAATCCTCCAGGTAATTTGTTTGGAGTGTATGAAGACCTGAATTATATCGATACCTCCATTGCTATTATCAAAACCTTAAAGCCTTCGGTTAAAAAACTGGCTGCTATTTATAATCAATCGGAACCACAGTCGGTAGACGCCTACAATCGGATTGTAGCACAGTCAAAAGCATTGGGGATTGAACTGGAAGTTTTACCGGCTAATAATTCGGCCGAAACCCAGCTGATTGTTGAATCATTATTGGCCAAAAAAGTAGATGCTTTTTTTGCTTTGCCCGATAATACGGTTTTTGCCTCGTTTGAAACTATTTTGCAGAGTTGTAATAAGGCCGGAGTGCCGGTGTTTACGAGCGAAGCCGGATTGGTTAAGCGTGGAGCTGTAGCTGCTTATGGAGCCGATTTGTATAAATGGGGTTTTCAGGCAGGAGAGCAGGCAGCAGCCTATTTGAAAGATCCAAATATTAAAACTTTAAAACCCGAACTGGTAAAAGTGCGCAAACGCGTTTTCAACGCTCAGGCCGCTGCTAAGTTTGGTATTCAGGTAGGCGAAGGGTTTGAGGAGGTGAAGTAATTGTGTACTTCTTCATTTAATTTTCGCCATGTTACTAATTGTTTCTATTGACAATTGGAGTTCTAAAACTATTTGAAAAGATGGAAAACGAAAATTTATTAAAGCAAATCAGTTTCATTAAGGAGATTGATAAGATTAAATATATTCAGCGGAGGACGAAACTTTTCAATAGTGATAGAAACGAAAATGACGCTGAACATAGCTGGCATTTAGCCATGATGACCATTGTATTGGCCGAACATGCTAATGAGCCAGTAGATGTTCTTAAAGTGTTGAAAATGGTGTTGATCCATGACATTGTTGAAATTGATGCCGGTGATACATTTATTTATGATACAGTAAAAGATCATAGCAATACCAAAGAGGAGCTAATTGCAGCTAAACGAATTTTTGGAATGTTACCTAGGGAACAAGCTGAAGAGTTTATTGCCATTTGGGAGGAATTTGAAGAGGGGAAAACCAATGAAGCTAAGTTTGCCAGAAGTATGGACCGGTTTGAACCATTGCTTCAGAATGCTTCTAATAAAGGTGGAACCTGGGCAGAGTTCAATGTCGACTATCAACAGGTTTATGATAAGAAAAAGGTCATCAATGATGGGTCAAAAGCTATTTGGGGCTATTCTGAAAATTTGCTGAATGATTGCGTTGAAAAAGGGATTTTGAAGAAATAATTTACAGCTATTGGCCAGACGAAATTTTCAGTTTTATTTAAACTTATAAACGACCACTGCGTGAACACTTATAAGAGCCGGGGGCATTAATGAAGAAGTTCGGATTTTAATTATGGATAAATTTTATAGTTTTCAATGGGCTCAGAAGAAAGGTGAGATATTAGTAGAATCTTTGAATAAGTATAATGATCAAGACTTAATGGTTGGTAAATATTCTTATGAAGGACCATTTGTAGTAAGGGTCAGTGAAGGAAAAAAATTATATGATATTGCTCATTTTCAAGATCCTTTCAATTTTGCAATTTCTGAACGAGTATATAAAATATTGAAAGAAGCTGGAATTACAGGCTGGAATAGTTATGAAATTGTTATTGAAGGAAGAAATGAAAAATATTATGGTTTTCAAGTATTAGGTAAATGTGGTGAATTAAATAGACCTAGAAAATCAGGATTCGTTACAGGATATGAGTTTGAAAGTGAGACATGGGATGGGGCAGATTTTTTTTGTCCAAAAGAAACTTTACATATTTTTTGCACTGAGCGGGTAACTCAACTTTTGACGATCAATCGAATTACAAATATTGAATTGGTTGATATTAGTACCATTGAATGGTATTGTGTTTAAAATGCATGTTCAATTAAGTATACCCTTTATGGTATAAGTGTGAGTAGTGTTGTTTGACTACTTGTTATTGTAAGTGTTCAGTGGTGTTGTTTGAAGAGTTAGCGTAGCGTCTCTTCAAACTGCTAATGAAACCGAGGGTCTTTGACCTGATGATAAGCAATAAAAGTAACAGCAAGACCCTACGTTGTTTGAAGAGTTAGCATAGCGTCTCTTCAAACTGCAAATGATACCGAGGGTCTTAGACCCGGTGATAAGCGATAAAAGTAACAGCAAGACCGATTGTAGTCGAAAGTCATAATGCAATGAGAATAGAATTAGCGTTTGTGACGTAGTTAGAATTAGGTGGAGTCAGTCGGACAAAGTCCCGGGTTTTATTTGCGATATGATTCTCGCTGCGCTAAGACTTCAGATAACCTTTGCAGAGCTGGTTTGGGCAGACATTATCCTACATTTCATTTATAATATGAAGTTGATAAACATACAGATTTCTTTAGGGATAAGTTGTTCCAAAGATTTTAATAAAGAGTTTAATCTAATAGCAAATTACGTAACAAAATGGTTTTTAATAAAGATTGGTGTCGTGAATACTAATTTTACCAGGAAGTTTGTTATTCAGTTGCTTGACGAAAACGATGGTATATTAAAATCAGATTTATTGCTTATACAAGGGGATAAACGTGAGCCGGTGAGTGTACTAAAGAGAGAATTTAATGTAAGAAAATTTAGAGAGTCGACCTTGGATGAACGAATTCTATTTTTGTCTGAAATAACAAATGATTCTCTGAATTACCTATTTAATAATTCTGGGTTGCCTTCTTTAAATGATGTACTTTCTGATATCAATGAGCTAGTAAAAAGGAAATTGGTTCCATTGACAAAAGAAATAGAAAATAAAAAAAGAAGGATTAGCTCTCAATTGGTTGTAAAATTTGATCTTCCTCTCTCAGAGGTTTATTTAAGCGTATTTGATCTTAGTACGAAAAATAATAAACAGATATATGTAGGTGAAATTGCTTATCTGCCATATATACTTGAGCAAATATTTTTTAAGATAAAATGGTTGTCAAATGAAATAGTGCAGATAGGCAATAAATCAGGTGAATTTCTGATATCAATCAATATTGATACATCTAAAGTATCTGTTAACATTAATGCAAAAGATAGAGATAGAGATGACGTTGTTGATGAAATGAAGTTTCTTATTGGAGATGAAGCATTGAGTAAAATGGCCCCCGGCGTTGTTTGAGTTAGCGTAGCGTCTCTTCAAACTGCAAATGATTACAAGGGTTTGTGACCCGATGAGAAGTGATAAATGTAACAGCAATACCACCTTTGTAAACAGGGTGGTATTGTTGTTTTATAATGGAGAGCAATATAGGATCGTTGTTTTCTGCATAGTATCCTGAAATAACAAGGAATATCATTGGAAGGAGAAATTAGTACTTCAGAGGTACTAATTACTACCTCTGAAGTATTAATTAGTACCTCTGAGGTACTAATTAGTCTTAGGCAGGTACTATTAACTACCTAAAAGGGAGAACTTACTACTAGTAAGCTACAACTTAGTACCTCAATTAGAGGGCTTAATACTTATGAGGTACTTTTTAATACCACCGGAGGAGAAATTAGTACGAGGTAGGTAGTAAAAGGTAGTTAAAAGGAACAAAGCCCGGGTTTGGACCCAGGCTTTGCTAATGTTAAACAGGTTCAGCTTGTTTGGCTGTGGGCCTTCCGGGAAACCTTTTTTGTAATTCGTCATAAATAGGTTTAGCGTTGGGCACATTCATCTTGGCTGCCTGTTTTATCGAATTATAGAAACCTAATGAAGACACATAAGCATCACTTCCACAAAGCAAGGACGTATCATCAATATTGCTGGCTAACTGCTCCACTAACCTAAATAACTGGTCTAGTTGATTGCGGCCGTTAACATCCTTTTGCCATTCAGTTAAATCAATAAACCCGGGCATCAGTTCAGGCTTCGATTGGGCAAACTGCATTGATTTTTCAACAAACGAAAAAGTTTTGTCGCCCATTTTAGGTAAGGACATACGCTGGTCAGACGAAAGGGCTACCAAATAAGGCGCTAATAGGGTTTGAACTTCTTGCAATTTGCTCAAAGCAGCATTGAAATCATCCATAGGAATGGAGATAGAAATTTTGTTTTCTGTCATGGGTAAAAGATGAATTAGATGTTTTAAAATATGTTTTTCTAAATGTTATAGTAAGATATGAAAATATATTAATAGTTAAATTATATCTTCGTTTGGAGCAAAATGTTTAGCTATGAAAAGTTGGTGGTTATTCTTAAGTCTTTGTATTTGTTTGATTCTTTCTTGTACAAGAACTGGATCTAAGAAAGAACCTAGTGCTGACAGTATTCCACTATCAGTTCCAGCAGATTCGAGCTTATACTATCAAAGGGAATACTTTTATAGCGATTGTAAATCAGGAAATTTGATTTGCTTTAATCATCTTGATACGAACTTAACCCCTGATGCTAGTTTTATTTCCAGGAATATCTTGTTTGAAAATTATCGTTTAATTAGCGTTCCATATGTTGAAAAATGGAATGGTTATTCTAAGCATTTGAGCGATTCAGTAATTTTTAAACGTTTTGGAAAAGACTTTTATCATGAATTGGATTCGATAACAAAATATCGGGTTGAACGCTTGAAACCAGGACAGATTGAGAAAGACCTGTACTGGTTTGCTGACGATATGCCTGAATATCGGAAAGGGAAGGATGTATTTGATAATTATATTAATACATCGATAAAAGATTATCAACGAAAACTAAGTCTAACTCATCAATATAGGCATGTAATACTAGTTGTGGATTATAATAAAAAGGGCTCCCTTTTCAATATTAGATTGTATCAAAAATTGGATCCAATTAGGGATTCTTTGTCTCTTGTAATAATTAATAAAGTTAAAAATGATTGGAAACCTGCAAGAATAAAGAATAAACCTGTTAAGGTTCGTACTTATATTGACTTACCTTGGTAGAAGATTAAATCAAAGAGAGGCTTATTTCGATGCTTTAAGTATTCGGGGAAGATATTGAAGAGGGGCTTTGGAAGAAAACCAACCAATGATATTATTTTTACGTTGAAATAAATTGATAATACCAAATGAAAAAAGTAGTAATACAGAACTTATTAGTTATCACTTCAATTTTAATAGTTACTTCTTGTTCTTCAGATAAGATCAAAGAGAAAATAAATAAAACCGGTGATGCGGCCGGGCAAGCTATCGGTGAATTTAGCAGCGGTGTTAAGACGGGGGTTGAAAAATCCATTCAACCAAAAATTGAAATTAGTGAACGATTAAAGAATAATGGAATCGCCTTTGGCAAAACAAGTATATCAGGTGATACATCGGGTACTGATAATGTGTTAACGGCTTATGTTATTTTTAATGAAAAATTTAACGGATTTTTAATCGCGAAGGCATTTGATAGTGATAGTTTAGAAATGGGTAGGGTTAAAGTAGCTGTGAAAGGGGAGAAGGATGATGCCAAGTATGTGGAATTTCATTTCGATAAAAGAACCGACATTTCAAATGATAGCCGATTATTAATAGAATAAATTTTAAACAGACAATTATTACACAATCTATAACCCGTTTACTTTATTTATGTGATATTATTCCTGATCGACTGCAGAAAATTTCTGCTGAAGATTTTGCAATTAAATCTAACCCGGCAAAATGGAGTAAGAAAGAATTGTTGGGCCATTTAATTGACAGTGCGGCCAATAATCATCACCGCTTTGTCAGGGCGAGATACGAAGATGTTCCAACGATCTTTTACGATCAAAACAAATGGAATGAACTAAGTCATTATAACGAAATGGACCCAAAACAATTAATTCAGTTTTGGGTAAACTATAATAAGCACCTTGCGTTTTTAATGAGTTTTCTTTCGGAAGATGATCTAAAACGCGAATGTAAGACGGCTAATGAACAGGTATATTCCTTAGAGTTCTTTTGCACCGACTATGTAACTCATTTAGAGCACCACTTACATCAACTGGTGGATTATGATTAGAAACTAGTTCTTTTAAAATAAAGACAGTTGTTCATCGCGATTATAGTTATTGATAAAATGGGTGGTATTATACGGACGCATTGTTCTGCCGCCCATATATTTCTTTACTGAAAGACTGAATAGTTTTTTTATTGACTCGGCAATTTTTCCCTCTCCAGCCATTCTTACTCCAAATCGGCTATCATTCAAACTTCCTCCATGACATTCTTTTATTTGATTTAATACTTTATCTGCTCTATCTGGGTAGTTTTTAGTGATCCAATCGGTAAACAAGTCGCCAATAGCGCCATTTAGCCTGACAATGGTAAAGCCTGCATCACTTGCGCCAGCGTCTGCTGCGGCTTTAATAATTTCCGGTAATTCTTCACTGTTTAAGCCAGGAATGATTGGAGCAGCCATAACTCTAACCGGAATATTTTTCTCCGCTAGTTTTTCAATTACCTGTAATCTTCCTTTTGCGGTAACGGTACGAGGTTCTAAGGTTTGGCGTAATGACTCATTTAATGAAGTGATCGAAATATTAACGTGCACAAGGTCTAATGCGTTGAGTTCTTCAAGCAAATCTAAATCACGCAAGATCAAATTGTTTTTGGTAATAATGCTAACCGGGTTTCGGTATTTTAAAAAGACCTTTAACAGCGATTGGGTGATTTTCAGTTTTCGTTCAATCGGTTGATAACAATCGGTATTGCCTGAAAGCAGGATTGGGTTAGGCTCCCAGCTCTTATGCTGAAAATTCTTTTCGAGTAATGCCGCTGCATTATGTTTTACAATTATTTTTCGCTCAAAATCCAGTCCAGCGCTAAACCCCCAGTATTGATGTGCATTGCGGGCATAGCAATAAATACAGCCATGTTCACAACCCTGGTAAGGATTGAGTGAATACATTAAAGGCAAATCCGGACTTTCAACTTTGTTGACAATTTTTTTAGCAGATTCTTTGAATAACTGCGTAGCCGAATTCTCCAACAAAGGTTCATCAAGTCCTTCAATGTGTTCAGTAACGTATTCGAGTTTTAAGTAGGGGTTTTTAGTGTTTAGCTGAGCACCTCTTCCTTTGAAATAATCATTTTCCATTCAATAAAAATACTAAAAAATTTAGTATAAAAATATGGAAAACAGAAAGATTGCAAATTCAGGTGTATCCCGGCTATTGGGAGGACGTAATGATATGTTCTTATTTTAGGCGCAAGGACTTGGAATGGAAAGCGGGACTAATGATGTGAACGGCATTATTGAATGGTTTTCAAAAGAAGTTTTAGATTGATCCAATAAAACTAGAAGTAACAGGCAGGGCAGGTAGCAAATAAAAAGGCCGTCCTGTTAAAAACGAGACGGCCAATCTAATTAAGTAAGAATTAATTACTTTTTCAATGAATCAACTTTAGCAGCAGCTGAATCAACTACAGCAGCAGCTGAGTCAACTTTAGCAGCAGCTGAATCAACTACAGCAGCAGCTGAATCAACTTGAGCTGAATCAGCAGAACCTTCAGCTTTTTTACCTTCACCACAAGCAACAACTGCAAATACACCAGCAGCTAACATTAAAGCAAATACTTTTTTCATTTTGTTTTAGTTTAAAATTTTTAAGATTCAATTTGCTCTTAATACCCCTAGTTCTAAAAGGTAACCCATCGAAATGAAAAATTTTTTAAAATATTTTTTTTCCTAATATTGGGTTACCATTTCCAATTAAACGTATTAACCATAGCACAGAGTGATAAAGGATTCATATTCATCGGATAGCGAGCTAATTGCAGGGATACTGAATGATTCAGAAGATGCGTTGCGACAACTTTACAAACAGCATTTTCCTTCAATCTTACAGTTCGTATTAAATAATAATGGCGATGAAGATGATGCAAAAGATATTTATCAGGAAGCGATCATCGTTTTGTATGATAAAATTAAAGCAGGTTCTTTTGAGCTTAATAGTAAATTAAAAACATTTATTTACTCAGTGTGCAGGCGTTTATGGCTTAAACGTTTAAAACTGATGAGCCGCAGCGCAGGTAGTGTGACCGATTTTCAAGAATTCCTTCCGATCGAAGAAGATCTTGAGCGCCATGAAGAAAAAGATGCCCAACTGAACTTAATGGAAGGGGCACTTTCTAAGCTTGGCGAACCTTGTAAAACGATTATTGAAGATTATTATCTCCATAATCAATCGATGCAGGACATAGCTGAAAAGTTTGGTTACACGAATGCCGAAAACGCAAAAAACCAAAAGTATAAGTGTTTAATGCGATTGAAGAAGATCTTTTTTCAATCTAATAGTAAAACAGAGGAAGTTTATGTACGGAGATCTTAACTTAGCTAACGAAATTGAACGCTACCTGAAAGGGGAGATGACAGTTGCTGAACGTAAGCAATTCGATTCGTTACGTGAAGAGGATGCTGACTTAGACCATAAAGTGGTGGAGCAGGAACAATTTATGAATAAACTCACAGCGGTAGCCAATCGCAGAAAGCTAAAGGCACAGCTTAATGAGTTTCATTCGGAGCTTAATGTTGCAGAGATTAAAAATGCTGTTAAGCCTGAAGAAGTAAAGATCATTCAATTGTTCAGAAAATATAAGGCAAACATTGCAGTGGCAGCTTCCGTTGCTATTTTAACGGTGTTTGGTACCTTATTTATTACTAATCCGGGTAAACAAAATTCAACTTACAGCGCATTACGTCGTGATATGGAATCGATCAAACGTTCTCAAAACGCATTGATTCGCAATATTAATAGCAATAAATCTCATACGAGAATGCCTGCAGCTCCGGGTACTTTTGGTGGAACTAGCTTTGTACTAAGCAGCGACGGATTTTTGATTACCAATTACCACGTTATTAATGGTGCTGATTCAATTTATATCCAAAACGAAAAAGGTGATGCTTTCAAAGTGAAAACGGTTTATAGTGATCCGGCCTATGATTTGGCGGTTCTTAAAATTGAAGACCCTGCCTTTAATTCATTCGGTTCCTTACCTTATACCTTTAAAAAGTCAAAATCTGATTTAGGGGAAGAAGTGTTTACATTAGGTTTCCCTCGTGATGAAATGGTATATGGGAAAGGTTATTTGAGTTCAGCAACCGGTTTTGGAGGCGATACAATTGCTTACCAGGTTTCAATTCCTGCCAATCCGGGTAACAGCGGAGGTCCATTAGTGGATAGTAAAGGAAATGTGGTAGGGGTGATCAGTGGAAAACAAACGCTTACAGAAGGAGCTACATTTGCTGTGCGTTCACAAAGCATTCTGAAGTTTATCAATTCAATACCTCAAGACTCATTGAAGAGCAAAATTACTGTAAATAAGAAGAATGCACTTTCAGGTTTATCACGTACTCAGCAGATTAAGAAGTTGCAAGATTACGTATACATGGTTAAAGTTTACAATTAAAAGATTTTATATAGAAGAAATTCGTATACCTATTTTTGAGTGCAAAAGACCAGTTAATTTAACTGGCCTTTTTGTTTTATCTGGTCATTAAAACAGATGGTTAGGAGATATAAACCGTTTTAATGTTGACAAATTCATGAATTCCAAATAAGCCTAGTTCTCTGCCATATCCCGATTCTTTTATTCCTCCGAAAGGCAAGCGAGGATCGGATTTTACAAAGGCGTTTACAAAACACGATCCAGCCTCAAGTTCATTGTTTGCTATATGCTCAGCGCGTTTACTATCTTGTGAGAAAACAGCGCCTCCTAAGCCAAATGATGTACTATTGGCAATTTTAATAGCTTCATCCTCATCGTTCACTACATAAATTTGGGCAACTGGTCCAAAAAACTCTTCATAAAAAGCCGGATTTTCAGCAGTAATTTCTGTTAGAATAGTTGGAGTATAAAACGCACCATCCATTTTAGGTATTTCACCTCCTAAAATACATTTAGCCCCGTTTGCAATAGCTTTTTGAACTTGTTGATGTAATTGGTCTCTTAAATCTATTCGAGCTAATGGTCCAATATCAATCCCATTCTCTAATGGATTACCTATTTTTTTATGTTCCATTATCGATTTAAAATGGCCGATAAACTCCTCAGCGATTTCTTTTACAACAATAAAACGTTTTGCCGCAATACAGCTTTGTCCGCTGTTAATTAATCGGCTAGTAACGCAAGTTTCGGCGGCTTTCTTTACATCGGCATCTTTTAAAACCAGGTAAGCATCACTTCCGCCTAATTCTAAAACTGTTTTCTTGATCAAACTTCCTGCCTTTGCAGCCACCTTTTTTCCTGCTTCAGTACTTCCGGTTAAGGTAACAGCACTTATGAAAGGATGCTCGATTACTTTATCAACTTCTTTTGAGTCGATCAGGAGGGTATGAAAAATATCATTGGGGAATCCGGCTTCGTTAATCAGTTCTTCAATAACCAATGCACAGCCTGGAACGTTGGAAGCATGTTTTAATACAGCCGTATTGCCTGCCATGAATGCAGGGCAAAGAAATCTGAAAACCTGCCAAAATGGAAAATTCCAGGGCATTATAGCCAGTACAACTCCAATTGGCTGAAAGCTCACATAGCTTTTTTGAGCTTCCGTTTTTATTAATTGATCATTTAAGAAATCGGGCCCATTTTCTGCATAATACTCACAGCAACTAGCACATTTTTCTACCTCCGCAATTCCCTGTGCTACAGGCTTACCCATTTCGTTTGCCATTAAAACAGCTAACTCGTCTTTTCTTTTTCTTAAAACATTGGCAAGTTGGACTAATAATTTCGATCTATTTTCGAAAGATGTGATTCTCCATTGTTGAAACGCCAAATGTGCAGCCTCAACTTTATTAGTCACTTCTTCGATGGTATGGTTGGTATAATTTCGAATTATCTCACCGTTCAAAGGATTTATCGATTGCATAGAAATTTAGTTAGAAGTTAGATTGAAGGGAATGACATTAGCCTAATTTGTGGAATCTAAAATCATCATCTTAAAATCTAAATTTATCTGTCAACTTCACCTAAAACGATATCAGTTGACCCTAAAATGGCAATTAAGTCGGCAATCATACATCCTTTAGCTATTTCAGGTAAAACTGATAAATTATTAAAGCTTGGTCCTCTTGATTTTACCCTGAAAGGAATTTCCCTTTTCCCATCGGCAATAAAATAGAATCCTAATTCACCTTTGGGGTTTTCGGCCCTAACATAAAAATCTTGGGCCTTTGGTGTGCATTTGCGAGGTAATTTAGCGCGAGGGTCAAACTCTTTATCACGTTTAAGTTCTTTGGTTAATCGCTCAAGGCATTGCTCAATTATTTTTACCGATTGTTCAACTTCATCAACTCGAACTTTGTATCGATCCCAGCAGTCGCCCACGCTACCCATTTCACCTTTACCAATGGGAATATCAAATTCAATTTCAGGATAGACTGAATATTCATCTATCCGGCGAAGATCATATTTCAAACCTGATCCCCGAAGCATTGGTCCGGAAACACCATAATTGATCGCTACATCAAGTGGTAAAACTCCCACATTGGCAGTGCGGTCGATAAATATTTTATTATGTGTTAAAAGTTCATTCAACTCAACCATTTTAGGCTTAAAATAATCGATAAACTCTTTGCAGCGTTCTTCAAAGCCCACGGGCAAATCATAAAATAATCCACCCACCCACAAATAATTGTAAAGCATACGAGCGCCAGATGCCCACTCCAATAGATTCATAATGTGCTCGCGATCACGGAAGCACCACAAAAAAGGAGTAAAGGCTCCAATGTCAATTCCGTAAGTGCCAATTGCAATCAGGTGAGATGCTATGCGGTTAAGTTCACAGACCAGTACCCTGATATATTCAACCCGGCGAGGGATATCCTTATCAATGCCAAGCATGCGTTCAACACCCATTACGAAGGCATGATTATTATTCATTGAAGCCAGATAATCCATACGGTCGGTGTACGGAATAATTTGCGGATAGGTGAGGGACTCGCAATGCTTTTCAAAGCAACGATGCAGGTAACCTAAATGGGGTATTACTTCAACAACAATTTCTCCGTCAGTGATTAACTCTAAACGTAAAACCCCATGCGTTGATGGATGCTGGGGCCCCATGTTCAGAATCATTTCTTCTGATTTCAGGTTATTTATTTTATGGTAATATTTTTCGAGTGCAGTTGTCAATTTTAATTAATTTGAGGGTTAATTGATTTTTTAATAATCAATCTTGATTCCTTTATATTCAGCAGCTGTTTTATAATCTTTTCTTAATGGATGACCTTCCCAGTCGTCGGGTAGAAGAATACGGCGCAGGTCAGGATGCCCTTCAAAATCAATCCCTAAAAGATCATATGCCTCACGCTCATGCCAATCGGCGGTTCGCCAAACGTTCGACACAGTTGGAAAAGAAGGTAAAGAATCGGAGCTTCTGTCAAATTCTTTTTCAACCTTAAGGGTCAGCTGTTTTTTATAAGGAATGGAGGCAAGATGATAAACCACCCCCATTTTTTGCTGTTCAACCCCATAATCAACACCCGAAAGGCAAGATAAGAAGTCGAAATAGGTTTTTTCATTGTCCCTTAATTCGAGACAAACATCAGCAATCAATTCAGGTCGAATAGTTAATGATGGTTGTAAACCCTCGGTTTGTTCGTTGACAATAACATCTTCGCCAAACTTTTCTATTAACAGCCGCTTTATTTCAGTAAAGTCCATACACTTCAAAAATAAAATAAATTACTGTTTCACCATAGAGTTTGTAGGTATTAGTAAGATTGAGTTATTGAAATTAGGGCGCAAGGCGTTGAATCTTCCATTCGTTATTGTTTTCCAAAACATATTGAATACGATCATGCAAGCGACTTGGACGGCCTTGCCAAAACTCAATGCTTGTAGGTTTTAATAAATAGCCACCCCAATGATCCGGTTTAGGCAATACGTTCTCATTAGCGTATTGTTTTTCAAGTTCATCAAGTCTATTTTCCAAAACTTCACGTCCGTTGATAATTTCACTTTGAGGTGAGGTCCAAGCTCCCAATTGACTGCCTTTAGGTCTTGATTGAAAATATCGTGTTGATTCTTCGGTAGAAACTTTTTCGATTTTTCCTTCAATGATTATTTGGCGTTGAAGTTCAAGCCAAAAGAATGAAATACAGGCATACGGATTATCCGCCATTTCTTGCCCTTTTCTACTATTGTAATTGGTGTAAAATGTAAATCCATTTTCAGAAAAATCCTTTAATAAAACTACTCTTGAAGAAGGCTTCCCTTCAGGAGTTGCTGTTGCCAGCGTAAGTGCATTAGGCTCAAGAATGCCTGAATTCATTGCTTCGTTAAACCAAATGTCGAATTGGGTGAACGGATTCGGATTAACCTGATTCTCTGATAATGATTTTGCGCTATATTCCTGGCGCAAATTCTCTAAGGTAGTTTTTTCGAGGTTCATACAACAAAATTAGCTATTCATTAGTTGATAACAATGACGGAGGTCATTAAATGCACCTGCTTTTTATGTTCGGAAAATTTCAGGTTTTTTTGTATTTTAAATGTAGCTTCCGTATCGATATAAAATTAATCTCTACGTCTTTATCATGACTAAAGAAATTTTTTAATCTAAAATTGATTTTATGTTAAACAATATAAAACCTGACGCCGGAAAGTTATTGATTTCCGAACCTTTTATGGCTGATCCCAACTTTAAGCGATCAGTAGTGTACCTCACTGAGCATAATGAGAAAGGAAGTGTTGGGTTTGTATTGAATCAGAAGACCGATCTTACCTTGAATAGTTTAGTTGATGAAGTAGATGATACTGAGTTTCCAGTATATATTGGAGGACCGGTTGGCAATGATAGTTTACATTACATTCATACCATTGAAGAATTGGATGGAAGTGTTCCGGTTGGGAACGGTGTATTTTGGGGAGGTAATTTTGAACTTCTGAAGATAATGATTCAGGCAGGCAAGGTTGATCAAAGTGAGATACGGTTTTTTATCGGATATTCGGGTTGGGGTGAAACCCAATTGCAAGATGAGCTTAGTGAAAATGCCTGGCTGGTTGCGGAATCGAAAAAGGAGTTTATTTTTGGAGATAATGACCGGGCGTTATGGGCGCATGCAATTAAAAGTTTGGGCGACAAATTTGCCATGATAGTGAATTTTCCTGAGAATCCGCGATTTAATTAGTATGTAAAAAGGTTACTCATTATATCATAAACCTATTATTTTTAATCTAACTGTCAAAATCGACCGGTTAAAATCGTACTTCTAAAATTGTATTCCTATTTTTGAAGAATTAATCCCAAATGAGTGAAAACATTTAATTCATCAAATTTCAAACTAGGTATACTCGGCGGTGGCCAATTAGGTAAAATGTTACTTCAACCGGCAATGAATTACGGTGTAGATGTTTCGATTTTAGACCCTGACCCCGCTTCTCCATGTAGCTTTTTCTGTAAAAATTTTCATCTGGGCAGTTTTAACGATTATAATACTGTTTATAATTTCGGTCGTCATCTCGATTTAATTACCATTGAGATTGAAAATGTAAATGTGGAAGCGCTGAAACGATTGGAAGCAGAAGGAGTAACAGTTTACCCTCAGCCACATATTATTGAACTGATCCAGGATAAAGGACTTCAGAAAGATTTTTATAAAGAACATAATATTCCAACATCTCCGTATCTGAAAATCCAGAACAGGGAAGAGCTTAAGTATTATGAGGAAAAATTCCCTGCTGTTCAAAAGCTTCGCAAAGCAGGTTACGACGGGCGGGGAGTATTTAAAATAAATTCTATTGACGACTTGCCAAAGTCGTTTAATGAGCCAAGTATTTTAGAAGATTTAATTGATTTTGATAAGGAAATTGCCGTTTTGGTAGCTCGTAATGCCGCAGGGGAGATTAAAACCTTTGATGTGGTTGAAATGGAGTTTGATCCCAAAGCCAATCTCGTAGAGCTTTTATTTACTCCGGCCAAAATTGATGAACAAATTGAATTAAAGGCCAAAGAAATTGCTACTGATGTTGTTGAAAAGCTAAAGATCGTTGGATTGCTGGCCGTTGAAATGTTCGTTACCAAAACCGGCCAAGTATTGGTAAATGAGCTGGCACCTCGTCCGCATAACAGCGGTCACCATACAATAGAGGCTTGTATTACCTCTCAATATGAACAACATTTAAGAGCAATATTAAATCTCCCATTAGGTTCCACTGAATTACGTCGACCAGCCGTAATGGTAAATCTTTTAGGTGAAGATGATTTCGTAGGGGAAGCCAAATATATAGGCATTAATGAGATCTCTAAACTTGATGGCGTTTATCTTCACTTGTACGGAAAGAAGATTACCAAGCCATTTCGTAAGATGGGCCACGTAACCATCATTGATCATAATTTGGATAATGCCTTTGAGAAGGCCAAGATTGTAAAAGACACATTTAAAATTCAAGCATAAATTTGATTAATAGTGAACTTTTTGTTCACTACTGATCATTAACTATTAACAATAAATTATGAGCACTCCACTAGTTGGAATTATAATGGGCAGCGATTCAGATTTAAAAGTGATGTCGGCTGCTGCAGAAATATTAGAGAAGTTTGAAATACCTTTCGAGTTGACAATTGTATCGGCTCACCGCACACCTCACCGCATGATTGAATATGCCGAACAAGCTGCTGAAAGAGGATTAAAAGTAATTATTGCAGGCGCAGGGGGAGCAGCGCATCTTCCTGGAATGGTAGCCTCAATTACTACATTACCTGTTGTTGGGGTTCCGGTTAAGTCAAGTAATTCAATTGATGGCTGGGATTCTGTCCTGTCAATCCTTCAAATGCCAGCTGGTATTCCAGTTGCTACAGTGGCTTTAAATGGAGCCGCTAATGCTGGTATTTTAGCTGCAAATATTGTAGGGGCTTTTGATCAGGCTGTAGCTGATAAGTTAAAAGCTTATAAAGATGAATTACGTGACAAGGTGTTAACCAACGTTGATAAGATCGATCGTTTGGGCTATAAGAAAGTATTGGAACATAAACTGAATATGCATCCATAAGATTATTTCGGGTTACGAATTTCTTATTATAAGTATAAAAGAGCGGCTGCCTCATATATGAGGCAGCCGCTCTTTTATACTTAAGGCCAAATAATTACTTGTTAAGCACGATAACAAACTGCGTTGATATTCATTCCTGCACCAACTGATGCAAATAAAATCACATCCCCCTCATTTACCTCGTGCTCTTCTCCTAATTTTCCTTTTCTGACCAAATCATAAAGCGTAGGAATGGTAGCAACCGAGCTGTTTCCAAGTTTGTGAATGCTCATAGGCATAATGTTTTCCGGGATTTCTTTTATTCCATAAAGTTTGAATAGCTCTTTGGTGAACCCTTCATCCATCTTTTCATTTGCCTGGTGCAGGAAAATTTTCTTGATATCCTTAATATCGACTCCGCTTTTATCCAAACAGTTTTTCATGGCTGCAGGAACGTGTTTCATCGCATATTCGAAAACTTTGCGACCTTTCATCTTTATATATCGAACTCTTGGGTCGCTGCCTGGGAAATTACTTTTGCCCATGTATAAAAAGTCGACCTCATCAGTGCAATGACTAATTACGCTGCTTGCCAGGATACCTCTAGGAGTTTCATTAGGTTCGGCTGCTTCCACAATACATGCACCGGCTCCATCGGAGAAAATCATGCTATCACGATCATAAATATCGATCATGCGGCTTAGTGTTTCTGTTCCAATCACTAAGCATTTCTTTGCTACACCCGCTTTTATAAAGGCATCAGCCTGAATAACCCCTTGCAACCATCCCGGACAGCCAAATATTAAATCATAAGGTATACACGAAGGATTTTTGATTCCTAAACCATGTTTGATACGACTTGCCAATGAAGGAATAAGATCGGTTTGGTTGGTATGCTTAATTATATTTCCAGCATTGTGTGCAACAATGATCTGGTCGATAGTTTCCATGTCAATGCCTGCATCTTCGATGGCCTCTTTGGCGGCTAAAATGGCAAGGTCTGATGAATTAAGCTCACAAGTAGCGTATCTTCTTTCTGCAATACCTGTTATCTGTTGAAACTTCTCTGCTATTACTGCCGGTGGTTGATCGATAAGTTGTTGCTTCTCATCATAAAAATCGTGTGCAGCAAAATCTCTATTTGTTTTTATGAGCGAAGGAATAAATGATCCGGTTCCGGTTATTACAGTTTGTGGCACTTGCATCTAATGATATTTAAAATAGTTTAGTATAGTAAAATACTAAACCGGTATTTGGTCTAAAAACTTTGTTTAAATTATATTTTAACTGTTTAGCAATGTAGGCATTGAAAAACCATAGAGCGTGCTCTTAAGGAAATAAATTATGATGTTCAATACATGTAATTTTTTAAATACTGCCGATTAATTAGATCAATAATAGGTAAAAAAGGTTAAATATGGATTGTAAATAAGGGTTTATTATGTATGAGTTGAAAAATCTTTGATCTTAATTCAGCCGATGTCCAACCTGAAATTTAAATATCCGCCAAATAAAAACAGGAAACCTATGCTAGCAGGTTTCCTGTTTATGTATTGATCATTGAATCTCTTCTGTTTATTCATCAAAATAATCTTCAATGGCGCCGAAATAATAGTTATTCCAGCCATACAACATATCCTCAACTTCTGACTCCGGAATGTTGGTATGTCGGAGTTCTACCGATGTTCCGTGTTTATCTGGATGCAGTTTAATGGTGACGATTGATTCTTCTGGCTGATCGCCAAAATACCACTGCTGCACAACTTTTTTGTTTTCTTCGAACTCAATATTTTTACCAGCAATATCACCTCCCCACAACGAAAATTCGGAACCAGGTTCAGTTGTCATTTCTGCCGGATGCCCACTCCATAACTCAATTGTTAATGGATTAGTCAGGGCTAAATAAACCTCTTCAGGACTAGCATGAATAAGGTAGTACTTCTTTATATCCTTCATTGATTTAAGTGATATCAATATATAAAATGACCAACTGTTTTCAGGTTTTTAATCTTATCAGTTGATCATTCGTTTATTTTTAGGCGGTAATTCCGTAAAGTTCATCTCTTAATGCTTTAACATCAGCATTTTCAAGATACTCATCATAAGTCATTAACTTATCAATAACACCGTTAGGTGTAATTTCGATAATGCGGTTAGCCACAGTCTGCATAAACTCATGGTCATGAGAGTGGAATAACACATTTCCTTTGTAGTCTTTTAACGTGTTATTGAATGCAGTAATCGACTCAAGGTCAAGGTGGTTGGTTGGTTCATCCAATACTAAAACGTTGGCGCTTTGCAGCATCATTTTAGATACCATACAACGAACTTTTTCTCCTCCGGAAAGTACTTTACAGCTTTTCAATGTTTCTTCACCAGAGAATAGCATTTTGCCTAAGAATCCACGGATATATGTTTCATCTTTTTCTTTTGAGTATTGACGTAACCAATCAATCAGATTGTAGTCGCTTTTGAATTCTTCGGAGTTATCTAAAGGAAGGTAGGCTTGAGTTGTTGTAATACCCCATTTAAATTCGCCTGAATCAGCTTTTTTATTGCCCATTAACACTTCAAAGAAATTGGTAATGGCCAAGCTGTCTTTAGATAAAATGGCAATTTTATCACCTTTATTCACCATGAAACTAATATCAGAGAATAAGGTCTGACCTTCATGAGAACCAGAAAGATGTTCAACTGCTAATATCTGGTCACCAACTTCACGCTCCGGTCTGAAAATAATACCAGGATACTTACGGGTTGAAGGCTTGATCTCGTCAATGGTAAGTTTTTCCAGTAATTTCTTACGGCTGGTTGCTTGCTTAGATTTTGAAGCATTGGCGCTGAATCGCTCGATGAACTCTTGCAATTCTTTACGTTTGTCTTCAATTTTCTTATTCTGATCAGAACGTTGGCGTAATGCTAACTGACTTGATTCGTACCAGAAGGAGTAGTTACCGGTATATAATTGAATTTTACTAAAATCGATATCGGCAACGTGTGTACAAACAGCGTCTAAGAAGTGACGGTCGTGAGAAATAACAATAACGGTATTCTGGAAATCAGCCAGGAAGTTCTCTAACCAGCTAATGGTTTCAACATCCAAGTCATTCGTAGGCTCATCCAATAATAGAATATCAGGATTGCCAAATAAAGCTTGAGCTAACAGCACACGAACTTTTTGGTTACCGTTCAGCTCATTCATTAATTTAAAATGAAGTTCTTCTTTAATGCCCAATGAACCTAATAACGAGCCTGCGTCACTTTCAGCATTCCATCCTTCCATTTCAGCAAATTCCGCTTCCAGCTCAGAGGCACGCATTCCATCTTCTTCAGTAAAATCTGCTTTGGCATAAATAGCATCTTTCTCATGCATAATATCCCATAGCTTTTTATTACCCATCATAACGGTATGCAGCACCTGGCACTCATCAAATTCAAAGTGATTTTGTTTTAAAACCGACATACGTTCGCCTGGAGTAATGAATACTTTTCCGGTAGTAGGGTCAATCTCTCCCGAAAGGATTTTCATGAAAGTTGACTTACCCGCACCGTTGGCTCCAATTACACCATAGCAGTTTCCATGCGAGAATTTAACATTTACTTCTTCAAACAGAACACGTTTTCCGTATTTCAGCGATAAATTCGATACTTCAATCATGGCGCAAAGGTCTTAATTTTCAATGAGAAAAGCCAGTTTTATTTTTAATTATTTTGAGATTTGAGAATATAATGATTGAATGTTAGTTATTGAAAATGAAATACTTAAGTAATTGTTGCTTATGAACCAAATAAGGTACATATTAAGAGTAGAAGTACTAACTTGAAACATTAAGTCTGGAGCATTTTCATTATTGATCGATCATTATTAAAAAGCCCGGCAAATCAATTGCCGATGTATGCCGAAAGAGCAATTCCAATAATTGACACTTCGAACAGATCACCATTGGAAAAGGTGATCCGGAAATTTAGCTGATAGTAAAAATATTACAGCTATTTAATAGATCGATGTATGTTCTTTGGATTCTGCTGCTTAAACTTGCAGTTAAAATTCAATTCTATTCAAGGAAATGTCTGAAATTTTAGAAGAAAAGGAAAAGCAAGGGTCTGCGAGTGATTTACATATAGCATCTTCAGCTACAAGGTTCGCAAATTATTTGATAGATAGTATGTTTATTGGAATGGTCTTATCATTCATAATGCCAAATTCAGGTGTTGATTTGACAAAGATCACTACTATTCAGCAATTAGTAAACGACTCTCAGTTTGTTAAAATGACAATTATCAATACTGTCGCAACATTTGCGTATTATTTTATTGCTGAAGCAGTATTTGGACAAACATTAGGAAAGATAATTACCCGCACACATGTGGTAAATGATTATGGTGAAAAACCAGGAGTGTTAAGGATTTTAGGAAGAACACTTTGTCGTTCGATACCATTTGAAGCCTTCTCATTCCTATTTACCCCAATGGGTTGGCATGATTCAATTTCAAAAACCTATGTGGTTAAAAAGCAACCAATTATTCAATCATAGTTGATAATGAAAAAGGAACCGAGAAGGTTCCTTTTTTAGTTTGTTATTTTACTGAGATAAAGATTTCTACATGCGCATTTTCGGGATTAAAAGATTGAGGAGAATAAACTTCCATATCGAAAGTATAGGTTCTATCCAAATCCGAATTCCAAATATCTACCCAAGTATCAATTACGCATTCGGGCATTTTTCCCTTCGCAATAAATTCGGCATAATTGGATGCAGGAATGTTTAAACTAATCATTCCTTCTGGGATGTTGTCGATTCTATCCACTTTACAGCCAATGGCAAAGGTGTATGGTTTGGTAAAATCCCCCTCATAATTGTAATATAAACCAATTACTTTTTCATCCGTTTTATATTCAACTGAGTTAAGCCATTTTTCTTTGATGTATTGAATCCAAAAATTTCCTATATCAGTTTCAGCGGTTTCATTTGAAGTTCTAATCGATTTTCCAACAAAAAGGAAATCTGAAAAATGAGTTAATAGATAATTTGCCTGACTACTCATGAAAATATTGCAATGGTTGTTTAAACAGCATGATTGGTCGTTTTAAAAAATAATAATGATCAACCATGCTGTTCTATTATTATTTAAAAGCATTAAAACCGGTAACATCCATGCCAGTTATTAACAAATGTATATCGTGTGTGCCTTCATAAGTTACTACCGATTCGAGATTCATCATGTGGCGCATAATTGGATATTCACCCGTAATACCCATACCTCCAAGCATCTGACGCGCCTCACGAGCAATGTTCAATGCTGTTTCAACACTATTACGCTTTGCCATTGAAATTTGCGCTGCAGTTGCACGATTCTCACTTTTCAATACACCCAAACGCCATACCAATAGTTGTCCTTTGGTAATTTCGGTAATCATTTCAGCTAATTTCTTTTGCTGTAACTGAAAACCGCCAATCGGTCTATCGAATTGAATGCGTTCTTTTGAATAACGCAGAGCCGTATCATAGCAATCCATTGCTGCACCTAATGCACCCCAGGCAATACCATAACGAGCTTGATTTAAACAGCCTAAAGGTCCTTTTAATCCTTGCACATTGGGGAATACGTTTTCTTTAGGAACTTTAACATTATCGAATACCAATTCGCCGGTTGCAGAGGCTCTTAATGACCATTTATTGTGTGTTTCCGGCGTACTAAAGCCTTCCATGCCACGCTCAACAACCATTCCTCTGATAATGTCTTGCTCATCTTTGGCCCAAACAACTGCTAAGTCGGCAAATGGAGCATTAGAGATCCACATTTTGGCGCCATTCAAGATGTAATGATCACCTGCATCTTTAATGTTGGTAATCATACCTGAAGGATTAGAACCAAAATCAGGTTCTGTTAAGCCAAAGCAACCTAACCATTCCCCCGAACCAAGTTTCGGTAAATATTTACGTCGTTGTTCTTCCGAACCGTATGCATAAATTGGGTACATCACCAACGAACCTTGAACCGATGCAGTAGAACGGATACCAGAATCGCCTCGTTCTAATTCCTGCATGATAATTCCATAGGAGATATAATCCATACCGCCACCGCCATATTCAACCGGAATAGTTGGACCGAATGCGCCTATTTCACCAAGGCTTTTTACTACCTGACGTGGAAATTGTGATTTTTGAGCATATTCTTCAATAATGGGAGAGATCTCTTTTTTTACGTAATCTCTAATGGTACTGCGAACAAGCTTATGTTCCTCAGTTAGTAATTCATCAAGTAAATAGTAATCCGGCGACTCGTACAAGTCTTGTTTTGACGAACGTTTTTTTTGATCATCTGCGGTTAATAGCGACATAATAGATATTGATTGTTCTATCAAAAATAGAAAAATGAAGCTATTTTTGTAGTATGTCCTTTCAAAAGATTCATTGCATTGCACTTAATGGGTTAGAAGTTTTTGCAAATCATGGCTATTATCCTGAAGAACAATTAATTGGAGGTAAGTTTAAGGTTGATGTAAAAGTTGAAACTGATTTTTCAAGTGCTGCTATTACCGACGACTTAGGTGCAACATTAAATTATGAGTCGCTGTTTGAGATTGTGAGTGAAGAAATGAAAACGCCATCCAAATTATTAGAACATGTTGGGCAACGAATAGTTGATCGCATAGCATTAATCTCTGTTAAAATTCAGCGCATAGAAGTTAAAATAGAAAAACTCAATCCTCCATTTGCTGCAAAAATCCAAAGTTCCTCTATTGGCATAACCTACTTAAAACCTAATCATGCGATTTAATAAGTTAACGGTTGAAGCAATTGAGCACTTTAAAAGAATTGTTAAGCCCGAAAATGTACTTACTGATGAAGAAACGTTAAAGCGTTACTCGCATGATGAAACCGAAGACCTTTCTTATTTACCCGATGTTGTTATTAAACCTGAAAACACGGCAGAGGTTTCGGCTGTGCTAAAGTTTTGTAATGATAATTCTATTGCAATTACTCCAAGAGGAGCAGGAACGGGCCTAAGTGGGGGAGCTTTACCTGTTTTTGGCGGAGTATCATTGTCGATGGAAAAGATGAATAAGATCATCAAAATTGATGAGCGGAATCTGCAGGCACATGTAGAGGCAGGTGTTATTACAGAAGCGCTAATTGAAGAAGCCGCTAAATTGAATTTGCTTTATCCTGTTGATCCTTCAAGCAAGGGCTCCTGTTTTATTGGAGGAAATGTGGCCCATGGCTCCGGAGGGCCGAGAGTTGTTAAATATGGCACTTTGCGAGATTATATTTTAAATCTTGAGGTGGTTTTGCCAAACGGTGAGGTGATCTGGACAGGTGCCAACACCTTGAAATATGCATCGGGTTACAACTTAACACAATTGATGATCGGCAGCGAAGGAACGCTTGGTGTAATTACCAAAGTCGTAGTAAAACTGGTTCCAAAACCGCAATTTAATTTGGTAATGTTGGCTTCATTTCCGTCAGCTGAAAATGCCTGTGAGGCTGTTGCTGCTATTTTCAGGGCTGGCATAATGCCTTCGGCTTTAGAGTTTATGGAACGTACCGGAATGGAATGGGTGATTAAGTACGATGATATTAAATTCGATGTCAAAGATCATATAAATGCCTATTTATTAGTAGAGGTAGATGGCAATAATTTGGACTTACTGCGCACTGATTGTGAGCAAATAGGAGAGGTGCTGTATTGCTTTGGATGTGAGGATATTCTTTTGGGTGAATCGGCGGCTGAGAAAGATGAACTTTGGAAGATCAGGAGAAAGATGCCTTTATCGGTTAAAGCCAATTCGGTATATAAAGAAGAAGATACCGTAGTACCAAGGGCCGAATTGCCTAAACTTTTAAAAGGGATAAAAGATATCGGAAATAAATATGGTTTTAAATCAGTTTGTTATGGACATGCCGGTGATGGGAATCTACACGTTAACATCATTAAAGATTCAATGTCGGAGGCAGATTGGGAAAGTAAACTTCCGTTGGGGATAAAAGAAATAATGGAACTCACAGTAAGTTTAGGAGGTACGCTTTCGGGTGAGCATGGTATTGGTTTAATACAACAACCTTATATGAGCATTAAATTCAGTGACTTTCATTTACAGCTAATGCGAAATATAAAGCTGGTTTTTGATCCCAAGGGAATCCTTAATCCGGGTAAAATTTTTAATTAGGTATAGCTATATAACTACTTGTTAATTTTAGTTTTATAGAAAATTAATTAAAGTGTTTGTTTTATTGAGAAGATTCACGTTGAATCAATATCGGATCGAGGATAATCTGTTCTGGAGCATTTTCGTAGTATTTATTTTCCTTAATTAGTTTAAGAAATAACCTGGCCGCTTCTTCGCCCATTTTTACGGTTTGCTGATCAACCGTGCTCATTGATGGTGTAATATGCGCTCCAAAGGCCTCGTTCGCAAAGGCAATTACCTTTACCTGTTCAGGAACGTTTATTTTTAGGTCTTTCAATTCTTTTAAAGCGCCCAAACCGGTATAATCTTCAAAAGCAAAAACACCGTCAAAATCTACTTTTTCATCAACTAACTTTTTAATACAGTTTTTACCCAGTTCAATTGATAGGTTGCCATAAAATATCAAGCTCTCATCTATTGGTAACCCGTACTTTAGTAAAGCCTCCTTGTAACCACGTAAGCGTTCTTTAAAAATTTCTACCTGTTGATCAGTTGAAATATGTACAATTCTTTTACAGCCTTGTTTTATGAGATGTTCCGTTGCCATAAAACCACCTCCGTAATCATCAATACGTACATACGGAACACCAATTTCATCCACCGTACGGTCAAACATCAGTAAAGGAATCTTTCGTTTCTTAAGATCAATGAAATGGTCGTAATTTTTTGTAGATAAAGCAACTGACGATATAATACCTTCAACCCGTGTTTGTAAGAAGGTATCAACACCTCTTATTTCATCTTCATATATTTCTTTCGATTGATAAAGAAGGATATTATATCCGTTTTCATTCATCACCGTTTCAATACCATGTACTACCGAGCTAAAAAAGCTAACATCTAAAGTTGGAACTAGTACTCCGACAATACCTGTTCGTCCTGATCTTAATGAAGATGCTAATTTGTTTTGCTGGTAATTTAGTTTGATGGCCATTTCGCGGACGGCTTCTTTAGTGGCTGCGGCAATACGCGGATGATCATTCAGTGCTTTGGCAACAGTTGAAAATGTAATGTTTAACTCGCGGGCTATATCGTGTATGGTAGTTTTCTTCAATGGTTTAATTTTTTTACTGCGTTTTTGGCTAGCTAAAATGGCAACAAAAAATACTATTTCAATTCATATGTACCATTTATTTTACTTACCTCTAAGGGTTTAAAGCCATAAAAGTTTGGATGGATGAAAAAAGTTAAAATAAAGTTTGGTTTTTTAAACTTTACCTCTACTTTTATTCCAACGTTGGAACAAAGTTAAAACGTTTTTTAGAACGACCAATTTTTTTATTGAAAATCTTGTTTAAGCCGCTCATCTATAAGGTTTTCTACTATAGGTATAATAATAAGACATGCTATTATTAGGAATAGATTTAGGTACCTCATCAATCAAAGTTTCGGTTGTTGACTCGTCTACGCAGCAATGTGTTGCTGCTGCACAATATCCCGATACTGAAAATCCTGTGATTGCAATACAGACCGGCTGGGCCGAACAAGCCCCTGAAACCTGGTGGGAACATATACAACAAGCCATTCTACGCGTTCATGCCAGCAATAAATATAACCCTTTAGATATTGGAGCAATTGGTATAGCTTATCAAATGCACGGTATGGTTGTAGTTGATAAGCATAAAAATGTATTGCGTAATTCCATTATCTGGTGCGATAGTCGTGCAGTTGCAATTGGCGAAAGAGCCTTTCAAACCATTGGGAAAGAAAAATGTCTATCAAGGCTTTTAAACTCACCTGGAAACTTTACCGCTTCAAAACTTGCTTGGGTAAAAGAAAACGAGCCTGCGATATTTGATCAAATTGATAAGGTGATGTTGCCTGGCGATTTTGTTGCCATGAAACTTACCGGAGAGATCAACACCAACTTCTCGGCCCTTTCTGAAGGGATTTTTTGGGATTTTGAAGCTAACGACGTTTCATCGGATGTATTGAATTACTTCGGATTCAGTAAAAATCTCATTCCTTCCATTCTTCCGGTATTTTCTAATTACGGAGAACTTACGGCAGATGTAGCCGCAAAGTTATTGCTGAAAACCGGTATTCCGGTAACCTATAAAGCAGGTGATCAGCCCAATAATGCCTTGTCGTTAAATGTGCTGAACCCAGGTGAAGTAGCGGCAACAGCCGGAACTTCAGGGGTGATTTATGGTGTTAGCGACGAACTTACCTATGATCCTCAATCTCGGGTAAATCCATTTGCCCATGTTAATTATTCGTGTGATAAAGTACGATTAGGCGTGCTATTGTGCATTAATGGAACTGGTATTTTAAATCGTTGGGTGAAAGATAAATTCAATGCCGATAGTTATGCAGCGATGAATCATGAGGCTCAGAAAGTTGCGATAGGTAGCAATGGTTTACGGATTTTACCTTTTGGTAACGGTGCCGAGCGTGTATTGAACAACCAACAAATAGGTGCTCATTTTCAAAATCTCGATTTAAATAAACATACACGTGCTGATATCTTCCGGGCAACGCAAGAAGGCATTGCCTTCGCTTTCCGCTATGGATTGGATATTATGCGTTCAAACGGAATGCATCCAAGCATTATAAAAGCCGGAATGGCCAATATGTTTCAGAGTGAGCTGTTTACAGAAGCTTTTGTTAATGCTACCAATACTCCGGTTGAACTTTATAAAAATGATGGAAGTGTGGGTGCTGCATTAGGAGCTGGCATTGGGGTAAAAGCCTTTGCATCTGCGGCGGACGCTTTTACCAATATGCAAGCTGCAAAAAAGGTAGAGCCAACTCAGACTGATGCTTACGAGTCTGCTTATCAGAACTGGAAAGAATTATTGAACAAACAAATCAACAATACAGAACAAGAAGAAATTTTATGTCACAAGTAGTTTTAGGAAACAAAGAATATTTTAAAGGAATTGATCAGATCAAGTTCGAAGGTCCTCAATCAGACAATCCCTTAGCTTACCGTTGGTATGATGAAAATAAAGTAGTTGCAGGTAAAACTCTTAAAGAGCATTTAAGATTTGCAGTAGCTTACTGGCATTCATTCTGTGGAAACGGTGCAGATCCCTTTGGAGAGGCTACGCATATTTTCCCATGGAATGAAAAGGGAGATGCTGTTGAACGTGCGAAAGACAAAATGGATGCAGCTTTTGAGTTGATCACCAAGTTAAATCTACCATATTATTGTTTTCATGATGTTGACCTGGTTGACTATGGAAATGACATTGTTGAAAATGAAAGACGTTTGGCCGCCATCACCGAATATGCTAAAGAAAAGCAAAAGGCAAGTGGTGTAAAACTATTATGGGGTACAGCCAATTTGTTTTCACACCGCCGTTATATGAACGGTGCTTCTACCAATCCTGATTTTCATGTTTTGGCTCATGGAGCTGCCCAGGTAAAAGCTGCTTTAGATGCTACTATTGAGTTGGGTGGAGAGAATTACGTGTTTTGGGGTGGACGCGAAGGCTACATGTCGTTACTGAACACCGACATGAAACGTGAAAAGGAGCATTTGGCAGAGTTTTTAAGAACTGCACGCGATTATGCCCGTTTACAAGGATTTAAAGGAACGTTTTTTATTGAACCTAAACCTTGCGAGCCTTCTAAACATCAGTATGATTATGATGCAGCAACTGTTATTGGTTTCTTGCGTCAGCATGATCTATTAAATGATTTCAAATTAAATATTGAAGTAAACCACGCAACGTTAGCCGGCCATACCTTCCAACATGAACTACAGGTTTCTGCTGATGCAGGTTTGTTAGGCTCTATCGATGCTAATCGTGGTGATTACCAAAATGGTTGGGATACCGATCAGTTCCCAACTAATCTGAATGAGTTAACCGAAGCAATGCTGGTTATTTTGCAGTCGGGAGGTTTGAAAGGCGGAGGTATCAATTTCGACGCTAAGATCAGAAGAAACTCCACCGATCCGGCCGACTTATTCTATGCGCATATTGGTGGTGCCGATAACTTTGCCCGCGCTTTAATTATCGCTGATAACATTCTTCAAAAATCAGATTTCGCAAAACTGCGCCAAGAGCGTTATGCTTCATTTGACATTGGAAAAGGGAAGGAATTTGAACAGGGTAAATTAACCCTTCAGGATTTAAGAGATTTTGCAGCTGCTAATGGTGAGCCTGAAGTAAGAAGTGGAAAACAAGAATACATTGAAAATTTAATCAATCGCTTTATTTAATCAGAATCAATAAAAAATCATTTTAAAATATATATTCGTCGCCGGGATAAAAAAGCCGTTAACCGACCAATTAATATTTTACAACCAACTAAAATTTTTCATTACGAAACCTTAATTTTTTTATGAAAACACTTGAAACCAAGGATTACATCGTGTTTCTGGTTTATTTCCTGATCATTGCCGTTTATGGCTTTTGGGTATATCGGAGGAAGAAATCAGCAAGTGCGAGTTCAAAAGATTACTTCTTAGCAGAAGGTTCATTGACATGGTGGGCAATCGGTGCTTCACTTATTGCTTCTAACATTTCTGCCGAGCAGTTTATCGGTATGAGTGGTTCTGGCTTTAAGCTGGGGCTAGCCATTGCAACTTATGAGTGGATGGCGGCAGCTACATTAATAATCGTAGCGGTTTTCTTTATCCCGGTATATCTTAAAAATAAGATCTACACCATGCCGCAGTTTTTAAATCAGCGGTATAATTCAACGGTGAGCATGATCATGGCCGTGTTTTGGTTATTACTGTATGTAGTGGTTAACCTTACTTCCATCTTGTATTTGGGGGCTTTGGCAATCACGAGCATTTCGGGTATCGATTTAAACATCTGTATGTTGGCCCTTGCAGCATTTGCTGTTATAATTACGTTAGGTGGAATGAAGGTAATTGGTTATACCGATGTTATTCAGGTATTCTTCCTGATCTTGGGAGGATTAGCCACAACCTATTTAGCCCTGAACATGGTATCTGAACATTATGGATCTTCAGGCGTATTAAGTGGTTTCGGTCATCTAACAAGCAAAGCAGGAGACCATTTCCATATGATTTTCGATAAGAGTAACCCTAATTATATGAGTTTGCCAGGCTTAACCGTGTTAATTGGTGGTATGTGGATTGTGAACCTGAACTATTGGGGCTGTAACCAATACATTACCCAGCGTGCACTAGGTGCCGATCTGAAAACCGCCAGAGGAGGTATCTTATTCGCCGCCTTCTTAAAGATGTTAATGCCGCTTATTGTGGTGATACCTGGAATTGCTGCTTACTTATTGTATAAGGAAGGCGCTTTTCAAACAGAGATGTTGCAAAATGGGGAAGTGAATCCTGATAAAGCTTATCCTGTATTATTGAACTTATTACCTGCTGGTTTAAAAGGACTTTCATTTGCAGCACTTGTGGCCGCAGTTGTTGCTTCATTAGCCGGTAAGGCCAACAGTATCGCTACTATTTTTACGTTGGATATCTATAAAAAAGTATTCAATACCAATGCTGACGAAAAGAAGCTGGTTAATATTGGTAAAATAACGGTAGTAGCGGCAATGCTTTTAGCTATTATCATTGCTCCGCATTTAGGGATTGATAAAAAAGGTGGATTCGAGTACATTCAGGAATATACCGGATTTGTGTCACCTGGAATTTTTGCCATGTTTATCCTTGGTTTCTTCTGGAAACGTACTACCTCTAATGCGGCTTTATTCGCCACCATCGGTGGATTCATTCTATCAGTGTTCTTTAAATTCCTTCCAACCTTTGCTGATTTGTCGTTCCTTGCTTCAAGCGGTTTCTCAAAAGATAATGGCTCGGGGGTTTATGAAATTCCATTCCTTGATCGTATGGGATTTGTATTTGTAATTTGTGTGGCTATAATGGTGGTCATCAGTCTAATTGAAGGTAAAAAACCAGTTAGTGATGATGAGTTAACTGAAGCAGACGAATTGCACGAGTATGGTGATGAAGTTGTTACCTCTGAAACCGGTACTTCAGTTAAAGTGAAAAAATCAAAAGGCCTTGAGGTAGATACCAGCATGTTTAAAACCACTCCTGGTTTTGCTGTTGGAGCCTTAATTATTGTAGGCTTACTAGTTGCCTTGTATACCATTTTCTGGTAATCAACAACTATAAATGATTACAGGATTAAGTAAATAAAGCGTACGTTTTATATTACTTAATCCTGTTGTTATTGAATGCTATCTAGAAATTTTGTTATGAGAATCCGATTCAACCTAACCGTTCTTTTAATCATTATTCTAAATACATATGCTCTCGCTCAAAATGGACAATACCAATTTCTTCACCTTGATATTCATAAAGGACTTTCTCATAATGAAGTAAACTGCATTTTTAAAGATTCAAAAGGGTTCATGTGGTTTGGAACCATGTCGGGGCTGAACCGTTATGATGGTTATAAATTCAAGACTTTCAGGCACAACTTACGCGATACAACATCGATCAACGATGATTACATCGCCAATATTTTTGAAGGTCCGGGAAATAAATTATGGGTTCAAACCCGTACCGGTTATAATATTTATGATCCTTTAACCGAATCTTTTAACCGAAACATACAACCTGTACTTGCAGAAATTGACATTAAAGACATTGCTATTAAAGAGATCAGAAAAGATGCGAAAGGTAGTTTTTGGTTTTTAAGTCAGCAATCAGGGTTGTATAAGTATAATCCTCAATCAAAAGAACTAATTCGTTATACCAATAATCGAAGTAATTTAAATTCTCCGGATGCAAGTCTGATAACTGGTTTAGCTGAAAATAAGCAAGGAAACCTTTGGATAATTCATGCAAATGGAGTGGTGGAACTGCTAAACACTAAAACCGACAAAGTTATTTCCCGGATTTATCCTTTTGGAAAACCATTAGGACAAGCATCTGATTTTAGAATATTTGTTGATACCCAGGATGACCTTTGGGTTTATAACTACAGCTCACCTCAGGGTGTTGTTTATTATAATCTCGTTTCGAAAACATTTTTACCAATTAATAAAGATTCGGGAAGTATAAAACTGAATTCGAATCTTGTAAATGGCATTGTGCAAGATGCTACAGGGGTTATTTGGATTGGAACCGACCATGGTGGCATAAACTTAATTGATAAAAAAACATTTAAAGTTCGCTACCTACTTAATAAAGAAGATGATAATAAATCGATCGGCCAAAATAGTGTCATCACCATTTATAAAGATGATACAGGAATTATTTGGGCCGGAACCTTTAAAAAAGGAATCAGCTATTATCATGAAAATATCATACAGTTTCCACTGTACAAACGCCGGCAAACCGATAAGAGCTCATTGCCTTATGAGGATGTAAACCGCTTTGTAGAAGATGCAAAGGGCAATATTTGGATCGGTACTAATGGGGGAGGGCTCATTTATTTTAATCGCAAGGACGGAACATTTACACAATACCTTCATAATGCAGCTAATCCCAACAGTTTAAGTAATGATGTAATTGTCGGGATGTTTATTGATCGTGAGCAAAAATTGTGGATAGGGACTTATTACGGTGGTTTGGATTGTTACGATGGTAAAAAGTTCACTCATTATCGTCATAACGAAAACAACCCGAATAGCTTAAGTGATGATCGTGTTTGGGATATTTTAGAAGATTCGCAAGGAAGATTATGGGTTGGCACGCTTTCAGGGGGTTTGGATCAGCTCGATCGTAAAACCAAAACCTTTAAGCATTTTAATCCACGGGTGCCTAATACGGTTCGTTCAAATTATATTTCATCTTTACTCGAAGATAAATTAGGGAACATTTGGATCGGAACTTCCGAAGGTTTTGATGTGCTGGATAACCAATCAGGCAAATTTTTTCATTACGGACATGTGGAAGGTGACCCTAAAAGCCTAAGTAACAACAATGTCATAACTTTTTTAGAGGATGTATCGGGAAGAGTGTGGGTGGCTACTCGTGATGGTCTAAATGTTTTTGATACAAAAAGAAATAGAATAGCAACACTTGATACACGAAATGGATTGCCAGAAAACACAATTGTTGCCATTTTAGAAGATGCTAATAAAAATGTGTGGGTCAGTACTCCGAATGGTATAGCCAAAATATGCATAACGGTTAACCCCAAAAAAGAACTCTCCTTTCTGATAAAAAAATATGATGAACAAGACGGTTTGCAGGGAAGGGCGTTTAATGAACGATCGGCTTTAAGAACCTCAAAAGGTGAGTTGATATTTGGGGGCGGAAATGGGTTTAATTTATTTAACCCTGCTGATATAAAGTCCACACAAAATACAGACCCTGTTTTGCTTACCGATTTGCAGGTTTTCAATAAAAGTGTGGAGATCGGAAATAAAGCAAACGGGAAGATACTGCTGAAAAAATCTATTAGCGAAACGGATGATATTGTGATCAATTACAATGAGAACGTTTTCTCATTAGAATTTGCCGCTTTGAACTTTACTCATCCCGATAAAGTTACCTATGCCTATATACTTGAAGGTTTTGATAAGGACTGGCTGATTGCAGATGGTGAAACCCGAAAAGCAACTTATACCAACCTTGATGCCGGTGATTATGTTTTCAGAGTGAAGACAATTTCAAGCGATAATGCATTAGGAGGCAAAGAACTTACGCTTAAAATAAAAGTATTACCGCCATTTTGGAAAAGTCCGTTGGCTTATGGTATTTATTTTTTAGCATTAGTAGGATTAGTTTTCTATATCAGAAAACGTGGAATAGAAAAGATTAGGCAGAAATTTAAACTGGAGCAGGAACGTCAGCAAGCGCACCGCATGCATGAGCTCGACATGATGAAAATAAAATTCTTTACCAACGTTAGTCATGAGTTCCGTACACCACTTTCATTAATATTAGCTCCTCTTGATAAAATGCTGAAACAAACAAACAATAAAGACGAGATTGTTCAGCTGCAACTTATTAATCGTAATGCAAAACGCTTGCTAAACATGGTTAATCAGTTACTTGATTTTCGGAAAATGGAAGTTCGCGAGCATAAATTGTATCCACGACGCGGCGATATCATTCAGCTTATCAAAGAAAGCTCCTATTCGTTTACCGATATGGCTGATAAAAAGAATATAAATTTTAAGTTTACATCTGATATTCAGTCGCTTATCACCGAATGTGATCATGAAAAACTGGAGCGGATCTTATTTAATCTACTTTCCAATGCTTTTAAGTTCACTCCCGAAAATGGTGAAATAAGTGTAACCGTTAATTTGATCGAATCAACCGAAAATTCAGCAGAAAAAGCGCTCGAAATTCAGGTAAAGGACAATGGAATTGGAATTGAACAAGATAAACAGCAACAAATTTTCGATCAGTTTTTCCAAAATGAAGTTCCTGGATCTATTGTAAATCAAGGTAGTGGAATAGGTTTGGCGATTACAAAGGAGTTTGTTCGATTACATAAAGGTAGTATTACGGTTGAAAGTGAACCAGGTGAGGGAAGTTGTTTTACTGTTCGATTGCCATTAAAAAAGGCTGATATGCAAACAGTTAAGCAATCAGATGATGAGGGGGCAATGAATGAGGAACCTGAAATAACTGAGGAAAATAAGTTAGAACTTGGAAGTAAAAAAGCTACGTTACTGTTGGTGGAGGATAATGAAGATTTTCGTTTCTATCTGAAAGACAATTTAAAGCAATATTTTAACATAATAGAGGCCTCAAATGGTAAGGAGGGCTGGCAAAAGGCGCTTTCGCAACACCCTAATTTAATTGTGAGCGATATTACTATGCCCGAAATGAATGGTATTGAACTTTGCGGGAAAATTAAGAACGATAAACGCACTACGCACATTCCGGTTATTTTGTTAACGGCACTAATTGGTGAGGATCAGTTATTAAAAGGGCTGGAAACAGGTGCCAGTGATTATATGACTAAACCTTTCAACTTTGAGGTATTGCTTTCTAAGATCCGAAACCTACTGTACCAGCAAGAATCGTTAAGAAAAACATTTCAGAAACAGGTTGAGGTTAAACCAACAGAAATTAAAATAGACTCTCTGGATGAGAAATTCATTCAAAATGTTTTGCAGGTGGTTGAAAAAAACATCAGTAATTCCGAGTTTTCGGTAGAAGAATTAAGTGCAGAAGTGAATATGAGCAGGGTAGCGCTTTACAAAAAAATATTGACCATTACCGGAAAAACGCCTATCGAGTTTATTAAGTCAATTCGTTTAAATCGGGCCACTCAATTACTTGAAAAGAGCCAACTTACTGTTTCCGAAATTGCTTATGAGGTAGGTTTCAGCAACCCTAAATACTTTACCAAAATTTTCAAAGCTGAATTTGGAATCATTCCATCGGTATATGCTAGTGAAAAAAAGAAGTTTGAAGAAGAGGAACATTCTGATCAATAATTTTTTCTGAATTTTCATTATTCGATCTGTTTTTAACCCTAAGAGGCAGCTTTTCTCTTAAGGTTTTCTTTTGTTAATTATTCCATTTGTAACCCCAAAAATACCTCAGTTTATATAAAGTTTAATTTAAAGCATTCAATTATTCAATATTAAGTGGTAGCGAAAGGCGGTTGTTTTGTTAATACGTTGATTATTAGAAAGTTGAATTGTTTTTGAAATAATTTTGTGTTAACATTTTTACCCCTAAAATTAAACATATTACCCCCGTCATAATACTAATCAGTATCTATTTTCAGCTCCTGAACCAATTTATTTAACAACCAATTAGCTACGCCCCCAGGCTTATGCTAATTATATCTTAATGTATTATGACGCAACGTTTACTTGCTTGTTTTTTAGTGGGGTCTGTTATTTCAATATTTAGTTTAGCAGAAGTTAGGGCTCAAAACAGCAGTTATCAAAAGCTATCAAACGGAGTATTGGTTTCAGTACAAAAAGCTTCGGTTTTAAAACCTAAAGTGGTAAAGCTTGAAGTTATCAATGATAAGATCATTCACGTTGTAGCATCTCCTCAAAATGAATTTCCTGTACAAAAAAGTTTAATGGCCATTGCCCAACCGGCAACTTCTGTAAAATGGGATGTTGTTCAGGCAGGTGATGTAGTTACTATTAAAACTGCTAAAGTGAATGCTTCAATATCGACTCTTAACGGAGCTGTTTCTTTTACCGATAAAAACGGTAAACCAATTTTAAATGAGGTTGCTGAAGGTGGTAAAACTTTTACGCCTGCTACTTATACTGGGGAGTCAACTTATCAGGTAAGACAAGCTTTTGAATCGGGGGCTGATGAGGCTTATTACGGTTTAGGTCAGCATCAGGAAGATTTAATGAACTACAAAAATCGCCATGTTGGCTTATATCAGTACAATACTAAAGTGGCCATACCTTTTGTGTTGTCAAATAAAAACTATGGTATTTTATGGGATAACTATTCGTTAACCACAGTAGGAGATACCCGCAGTTTCCTACCGTTATCTGGTTTAAAACTTTATGATGATAAAGGTAATGCTGGTTGGTTAACAACTACCTATACTTCTAAAACAAATGCCGGCGGAAATCCTATTGTACGTGCCGAATCAGAAATCGATTATTCATTCTTAAAAGATCAGCATAAGTTTCCTCAAGGTTATAACCTTGCAGATGGGTTGGTACAATGGAGTGGATCAGTTGAATCACCTTATACCGGATTACATCAATTCCAGGTAAAGTATGCCGGATACATTAAAATGTGGATTGATGGCAAATTGTTAACCGATAAATGGAGACAGGCTTGGAATCCGGGATCAGCTTTGGTTGATGTGCAAATGGTTAAAGGCAAAAAGTATTCGATTAAAATTGAATGGTTGCCTGATGGAACTGAATCATATTTGGCAGTTAACTGGTTAAGTCCGGTGCCTGATGCCGAAAAGAATACGTTTGCCTTTGCTTCAGAAGCTGGTGATGTTATTGATTATTACTTTATCGCTGGTAAAAACTCTGATGAAGTTATAAGCGGTTACCGTACCATTACCGGTAAAGCCAATCTTTTGCCTAAATGGGCAATGGGTTTTTGGCAAAGTCGTGAACGCTATAAAACTCAGGAAGAAATTTTAAATACTGTTAAGGAATTCAGAAGCAGAAAAATTCCTATCGATGGTATCGTTCTCGACTGGTCGTACTGGAAACAAGATGACTGGGGTAGCCATGAGTTCGACCCTTCACGTTTCGGCAATCCAACTGAAATGATCAGTACCCTGCATGACAAATACCATACACGCTTTATGATTTCGGTATGGCCAAAGTTTTACGAGGGAGTTGCCAATTACAACTACATGAATGAAAATGGCTGGTTGTATAAACGCAATATTGCTGATCAGCGCAGAGACTGGATCGGAAAAGGATACACTTCTACCTTTTATGATGCTTTAAATCCTGATGCAAGAAAAGGATTCTGGAACTTACTGAACAAGAGCTTGTATAGCAAAGGTGTTGATGGTTGGTGGATGGATGCAGCAGAGCCTGATGTGCATTCGAACTTAGACATTGTTGCCCGTCAGAGCTTAATGACTCCAACAGCAATTGGTTCGGGTGTGAAATATTTCAATGCTTTTCCTTTAGGTAATGCAATGGGTATTTATGAAGGTCAGCGTGAAGTTAATCCAAATGACCGTGTAATTATTTTAACTCGTTCGGCATATGCCGGTCAGCAACGTTTCTCAACCATTGTTTGGAGCGGAGACATTGCTTCGCGTTGGGAAGATTTTAAAACGCAGATTCCTGCAGGTATCAATTTCTCACTTTCAGGAATTCCTTACTGGAGTATGGATGCAGGAGGCTTCTCGGTTGAGCGCCGTTACGAGCACGCTCAAGGCGCTGATTTGGATGAGTGGAGAGAATTAAATACTCGTTGGTATCAGTTTGCGGCATTTGTTCCTGTATTCCGGGTGCACGGACAATTTCCATTTCGCGAAATCTACAACATTGCCACTGAAAATCATGCAGCTTACAAAAGCATGCTCTACTATAACAAACTGCGTTACCGCTTAATGCCTTATATCTATTCATTAGCAGGTCAGGCTTACCATAACGACTATACGATTATGCGTGGTTTGGTAATGGATTTCGCATCCGATACAGCCGTTAACAATATCGCAGATCAGTACATGTTTGGCCCTTCTCTTTTAATTAACCCTGTTTATCATTATCAAGCAACCAATCGTTTGGTGTATTTACCTAAAGGTTCGGGATGGTATAATTTCTACACTGGTACTTATTTAAGGGGGGGACAAACTGTAACGGCCGATGCTCCATATGAGCGCATTCCGGTATATGTTAAAGAAGGTTCGATCGTGCCTTTCGGACCGGAACTTCAGTACACTTCAGAAAAACCTGCTGATGCGATAACATTATATGTTTATACCGGAAGCAATGGCGAGTTTACTTTATATGAAGATGAAGGAACTAACTACAATTATGAAAAGGGTGCCTTTGCAACAATCAATTTCAAATACGATGAACAAAAACGAGCATTAACCATTGGTGAGCGCCAAGGTAGCTTTAAAGGAATGCTCGATAAAAGAACTTTCAAAATTGTATGGGTAGGCAAGGATAAAGCAAAGGTGTTTGATCTTGAGAAAGATGCAGATAAAACAGTTGCGTATGACGGAAAGGCAATAACCATTTTGAAATAAAATAAACAACCCAATTTATATTATCTATAAACCAATTATTAATATGAATAGAACAACTACAAGAAAAGGAATGATAGTCTTTATGTGGACTATGATTTTCGCACTCTCATTGAGTCATTACGCGTTCGCTCAATCCGCCCGGAAAATTACGGGTAAGGTTATTGACGACAAAGATTTGCAACCTATACCAGGTGCCATTATTAAAGTAAAGGGAACAAGTGAAGCGGTTTCAACCAACACTGATGGTGAGTTTACCATTCAAGCTAAGACTGGTGATGTATTAGTGATTAGTTTCTTAGGCTATATTGAACGTAGTGTAACTGTTGGTGCTGGTAATGCTTACAATATTAAGTTAGCTGAAACAGAAAAATCACTTGAAGAAGTTGTGGTAATTGGTTACGGTGTACAGAAGAAAAAATTGAACACTGGTGCTAACTTACAGGTAAAAGGTGAGGATATTCAAAAGCAAAATACCACCAACGTTTTACAAGCTTTACAAGGTCAAACCCCAGGTGTTCAAATTACATCTGTTTCAGGTCAGCCAGGTGATGCATTAAGCGTGATCATCCGTGGTAAAGGTACAATTAGCGGTTCAGGCCCATTATATGTTGTTGATGGAGTTCAAACCGGAGATATCTCTTATTTAAACCCTGCAGACATTGAGTCGGTTGACGTATTGAAAGACGGTGCTTCAGCAGCTATCTACGGTTCTCAATCAGCAAATGGTGTTGTATTAGTAACTACTAAAGGTGGTAAATCAGGTCAAAAATCTCAAATCACTTTCGATGCTTACTTCGGCCAGCAACGTTTAGCTAATCAGGCTCGTTTATTAAACTCAAAAGAGTATGCCACTATTATGAATGAGGCAGCTATTAACTCTGGTAAACAGCCATATTTTACTAACGATGGTATCTCTTCAATGGGTACTGGTACCAATTGGTTAGGTCAAATGTTTGTTGATCAAGCTCCAACACAAAATTATTCATTTGGAGCAAGTGGTGGAAGTGATGTCTCTTCTTATTCAGCTTCATTGGCTTATACTAGCCAACAAGGTATTGTAGGTGGCAAAGACTTATCTAACTACGAGCGTTATAATATCAGAATCAATTCTGATCATAAACTTTACAAAGACATTGTTACCCTTGGTGAGAACTTAACCTTTGCCTATGTAAATAACAATGGTATTGGTGTGGGTAACCAATATAATAACACACTTCGTAATGCATTTAATACTAGTCCGTTTGTACAAATGTATGATGAGGATGGTAATTTCTTTGATAATAGCAATTCTGATTGGAACAACGGTGAGGCGAACCCTTACGCTCAGATGTATTACAATAATCAGAATAGAAACAACAACCAGCGTTTATTAGGTAACCTATATCTGGGTGTTGAACCTATTAAAGGTTTGCGTTTCAGAACCAGTTTAGGATTAGACTATACAGCTTCTGAAGGCCGTTCATACTTGCCAATCTATAAACTTTCTATTTATTCATTCAATGATAACACCAATGTGTTTCAGGGCATGAATAAAGGGAGAGCCCTTACATGGGACAATCAGGTGAATTATAGCTTTAAACTGAACAGCTATAATAACTTTGAGGTAATGGCTGGTACTTCAGCTTATAGCACTGACGGATCAGGAGTAAATGCAAGTAATAAAGATTTAAGTATGACTGGTCTTGATTACGCCTGGTTAGATAATGCTACCAATTCAGAAGGTGCAAGAATGAGCACCGGTGGATATCCATACGCGCAGCAAAAAAGAATGTCATACTTTGGAAGGGTAATGTATAACTACAAAGAAAAATACCTTTTGAATGCTACATTCCGTGCTGACGGTTCATCTATTCTTGCTCCAGGGCATCGTTGGAACTTCTTCCCATCGGTTTCTGGCGGTTGGGTTATGACCAACGAAGACTTCATGAAAAATACAAGCTGGTTAAACTTCTTGAAATTAAGAGCTAGCTGGGGTCGCACAGGTAACCAAAACATTTCGCCTTACCAATATTTAGCACCTATTACTTCATCTAATACTAATTATACGTTTGGTAATGCAGAAGGAACTTTAACTCCAGGTGCATATCCTAGCCGTTTAAATAATGAGAATTTGACTTGGGAAACTTCTGAACAATCAGATATAGGTTTTGATGCAACGGTACTTAATAACAAATTAACTATTAACGCCGACTTCTATATTAAAACAACCAAAGACTGGTTAATTCAGGCGCCAATTTTGGCTTCTGCAGGTGCTGATGCTCCATTTATTAACGGTGGTAATGTGAAAAATAGCGGGGTTGAGTTAGCATTAACCTATCGTAACCATGCCGGTTCATTAAATTATTCAATTGGTGTGAACGGTGCATACAACAAAAATAAAGTAGGTGCAATCCCTACAGCTGACGGAATTATCCACGGTAACACAAATTCATTATACAATAACTCAGGTGAGTTTTACAGAGCTGAAAACGGTATGCCAATCGGATACTTCTGGGGCTTAAAAACCAATGGAGTTTTCCAAACAGAAGAAGAAGTTAATGCTTACAAAAATAAAAACGGTCAAAAAATTCAGCCTACTGCTCAGCCAGGTGATGTTCGTTATGTTGATTATAATGGCGATGGATCAATCGATGCTAATGATAAAACCATGATCGGTAATCCAAACCCAGATTTTACTTACGGGTTCAATTTAGCTGCTGATTATAAAGGTTTCGATATATCATTACAGGCTTCAGGCGTAGTTGGTAACGAGATCGTTCAGTCATGGCGCAATCAGGCTGATTCAAAAGCCAACTATTCAGCTGCCATTTTAGATCGCTGGCACGGTGCTGGTTCTTCATACACAACTCCTCGTGTAACTGAAGATAACAGAAACTGGACTCAGTTCTCTGATTTATACATTCACAAAGGTGATTATTTGAGAATCAACAACCTAACACTTGGTTATGATTTTGGTACCCTTGCTAAGAAAAGCTATTTAAGCAAAGTTAGATTATACTGCTCTGTATTGAATCTTTATACATTCACTTCATACAACGGAATGGATCCGGAAATTGGCTACGGAGAAGGATTCTCTCAAGGAGTTGACTTAGGTTACTATCCTCGTCCTCGCACAATTATGTTAGGTGCAAACATCAAGTTCTAATAACTGTGAATTTATAATTATGAAAAAGATAAAACTATATATACTGGCATTTTCACTCCTCTCAGCAGGGGCGTGTACAAATGATTTCCTTGACACCCAAATGAAAACTGGTTCAAGCGAGGAAAATTTTTATAAAACCACTGACGACGCATATAAAGCCCTGGTAGGTTGCTATGATGGCTTACAAGTTGTTTGGGCTTCAGGTATCAGTCTTCCGGTTGCGGCCGAAGTAATGTCTGACAATACGTTTGGTGGAACCGGTAACTCAGATGGTTTCGGGTACCAAATGATTGATGAGTTCGATAAAGGTCGTTCTCCTTCAGATCAAGACTTATTTGGAGATAACTGGAGTGCATATTATAAAGCTGTTTACCGTTGTAACATGTTCATCGGTAAAATGGATCAGATTGATTGGAAAGGTAACACAGATTTAAAAAATACGTACCTGGCCGAAACCAGATTCCTGAGAGCTTACTTATACTTCGATATGGTTAGACTTTGGGGTAATATTCCCTTGTTAACCGCTCCTTCCAGTGAGAATGTTCCTCAGGCTTCTCCTGAAGAGGTTTATAAGCTTATTGCCGAAGACTTGAAGTTTGCTGCTGATAATTTGCCTGCAGTAGCTTACGGAGCTCAAAGTGTAGCCAACCATGGCCGTGTAACTAAATATGCTGCTGAAGCATTAATTGGCCGTGTTTACTTGTATTACACCGGTTATTACGGCAAGCCAGACTTAGCTGGTGTTGTTGCTAAAGTTGATGCATTAGCTTATCAGGAAGATATCATTAATAATGGTGGTTATGGCTTGGTTGATAAATTTGAATATCTATGGCCATATTCATTGAATAATTATGCCGGTGAAGATAACAAAGAAACCATTTTCGCTATCAAATACACTTATACAAGTGATTACAACGGGAACACCGATGGTAACCATTGGATGGTAATGAACGGTATTCGTGAGCAGTGGAGCTATCCATATGGTAACGGATGGGGCGCTTGTACTGTTGATCCTAAATTATGGGCAGCTTACAGTGATAAAGATACCCGTCGTGCTGGTTCAATCATTTCAATTGCCGGCGAAGGCATCAATTTCACCAATCAGTCTAAACAACGCGAATACACTGGTCTTTATCAGAAGAAATACATTCCATTGGTAGATGCTGCAGGAAACAGTATTGCCGTGAGTAGTGGTGGTGTGAACTTTATGGTTGGCCAGTTCCAGGATTATGTTTCAATCCGTTATGCTGATGTATTGTTAATGGCTGCTGAACTAGGTAGTTCTAAAGCACAGAAATATTTTGATGATGTAAGAAAAAGAGCTTACGGAAGCAATTTCGTTTCGGTTGCAGTTAATGCCGCTAACTTGTTAAACGAGCGTAGATTAGAGTTTGCCGGTGAAGGTATTCGTTACTGGGATTTGTTACGTCAGGGTGTTGATGTAGCTGCAGCAACAATTGCTCAAACTACCGATGTATTGAACGGAGGAATTAAAACTACCAAAACAATTAATTCAGCTAACATTACAACCACAAAAGGTTTGCAGCAGATACCAAATACGCAAATTACTTTATCTAATGGCGTATTAAAACAAAATGCAGGCTGGTAAGCTGCCAATTTAATTAACTGAAAACGAACGTTAAACGGCAATTACAAAAAGCGTTTAGTCATTCTTAATGTAATTGCCAATACTTAACAATATTCGATATGAAACATTTAAAAAAATTCATCTGGGTTGTCCTTATCGGGATATCTTTCATTACTTCCTGCCAGAAGGAAACATATGATTTGGGCAGAATGCTCGATAAATCAGAAATAAAATTTGAAGTTGTTCAGGATTTAGTGACTGATCCGGGAGGTAACACAGTTATCTTGATAAATAAAACCCCTGAAACAGTTGCCATGTGGGATTACGGAACAGGTAAATCGAACCGTGACAGAGACACCATCAGATTTGCCTTTAAAGGTGATTATACCGTTAAATACTCAGCAATGACTGCCGGTGGTGTGGTTGAAATGGATCCTGTGACTGTTAAAGTAACAGCTGATAACCTTTCTTATGTGAACGATCCATTGTGGATTGCATTGTCAGGCGGACCTGGAAATGAAAAAACCTGGATCCTTGATATTAAAGCACAATATTTTGACGGACCATTGTACTTCTATGGTACCAACAATGGCTGGTTAGAAGGTGGCAACGCAGGTTGTTACGGAGCTGATTGCTGGAACTGGAATCCGGTTTATAAAGACAACACCTGGTTAATGGATAATGGCGATTACGGTACATTGACCTTTAACTTAAAAGGCGGTCCTTTTGTGAAAGCTAACCACTTAATGTTGCCTTCACGTGGACAAGAGTCAGGTACTTATTACCTGGATAAAGACAATAAAACATTGACAATGACAGGTGCAACTCCTTTACATGATGCAAATCGTGATGGTTGTGTGGCTGCCTGGGGTAATATCAAAGTAATGTCATTAACAGCAACCACCATGCAGTTAGCCGTATTGCGTACTTCATGTGAAGGTCCTTGTTTATTGGTTTACAACTTTGTATCTAAAGAATACTCTGACAATTGGACTCCACCGCCGCCACCAGTAGGTAATAACTTTGACGAAGGTTTTAATCCTAAATTTGAAACCGGGGAGTTGTTGAACATGATCACTTCATCTTCAATGCGTACATGGGCTCTTGATGCTAGCGGTAACCCTGTTGACTGGATCGGTAAAGGTAAAGGATGGACTACCGGTCAGGCTGATTCCAGAGATTGGGGTTGGAACGATAGCTGGGTAACAGCCGCTACCAACTCATGGATCAAGTTTGAGAAAAATGGTTTAAAATACACTCGTAACCAAAACGGTACGATTACTACAGGTACTTTCTCAATAAATGAAAGCACAAACGAGATTAATCTGGGTAGCAATACACTTATTCAAAACTCTGGCAGTTGGATGAATCCAACTCAAACCACCATTAAAGTAGTTAAAGCCTTTAAGGGGGATGAAGCAACAAAAGGAATATGGTTTGGAACAGCCTACGATTCTGGAAAAGATGAATGGTTGGCATTCCATTACATAATGCAATAATTTTTAATTTATCAGAGGTTATCTCAGTTTTATCGAGATAACCTCTTTATTTTCTGTGCCATGAGCTATAAAATTTTGTCACAGCAATGCTTAATTGCTGTTTTTGTTGCCGCTTTGTTTTCATCATGCAGTAAGGGCTCTTCAGATTCTGATAATCCTAATCCTGGCGGAGGCGATGACGATAATATTGTACCTCCAACAGAGGTAGCAGCATCTGCAACGTCTGGATTTTTTATGAATGACTGGGCACCTCGTAAATTTACAGCACCTCAGTATGATTTTATTACCGCACCATTAACCAGAGAAACGATTAAAATTACTGCCGATTATAGTCAGTCGGTTGCTAAGGTGTCGAAATACATTTTTGGTAATAATGCAAATCCATATATAGGGCAAATGGTTACGGAGCCGGTACTTTTAGGTCATCTAAAAGAGCTTTCTCCTAATATTATCCGTTTTCCGGGAGGTAATATTTCAAGTATTTATTTCTGGAATCGTAATCCAGGTGCAAAACCTGCCGACGCACCTGATAAATTGCTTTACGATAATAATTCGGTAGATGCAGGTTATTGGTTTGGTAATAATAACGAAGGCTGGACGCTGTCGGTGAATAATTATTACAATATGTTATCGCAGATAGGTAGTACAGGTATTATAACCGTTAACTACTCTTATGCCCGATATGGAACAAGTGATCATCCTGATCGCGTTGCAGCTCATTTGGCGGCTGATTGGGTTCGTGCCGATAAAGGTAAAACCAAATTCTGGGAGATCGGTAACGAAAGTAGCGGTCCTTGGCAAGCAGGTTACAAAATTGATGTTTCAAAAAATAAAGATGGCCAACCTGAAATTATCACCGGAACTATTTATGGTAAACACTTTAAAGTATTTGCCGATTCGATGCGTAAAGCTGCTACAGAAGTAGGTGCACAAATTAAAATTGGTGCACAGCTGGTACAATATGATGCCACCAATTCATGGAACGTTACAGACAGAACATGGAATGCTGAATACTTTGCAGCCGCAGGTGATTATGCCGATTATTATATTATTCACGATTATTATACCCCAATTGGCTCCAACACCAGTGCTGATGAAATTTTAAACTCTGCCGTAAAGATCTCTAAAGATAATATGGACAGGGTGAAAGCTTCAATGCAACAAGGAGGCGTTCTTCAAAAGCCTATTGCCTTGACCGAGTGGAACATTGGTGCCGAGGGAAATAAGCAAATGATCTCTAATCTTAATGGTCTTCATGCAGCTATTGTTTTAGGAGAGCTTGTGAAAAACAATTATGGTATGGCTTCTCGTTGGGATATTGGTAACGGTTATAACAATGGAAACGATATGGGCTCATTCAGTATGGGTGATGATGGTGACGGAGTAACCAAGTGGAGTCCTCGGCCATCGTTCTATTATATGTATTATTTCCAGAAATGTTTTGGCGACCGCATGTTCAGCTCATCAGTAAGTGGTTCAAATCCGAATATTTTAACGTACGCCTCAAGCTTTAGCGATGGTGGTGATGCCGGACTTGTGTTGGTAAACAAAGGTACCAGCAGCGAAATGGCTTCTGTTGAGCTGAAAAACTTTAAGCCGGGAGCACGCTATTACTATTATGTTTTACAAGGCGGAGAAGGAGGAGATTTTTCTCGAAAAGTATTGGTAAACGGACAGGGGCCATCAGCTCCAGGAGGTGGACCGTTAAACTATTCATCATTAAAAGCCAGATCGGCAAAATTACCCAGTTCATCGGTTAAACTTGAGTTGCCTGCTCGGTCAGTAGTTTACCTGATTATGGAAAAGGCTAAATAACAATAAAACCACAATAATGCATAAGATAAAGTATTTAAGTTGTATTCTTTTAGCAGTTGTAAATCTGCAAATAGCTGTTGCTCAAAATAATAGTCGAAAAATTGAATCATTTAATCAAAATTGGAAGTTCTATTTAGGCAATGCTACGAATGCCACTGAATCTTCTTTTGACGATGCTAAGTGGAGAACGCTTAATCTGCCACACGATTGGAGTATTGAAGGCAGTTTTAGTAAAGATCATCCTGCAACACCAGGTGGAGGAGCTCTGCCTGGTGGCACCGGATGGTATCGTAAAACATTCACCATTCCTCAAACCAGCAAGGGGAAGTCGGTATTTATAAACTTCGATGGTGTGTACCGAAATAGCGAAGTTTGGATCAATGGTCATTATTTGGGCAAACGTCCAAACGGTTATATCTCGTTTCAATATGATTTAAGTGATTACCTTAATTTCGATAAAGCCAATGTTTTGGTAGTTAAGGTTGATAATGCCGAACAACCAAATTCCCGATGGTATTCGGGTTCAGGTATTTATCGTAATGTATCGCTAATTACTACCGGCAAAGTGTTTGTCGATAAATATGGTTCACATATTACAACACCTGCAGTTAGTGAGCAAAAAGCAGAGGTGGTTGTAAAAACAACGCTTAAGAATAAGCTTAAAGAGTCACAAAAAGTAATTGTAAAAACTATTCTTTATAATGCTAAGGGGAAGACTGTTGCCGAAGCAACCGCATCGACTGTCCTGTCAGGAACATCAGCAGAAATTACTCAAAATTTCAATGTTGCTAATCCATCCTTATGGTCAGATGTTACACCTTCATTATACAAAGCGGTGACTAGAATTCAATCAGGTTCAGCTGTTTTAGATCAGTATGAAACCTCTTTTGGTATCCGTTATTTTTCGTTTGACAAAGACAAAGGATTTTCACTCAATGGAAAGCTATTAAAAATAAAAGGTGTTTGTAATCACCACGATTTAGGTGCATTAGGTTCAGCATTTAATGTAAGAGCTGCTCAACGTCAGCTCGAACTGCTTAAAAAAATGGGATGTAACGGTATTCGTACCTCTCATAATCCGCCAGCTCCACAATTACTCGATCTGTGTGATCAAATGGGCTTTATTGTAATGGATGAAGCTTTTGATATGTGGAAGAAGGAAAAGAATAAATTTGATTACCATTTGGATTGGGACGAATGGCATGTTCGCGACCTGGAAGATCAGGTAATGCGTGATCGTAACCATCCATGTGTATTTATCTGGAGTATTGGTAATGAGATTCCAGAACAATGGAGTAAAGAGGGTGACTCTACCGGTCGCATTATCGCTCGTGAGCTGGCATCGATTGTTCGTAAACTCGATAATCGACCAATCACTTCGGCTAATAATGAGGTGAATCCTTCTAACTCAATTATTCAGTCGGGAGCACTTGATTTAATTGGCTATAACTATAATCACGATAAATTCGGCAAGTTCCATGAAACGTATCCGGGTAAAAAGTTCATTGCCTCAGAAACGGTTTCGGCTTTACAAACTCGCGGGCATTATGATATGCCTTCAGATAGCATGCGTATTTGGCCAACTGCCTGGGATAAGCCGTTGCTAACCGGAAATGCAGATCTAACTTGTTCGGCTTATGACAATTGCCGAACTCCTTGGGGATCAACCCATGAAGAAACACTGAAGGTATTTGCCAATCTTGATCATGTATCAGGTATGTTCATCTGGACGGGGTTCGATTACTTGGGCGAACCAACTCCTTACCCTTGGCCGGCGCGTAGCTCCTACTTTGGAATTATTGATCTGGCCGGATTTCCTAAAGATGTGTATTACCTCTATCAAAGTGTATGGACTGACAAACCGGTATTGCACATTTTTCCGCATTGGAACTGGAAAGCCGGGCAAACGGTGGATGTTTGGGCTTATTTCAATAATGCCGATGAGGTGGAACTTTACCTAAATGGAAAGTCGCAAGGTGTTCGTAAGAAAACGAATGATGATATGCATGTGGTTTGGCGATTACCTTTTGAGGCTGGAACTTTGAAAGCTGTTTCGCGCAAAGGCGGCAAAGAAGTATTGACTAAAGAAATTTCAACAGCCGGAAAGGCGGCAAAAATCGTCCTTACCGCCGATCGGAATAAGATCAAGGCTAACGGAGTAGACCTTTCATTTGTTACCGCCAAAATTGTGGATGCTAATGGCAATATGGTTCCTGATGCTGATAATCAGTTATCATTTACAGTTAAAGGTGAAGCCTTTATTGCCGGTGTTGATAATGGAAGTCCAACCAGTATGGAATCATTTAAAGACACCAACCGTAAAGCATTTAATGGTTTGGCTTTAGCCATTGTTCAGGCAAAAAATAAATCTGGTAAAGTAATCTTTACCGCAAATGCGGAAGGTTTGCCTTCTGCAAGTTTAGAATTAATTGTTGAATAATATTTTCAGAATAGTTCAGCGGTTCTTGTCAGAGAGAACCGCTGTTCTAATCGTTTCGAATAGCATGAACTATAAATGAAATTGGCGAACGCAATTTTAAGAAGAACATCATGAGGATAACTCCATTACGCCATTTATTATTAATTGTAACAAGCTTTTTGGTGGTGTGCTGTAGCATTAAAGCTTCAGCTCAAAGTGTACAAGGGTTTGTAAAACCGAAACGTGGAATTACCAGTTGGCAACCTGCCGCTAATTGGGAGCATGCGTTATTAAGTGGAAATGGTACCATGGGAGCCTTAGTAATGGGGCAACCGTATGACGAAACCATTATCTTAAGCCATTCCGCATTGTATCTTCCTCAAAAACAATCTAAACAACCTATTGATCAGGCAAGCAGACTGGACGAAATTCGTAAGCTAATGCTGCAGGGTAAATATCGCGAGGCCAGCCTTATTCCTGTTGATCAACGTGCTAAAGAAGATTATACTGATGCCCGTGATCCTTTTATACCTGCATTTGATGTACGAATTGTTCAGCAACCATTAAATATTAAAAAATACCAACGATCAGTAAATTTTGAAACGGGTGAAGCAATTGTTGATTGGGAAAGTGATAAAGCCTCTTTCCAACGCAAGCTTTTTGTTTCTCGTACCGATAGTGTAATTGTTATCTCCATTAAAGGAACCGAAAAAATTAATTGTTCCATCAATTTCGAACATCGTCCAATTGACTGGCAGCAATGGCAATTTGTGAAAGAGGGGATAGGTGAAATGAAACCAGGTGCGTCGGCTCAATGGTTAACCTATCGCAGCAGTTTTAAAGTAAAAAACAAGAGTGGTCTTGAAGGTTACGAAGGAGTAGGCAGGTTGGTTTTAAGCGGAGGAAATTCTGAAGTAAAACATAATAAACTGATCATTAGCAATGCCGATGAGGTATTGTTGTTAATAAAAATTGTCCCTTCATATAATTATAATAATGCCCAAACTGATCAGTTAAAGCAGGTTTTGTTAAATACATCTGTCAACTATAATAAATTATTAACAAGGCATTTTATGGTTCATGGCGAACTATTTAATAGAATTAGGCTCAATCTGAATAGCGATTCTACTGAGCAGGCGCTGTTTACAGAAGAGCTTATTCTTAAAGCCAAACAACAAGTTCCTTTGGCAATTATTGAAAAGACATTTGATGCCGGAAGGTATAATATAATTAGCTCAACGGGGTATAATCCTCCGAATTTGCAAGGATTGTGGTCAGGTACATGGACAGCTCCCTGGACTGGTGGATTTACCAATGATGGTAATCTGGCTACGGCTGTAGGAGGTTTACTGCCTTGCAATATGCCCGAGTTGATGAATTCGTTTTTTAATTATCATGAGCGATTGATGAATGACTATAGGCAAAGTGCAGTCTGCTTGTACAATTGTCGTGGTATTCACATCCCGGCACAGGCAACTACAACTGGTTGGGATACTGATTTTGGCGAAACCTGGTGCCTTACATTTTGGACGGGTGCTGCCGGTTGGACCGCGAATTTCTTTAACGAATATTGGTTGTACACCGGAGATAAGACTTTCTTGAAAGAAAGAGCTTATCCATTCATGAAAGAGGCTGCATTGTTCTATGAAGATTTTCTAACCACTGGAGCTGACGGAAAGTTGGTTTTTAACCCTTCTTATTCTCCAGAAAATAATCCAGGTAATAACACATCACAGGCTGCATTAAATGCTACTATGGATGTAATGATTGCCAAGCAATTATTGCGTAATTGTATTGCTGCGGCTAAGGTTTTAAATACCGACCAGCAAAAAATAAAGAAATGGGAAACCATGCTGAATAAAATGCCAGCCTATCAGGTTGCATCTGATGGTTCATTCAGAGAATGGCTTTGGGAGGGTGTTGAAGAAAATCATAAGCATCGTCATACTTCACAACTTTATAGTTTATACGATCATGCTGATCCGGAGATTGTCAATAATCCAGTTTTAGTAAAAGCAGTTGGTAAAACGATTGAAGAAAAAATGAAGTTCCGGGTTGCCGAGGAAGGCGGAGAGATGGCCTTTGGTTTAGTGTTTTTGGGACTTTCTGCTGCACACGTTGGTGATGTAGAAAAAACAGCTGAAATTGTTAAATGGTTATCGAGCAAATACTGGTCAAATGGAATGGGGTCTTTTCATAATGTAGGCGCTTTGTTTAATACCGATATAAGTGGAGGATTACCTTATCTGATAACGCAAATGCTTGTGTATTCGGAGCCGGGATTAGTCTCGTTGCTACCGGTGCTTCCTACCGAATGGAAACAAGGGGAGATTGAAGGGGTTTTACTTCGTGGTCAAATTGAGGTGAAAAAACTTAGCTGGAATGGCAAAAAGGTGGAAGTGATATTAAAATCAGCAATTGATCAAAAAATAACATTAAAACTTCCGGCTAATTTCAGCTCTATTACTTCGGCTGATTGTCAGGTTAAAAACCAAAATAACCAATCAAATACTTGTAAGGTACAATTGACTGCCGGTAAGCCGGTAACTGTCACTGTATTGTTGAAATAATTTAAACTAAAATAGATAACTAAGCGTATTGCCTCATTTTTTATCCAATGAAAAGTAAATTATTATTAGGCTGTTGTTTGATTCTGCTTGCTTCAGTTACTAGGGCCCAATTATGGGTGCCAAAGGTTTTTGGAGATAATATGGTATTACAGCGTAATGCAAATATTCCGGTTTGGGGTAAAGCAAACCCTAATTCAAAAATTGTAGTTGAATTAGCCGGCAACTCCACTCAAACCTTGGTAAATGAAAAAGGAGAGTGGAGTGTATCCCTTCCGAAGCTTGCTGCTGGCGGACCGTTTGTTATGCAAATTGCTGAGCTAAACAATTCTTCACAATCGGTAAAGTTTAGTAATGTAATGATTGGTGATGTGTGGGTGGCCTCGGGACAGTCGAATATGGAAATGAAGATCAGTGAATCGAAAGATGCTGTAGCTGAAATAAAAAATGCAATTTATCCAAATATTCGCTTCCTGATTGTTCCTCACGATGTGGCTCTTCATCCCAAGTCGGATATATTACCGGCACAATGGAAACAATGTGATTCATCTACCGCTGCTGATTTTTCGGCAGTTGCTTACTACTTCAGCCGACATATTCAACAGCAGGAAAATGTAGCTATCGGTATTATTCAACCTACCTGGGGTGGAACTCCTGTAGAAGCCTGGACCAGTAAAGAAATGTTGATGACCATTCCGGAGCTGGCCAAAGTAGTTGTAAAGAACGAAATAGAAAATAAAGACGAAAGCATATTTAAGAAGAACGAAGAAGTTGTTAAGGTTTATTGGGACATCATTTACAATTCATACAATGGTTTGAAGAAAAAGGTGAACCAGATAAGCTATAATGATTCGGAATGGCCAACCTTAAAAATGCCGGCTACCGTTCGTTCATGGGGCAATGGGCCTTATGAAGGTATTCTTTGGTTCCGTAAAACAATTGATCTTTCAACACTTGCCAATGGCCAAAATTTAAGCTTAAGCCTCGGGCATCCGGAGATGAATTATTCCTTGTATTTCAACGGACAAGAAATTTGTAAAAACGTTTGGAACGCGGCACGAACACATACTTATTCTATCCCAGCTAAGCTTGTTAAAAAAGGTAAGAACGTAGTGGTTTTACGGATGGCGGCTTTATGGGGCGGTGGAGGTTTAAACGAACCAACTGACAGTCTTTACCTGACTAACGGCAAAGAGAAAGTGAGCCTTGCCGGAATCTGGACTTATAAACAGGGCATTGAAACTGATATACCTAAAACCATCAGTTATCAGTACACACCTTCATATTTGTACAATGCCATGATTAATCCAATTATTCCTTATGGTATTAAAGGGTTTATCTGGTACCAGGGCGAAGCGAACACGAGTGCTGCTTACCAATATCAAACTACATTCCCATTAATGATCAACGATTGGCGAATACGTTGGCAGCAAGGCTATTTGCCGTTTTTATATGTTCAATTGGCTAATTATATGAAACGAGCTCCTGAACCTGTTAAAAGCGAATGGGCCGAACTAAGGGATGCGCAGTTGAAAACGTTAAACTTGCCTAATACAGCCATGGCAACTATCATTGATATTGGTGAGGGAGATGATATCCATCCGAAAAATAAGCAGGATGTAGGTTTGCGATTGGCCTTAGCTGCAGAAAATACCGTTTACGGAAAAAAAGAAACAGTGGGGTCGGGACCATTGTATGATTCATTATCCATTATCGGTAATAAGGTTAATATTAAGTTTAAGCAAATTGGCAGTGGATTAATGACCAAAGGAGGAGCGGAGCTTAAAGGATTTATTATAGCTGGTACCGATCAGAAATTTTACTGGGCAAAAGCGATTATTAATGGTAATACTGTTGAAGTAAGTTCTGATAAAGTTATTGCGCCGGTAGCGATCAGGTATGCCTGGGCAGATAATCCTGATTGTAATTTATATAATAATGAAGGATTGCCAGCATCTCCGTTCCGGACAGACAATTGGAGTGATAAATAATCAGATGATGAATTGAACGTCGATCAAAAAAATAATACCCCTAAGTTTATTGAATGTAAATTGGAGCTTGTCAATATTTTGACAGGCTTTTTTTATGAAATTCGATTTAAAGGCGAGAAATGTTGTTTTTTCAACAGGTTAACATCTTAACCACTAAATGTAAACATCTCACTCCCCCCAATACCCTTAAATCAGCCTACATTTGAATTGGTGAAACTGCTGATCCAGCAGTTAAATCAAAACCCAACAGCTATCTGTTTGATTTGATATTAATGATCGTGGTTTTCCATGTGATTAAATAAAACATGCATTTAGGTTGGTTGAATTAAATCGGTATAACCTGTCGGTAATTTCATGCCGGCAGGTTTTTTTATTGCTGATAAAACCAATCGCTGATCTTCAGTTAACATCTTTAACCCTAATCTTTAACATTGTTACCCCTTTGTAGTAATCCAATCACTATAAATTCGAGGCATTAACCAATTTATTAATCAAGTTGTCATTTGTTAAACATTTATAGTCTTAAGCGTTTAATAAACTGCATCTATTTCAACCTGAATAGTTAATGTATTATGATAAAAAAGAATAACCTGAAAAAGGTACTGAGCTTAGTATGTGGTGCTGTTTTTTTTATATCTCCGGCATTCGCGCAATTACAATCCATGAAACTTTTAAACGTTCCTGTAGATATCAGCGATGATTTTAAAAGTTTTTCAAATACCTATTATTTAGCAGATAGTTTGTCGCAGTTCGATGCGGTTACCGGAACCGGTAAAATCGTTTATAAACGTTATGAATACTCTTCCCGTCAGGCATTTGATAACATGCTGGGTGTGTTGAAACCTGTTAAGGCGAATGAATTCCCTGAAACAGAATATGAGGCCTCTCCTTCATTACCATTCTCTATTCAATTTGTATCACCTAAAACCGTTCGTATTCGGACAAGTTCAGGATTTCAGGTAAAACCTAATCCGGAGTCATTAATGCTGGTTAATGGTAAAGCGCAAGTTGATACCAAATCATGGAAGTACAGTAAAATTAATGGAGGCCATCGCTATGCCAGCGACTATGGTTCGGTGACTATTATGGAAAGCCCTTGGCGCGTTGAAATAAGGGATGCGAAAGGAAAACTCCTTACTAAAACGTTGCACCATGTAGATAACGCTGATTCATCTTATACACCTGTACTGCCTTTTTCATATGTGCGCAGAGCCAGTGATTATACACGAAGCATGTCGGCAGTGTTTTCATTAGGCCCAGATGAGAAAATTTTCGGTTGTGGTGAGTCATTTACTCAGTTTAATAAAAGAGGACAAAAAGTAGTGCTTTGGGCCGATGACGCCAATGGTGTTCAGAATGAAACCATGTACAAGCCGATCCCATTTTTTATGAGCAATAGGGGTTATGGTATGTTCATGCATACTTCATCGCCCATAACCTGCGATTTTGGTAAATATTTCAATGGAGCCAATTCATTAATGATCGGCGATGATGAACTCGACCTGTTTGTGTTCTTAGGCGCTCCGAAAGATATTTTGGATGAATATACCAACTTAACAGGTAAAGCTTCTATGCCACCGTTATGGTCATTTGGTTTTTGGATGAGCCGTATTACTTATTTCTCTGAACAAGACGGAAGAAATGTTGCGGCTAAGCTTCGTGAGAATCAGATACCGGCCGATGTGATCCATTTTGATACCGGATGGTTTACCACCGATTGGCGCACCGACTATAAGTTTGCACCTGATCGTTTTAAAGATCCTGCTAAAATGATGACTGATCTTAAAGCCGATGGATTCCATATTTCGTTGTGGCAATTGCCTTACTTCACTCCAAAAAATAAATTATTCCCAGAAATAATTGAAAAAGGATTGGCGGTAAAAGATGCCAAAGGAAATATTCCGTATGAAGATGCTACGCTCGATTTTTCAAACCCGGCAACAGTAACCTGGTACCAGGAGAAAATTGCCAGCTTACTTAAAATGGGGGTTGGTGCTATAAAAGTTGATTTTGGTGAGGCCGCTCCTGATAATGGAATATACTTCTCGGGAAAAACCGGCTTTTATGAGCATAACCTTTACCCTTTGCGATACAATAAAGCGGTTGCAGACATTACTAAGCAGGTAAATGGTGAGAATATTATCTGGGCGCGAAGTGCCTGGGCTGGAAGTCAGCGTTACCCATTGCATTGGGGCGGTGATGCCGAAAATACCAATACTGGTATGGCTGCAGAGTTAAGAGGTGGCCTGTCATTTGGGTTATCAGGATTTTCATTTTGGAGTCATGACATAGGTGGATTTGTACAGAAGTCTCCTGATGACCTGTACCGCCGTTGGGCGGCTTTCGGCTTTCTAACATCACACACCCGTAGTCATGGTATGCCCCCTAAAGAACCTTGGGAATATGGCGAATCCTTTAACAATTACTTTAGAAATGCCGATAATATGCGTTATCAGCTAATGCCTTATATCTATGCGCAAGCAAAGGTTTGTACCGAAAAAGGTTTGCCAATGGTTAGGGCTTTGTTTGTGGAGTTTCCTAATGATCCCGGATCGTGGTTAGTTGACGATGAGTATTTATTCGGATCAGATATTTTAGTAGCTCCCCTTTTAGAAAATGTAACCGAACGTAATGTTTACTTGCCACCAGGCAAATGGATCGATTATCAAACCGGAGCTGTTTATGAAGGTGGCTGGAAAAGTATTGCACCGGGAGCTGTTCAAGCGATAATTTTAGTAAAAGATGGTGCTGTAATTCCTCATATTAAACTGGCACAATCGACCATGAAAATGGATTGGTCGTCTTTGAAGCTAATAGCTTATACAGCTGACGCTAAGCAAGGCAAAGGATTTGTTTGCCTTCCAAAAGATAATGTACTGCATGAAGTTACATTGTCTAATCAGGATGGTTCTTTCAAATTAAATGATGATTGGTCGAAAGGATCAATTAAGTGGGAAATTCAATCGAATACAGCATATAACAAGTCGGCAGGAAAATGAGAGTAAGCAAGGTCTCTTTAGTTGGTATTGCTCTTATCCTTTTTTTGGTTTCTGTTGGCTGTGCGCAGAACAAATATCCATTTCAAAACCCTGATTTGGACGTAGAAAAGCGTATCGACAACCTAATTTCATTGCTTACGCTTGATGAAAAGATTAAGTGTTTAAGCACAAATCCTTCGGTTCCTCGGTTAGGCATTAAGGGTTGCGACCATATTGAAGGCTTACATGGCGCAGCTCTTGGCGGGCCGGGGAAGTGGGGTGGTGAAAATCCAATTACAACTACGCAGTTTCCGCAAGCTTATGGACTGGCCGAAACCTGGGATACTGAAGCTCTGCAAAAGGTAGGCGATATTGAAGGTTACGAGGCCCGTTACTTATTTCAAAGCGATAAATACGAACGTGGAGCATTAGTGATTCGTTCACCTAATGTTGATTTGGGCAGGGATCCACGCTGGGGCCGTACCGAAGAATGTTATGGAGAGGATCCTTTTTTTAATGGTACCATGGCTGTTGCCATGATCAAAGGTTTACAGGGTAATGATAAACGTTACTGGCAAGCGGCTTCGTTAATGAAACACTTTTTGGCCAATAGCAATGAAAATGGTCGGGATCGCTCCTCATCTGACTTTAGTGAAAAGTTGTTTCATGAATACTACTCGAAACCGTTTAGAATGGGGGTGGAGCTGGGTGGTTCCAGAGCATTTATGGCCTCCTATAATTCTTGGAATGGAATTCCCATGATGGTGAATCCGGTATTAAAGAATGTGGCGGTTGATCAATGGAAACAGAACGGAATAATTTGTACCGATGGCGGCGCTTTAGGCTTATTAATAAAATCACACAAGTATTATTCTAATGACGCCGCAGGAGCGGCTGCAGCAGTTAAAGCGGGTATCAACCAATTTCTCGATCATTATGATTCAGCCATTCGACAGGCGTTAGAGAAAAAACTGATTACTGAGAAGGATATTGAAACAGTGATCAGGGGAGATTTTAGGGTGATGATAAAACTCGGTTTACTTGATCCTCCAGAGTTGAATCCTTATACGAAAATCAAAGACGGACCTGAACCATGGCTTTCTGAAAAACATAAAAATGCTGTTCGGGAGGTTACCCAAAAATCGATCGTGCTGTTAAAAAACGATCGGAATATGCTTCCGCTAAGCAAAAATACGCTGAAATCACTGGCAATCATTGGCAGTAAAGCCGATCAGGTTTTACTCGACTGGTATAGCGGAACGCCGCCATATGTGGTAACCGCCTTACAGGGAATCAAGGCTAAAGCAGGGAATAACATTCAAATAAATTATGCCGAGAATAATTCCAATAATGAAGCTGTAAACGCCGCAAAAAAATCGGAAGTAGCCATCGTTATTGTGGGTAATCATCCAACCTGTAATGCAGGTTGGGAGCAATGCCCTGATGCCGGAGAAGGTAAGGAGTCGGTTGATCGGAAATCGCTTACTTTAACAGAGGAGGAATTAATAAAACAGGTTTATAATGCAAACCCGAATACAATCGTTGTATTAGTTTCAAGTTTTCCTTTTGCAATCAACTGGACGCAGCAAAACGTTCCGGCTATTTTGCATATGGCTCAAAACAGTCAGGAACTTGGTAATGCTTTGGCCGATGTACTTTTTGGCGATTATAACCCGGCAGGAAGACTGGTGCAAACATGGCCAAACAGTTTAGATGAATTGCCGCCAATGATGGATTATGATATTACCCACGGCAGAACCTATATGTATTTCGAGGGCGCTCCTTTATATCCTTTTGGGTTTGGGAAAAGCTATACCTCGTTTAGTTATTCAAATTTGAAATTGAGTGCAACTAAGGTAAGTACAAGTGGTCAGCTTAGTATTAGTGTGGATGTTAAGAATACCGGATCCTATTCTGGTGATGAGGTGGTCCAGTTGTATGTGAGTCATATCAATTCAAAAACAAAACGCCCTTTAAAAGAACTAAAAGGTTTTAAAAGAATAACTATCAGCCCTAATGAATCTAAAACAGTAGTAATTCCATTGCCTGTTGAAGCATTGGCTTATTGGGACGAGAATTTACACCAGTTTAAAGTCGAAGAAGGAGCAATAAAACTAATGGTGGGGGCTTCATCGGCCGATATCAAATTTGAAAAAACTATAGAGATCAGTAACAAGTAAACTATCTAATTACATATGAATTATAAGTTCAAATCGGTAAAGTGTTGGAGCTATTCTGCTTTAATTGTAGCAACATCTGTTCTGTTTGGATGTACACAGGCAAAGGAAAAGGATGCAAGTAACACTGAAGAAAAAATCAGCAGATTAATCAGTGAAATGACCCTGGAAGAAAAAGTGGGGATGATCCATGGTAACTCTTCATTTACTTCCACAGGTGTGGAGCGTTTGGGTATTCCTGAAATTGTAACTTCAGACGGACCGCATGGTGTGCGTGTTGAGCATGGCCGCGATTGGAAGGTTGACAAAGATGTTGACGATGCTGCTACTTATTTACCTACCGGTAATACATTGGCCGCAACCTGGAATCCAGAGCTTGGTTATGCTTTCGGATCGGTTTTGGGAGCTGAAGCAAACTACCGCGGTAAAGATGTTATCCTTGGTCCGGGTATTAACATCATCCGTTCGCCGCTATGTGGTCGCAACTTTGAGTATATGAGTGAAGACCCATACCTAATCTCTAAAATGGTTGTTGGGTATATTAAAGGGGTGCAAGATCAAGGTATTTCGGCCTGTGTGAAACATTATGCTGCTAATAACGAAGAGGTTGACCGTAATACTGTAGATGTTTACATGAGTGAACGTGCTCTGCGCGAAATCTATTTGCCAGGGTTTAAAGCTGCTGTTACCGAAGGAGATGTGAATACTGTAATGGGTTCATATAATAAATTCAGAGGTCAATATGCTACGCATAATGACTATTTGGTGAACAAAATATTAAAAGGGGAGTGGAATTTCCAGGGTGTACTCATGAGTGATTGGGGAGCGGTTCATAATACAATTGAAGCGGCTAAAAACGGAACTGATTTGGAAATGGGCACTGATCTGAGTATGCTGCCTAATCCTAATTATAATAAGTTCTTTATGGCCGATTCGCTTTTGAAATTGGTAAAAGATGGAAAAGTGCCCGTTTCATTAATTGATGAGAAAGTTCGTCGAATCTTACGCATCATGTATAAAACCAACATGATTGATGGTAAGCGTCCGGCAGGAAGCTTTAATACAAAAGAACATCAGGCAACAGCTCTTAAAGTGGCTGAAGAAGGTATTGTATTATTGAAAAACGAGGGCAATATTCTTCCATTACAAAAAAGTGTTAAATCCATTGCTGTTATCGGCGTTAATGCCGACCGTCCAAACTCAATGGGTGGAGGTAGCTCACAGGTTAAGGCTAAATATGAAATTACGCCTTTACAGGGTTTAAAAAACCTGGTAGGTAACACTACTAAAATTGAGTATGCTCCAGGTTATAAAATTGCCAGAGGACAGAAAGCTGACGCAAAATTGATCAAGCAAGCAGTTGATTTGGCCGCAAAATCAGAAACAGCGATTTTGGTGGTAGGATGGACCCATGGTTATGACTATTCTAAATGGGATGATAATGCTTATGATGCAGAAGGTGTTGATAAGCCGAATATGGATATGCCTTTCGGTCAGGATGAGTTGATTAAAGCGGTATTAAAAGCTAACCCTAAAACTGTTGTGGTTTTAACCGGAGGAGGGCCAATTGATGTTAGCCAATGGATTGACGATGCAAAAGGTGTATTGGAAGGTTGGTATGCTGGTATGGAAGGTGGAAATGCATTGGCTAAAGTTATTTTTGGCGATGTAAATCCATCAGGTAAACTTCCAATGACTTTCCCTAAAAAATTACAGGATTCACCGGCTCATAAGTTAGGGGAGTTTCCGGGGAAAAATAATGTGGTTCATTATAATGAAGATATTTTTGTGGGTTACCGTTACTTCGATACTTACAATGTAGCACCGCAGTTTGAATTCGGTCGCGGTTTATCATATACCACTTTTAAATATGATAATTTAAACGTTACTGTGAATGGGGACAAAGCCACTGCTAAGCTTACTATTACCAATACCGGTAAAGTAGCCGGAGCCGAAGTGGTTCAGTTGTATGTAAAACAAGAGAAATCAGCTTTGAAACGTCCTGAGAAAGAGTTAAAGGCCTTTCAGAAAATATTCTTAAAACCAGGTGAGTCAAAAGAAGTGGTATTCCAATTAAATGATGAAGCATTCCATTATTATAACGATAAAGTAAATAAATGGGTAGTAGAAGCCGGTAATTTCGATTTATTGGTAGGAAGTTCTTCAAAAGATATCAGACAACAAAAAACAATTGTCTACGCAGCAAAATAACCAAAAATCATAATAACTAAGTTTATTCAACAATCAACGAAATCACCCCTAAAAGGTGGTTTTGTTGTTTTGGAGTGTTTTTAGTAAAAAAGGAGGTTGTCTTAAAAAAAACAAGATAACCTCCTTTTTATTAAAAGCTTAAAATATATATTTTCTATTAGTGGTTTTCTGAGCTCTTATGGTTATATCCTGGAGGGTGTTCAGAAAAAGGCAATGTTTCCTGGTGTAAAGAAGCTGTAGATATAATGATTGATTCAAGAATTTGTTTTTGTATGGAAATGGCATTAGCCCTGCCAATAGTAAAATTGTCTAGCTCAAGATAATTTGATAATTGTTTTACTATTTCAGTGATTGGGCCACGTGGTGGTACTCTGATTATTTTCCCTCCAATGATAATAAAACCCTCTCCATCAACTGGTATTCCACCTAATACTTTTGCAGCTATTTCTTTTTCTATATCTCTTATTGAGGACGGATGCTGACGAAGTCTTATTATAGCTGTTTTACTTGCTACGTCAATTTGAACTACTTCTACCAATTTATAACCAAAAATTGACAGATCAGGTATTCCCTCCTGAAATTTATCTCCGGCAACTATATCCTGGCTGCCACTGTGAGCTGGCATTAAGTATGAATGATTACTGTTGAATCGGTGCACTAAAATACAAGGTCGGGGAATAGCTGCGTCCCAACGTTCCGGTATACGAAACTCAATAAGATATTCTCCAATCTGGGCTGCTAAATGGCCGCTAAGTTCATGACTGTGTAACGGACGAAGCTGAATGGTTGTATCAAAAGCGTTTGAAGTAGTTGACCACACCCTTGTTTCATCCAGCCAGCCTAATGATCGCATACTCCAGGCATTTAACCCTGGTCCAACCTTCGTAAATTCTGAATGATCAGCCTCCATCCATGGATAAGCTGCAGTACTCATAACATCCCACGGGTCTCTATAATCTTCTGTAGAACCATTTAATCGTGCATGGTCAAGACCATAGCCATGCCCCATTTCCTGACCCATTAAACTTGGACTTAAAGAGAAGGAATCACAAAGGGCTGCCATTCCACCAACCCAACCACAAAGATCAACAGCATTCAGTCCTGAAACTACCACACCCGAATAATCTGCTAAGTTAACCCCGGCCGCAATTGCTTTAGCTCTGGCTGCATCCAATAGTCCATTTCGGTTTATTTTACCTACCGGTTGTGGATATACATTCCCGACATAGTCAGCTCTTCTCTGATCAAGTGTATACCAGCCAAATACCCTGCTTCCTGATATATCTATTTTATGGTGCGACATCTCATAAAAGAAATCAACCATATTTAAATCTCCTCTTCCTCTTCTTGTAAAAAGGTCTTCATATTTTGTTAGGGGAGGCAAAGGGTCGGTATCATCGCTAAAACGAACCAGAATAATTGCCCAAGGAGAAATAACCCTATCTCTGTATGTTCTTAATTCGGCAATGATCTTGGCAAGGTTAAATTCTTGAGTATGCCTACTTTTAATAGAAAGATGAGATTCTTCAAATGTTTCCATCTGAGTTTCTGTTTGTGAGGGAATTGTTTTCATAACATTTTGTTTATTGATAGAATTAAAGAGGTTTAATTATTGAAAGGAGGAGATTGTTCATAATAGGGTTCCTCCTGATTATTTGAGGTAAAATGATACAATGAATGGAGGCTACTGTAAGAAATGGTTTTTAATAATCGCTACCAAATTACTGCTTAATTACTTGTTAATCAATGGTATAACTACTGAGTGTTATAGGTGTAACTACCTGAATTACAACTTGGGCAACAACGTATTTACATTTCCAAACTGTAAACCACACCATCAAAACTGCTTTTGTAGTAACGCTACGAGGTTCTGAACTAGGTTGTTCCTGGTCCGGAAACCAATCGGCGGGCTTATATGAGATGTGAGGGGGCTTACCCAAGCATCCTCTTCCCGGTTTAGAACCAGGATTCATTCAGATCCGAAGCATCTCATCCCACTTAAGAACCATGTGAAAGGTATTTCTGAACTGCTTCGACCCACTTCAGAACCGGAATAGGGGTGGTTAAGAAAGTAAGACTTGAATAATTAGGAAGAATAATTATTTTTAGGGCAATTTGAATCCAGAACTATTTACAACTACAATTTAAAAACATTCGACTATATGAAATTTACATGCACCTCGGGTGTATGTAAGAATTAGTTAGCGGTCATTGTAGGACGACACACACCACAGACAAACAATGCTTGAGAAAGATATAGAAAACTTAATCGCGCAACATCCAGACATCATTTTTCCAAACGCTGGTTTCCGACTTGTTGGACAACAAATCAAACTTGGCAAGTGCTTCGCGGACATAATTTTTGAAGATAAGCACAATAGAAAAATCATTGTGGAAGTTAAACGAGGCATTCTCTCTCGTGACGCTTCAGGACAAGTAATGGAGTATTACGGACTTCTTAAAACAGAAAGCCCCGACAGTTTTGTTGAACTGGTTTTGTGTGCTAACATCATTCCGCCTGAGAGAAAAAAGTTTCTTGAAACAATTGGCATTGAGTGTAAAGAGTTGGGCATAAATTATCTCAACCAACTTGCCGAACAAGTAAATTATCAGTTTATCAAGTCGCGACAGACAGACCAAAGGCAACAAACCACGACAATTTCAGTTCTTCCATCTGCGGACAACATCTGGATATTTCAAGCGAACCCACAACGCTATGACATTATGAATGCACTTGCAGACGATGAAATTGGTGACAGTATTCATTGGCTTGTAAATCAGCACAAGACTGAGATCTGCAAAGGACACATTGGTATGATTTGGCTTTCGGGTAAAGAGGCAGGAATTTATGCAATCACTGAAATACTGACTGACCCACAACTAATGTTAGAACCTGACCCCGAAAGAAAATATTGGACTGACGCTACTGATAAAGAAGGCGAAAAGACAAGAGTGAAAATGAAAATTATTAAAAGTTTACTTCATTCTCCTCTGACAAAGGAAACTATAATGAAAACTGATGGACTTCAAGGAATGAGAATACTACGGCAACCACAGGGGACAAACTTTCGTGTGACAACAGAAGAGTGGACCATAATCAAGACACTCATATGAATGAGAGAGAACAATGAACCGCTAACAAAATGTATAAAACATGGCTGGGGCTCAGTGTAACTTTGTAGTTTAGTTTTTCAAATTACGTTTGGTGTCGTGGGACAGTGACGCGCTTCGAAAGTCCAGCCACGTTTCATACATAAACGTTAGCAACCATACAACCAAAGATAATCTAATATGAAAATTGACATTATTAAAAAAACAAACAGGCTTACAGACTTCAAATATTATTGGATAGCATTTGCAATAATTATATGTATTAATTCAGCTTTGTCGACAAAATTGAAACCTTCATTAAGTTATTCAATTCCGGTATATTTACTTTTGACTATTTTCGTAAAACTTGTTTTCACAAATATTATTGCCCTATTAATTTTCCTAGCAGCCTGGCTATTTAAAAGAAATTTTATTTTAGCTCGCTACGTTAATATTCTGGTTAAGTTATCCGCTTTTTTATTAGTGATTGAAATAGTTTTATTTTTTAAAAGGTAAACCGTTTTAGGATAAATCTATTTTATCAACTATTTTTTGGATGCAATTGATTTTTGCGATACTTCATACATCATTTCTAATATCAGATGTAATTAAATATTTGGTGAATTAATGCCGTATTCAAAATAAGTACGGCTGCTAACACGCGCTGATATAATTAATGGAAATTGAAATCAAACGTATAATAACAAACGAATTTCAAGTGGCTGTAGCACAACTACTCCAAAAAGAAGCCCCTGAGAATTGAAGGTACAATTTTCAGGGGCTTTTTACTTTGTTATGTTTTTATTGAAAACGCAGGGGCTTTAACGGTAAGTTAAACGCGTAAACATGTGCTTCCATCATCAAGTAACAATTTTTTTTGGCGTACTGTAAAAGCTATATCTATTTAAAGCAAAATATTAATACTTAACTCCCAAACTTATTAAACTGCCAGCTAAATGTTAACAGGAAATATCGTTTGAGCACTTTGGTTTGACGGTCTTCAATGGTGTTATCGGTAACCGTACGAGTAATACTTGAGCTTTGGTTCAATAAGTCGAAACCCTGCAGCGTAATACGCGCCTTTTTATTCTTCAAAAACTCCTTATAAATACCCATATCAAGCATGGTTGCATTTCGTTTGGCATTTTGCACCCTTCCTGCATTGGTGTTAAAGCCCAAAGAACTGGAAAGAACAAAGTTCTTAGGCATATAGCAACTAAGCTTCATGGATGAGTTTGCGGTTACATAATTCAAATTTTTTAATGAAGGGTTGTCGTAATTGGTTTGGTTATATCTAAAATCAGAGGATAAGTTGAGCTCCAATATTTCCTGCCAATTGTAATTAAGGCTTAATCCTGTGCCCAGTACGTGCGCATAAGTCGAAACCTTATTGCCATTGATAAAAGTAATATTCCTTGAAGTGGTAGCATTCAGCTTAGGTTTGAGAGAACTCTTCATTCCGTTTATAGGAATTCCGAAAGTCACATTTCCCATGATTTGATAATTGCCCGAAACATTCTCCGGTCGGCTTGTTTGTTTGCCGGTTGCTACATCAAAAAAGCTATTATAGGTTATTTTATTGGCGGTCGTCGTACCATTAATTGAAATATACGTGCCTGTTATATAGGAGTTATACCTTAAGTTAAGTGAATTGCTGAACTCGGGACTTAAATTAGGGTTACCCAAACGGATATAAAGCGGATTGCTGTTATCAGGTACTGGCTGTAAATCCTTAATATCGGGTTGGCGTAAGTTTCCTGTATACGAAATGTTTAGCCTGGCCGTTTTCGAAACCTTATAGTCAAAAAGGGCACTCGGAACTATACTTAGTGTTTGCTGGCGATATAAGCTATCTTTCGTAATCGATTTACCTCTCAGATCATTTTGACGCAAAGAAAGTCCGACACTATAATTAATATTACTAGTCTTGCTTTTTAAACGTATCCCATATTTGTTAGAGATGGTATGGTTGCGATAAACATTGCTTAACAATTCGTTCTGTTGGTCATAAGCATCGGTAAGTTCATTGTAATCAAACGTATTGGCTGATGAATTTTCGATCCTGTTACCATACTGATAGCTAAACTCAATTAGCTTTCCTTTTAATTTCGGAATAGGTTCGGTATAGTTTAATGAAATGTTATGATTTTGAGAGCTGTTATCGTTTAATTTTTGTTGATCAAAACTGTTTTGAACAGGCTCATTCTGGTAAAAAGCACTAAATGACGAATTTAAATTGCTGCCGTCCGTTTCATCGAATTTATTATTAATGGTAAGTTCCAATGCTCTCCCTTTTTCTGCAAACTTTTTCTCATATGAAAGTGAATTGGTAATATTGGGCGATCTGGAAAGCATTTCTGTACTTCTATTCCCATCGTTTATTTTTTCCATCATCGAATTAGTCGATTCAAACCGGTTGGCGGATTGCGATCTATTTTCCTGAAAATTCAAAGAAGGTGATATTGTTAAGTTACTTGAGGGATCGAACTTATAGATTAATTGCAAACCCAGTCCATGTCCCGTGTTCTTATTTTGCCCTTCACTTTGATCAAGGTAATAAACCGATTGCTCCTGAATGAGGATATTGCGCTTTAACAGACTTTCGTTTTCATTTTTCGACTGGTTGAATGTATAACTTCCGGAAAATGAAAGTTTAGGCCCCAATTGATCGGAAAAATTCAGTCCTGCCGAAAGAGTATTGCTTATAAGGTTATTCCTTGAGGACGTATTTATGCTGATCTGCTGATCGTCGTTAAAGCGATTTAAGTTTAAATTAGCTTCATGTCGTTCATCGTTTCCACCTCCACCCGAAGTTTTTCCAAACAAGCCTTTTCTTTTATCTTTTCTGATGGTAATGTTAATGACCTTGTCGGTTTCATTGTCATCAGCGTCTTCTCTTTCCGTCTTCCGGTCTATTACCTGAATCTTATCAACAATGTTTGATGGAAGGTTTTGGGTAGCCATTTTTAAATCATTTCCAAAGAAAGGCTTTCCATTAACCAATATTCGCGTTACTTTTTGTCCGTGAGCGCTCAAACTTCCATCGGCCTGTACCTCCACACCGGGAAGTTTTTTTAATAGATCTTCCACTACAGCGTTTTCCCTGGTTTTAAATGAAGATGCATTAAACTCAACTGTGTCTTTTTTTAATCTCACCGGAACGGCTTCTGCCACCACCTCAACTTCCTTTAATGAATAAGACATTGAATCGAGTTTTATGTCGGCCATTTGATATAAAGGTTGCTCGGAAGTAATTGAAAAATAGTGAGTAGCTGTCTTAAAGCTGTATAAGCTCACGGCCATTTTGTATTTACCCAACGCCAACCCTTTGATTTCATACAATCCATTTTTGTCAGAAAAGGCATTACCGGCAACAACAGAGTCTTGCAGGTTTATAACTGAAATAATGGCACCTTCCAAGGTTTCATTTTGCACAACAGCAGAGGTGATCTTACCTTTTACGGCTCCTCGTTTAACCGACTGTGCATTAACATTAATTCCTAAAATGCCAAGCAGGCAAAAAAGGTAAAGAAATCTCATATATGGCTAGGTTAAATATTAAAGAAACAATCATTAGCATGGGAGCTTCTTTAAAAATTGGCACCACAAAGCTATCAATGTTTTGCAGTCAGTAGGGTCTATATCATTTATTTTACCTTTTTAACAGTCCTTGAGTTTCCTGAATTGAAATTTGAGGTATTTGTTTTAAATCATGTACCTAAACGATTATGGATTAATGGTCTGATTACTTCCTTCTTGTCCTTTATAAATGATCATTTGTAACAACCTTATATCCTTTTAATTATCGTTTCATTATATTGGGCTTAATCTATAACTTAAACTTTTAGTAAATATTTTTTCATTTTATTATTTATAGCCCAATCAATCTACTAAAGCTTAATTACCGTATGAAATCACTTAAGAATGTTATCTGGCTGTTGGTGCCGGTATTATTATGCAGTTATTCTCTTTCTGCACAACACAAAAAAGATAAAAAGAACAAAGAGGCAGCCGCTGTCGATACAGTGAAGAAAGCACCTGTAAAAGCTGGTATCACTGATAAAATCAAAGGCTCCGCAAAATCAGAAGGCTTGTTTACCTTATACCTCGATACTGCCAAGGGTACTATGCAGCTCTACATTAAAAAGGAGCAGCTTGGTCAGGAGTTTATTTACCAGAGTTTCTCGATGGGGGGCCCTACCTCATTGTTTCTTAACCAAAACATGATCAGGACCACTTGGGTGTTTAAAATCAAGAAAACCTACGATAAACTGGAATTCTTGCAAGCAAATACAAGCTTTTGGTATGATCCCGCAAATGCTGTTAGCAAAGCGGCAGACGTAGATGTTGCTGAATCTGTCTTTTATTCTGATAAGATTGTTGCCGAAGATGCAAACGGTTATTTAGTGGCGGTTGATGGATTGTTCTTAAGCGAAAAGCTTGATCAGGTAAAACCTGTTTTACCGCCATCACTTCCACCGGGTGCCATTTTCAATCTGGGTAACCTGAATACTTCAAAATCGAAATACGGCAAGGTTCGTTCATACCCAAATAATACTGATGTGGTGGTTGATCTGGCATATGATAATCCTGCTCCATTAAATGGTGGTGGTAAAGATATTACCGATGCACGATATACCAGGGTGCGTATGCAACATAGCTTCTTAGAAATGCCTAAAAACGATTTTCGTCCACGATACGATGATCCTCGCGTAGGTTATTTCAGTCAGGAAGTCGATAATTTAACCACAGTTAAAGTTGCTGATTATAAAGACGTGATCAATCGCTGGAACCTGGTGAAGAAAGATCCATCTGCAGCTATCAGCGAACCGGTAGAACCAATTGTTTGGTGGGTAGAGAATACAACTCCGGTTGAGTATCGTCAAACCATTGTTGAAGCAGGGGAGAAGTGGAATGAAGCTTTTGAAAAGGCCGGTTTTAAGAATGCGGTGGTAATGAAAATCATGCCGGATACTGCCACTTGGGACCCAGCTGATATTCGTTACAATGTGATTCGATGGGTATCATCGGCTTATCCTCAGTATGGTGCTATAGGTCCAAGCTTTGTAAACCCTCGCACCGGACAAATATTAGGTGCCGATATTACCGTTGAATGGCGATCAGGAAGTTCTACTCCTGTATTCGATGATTTGTTTAATTCAGTTCCGGCAACTGAAGCGCCTGAAAAACATCCATTAGCCTTAAAAGGAAATGCCAGCTATTGTACCATGGCTAATGAATTAAAGGCCCAACTGGCAGCTGGTATGAGTATGGCTGAAATGATGGGAGCAGGATCATCTGAAATTAAAGAAATGCACAAGCAGTTTTTGTATTACCTGATTTTACACGAAATGGGACACACCATGGGGCTTAATCATAATATGAAAGCCAGTACAATGTTGAGTCCTGCTGAAGTGAATAATAAGGAGCTTACGCATAAAATAGGTTTGCAGGGTTCGGTAATGGATTATCCAGCCATTAACGTTGCAAATGACCGAAGCAAGCAAGGTGATTATTACACCACGAAAGTAGGGCCATATGACGTTTGGGCTATCCAGTTTGGATACACACCTTTTGCTCCATCGAATGAGAAAGCGGGCTTGGATAAAATTTTAAGCAGAAGCACCGATCCTCAATTAGCTTTTGGTAACGATGCCGATGACATGCGTTCTCCAGGCAACGGTATTGATCCGCGCGTAATGATAAACGATATGAGTAGCGATATGATTACCTATTCTAAAGATCGTTTTATATTGGTTAACACCATGATGGGCAAATTGAAAGAAAAGTACAGTAAACAGGGACAATCATTTGCTGAATTAAGAAGTCGCTATGGTATTTTGGTAAATCAGCGTTTTGGAATGGCTGCTGGTGTAAGTCGTTATATTGGCGGTGTGTATGTCGACAGGAGCTTTGTTGGTCAAAACTCTCCAAACAAACCGTTTACTGCCGTACCTAAAGAAAAGCAGAAAAAAGCAATGGAAGTATTAAGCACTTATGTATTTGCTCCTAATGCTTTCGCTGCCGATAGCTATTTATTCCCATACATGCAGATGCAACGTCGTGGGTTTAATTTCTTTGGAAATCCGGAGGATTATAAACCTCAGAGTACAGCTCTAATGGTACAACAAACTGTTCTTTCTCAATTCTTTCACCCAACAACTTTGTCACGTATCAATAACTCAGGTTTGTACGGCAACACTTATTCGGTTGCAGAAGTCTTCAATGATTTGACAGCAGCCATTTTTAATGCTGATTTAAAAACTTCGGTAAATCTGTACCGCGAGAACTTGCAAGCTGAGTATGTTAGAGCATTGACAAATGTAGTTAATAGTGCTCCAGGCGCCGGTTATGATAACGCTTCAAAAGCGGCAGCTTACAATTCACTTAAAAAAATCAAAACAAGTCTTGGTACAGCCGCCTCACCTGATGAGCAAACAAAAGCGCATCGGGCGTATATTAATTTTATGATTGAAAAAGCATTGGCAGTGAAATAATAAAGTTATACCTGAACAATGTCCAATTGGGTAATTCCAGTTGGACATTGTTATTATAGAAGACTACCTTTCGGACTTAAAAACCAAATGAAAACGAAGAAATTCGGCTACCTAAAAACTAAATAATGAAGACATTTTTTGTAGACTCTTTTACAACCGAAAAATTTAAAGGAAACCCTGCCGCTGTTTGTATTCCTGATAAAGATTTGACGAATGATACTATGCAGAAAATAGCAATGGAAATAGGCTTTTCAGAAACTGCATTTATAAAACACTTGTCAGACAATATTTATAGCATCCGTTTTTTTACACCCAAAATTGAGATACCATTATGCGGACATGCAACATTGGCTTCGGCAAAAATCCTTTTCGAAACAACTGCCCTAAATAGTTTAAAGTTTACCAACGTTAACAATGTTGAATTGCCTATTGAAAAGGTTGGTGGTAAAATTAAAATGCAATTTCCTGTTTATGATACAGATGAAATTGACGTGCCCCAAACAATGTTGAATGCTCTTGGTGTTACCGAAATCGTAAATAAACGCTACAGTGCCACCAATAAAATCATTTTAATTGAAATCGAAAGTGCTTCTCAGCTTGCATCTTTAACACCTGATTTTAGTGCATTGATAAATTCATATACCGGAATAAATGGAGTGTTGGTAACAGCCGTTTCAGATAATGAAGATTTTGATTTTCATTACCGATATTTTTGGCCTTGGGCCGGTACAAACGAAGATCCCGTAACAGGAGGCGTTCAAACTTTTTTAACAAAATACTAGGCAACAAAACTGAATAAAACAAAACTAAACGCCTTTCAATCGTCATTAAGAACTGGAATTATGAGTACAGAACTTTTACAGGATAAAGTTTGCATTTTAGGTGAAGCGCTAATTGTATTGGAAGGTCAATTTATCTTATAACTATGTTAATTGAAACCTTAAAAGTACTGTTCAACAGAGATTTGAAAAGACTTAAAGAAGAGATTGAACTGTACACTAATGAAGCTGACCTCTGGAAGGTTAAAGGGCAAATAAATAACTCAGCTGGCAATCTTTGTTTACATCTGATAGGTAATTTAAATACTTATATAGGAAAAGAATTAGGCAATACCGGTTATGTACGAAACAGGGAGCTGGAGTTTTCGTTAAAGGATGTTTCGAGAAAAGATTTGATGGAAAAAATTGAAGATACAATTTCAGTGGTCAATCGAACCTTGGATAATTTGAATGCAGACCTTTTGGAAACCGAATATCCTATTTTAGTATTTGATCAAAAGACCACCTCTGAATACCTGCTAGTTCACCTGACTACACATTTAGCCTATCATTTAGGGCAAATAAACTATCACCGGCGATTGATTGAAAGCGAAAATTAACTCCTTCAAAGCCATAGGAGGGAAGGTAGATTTATAATAACTAAATAATGTAGTTAAGTAAGAATCGATGTGAAATTTAGTTGATGAGGTCTGAAAAAAATAAAAGCCCCTGATTGTTTTCAAGGGCTTTTACTTTATGTTTTTTAGACTGGTCTTAAAACTTAAACAATCCGTGGAATTCTTTTTCAATGTTATTGATGATAATTCCCAAGTCTTCAGGATTACCGGTAAAATCAACTTTGTCTTTGTCAATAATCAATAATTTTCCTTCAGTATAATCACCAATCCACTTTTCGTATTTTTCATTCAATTTACTTAGGTAATCTAAACGAATACCTGCTTCGTATTGACGGCCTCTACGTTGGATATTATTTACCAAAGTAGGAACCGAAGCTCGCAAATAGATCAATAGATCAGGTGGTTTTATAAATTGTTTTATTGAAGCAAATATGGAAAGATAGTTCTGATAATCGCGTGAGGTCATCAGGCTCATATCATGAAGATTGTCGGCGAAAATGTAGGCATCTTCATAGATGGTACGATCTTGCACAACCGATCGTTTATTACGATCAATATCCAAAATCTGATTAAATCGACTGTTCAAAAAGTAAATCTGAAGATTAAACGACCATCTTTTCATGTCATTATAAAAATCTTCCAGATATGGATTGTCATCAACCGTTTCATACAAGGCTTCACAGTTATAATGTTTAGCTAACAGTTCAGCCAATGTGGTTTTTCCGGCTCCGATATTTCCAACAATCGCAATATGCATGGTTTAGTTGATTTAATTTTCGATTTGAAACTTTAAGAAGACAAGCTCTTTTAATGAATTATAGATTAAAATCTCTTAATTCCAATAATCTCTCTTACGTCCTGAATGGTTTTCTGCGCGCTTTCACGGGCTTTGGCTGCTCCATGACGGGCAACCTGACGCAGATAAGTTTCATCGGCTGAAATAGCTTCAATTTTTTGACGAACAGGAGTAAGGAAAGTGATCATATCTTCTGCCAATTGCTTTTTCAAATCTCCATAGCGGATATTGCAATTTTTCCATGCCTCATCGAAATGTTTAACAGTGTCTTTAGTCGAAACCATTTTCATCAAATCAAAAAGATTCTGGATATAATCAGGTTTTTTTGAGTTTGGTTCAGTAGGACCGTTATCTGTTAAAGCACGCATTACTTTTTTGCGTATTACTTCAGGAGAATCAGCCAAAAATACTGCGTTTCCTTCGCCTTCAGATTTGCCCATTTTGCCTTTACCATCTAATCCAGGAACTTTGATCAATTTAGAGCCAAAGTTAAATGCGTAAGATTCTGGGAAATATTCGGTCCCGTACATGTTATTAAAGCGATTACCAAAAGTGCGGGTCATCTCCAAATGCTGCTCCTGATCTTTTCCAACAGGAACTTTGGTGGCACGATGCAATAAAATATCGGCGGCCATTAATGTAGGGTAGGTCAATAAACCGGCATTAACATTATTTGGATTTGCTCTTACTTTATCCTTAAATGAAGTAGCACGTTGCAACTCTCCCAAATAGGCATTCATATTCAGCAACAAATACAATTCGGTTACTTCAGGTACATCCGACTGAATGTAAATGGTGCTTTTCTCAGGATCGATACCCGCAGCCAAATATTCAACCAACACCTGGCGAACACTACTGTGAAGGTTGGCCGGGTTAGGGTGGGTTGTTAATGAATGATAATCAGCTATAAAAAAGAAGCAGTTGTACTCGTTCTGCATTTGAACAAAGTTTTTTACAGCTCCTATGTAATTTCCTAAATGTAAATTTCCGGTAGAACGTATACCACTTACTACTGTTTCCATTGCACGAAAGTAAAAAAAGAGATTGAAAAATTGATTTCAGTAGAAGTAATTATTCATTCTATTAGCGATTTTTTAAAGTTTTGTGTTTTTTCGAATTAAACTTTTAAACCTATCTAGTAAATCATATAAATTTGGCCCTGTGGAAACAATATTGAGAAAACTTCATCTATACTATTATTTTACACTAACTGCCATAGTGTTTTACCTCCTTTATCCCTTTTTTTATTATTACTCTCGTAAGCCAGAACGTTATCCCATCCTTAATTTTTTTAGAAAGATTAATGTTGCTTTACCCTTGTTGTTAAGTGGGATGTTTTGGAAAATAAGAGTGGAGAAGCCCTTAGGTAAAAATGGGATATATGTGTTTTGCCCTAATCACACTTCTTTTCTGGATATCCCGATAATGCTGCTACTTGGTAATGGTAATCACCATTTTATGGGGAAAGAAGAGCTGAAAGGCAATCCTGTTTTTAAGCTGTTTTTTGAAACAATAGATATCCCGGTTAAGCGCGAAAGCAAAATTTCGTCTTATCGCGCATTCAAAAAGGCTGCGGCAAATATTGCCAATGGTATGAGTTTGATTATTTTTCCTGAAGGACGCATTTTGGATCGGTATCCACCAAAGCTGCATCATTTTAAAAATGGAGCATTCAGATTAGCAATTGAGCAACAAATACCCATTATTCCGGTAACCATTGCAAATGCATGGCAAGTTTTCTTCGACGATGGCAAACTATTTGGCTCTCGTCCGGGTGTAATTGATATATTTGTACATCAACCTATTGAAACTGCAGGTTTAACAGTGGAAGATGACGAACTGTTGAAGAATAAAGTTTATCAGGTTATAAATAGTAAATTAAACGAATATGAAGATCGACAGAAACGTAGTAGAAAAGATAGCACACTTAGCACGGCTCGACGTTGAAAACGCCGATGAAAGTGTGGCTGATATGAACAGGATCTTGACGTTTATGGAAAAATTGAATGAATTAGATACTGCCAATGTAGAACCTTTGGTGTATTTAACCGATGAGGTGAATGCTTTTCGTCAGGATGAGATAAAACAGGAAATTACCCACGAGGAAGCCTTGAAAAACGCTCCTGATGCTGATGAAAACTTCTTTAAAGTGGCTAAAGTGATAGAACAATAGAGCTAAATTACTGCTGAATTGTAATTTTATTCATACAAACATCCAAAGCTTTACTTTTAATTTAGATTTGATACTTAACAGCTAATAGAAAAATATGTCGGCTTTAATTTCAATTACAGATATCGGTAAAAAATACGTCATCGGTTCGGAGGTTATTCATGCCTTGAATTCGGTAACCATGACAATTAACAAAGGGGAATTTGTTGCATTAATGGGTCCTTCAGGCTCAGGAAAATCAACTTTGATGAATATCTTAGGTTGTTTAGATACTCCTACAAAAGGGCAATATGTATTAAATGGTACTGATGTAAGCCGAATGACCGATGATGAATTAGCTGAAGTAAGAAATAAAGAGATCGGCTTCGTTTTTCAAACATTTAATTTATTACCACGTTCGTCATCATTGGATAATGTAGCGTTGCCTTTGGTTTACGCTGGTATAAAGAAAGAGGAACGCAATGCTCGTGCTCAAAAAGCTTTAGAAGACGTTGGATTGGGCAATCGGGTAAGTCACAAACCAAATGAACTTTCAGGTGGCCAGCGCCAACGTGTGGCTGTTGCAAGGGCATTGGTTAATAACCCTTCCATTATTTTGGCCGATGAGCCTACCGGTAACCTTGATACCAAGACGTCTATTGAGATTATGGGTTTAGTTGAAGAGATTCATAAAAAAGGGAATACCATTATTTTAGTTACCCACGAAGAAGACATTGCTCAGCATGCTCATCGAATCATTCGTTTACGGGATGGTTTAATTGAAGATGATTACCTGAATACCAACATCCGTAGTGCTTTAAAAGAGGCAGCTGAAATATTATAGGCAAAGTACTTTATTACATAGTTTTTAAATAGGTTTGATTTAGTAAAAAGATCAAACCTATTTATATTTAAAGGGTTTATTAAAAAACTTAATGTTTTAACATTTAAAATGAAAATTTATACCAAAACGGGAGATAAAGGAACAACAGCACTTATTGGAGGAACCCGTGTTGCAAAGCATCATTTACGGATTGATTCATACGGAACGGTTGATGAGCTGAATGCTTATGTGGGTTTAATCCGTGATCAACAGATTAGCGACCATTATAAATCAGTTTTAAAAGAAATTCAGGATAGATTGTTTACAGTGGGCGCTTCTCTTGCTTCCGATCCTCAAAAGTCGAAAATGGTCATTCCTGATCTTCATGAAGCCGACATTGAATTATTGGAGAAGGAAATGGATAAAATGAATGATGAGCTGCCTATGCTAAAACATTTTGTGCTGCCTGGGGGGCATACAACGGTATCTTTTTGTCATGTAGCACGTACAGTTTGTCGCAGGGCAGAGCGTTTAGTTGTTGAACTTGCCGAAGAAGGGACCGTAAATGAATTGGTGATAAAATATTTGAATCGTTTATCCGACTATTTCTTTGTTTTAGGCAGGAAACTTGCCAGCGATTTAAATGCCGACGAATATATTTGGATACCAAGGGTTTAAAACCCAAATTGATTAATTAAGTTTTTCTCTTTTTAATATAATTCTTATAAAAAAAACTTTTTTATTCAAGTAATCGTTTTTATTTTATATTCGCAAAAATATAGAAAAATCTGTTTAACCATATTAAAATCTATTGCCTATGTACTGGACACTAGAACTAGCTTCGCACCTTGAAGATGCTCCATGGCCTGCAACCAAAGATGAATTGATCGATTATGCTATCCGTTCAGGAGCACCGGTGGAGGTGATTGAGAACTTACAAGCATTGGAAGATGACGGCGAACCGTATGAAACCATTGAGGAAGTTTGGCCTGACTATCCAACGAAAGATGACTTCTTGTTTAACGAAGACGAATATTAACAAAAATCCCTGCCTAAACAAACGGTGGGGATTTTTGCTTTAAGGATATTTGTCAAATTATGTTGATGGTTATACTAATACATAGCCCTTGAATGGTATTTTTGCTTTTTAGCCTAGTTATAATTGAGTATGGGTCCATCGGCAACTGTAACCGATTTTTTTTCTGCTAACAAAACCTTCGACAGTTTATATTCTAAAAATGTGCAGCAACTTTCGGGCAAGCATTGGACTCCGATGTTGGTAGCTGTTAAAGCAGCGAACTATCTGGCCGAAACAGATGGGGCTAAAATATTGGACATTGGATCAGGTGTAGGCAAGTTTTGTCTGATAGGGGCAAAACATTTTGATAAGTGTTCTTTTTATGGAGTAGAACAACGTAAGGATTTGATTGCAGAAGCTGAGCGAGTTCGTAATATTCTAAAAATAAAGAATGTAGATTTTATTCATAACGATTTTGCCAAGCTGAACTTTGATGACTATCAGCATTTTTACTTTTATAATTCATTTTTTGAGAATTTGGTAGAAGAGGAAGATGTTCTGATTGACAACCATTTTAGTAATTCAGGGTTGTATGAACGTTATACAAATGCTTTGCATAAAATTTTAAAAGATCGGCCAAGTGGAACGAAACTAGTTACCTACCAAAGTACGCAGCATGAAATACCAGCTGATTATCAATTGATCGAATCCCACTTTAATTCAAAGCTGAACTTTTGGTTGAAGAAATGATCTTATTAAACGATGATTTCATTGCCGTTTACTATTGGATGCCCTACACAGATCAAAACCTTGCCATTTTCAACTTCAGTATCTGTTAAAACCTCATTATAATCCATTCTAACGCCGCCGTCGGTACAAAGCGAAGTACAAGTGCCACAAATCCCTGATCTGCAGCTATAAGGTAAATCTAAGTTGTTGTCGAGCGCAATATCCAGGATACTTTTATTGTAGGGTATGTCAAGTTCAACTTGTTTATCCTTATGCTTTAGTTTTACAGTGTAAGTGTTAGTATCAACTGTTATAACCTCTGATTCATTATCATCATCACCCTCATCTTCACTAATAAAAAATGTCTCCCGCTTTATTTGCGATTTGTCAAAGCCCATTCCCAATAAGGTTAATCGACAAGTATCCATATAATTGATAGGACCACAAGTATAAAACAAGGCAGATTCCGGGCTATAAACTAAATGTTCTTCCACCAACTCATAAATAAGCTGCTTGTTCAATCGGGCCATTAACAGGTTCTGAGATTCACTTATTAAACAGATCAATTTGAACCTACCACTATATTTGTTTTGAAGCTCATGGAGTTCATCGTAAAATAAAATGGTTTCCTTTGTTCGATTGCTATAAATAAGTACTACATGTGAGTCGTTTTCAGCGACTAATATTGTTTTTAATGTGGAGAATAAAGGAGTAATACCAATACCTGCCGCAAACAAAAAGATAGTTCGGTTGCTTTCGGTTTCTGGTGTGTAAGTGAAAACACCTGAAGGTTCTAAGGTCGTTAGTACATCTCCTTGTCTTAATTCATTAAATAACCTTCTCGAAACTTCTCCGTTTTCTATTCTTTTTACAGCAATTGTTATCGGCTCATCGATAAATGGTGAACTACAAATGGAATAAGATCTTCTGATTTCTTTGGTGGAGTTGGTTATTACAACTGATAGGAATTGCCCTGAAATAAAACTAGGTTTAATCCCTGATGCAGGCTCAAGAGTGATTTTTATTATTTCGCCGGGATACTTAACAATTGCAGCAGTTATAAACTGAAGTTTCTTCATTTGGCTAAAACTACAAATATTAAAGCAGGCTGATCAAACTTTATTCGGATTACTGTGTTCGGTTTAAATAAATTATTAACTGTATTTTAGAGAGCAAGTAAAGCGGAGTTTGCCAAATAATTATTCCAAGCAATGATATCTGAACCAAGTTACCTGGCTTCCCGTATTGTGGCGCCTTCCATCGAAAAGCATTTTAAAAATCATATTCAAAATTTAGGTCCAACTGATTGGGTAGATAGTAGCTTTATTCCAAGTGCACAAATTATTGAAGCGGTTATTGATACTTCTTTTTGGGCAAGCTTGCGGCATGAAGAGGGAATCCCTCCTAAGTTTTCAATTGTACTTTTACCACCTGAACTGGTGGAGAATCCATTAGTTTTTGAACAATCGATAAGATTAACACCTAAAAATATAACCAAACTAGCTCCCGCCTTATCAGGTCCGAATATTCATTTGGGCGTTTGGTTTGAAAATGATGAATTAATGATATGGGGTACAGTGCTTCATATTTCTACTTTGTGTTTTGTGCTTGAAGTAATAGAGCCAGGTTTAATGGTAATTAAACACCGGCGGATTGATGGGTTTGGAAAATTTATCAATGTTGCAGTATTAAAAGGAGATGATATCAAATTGGTCGACGAAGAAAGTTTGAGTTTAAATGATTGTCCTGCTATTTTAAACTCATTATTAGGAATGCCTTTGCCTAAGTTTCAGAATGATTCAGTAAATGTGTTAATAGAACTTGCAGTAAGTATGAGGGCACATAAAAGGGGAGGATTGGTATTGGTAATTCCAGAAGACTCTTTCACCTGGCGAAATTCCATAGTTCATCCGATCAACTATCCATCCAATCCTACATTTACAGGCATTAGTGAATTAATGGGGCAAAATGCTGAAAATAGAATGGACCCTTATTGGCAGGGATCCTTAAAGCGAATGATTGAAGTAGTAGGAGGTTTTACCGCTGTTGATGGAGCCACCATTTTAAATGATAGGTATGAACTCTTGGCTTTTGGGGCAAAAGTTTCGCGTGCTGAAAGTAGTTTTCCGGTAAATGAAGTGATCACAACTGAGCCTGTACACGGAGGTTCAGCTGTATTAATGCATCCTTCGCAAATTGGAGGTACCAGACATTTAGCAGCAGCTCAATTTGTTTACGACCAACGGGACGCCCTTGCGCTGGTGGCTTCACAAGATGGGCGATTCACTATTTTTAATTGGTCAAATGAGCTGGAAATGGTTCATGCTCACCGCATCGATATTCTGTTGCTATAATAGTTTAAGAACCAATATAAAACGAAAAAGGCCCTCAAAAGGGCCTTTTATTATTTTTCTTTGTTCTTTACTTCAGTAACTTGATTACGAATTTCCTGAGCTGCATTTTTGATATCCATCATTGCTTTTCTTAAACGGGTACCGGCAGCGCCATTAGACTTTTCATAAAACTTTGCTGCGTCTTCTTCTGCAGCAGCAATTAGATCTTTAAGCTGTTTGAATTTTTCCATAAATAATATTGTAAGTTAAACAATGTTTGTAAAGCTAATATATTAAATCACAATTAAAAGTATTTTTTTAATTTTTTCCTTGTTATAACCGCCTTCAAGCCACTTTGTCAATTAAAAAACTACTTCTTTTTAGCAAAGCTCTGTATTGCAAATACTGAAACTAAATTGATAAACGCACTAACCTGTGTAGGTAGTCAGGTAAAACTTATTAAAAGTTATTACTTGCAATAAATTTAAAGTTAATAAAAACAGCTAAAAGAGAGTAAAAATTATTTTCTCTCAAGTTTACATTTTTATATAAGCAAAATTTTATAGTGATAATGAATTATTCTTTTTCTCTACTTACACATAGGCGGACAAGTTCGCACATCCGAAAACACGACATTGTCTGAATTACTTTCTGCACTACTTAAATTTTTACCGGCTCCATCCGCTCCAATTAGCATTACTTGAAGCTCCTTTTTATCATTAAGACCTAAAAAGATATTGGCTTTGCCCAATTGAGGGTTATCTAATAATGCTTGTAATTGTTCTCGGCTAATTGAATAGGCTTTTGGAAATACAATGTCTTTACCAACGGTTAAAGTAGCTGAATTAGCAATGGCAGCATTTAAATTGTTGACAAAATTATCCGAGGTTGAGTTTTTAAAGTTGTAAGCTGTTAAGTCAGCAGCCTTGTCTTCTTTACTTTTTGTTACAGCTTCATCTTTTTTACAGCTTACAAAAATTGAGGCACAAAAAAAAAGTGCAGGAAATAAAAAGTTTTTTTTCATGATAATTAATTAATAGGTAAAAAATTTTCCTAAAAATAAATATTTATATCAAAAAAGCAATTTGTTTATCCTTAAACTATTTATCTACCGAAAGGAATCTTTTGCTTTCCGGCATTCGTAAAATAGCATAGGCAAAGAGTGAGTTTATAAAGGCGCTTACTGGGGTATGTAGTTTAATAACACTCAAATAAAAGCTATTGCTTGCACCAAACTTAAAGTTAATAAAAACAGCTAAAAGAGTATAAAAAACATAAATAACTATTAATCCAATACAAATCAAGAGTTTATGATTGAATAACAGATTGCCTTTTTCTTTAAAAAGAAGTTGGTTTATTTGTTGAATAGCTAAAACTACAATCATAAATGAACTTAAGGCCCAGCTATAATTGTTTAATTTGAATAGATCATGTGTGTAAAGAGCCTCAATACTCCAACCAAAAACAATAAAGCTATTTAGTGTAATAAAGGCCCGTGGTCTTTTTACATAAAATCCCCATCTTTTAAATTGCAGGTTTAAGATCAGAAATTCTATTAAAATATTACAGTTTAATAAGACATGATTGTTGGTATAAAGTTTATTTAAAACCATCGATGATAAATCAAAAATCGAACAGTAGAAAATAAATAGTATAAAAACATTATTATCCTTTTCAACCTTTTTAAACTTATATAGCCCTACAATGAGGGCTATAATTAATGCAATAGAATTAATATCGTTTGAGGTTAATAACATTTAATAAATATAACCTTGATATTTATTGGGTTAACGGATCTTTTTTAGTGCAATCTGGAGGGCATATTCTAATTGGACCATCGAGTGATGCTGAAGCCGCAGATACTTTTAGTGCAGTTGACGAGGATTCGGTAGTTGCTTGAGGCAGTATATCCGTATCGTTGGCATCATAACCAACCAAAACCAATTGTACCTGATTGTCTTCTGTTTCAGTAAAATAAGCCCTTACTCCTTGGCAGTCTCCTGTACTTAAAATGTTCTTTACTGTTTCCCGATCGAAATCAATCGAATTAGGGAGTTTAATTCCTTTTACATGCTTTTGAGCATTGTTCCGATAACGGTTAATCATTTCCTTTGCATCGGCAATAGAAATTTTGTTTTTTTTAGGTGTCATTGTAAATTGAGAATTTGGTTATAAATAGAGACCGCCAATTAAAAGAAATTTTAATTGAAGTTAATAAGTATAAATACTAGTTAAATATACGTATTTGTACGTGGTTATATACGTAGTAATACTTACAGGTTTATATTAAAATATAATGACATTTAACTTTAGAATATGAAACTAACTATTCTAATCTCTAATCCCACTTCTGCCTGGTTTAAATATTCGTTCTCTAACTGAATTAAAAAAATTAGCGCTGAGTATCATTCAGCGCTTTTTTTGCATTATTAAGGTAAAGCCATTCTCTAACTACTTGTTTATCAGTTTTAAATTACTGTTTATTGTTAGGAGTTTTTATTTCATCTTTGCGCAAAGATTAGATGGAGTATGCGTATTATTTGCTGTTTTTGTTTTTTGTTATTTCCTGTTTTAGTGTTTTCTCAAACAACCCAAGAGTTTAAATGTCAATTGAGTGCGCAAACAGATAATGATTCTTATGCCTTTACAAATAGCGATCGATATTATTCAAATGGAATATTTCTTTCCTTTCGTAAAACCATGGATTCGGAGTCGAATAAGTTTAGATCATCAGTAGCCAAAAAGATATTCGGATTTTCTTTTGGACATGAAATCTATATGCCTTATACTGCCCAGCGAAAATATTATAGCGAAAGTCTCATTGACCGTCCGTATGCAGGTTATATTTCGTTAACCGGTAATTGGGATACCTACTATAAAAACGAATCAGCATTGGAACTTTCTACATCTATTGGATTTGTAGGGCCATCAACGAATGTACAAGAGTTGCAAAGCTGGACTCACGAGAAGTTTGGATATTATCATCCTTTGGGCTGGAATCATCAGATTCAAAATGCATTCGGTGCAAATGCTAAAGCTGGCTACCAGAAGAAAATAGTAAGTAATCAGTTTGGGAAGCGTTTCTTTGATATGTCGGTAGGGGGCGAGGCGCGAGTTGGAACTTTTTTCAATGGAGCATCAGTTCAAACTACAATTCGACTGGGAGCACTTGAAAAAATGTTCAATAGCCTTGTTTATAATGCAAAAACAGTAAATGGATTAAGTGCTGATGAAAAAGAAAGGGACTTTGAATGTGCTTTTTATATTATCCCGATGTTAAATTATGTAGCCTATGATGCCACAATTCAGGGGAATATTTTTGAATCGCATGATATTCAAGATGAAATTATTAAAACTCCAGCACCATTTGTTTTCAACCAACAGATTGGCTTTATGTATACCAAAAATCGTTGGGGTCTCAATCTGATGTATAATTATAGAAGTAAGGAAACAAAAGAAGCCATAAAATCAACTCAATTTGGTTCGTTTAAACTGATGTACTTTTTTAATTGATCTTACTTGAACCAATTCATCGGATTTAAAGTTGATAATTTAAGCTTGATCATAATATCTTCATTAATCTGTTTTATTTCATAGGTACGTACACAATCACCTTGCATGCCTGCTCCTCTTCCAGTTCTTAAATCATACTTATGACGATGAACAGGGCATATCAACATGTTTTCTTCCAACCAACCCTGACTTAAATGTCCACCTGCATGCGGACACTTATGATCAAATGCGTATAGTTCATTGTTATTCTGAACAATGCAAATTTTTTGGCCATTAACTCTTGAAAGCCCAACTGAGTAGTTTTGTTCTTTGTCGGATTTAATCCATTCAACTGCATCAACCTTAAACCATTTTTTTGCCATTAAAATTTTACTTTTTTTGAATTCCAGATCTGATAAGTTATGGTATTTTTATCGGACAAAATTGAATAGAAAAAACGGAAAATGTAAATCTATTGGTTTGCAATTTTAAAGGCCTTTTTTTAATCATCTTACATTTATTAACATAAATTATTCTGATGAAAAGCAATCATGAAATTGATTTTCGCATTTATGGCGAAGAATTGCAATGTGTTGAAATTGAGCTTGATCCACAAGAAACTGTTGTTGCAGAAGCCGGCAGTTTTATGATGATGGATCAGGAAATTCAGATGGAAACTATTTTTGGTGACGGAAGTCAACAAAACTCTGGCTTTATGGGTAAGTTGTTTTCAGCCGGAAAACGTTTATTGACTGGAGAAAGCTTGTTTATGACCGCCTTTACCAACCTTGGACAAGCTAAAAAGCATGTAACATTTGCTTCACCTTATCCTGGAAGAATCATTCCGATGGATTTGAGCAATTTAGGAGGAAGATTAATCTGTCAAAAAGATGCTTTTTTATGTGCTGCAAAAGGGGTTTCAATAGGAATTGAATTTCAACGCAAATTAGGTACTGGTTTATTCGGTGGCGAGGGTTTTATTATGGAAAAACTCGAAGGTGATGGGATGGCCTTCGTACATGCGGGAGGTATGGTGATTGAACGCGATTTGCAACCAGGTGAAATGCTAAAAGTTGACACAGGCTGTATTGTGGCTTTCACAAGTACGGTCGATTATGATATTCAGTTTGTAGGGGGAATTAAGAATTCTTTATTCGGGGGAGAGGGTTTGTTCTTTGCTACCCTAAGAGGCCCGGGAAAGGTTTGGATTCAATCATTGCCAATTTCACGTTTGGCAGGCAGAATACTTTCAATGGCCACTGGGCCACGTAAAGAAGAAGGAAGTATTTTAGGTGGATTAGGTAATTTATTAGATGGTGATTAGGAATAATCTATAACAGGGGAGAGCCTAGCTTTCCCCTTTCTTTTGATTTCTAGTTTTATCAGTATTCCCTAAAATTATGTTTACACTCGAGAATAATTACCTTTCAATACAAGTAAAAACGAAAGGTGCTGAACTTTGCAGTATTTTTAATAAAGAAACCCAGTTAGAATACTTATGGCAGGCAGGGGAGGCCTGGCCTAAACATGCACCAATATTGTTTCCAATTGTTGGCAAATTAAAAGATAATACCTATTTGTTTAACGAGAAGTCATTTTCTCTCTCTCAGCACGGTTTTGCCCGTGATATGGAGTTTGTTCTAAGCAGTTCATCCACAGATGAATTGGTACTTACACTCAATAGCTCAGAGGCTACTTACGAAAAATACCCTTTTAAATTCAAACTGGATATTATTTATCGATTAAAAGATAAAGCCCTTGAAGTTGAAACACGTACTACTAATTTGGGTCCTGAAACCATGTATTTTTCAATTGGATTTCACCCGGCTTTTAAAATTCCATTGGTTGATTCAACTGATTACAGTGATTATTATTTAGAATTCAATAGAACTGAAAATATCGAGAGGTGGTCGATAGAAGGAGGGCTTATTGGTAAACCTTATCATCGGGTTTTACAGAATGAAAATAAGCTGCCACTATCTAATGAGCTATTTAATGCCGATGCTTTAGTTTTTAAAGGATTAGAATCAGACAAAATCAGTATTAAATGTCAAAAAACTGAGCATGGGTTGGATTTTTCATTCAAAAACTTTCCTTTTTTGGGAATTTGGGCCAAACCAAATGCCAATTTCGTTTGTTTGGAACCATGGCATGGGATAGCAGATGAGGTAGAAAGTACGATGGAGTTTAAAAATAAAGAAGGGATTCGCTCATTGCTTCAAAATGAGCAGTTTACTTGTGGATACGAAGTGTTAACTTTTTAAAATTATCATATAATCGACTTAAAACTTGCTGCTTTTTTAAAAATAATATAAAGAAAAGTACATTTATTTTTAAATCTCTCTTATTTAATTAAATTTGGGCTTCCATAAAAAACCCGTTCAATATTACTAGGGTAAAATCTATAATTTCTGGGTGTTTATGGTTTCCTTACAATCAAATTGATTTTCACAAAACGTTATGTCAGAATTAGCAGAACTGAAATTAGGAGACAACACGTACCAGCTCCCAATCATTACCGGTACGGAAAATGAAAAAGCCGTAGATATTGCCAAATTAAGAGATCTTAGCACGTACATTACTTTAGATTCAGGTTACAAAAACACTGGAGCAACTAAAAGTGCGATTACTTTTTTAGATGGTGAAGAGGGAATTTTACGCTACCGTGGCTATCCTATTGAAGAACTTGCTGCTAAATCAACTTTTTTAGAAGTTGCTTATTTGTTGATTTATGGCGAACTGCCAACTCAAACACAATTGTCTGACTTTCAACTTCGTGTAACTCGTCATACTCTTGTACATGAAGATATGTTGAAGTTTTTTGATGGTTACCCTTCAAAAACTCACCCTATGGGCCAATTGGCTTCATTAGTTTGCTGTTTGTCTGCATTCTATCCTGAATCATTGGACCCAAATCAAACTCCGGAAGAAGTGGAGTTGAACATGATCCGTATGTTCGCTAAGATGCCAACTATCGTTTCATGGATCTATAAAAAAGCCATCGGTCATCCGGTAATGTATCCAAAAAATAAGTTTGACTATGTTTCAAACTACCTTTATATGACCTTTGGTTACCGTACTGAGGAGTATGATATGGATCCGGTTATCGTTGATGCGATGAATAAATTGTTAATTCTGCATGCAGATCATGAGCAAAACTGTTCAACTTCAACGGTTCGTATCGTAGGTTCTTCTGACTGTAATTTGTTTGCATCTATTTCGGCAGGTGTTGCTGCATTATGGGGCCCTCTTCACGGCGGTGCTAACCAAGCGGTAATTGAAATGCTTGAATTGATTAAGAAGGATGGTGGTGACGTGGATAAATGGGTTGCTAAAGCAAAAGATAAAAATGATCCGTTCCGCTTAATGGGCTTTGGTCACCGGGTTTATAAAAACTTTGACCCTCGTGCTAAAATCATTAAAGAGGCATGTGATAACGTATTAAACAAATTAGGTATCCAAGATCCTGTTTTAGATATTGCTAAGAAATTAGAGGAGGTTGCTTTGCACGATCAATACTTTATCGAGCGTAAATTGTATCCAAACGTTGATTTCTATTCAGGTATTATTTATCGTGCTTTAGGATTCCCAACTGATATGTTTACCGTATTGTTTGCATTAGGTCGTTTACCAGGCTGGATTGCTCAATGGAAAGAAATGCGTGAAAATAATGAGCCAATTGGCCGTCCTCGTCAGGTATATGTTGGTAACACTACTCGTGAGTATGTTTCAATTGAAAAAAGATAGTTAAGAAAATATAATAGTATAAAGGCTCCGAAATAAACATTTCGGAGCCTTTTCTTTTACAGTTGTTTCTTCTCGGTGCTTTTTAAGAACGATCATCATGACTAATTCTTGATAATTCTTAACCATTATACTCAATCAATCTCAATGGGTATAAGAATGAATTTCACTATTGAGGATTGTTAAATATTAAATCGTTGCAATAGTTATCATGGCAACAATTCCTAGACAGATTGTCAAAGACAGTGCATAAAAAAAGTAGAGGAAAAACATTTTGGTTAAGGTCCTCATTCGACTTTGGCCATAAACTGTTCTGAAAGATCTATAGATATACCAGGAGCTTATTAAAAGGACTACTACTACCAGCCAATTGGATGCAGCATTTGATAAAGGAAGAAAATTAATAAGGATGGATACCGAAAAAAGGATGAATAGAAACGTATGTAAGTGTAAAGAGTGAACCAGATGTTCAACATAGAACTTTCGGGAACGGTAATAAAAAAGCTTTAATCCAACGGCAAATAATGGCAGCAAAAGAAACATCATTTTTGGTATGTTATGGACGAAGGTATCCACAAAGTGCTCTTGTGCTTCATGACCATTAAATATTTTAATTAATCGCTTATTAAGGAAATATGTTAAGAAATTATCTCTTTCTGAGGGTTTTAAAGCCTTTTGCTCTTTTTCATATTTCTCAACCGTATAATTTCTCTTTCCACGGAAGAAGTTTTCTGAACCAGATGAATCAACTTTAGCTTTATTTGATGAGTTCTTGTTGTTGATAATATTGATGCCTAAAACTTTGGTAGTATCACTTACTTCAGTTTTACTTTTTTGAACCTTATCAGATTCTACACTAATAAAATTTTGCTGCTTAAAGAAAAGTATGAAATAGATTAAACTTACAAATAAATACATACTGGCGGCCGGAAAATGGCTAGCTCTTCGTCCATTGCTGTATTCGTTTGTTAAATACCCTGGTTTGGTCAATAATGGAACAATGCTTTTAAAGAATTTCGAGTCTACATGAAAATAATGCCCAATATTATGAGATAAGAAATGCCAGAAATTTTCTTTGGTATCCAGATTCTCTTGTCCGCAATTAGCACAAAATTTACCGGTTACCACTGCTCCACAGTTTAAGCAATCGTTTTCTTTTCTGTAATGTTTGCTCATGTTATAAATATCTCTTTCTAGTTTAGCCTAAAAATAAGAAAGCCGAATCAATTTGACTCAGCCTTCTTAACTAATATTTAATTTTTTATATCCTACATTAATATACCGGCAATTGTTGCTGACAAGTATGATGCTAAGGTTCCACATAATAAAGCCTTTAGTCCTAGTTTCGCCAAATCTGCGCGACGTTCAGGGACTAAAGCACCAATGCCTCCAATTTGCATTCCAACACTACTGAAGTTTGCAAAACCGCAAATCGCGATACTTACAATTAATAAACCTTTTTCAGTGACAATAGGTACGTTTTTACTGGTAAGATTTAAAAATGCCACAAACTCGTTAACGGTAAGTTTTTGGCCCAATAGGGTAGCCACACTTTTTACATCTTCCGTAGGTACGCCCATGGCATAAGCAAAAGGATAGAATATCTGGCTGAAAATATAATTAAGGCTTAAATCAAAGTTAGGATTGAATAAATGGCCGAACCATTGCAAAACAGAATCGAACAAGGCTATAATGGCAATAAAGCCAATAAGCATGGCTATTACGTTCATGGCAATTTTAAAACCATCTGCGGCGCCATGAGATATAGCGTCAATTACATTCGAATAGCTGCTTTTTACTTCCAGTTTAACCTGACCCAAAGTTTGGCTTTCTTCTGTTTCGGGGAAAATAATTTTTGAAATTACCAACGCTCCAGGTGCGGCCATTAAGCTAGCTGTAATTAATTTAGGCGCAAGGTCCATACCTGCTTGAGCTCCCATTTTTGCATAAACCACCAGAATACCCCCAGCAATACAAGCCAAGCTTCCACTCATACTAGCTAATAACTCACTTTTAGTCATTGATTTTAAATAGGGGCGAATCATAACCTGGGCCTCTACCTGACCAACAAATGCACTGGCTACGTTACTTAGCGCTTCGGCTCCACTGACACGCATAATAAAATTCATGGCGCGGGCAATGATTGATACAATTCGTTGCATAATACCAAAATGGTAGAATACAGCTACTAGAGCGCATACTAATATAATGGTTGCCGTAACATTAAAAGCGAAAACAAAGCCGCCTGAGACATAATTACCAATAACGCCATTGCCTTTGTCTACTGCTAAACCACCATAAACAAATGATGCTCCCTGAAAGGCAAAGTGTTCAATTTGACCCATACCATGCCCCAGTATTTCGAAAAAATGACGAACCAATGGGACTTTGAAAACGAGTAAGGCAATGATGATTTGTAGCAACAGACCGCTAAGCACTACACGGTAATTTATTTTTCGTCGATTATTTGACACTAAAAAAGCAATACCCAAAATAAGGACAATGCCTATTAAACCGGTAAATCTACCCATAAGATGATTGTGTATCCTTTTTTAATAGAAGAGCGGGACAAAAATAAAAAAATAGGGAGCAATTGTAAATTTACGAAGATTTTCTGCGGCTTAGTTCATCCCTGATTTTGGCTGCTTTTTCATAAGCTTCTTCTTCCAAGGCAGTTTTTAACTGAACTTTTAGGTCATCATCTGATAAAGAGGCATAACTGCTAACTCCACTAGGTGTTACTGGAGGTATTTCTTCTTTATTCTCCACGTTTTCCAGAAAAACGAATTCATTGCCTTCAATTAAAATACCGGCTTGAGACAAAATGAATTCATAAGTATAAATTGGGCAGCTAAAGCGAACGGCTAAGGCAATAGCATCAGAAGTTCTGGCATCAACCTCAAGTGTTCTTTTACCATCAAAACAAATAAGTTTTGCGTAGAAGATTCCGTCAACAAGGTTGTAAATAACAACTTCCTGAATTTGAATATTAAAGGCTACTGCAAATGATTTGAATAAATCATGAGTAAGCGGACGGGTAGGGGTCATCTTTTCAATTTCAATGGCAATTGCCTGAGCTTCGAAGCCACCAATGATAATTGGTAAACGACGACGGCCATTGACTTCGCCCATTACTAATGCATATGCACCCGACTGGGTTTGGCTATATGATAATCCTACAATATCTAGCTTTATCTTCTTCATTAATAGTAAAAAATGTCGTTTGGCTTTCATCACCAAACGACATGCTAATATAGGATTTAGAAATCGAAATCGTGGAAAATATTTGTTTTAGGCTGCTTCCTTAAACTTTTTGATAGCATCGATCAATTTTGGTAACACTTCAAAAGCATCGCCAACTATTCCATAATCAGCCACTTTAAAGAATGGTGCTTCAGGATCTTTGTTGATCACCACAATAACTTTCGATGAGCTAACTCCAGCCAAATGTTGTATTGCTCCAGAGATACCAATTGCAATGTAAAGGTTCGGACTAATTGCAATACCTGTTTGTCCAACGTGCTCAGAATGAGGGCGCCATCCTGCATCCGAAACTGGTTTTGAACAAGCTGTTGCTGCACCTAAAAGGTTGGCCAGCTCTTCTACCATACCCCAGTTTTCTGGGCCCTTCATACCACGACCGGCAGAAACCACCAGTTCCGCATCGGGTAATGAGATCTTATCAGATGCTCTAACAATATCTTTAATCATTACGCCAAAATCACTTTCTGCAGCAGTTGATTCAAAAGCTGTAACATTTGCCGCTTCTGGGCGCTCAACCACTTTAAAAGAGTTTGGAACTAACGAAACGATTTTTACAGCTGAGGTTAACTCTACATGGGCAAATGCCTTACCTGAAAAGGCGGTTTTCTTAACAGTGAATTTACCGTCTTTTAAATCAGGTAGTTCTACTGCTCCGTCAACTAAACCGGCCTCTAACTTAACTGCTACTCGAGGAGCTAAACCTTTGCCTGAAAAGCTGGCGGCCAAAACAACCACTTTTGAACCTTCTGCTTTTGCTGCCGACGAGATGATTGATGCATAAGCCTGGTTTACAAAGCTTTTAAGTTTATCGTTGTTAACTGTAAGAACTTTTTGAGCTCCATATTTTCCTAACTCTGCCAATGCGCCATCAGCTACATTACCAATAGAAAGCGCGGTTAATGAAGTTCCTAACTGATTTGCTATTTCTTTTGCGTATGATACTACTTCAAAGGTTGATTTTTTGAATTTGCCATCGGCATTTTCAACATATACTAATACTGACATGGTTTAAAACTAGATTTTAAATTAAGGATTTGAGAAAGAGGTATAACTAACCTTGTTTTTCTCTTTACACTTGGTTGTTGGCGGTTGTTGATTAAATTACCTTTGCTTCTGAATGTAAGGCATCTACCAATTTTTCCATATCTGCCGCGTCAATCATTTTAACCTGACCACGAGGGGCTGGTGTTTCATACGATTTAACTTCAGCAACCTTGGTAATTTCAGTTGGTTCAACTACAATTAATGGTTTAGTGCGTGCCGACATGATTCCGCGCATATTAGGAATTTTAGGCTCTGCTACACCTTCGGCACAACTTGCAATAAATGGAAGAGGAGTCTCAATAACTTCTTTTCCGCCCTCAATTTCACGCTCAATTGAAGCAGTATTTTCGTTAATATCTAATTTTTTGATAATAGAGATAGATGGAATAGATAAAAATTCGCCAACCATGGCAGCCACCTGTGATCCGTTAAAATCAATAGATTCGCGGCCGGTTAAGATAAAATCATAACCTCCATCTTTTGCTACATTAGCTATTTGCTTTGCTACAAAATAGGCATCTCTTGGAGCAGCGTTAACACGAATGGCATCATCTGCGCCAATAGCTAAGGCTTTACGAATGGTTGGTTCGGTAGATGCGTCACCTACATTTATAACAGTAATGGTTCCTTTGCCACCTTCACAAAGCTCAATGGCACGTGCTAGTGCAATTTCATCATATGGATTGATGATATATTGTACTCCTGCAGTGTTGAATTGGGTATTGTTATCCGTAAAAGCTATTTTTGTTGTGGTGTCCGGAACGTTACTTATACAAACTAGTACTTTCATAATATATTATATTGATTAATTGATTGAATTAAAAACATTATGCATGCATACAAATATATAAACCAAATTGTATTTAACTAATTTTGCATGCATCTATTTTGTAAAAATACCTAAAAGCCTAAAATCTCAAAATGCAAATCTCTCGCTTAGAGCAATTACAGCAATTTCTGGTTAATGAACCCAATGATTCATTTCTGAAATATGCCATCGCTACTGAATATTTAAAATTAAATGACACTGATCAGGCGCTTAGCTATTTTACCGATTTGGTGTCAACTGACGAAAATTACGTCGGCACTTATTATCATTTAGGTAAACTTTATGAGAAGCTGAACAGAAAGACTGATGCGGAAGCAACATACAAAAAGGGATTGATAATTGCCAGAAAAGCGGGCAATATGCATGCTGCATCAGAACTTCAACAAGCATTGAATTCGGCGCTTGGTTTGGATTACGAGGATGATTAATTAACTTGGACTCATAATTTTTGCTGCTAATACATTACCAGATTGACTTCACTACAGTTTCGTTTTCTAAAAGATGTGTTTAAATATACCTTAACGGCTTTTGGTGGCCCTCAGGCACACATGGCAATTATGTTAAGGGAGTTTGTTCAAAAACGAAACTATCTTACTGAAGAGGAATTACTTGAATTAAATGCTTTATGCCAGGTATTACCAGGGCCTGCTTCAACTCAAACCATTACCGCAATTGGTTATAAGATAGGAGGGTTGTGGTTTGCTATTTTAACTTTCCTGATATGGTTATTACCGTCAGCAATTATGATGGCAATTGCTGCCATACTTTTTACTAATTATTCGTCAAAAATAGAAGTGCCTAAGTTGCTTAAAGTAATAGAGCCTATGGCATTAGGTTTTGTGGCTTATGCCGCTTATATTTTTGCGATCAAGGTATTGAAAAATAGAATTACATTGTTTTTGGCTTTGGTGGCATTCACTTGTTCTATTCTTCTGAAAAATCCATATGTTTTCCCTTTTATGTTTCCGCTTTTGGTATTAACAGGAGGTTTTGTTACTTCAAGGGTTAATGCTGATGAAGCTGAAAGAGATTTGGGAGAGAAATTGGTGATCAATGTAAATAAAAAGAAGGTGGCTTATTTCTTTGGGATACTTATCTTTTTCGCATTGTTGGGAGGTCTGATCAATCGTACTTCTTTTTTCAGTTTACCAGTTCGTTTGTTTGAGAACTTTTATCGAAACGGAGCTTTGATTTTTGGTGGAGGGCAGGTATTGATTCCATATATGTTTACCGAATTTGTTGAGCTAAAGAAGTATCTCACAACACAGGAGTTTCTTTCTGGATATGCACTCCAACAAGTTATACCGGGGCCAGTGTTTTCGTTCAGTTCTTTCTTAGGTGGTATGGCCATGAAAAAACAGGGTATTGGAGGACAATTGTTAGGTAGCTCAGCTGCTGTTTTAGGAATCAATCTTCCCGGGCTGATATTAATCCTTTTCATTGTGCCTTTTTGGAATGATTTAAAGAAGATTACTCATATAAAAAACTCCATGGCTGGAGTAAATGCTGTTTCAGTGGGTTTTGTGGCAGCAGCATTTTTTCTTTTACTTAAGCCAATAGGTCTTGAGTATTTTTCAATGATTGTAATAGCTGCTACATTTTGTCTTTTGCGATTTACCAAAATTCCAGCGGCATTGATTATGGTTATTGGATTAGTGATTGGATTTTTTCTTTAAATGCTACATTCTGTATAAAATATTAAATAACAAAGGCCATGGATTACATGGCCTTTGTTATTTATTTTCTTCTTAAATCATAAATTCTTAGAATGGTGCAAAGTCATCACCTTCCAAATCATTCATTTTTGAAGGACGAATCATAAAGTTTTGCGGGCGTTCATCATCAAAGCCTGATGAAGGTGATAGTCCGGCTGCCGCACTTAAATTGGAAGCGTCAAATCCACTAAAATCAAAATTATCAGGTTCTAAATCCTGGTATTTGATGTATTTACCAACGAATTTCAATGGAACGTTTTCCAATGAACCGTTACGGTGTTTTGCAATGATTACTTCGGCAACACCTGCGGTTGAACGACCACTTTCGTCTTGTGTAAAACCATAGTATTCTGGACGGTAAAGGAACATTACCATGTCGGCATCCTGCTCAATTGAACCTGACTCACGCAAATCGGAAAGCATTGGTTTTTTATCACCACCACGGGTTTCTACCGCACGACTCAACTGGGAAAGGGCTATAACCGGCACATTCAATTCTTTGGCGATACCTTTTAAAGCACGCGAAATTCCACTGATCTCCTGCTCACGGTTTCCTTTTGCATCTCCAGAACCATGCATCAGCTGAAGGTAATCGATTACGATCATCTCAATGCCGTACTGTTGTTTCATACGACGAACTTTGGCACGAAGCTCAAATACGTTTAAGGCAGGGGTGTCATCAATGTAAATTGGTGCTTCTGAAAGTTTACCGACTTTTGAATGCAACTGTTGCCATTCATGAGGTGCCAGATTTCCCTTTTTAAGCTTCTCAGCTTCAATTTCTGCTTCGCCGGCAATCAAACGGTTCACTAACTGAACAGAAGACATCTCAAGTGAGAAAACAGCCACCGGGAAATTAAAGCCAACAGCAGCGTTTCTAACGGCACTTAAAATAAATGCGGTTTTACCCATGGCAGGACGAGCGGCAACAATTACCAAATCGGATTTCTGCCACCCAGAGGTAACCCTGTCCAAGGCTGTAAAGCCAGATGGAACACCCGTTAAGCCATCGGTCTTGTCTTTCAGCTTTTCAATTTCCAGAACCGCTTTCTTCACCAAGTCCGACATATTTTCTGCATTTCGGCGTAGATTTCCTTCAGTGATCTTAAACAAACCACTTTCAGCCTTATCTAAAAGTTCGAAAATATCAGTGGTATCTTCATACGCCATGTTTACAGTCTCCGTGGAGATTTCTATTAATTGGCGCTGAAGGTATTTTTGGGCAACAATACGTGCGTGAAATTCAATATTAGCGGCAGAAGCTACACGATTGGTTAGCTCGGTAATGAAAAATGCACCACCAACCATCTCTAAATCACCACTTTTTCGTAATTGATTGGTTACAGTGAGAATATCTACAGGCGAGGACTCGCTATAAAGATCCATTACTGCCTTAAAGATCTTTTGATGGGCATCTTTATAGAAAATTTCAGGACGAAGAAACTCAATTACGGAAGTTAAAGCATTTTTTTCGATCATTATGGATCCTAAAACAGCTTCTTCCAACTCAACAGCTTGTGGCTGCAGTTTACCACCTATTAAATTGGATGGTAATTTACGTGCAACACCGCGCCTGTCGGATTTTGCTCTTGAATTTCCGCTTGTTTCGAAATTATCTGAACTCATATTAGTTTAGCAGGTAGTTTTTAGTTTCGGCGACAAATATATTTACTTATATCATAGCCTCCGTTTCTACTTATAAACAGCCAAATTAGATATATTAAATCTACCTGAAAACTAGCGACATACATATTGGTACTTATTAACACTAAATGTTGGTAAGTGCGAATTCGATTAACAAAAATGTTTATTAGAGCTTAACTACCAACATTTTGGGTGATTAAAAATCGATGTGGATAATTATTTTTTTGTGGAAAACGCTCAAGGCAAGAAGGGCTGAACTTAAAATTGTTTAAAATTTAAATGACAGATTTTCAGAGATTAAAATAATTGATTTGTAGTTTTGCGGTTCTATGAGAGATTTTGGCACGCCTAAAAAAGAAAGTAACGAATTAGTATTTGGTATACGTGCTGTAATTGAGGCAATTACAGCTGGAAAAGAAATCGAAAGTCTTTTTATTCAGAAAGGACTTACCGGAAATCTATATGCTGAACTTCGTTTGGTAATTGGTGAGTATGATACTCCATTCCAATTTGTTCCTATTGAAAAGTTAAATCGGTTAACTACAAAGAACCATCAAGGAGCAGTTGCATTTATATCACCGATCAGTTATCATAAGACCGATCAAATAGTACCTGAAATCTATGCAGCTGGCAAGACACCGTTGCTTTTGGTTTTAGACAGGGTTACTGATGTTCGAAACTTCGGAGCCATTGTTCGAACAGCTGAATGTATGGGCGTTGATGCGGTAATTGTTCCAGCCAGAGGATCGGCGCAGGTAAATCCGGATGCAATTAAAACTTCTGCAGGTGCTTTATTTAGAGTTCCTATTTGTCGGGAAATGAAACTAAAAGAAACACTGGAGTTTTTAAAAGATTCAGGTGTGCAGTTGGTGGCATGTACCGAGAAAACAGATAATTTATTAGCTGATGTTGACTATACCGGCCCAACAGCTATTATTATGGGTTCCGAAGAGGATGGTATATCTCCTGAATATATGAAATTTTGCGATGCCAGAGCTAAAATTCCAATGTTTGGTGATATAGCTTCATTAAATGTTTCGGTTTCTGCTGGAGTTATCCTATATGAGGCCATAAGACAACGTAAAGTGTGATACAGAAAATATTTATACTTAAAAAGCCATTTGGTGTTATTCCAAATGGCTTTTTTAATATTTTATGAATTAGTGCTTCCCTTTTCCTTTCCCTTTTCCTTTACCGTTTCCTCTATCATCATCTCCGCCTTGGTCATTATCATTATAGCTATTCATCTTTTTCGCTTGTCCCGGCGGAATTTTTTTGTACTTCGCTTTATGGTCGGAATTGTATGCATAAACATTGTCTTCAGCATAGTCAATTCTTACTCGCTCGTTATTAGTAATTACGATTGTTGAAGGCAAAGTATTTACCCTAACCCAGGCACCCGCATTAAAATATACGTACTTGCCAAAAGTCACATCGAAATAAACGTTTGTTGAAGGATAGTAATAATAGTAAACGCGTTGCTTTTTCTTTACTCCCCAAGCTTTTGCATGTGGAGGAGGGCCATTTTTATGATGTTTTTCCTTCTCCACATATACAGTTTTGGTGCAGGAAAAAAGAAAAAGAGAACAAATAACTAATAGTAAGAGTTTTTTCATTTTATGATTTGTATTTGGTTTTGGCGCAAAATAGAGAGCAATTATGAAAAAAAGATGATTATGAGAAAACTCTTCATCGCTTTTCGGCATTAAAAAACCTATAAATCTAGTTTTTGCTTATACGAAAACCAGACTTATAGGTTCTAAATTATTGACTAAAAAAGTCTATTGTACGTATCCTAATAACTTAAGTACTTGTTTAGAATTTTGTTCTTCGCCAAATACTTCGTAGTTAAATGTTTCATCGCGGTTGCGACGAATTAAAATGTGCTTCGGTGTAGGCATTAAACAGTGGTGAATACCTCCATATCCGCTTAATACCTCCTGGTAGGCACCGGTATGGAAGAAACCAAGGTACTGCACTTTACGCGTTTTAGGCATATAAACCGAGTTCATATGAGCTTCCTGGTTATAATAATCCTGGCCATCACAAGTTATTCCGCCTAAATTCACTCGTTCATATTCTGCATCCCAGTTATTAATTGGTAATAGGATATACTTTTGATTCAGTGCCCACACATCAGGAAGGTTGGTGATAAAGCTGCCATCAAGCATCAGCCATTTTTCACGGTCGTTTTGTTGTTTACGGCCTAAAACTTTATAAATAATCCCTGATGCTTCAGCTACTGTATATTTTCCAAATTCAGTAACAATATCAGGTACTTCTACTTCGTGCTCTGCGCAAATTTCTTTGATACGACTAATGATCTCATTGGTCATGTATTCGTAATCGAAATCAAATACCAATGAATCTTTAAACGGAAAACCTCCGCCGATATCCAACATCGATAATGCCGGATTGATTTTTTTGAATTTACAATAAAGCGTTACGTGTTTCTCCAACTCATTCCAGTAATACGGTGAATCCTGAATGCCTGAATTAATGAAGAAATGCAGCATTTTAATATTGAAATTCGGGTTCTTCTCAACACGTTGATGATAAAAGTCAATCACATCTTCAGCACGAATACCTAAGCGGCTGGTATAAAACTGCGAGTCAGGTTGTTCCTCTGTGGCAATACGGATACCCAGGTTGCATTCTTCTTCCAATTCGTCATCGTAAAAGAAAAACTCTTCTTTATTATCTAAAACGGGCATGATGTTTTTGAAACCATCATGGATCATATCGCAGATATATTGTTTGTACTGCGAGGTTTTATAACCGTTACAGATCACATATACATCTTTGCTAACAATACCTCTCTTTTCCAATGAATCAATCATTGGCATGTCAAATGCCGAAGATGTTTCAAGGTGGATATCGTTTTTGAGAGCTTCCTCTACAACATGACGAAAGTGCGAGCTTTTGGTACAGTAGCAATAAATATATTTACCTCTGTAGTTATTATTGATGATCGCCTTTTGAAATAATAGTTTGGCTTGTTGAATTTTCTTTGAGATTAATGGTACATACGTAAATCGTAAGGGAGTGCCGTATGTTTCAATTAATTCCATAAGGTTGATATCATTAAAGAATAATTCGTCCTCAATAACGTCAAATCCGTCTTGGGGAAAACCAACACTTAAGTCAAGAAATTCCTGGTAGCTTTGCATCTATTTTAATTTTTTGCAAAAATGTAATTTTTGGAGTAAAAAAATTAAGTAAAAGTCAGTTTTTTTTTACTTAGGAACATTTTCAAAAGAAACTGACTTTTTTATCAAAAACTAAAATTTGTATTCACCTGTATTTCAGTACTGTTAGGTACAAAAAATAGAAAAAGGAAATTTCTCAAAAGAACTTTAAAAATAGCGTGATTTTATAGGGATAAATGAACTTCGGCTATCATACACCTTGCACTGCCTCCACCATTGGCTTCAATTGTATAAATTGGAGCATAAACAATCTTACTGTATTTGCTCAATTTTTCAATTTGTGATGCAGCCAAAGATTTGTAAGCTTGTTCAGACATTACCAATAGACTTTCTCCCTTATCATTTTGCAATTCGAGCATATTTCCGGCAAACTCATTCATTTGCTCCAGGGTAATTTCAATGATTTCTTTACCGGATGCATTTAATGAGCTAGCCACCATTTCCCGTTCATCATCATCCGGAATAGAGTTTAAACAAACTACTGCATAACCACTACCAATGCACATCATTACGTTAGTATGGTAAATGGCTTTCCCCGATTTATCAACCGCATCAAATGCAACAAACTCATAGTCCATTTGCTTGCAAAAATCTTCCAGAACTGTCATGTTGGTACGTGGTGATAAACAGGCGTATGCTACACGATCAACACGATCGAGAACCATACTGCCAGTTCCTTCCAGAAACAAATTTTCAGATTCGTAATGACTTAGGTCGATGGTTCTTTTTAACTCAAACCCTTTCATTTTTAACAATTCAGGAATATCGCTACGACGCTCTAAGCGACGATTTTCAGCCTGCATTGGGTATAAACAAATGGTACCGTCGTTATGAAAAGAGATCCAGTTGTTGGGAAAAATTGAATCAGGAGTATGTGGAGCATCTGTGTCTTCAACAACGGTAACATCCACACCGTTTTCAGTTAAAATATCAACGAAGTTGTCGAATTCCTGCTGTGCTTTTTCCTGTGTTTCTTCGTTTTGTGCATTTGGGTTTTGAAAAGCATTGTTCACCGCTGTTTCGGCGTTAAAGCCAAACCTAACAGGGCGAATCATTAAAATATGATTGGTAGTTTGCATGTTGTAGGTATTAATTGGTTGATGAAATCGAAACTGAGAATGATGACTTTCATACTAGGGCATCATTCTCAATTTAGTGGTTATTATACGTTATCTCTTAAGATCGGCATGCTCATGCAATGAAAACCTCCGCGTGCACGAGAAAGCTCAGCAGAAGGCATTAAAATAATGGTATTTGCGATGGTTTCAGTATTGATCTCACCACTTTCTAATTGCTGCACTAAGTCATGCGCATGAATTGCCGAAAATCCATTTTCTTTAAATGCCTCTACAGTTTTATCATTTCGGTCGTAGCCTAGAACAACTCCTTCTTTGATACACACTAAGTTACATGAATCTGTCCACTGTTCGCGTGCATCATATGGAAATTTATTATTACCTGAATAGATAAACTTGGTCTCTTCTGTACTTCCCAAATCATTGCGACTAATATCATCTAACAAGTCTTCCAGGTATTCGAAATAAGTAGGCTCCAGTGGATTTTCAATTTTAAACTGAATGATCTGCGTTTTGTCTTCCTTACGGATGTCTTTCATCTCTTCAATGATCTCCGTAACCCGAACGTTTATAGCATCCGATTTTCTGCCCAATGATCCAAGCAACACCCAAACGTTTCGCTTCACTTGAGTGAAAACCGTGTCTATGTGCATAAAGTCACGTTTCTTAGGGATCTTAACCACGGTTACCTTTTTAACTACTTCTTTTTTAAACAAGGTTTTAACAACCTGGTTACAAGCATATAAAGTAGTACGCTCGCTGCAGCCAATAACTAAGTGATCTTTACTAACCACCATCACATCGCCGCCTTCTAGTGTTATCTTTCTATCCTGATTTTCTTCATCAGGTAATAAGAAATGGTGAACATGTTCAGGAATCTCAATAATGTTGTTGCGGTAGTCAGCAAAAACCTCATGATTAAAGAAGATATATTTTGATAAAACTGATTCACGGGCACGAGCCTGCTTAGCCGCTTTATTCAATAAGATGAAATTATTGATAGTAATTCCAATATCGCGGGTAAAGATAAAGTTCGGGATAGGGGCGAAGATCATTCGTTCTTCGTCAATTGAACCACAAATAAGGGTTTTTGCCAATTGGGCTTCCGGTAAGGCAATGAGTTCACTTTGTAACTCGTAAGTGCAATTTTCTATAGCACATACCGAAGCAACAATTTTAAGCTTTATGTCTTTGTTTTTAAGAATATCTTTCAACAGAACCTGCAATTCAATTACTTTATCAGAGTTGTGAAAATCAGGACTGTCGGGTTTAAAAAAGCCACGGTTTGATGACTCTGCATCAATTTGGGCAAGTTTTCCTTTGATTTTCCCTGGATCAAGGAAATACAACAAAATTTTAACGTAATAATCGTACTCTTTTCTACGGATGGTATCCAGGTGAACAATGTCTTCGAATAACCAATCTTGTGCTTTTGAAGGTACAACTTTTCCCAATCCGCTATCAGGACTGTGAATCAACAAACGGCGGAGTGTGCCAATTTCGGAGGTTACATTTATTTTGTTTTCTACATTATTAAACGTCATAAAAGTTTAGTTTGAACTACAAATCTATAGCAAAAAAGAACATAAAAAAGCCCCTGTGGGTCTGTAAGGGGCATTTTTAACTTGTTTTAAAGAGAGTATTTGGTCTGTTTTCTGAGTTTAAATGATTTAAACTCTGTTTTCACTGAAAGAAAGCATTTGTAAAAAAAATGTTTTTTTAGTTTAAAGTTTGAGTTTTTACCCTAAAAGGAGTGAGCGATTTTCAGAAAAGGGCTTTATTGAAAATCACATCGTCAAAAGTTCAGGGGATTTAATATTTTTGGCCCATGGAATTTATTATTCAAAAAACGTTAGAAGCTGTTCAAACACTCTACAATCAAACCTTAACTTCTTCTGACATCACTCTACAAGAAACACGTAAAGAATTTGAAGGCGATGTAACTGTTGTTGTTTTTCCTTTTACTCGTTTTTCGAAAAAATCTCCTGATGTTACCGCTCAGGAAATTGGTGAATTCTTAAAACAAAATGTTACCGAGATAGCCGATTTCAATGTAATAAAAGGCTTTTTAAATATTGTTATCGATGATTCTTATTGGATCAATCGATATAAAACTAATGCCTCAACTTCAAACTTTGGATTTAGTGCCCCTAATGGAAAAAAAGTAATGGTTGAGTATTCATCACCCAATACCAATAAACCTTTACATCTTGGTCACGTTCGTAATAACCTTTTGGGATATTCGGTAGCACAAATTATTGGGGCAGCAGGCTATGAAGTGATCAAAACGAATCTGGTGAACGATAGAGGTATTCATATCTGTAAATCAATGCTGGCTTGGCAAAAGTTTGGTAATGGCGAAACTCCTGAATCTAGCGGGTTAAAAGGCGATCATTTGGTTGGAAAGTATTATGTGATTTTCGACAAAGAATACAAGAAACAGATTGATGAATTAAAAGCTCAGGGTTTAGCTGAAGAAGAAGCTAAAAAACAAGCTCCTCTAATCATTGAATCGCAGCAAATGCTTCAGAAATGGGAAGAAGGAGATAGGGAGGTTATCGAGCTTTGGAAAATGATGAACAGCTGGGTTTATGCAGGTTTTAATGTTACCTACACTAACCTGGGTGTTAATTTCGATAAATATTACTACGAGTCGAATACCTATTTGCTAGGAAAAGATATTATCGAAGAAGGTCTTGCTAAGGGAGTGTTTTTCCGTAAACCGGATAGCTCTGTTTGGATCGATCTTACAGCTGATGGCTTGGACGAGAAACTGGTTTTACGTTCAGATGGAACCTCGGTTTATATGACCCAGGATTTAGGAACTGCAGAGTTAAAGCACGATGATTTTCAAATGGATAAGTCGGTTTATGTGGTTGGTAATGAGCAGGATTATCATTTTAAAGTTTTATTCCTGATTCTGGAGAAATTGGGAAAAAGCTGGGCAAAAGGACTTTATCATTTATCCTACGGAATGGTTGATTTACCAAGCGGCAAAATGAAATCGCGCGAGGGAACAGTTGTTGATGCCGACGATTTGCTTGATGAAATGATCGATACCGCTCGTCAGCATACTGAAGATTTGGGTAAAGTGGATGATTTTACAGAAGAAGAAAAAGTAGAATTGTTCCGTAAAATTGGCTTAGGTGCCTTAAAGTATCACTTGCTAAAAGTTGACCCTAAAAAACGCCTGATGTTCGACCCAAATGAGTCAATTGATTTTCAGGGGCACACCGGACCGTTTATTCAATATACCTATGCTCGTATTAAATCAGTAATTCGTAAAAGTGAACAGGCCGATTTTGCCGGAATAGTTCCTGAAACCATCAATAAAGATGAGCGTGAACTGATTCAACAACTAGATAAGTTCCCGACTATTATTGCTGACGCTGCCGAAAATTATAACCCGGCATCGGTAGCTAATTACTTATACGAGTTGGCTAAAGGCTACAATAAATTTTATCACGATAATCCGATATTGAAAAATGAAGATGAACAGCTGAAGAAATTCCGTTTGGCCTTATCATCGTTAACAGCGGATGTATTAAATCGAGGAACCTCATTGTTAGGAATAGAAGTTCCTGAAAGAATGTAGTTTTCAATTGAGATATTCTTGCAACACCGATTCGTCGTTAAGATGGATCGGTGTTTTTTGTTTTAAGTACTAATCTTAATCATTATGTTAGTAGCCTGAAACAATAATATATATTGCTGCGTAAAATGAATTTTGGCTGTAATTTTTCTACTTATGATTGAAGCATTAATTTTTATCCTTCTGCTGGTTATTTTGGTTGTGGTAATACAGCAAAAGAACGATTTAAATCAAAAAACATCTCACTTAAGCTATAAAATAGATCAACTTTCAGAGCTAATTAATAGTCAAACTATTAAAGTTGAATCTAAAGGAGAACAGTTAAGTGACTCTGCAAAAGATATAAAACCGGATGTGGTTAGTCCAACAGTTAAGCCGGAAGTTGAGCCCTCACCTGAAAAAGATGAGATCTATGCTGAGCGATTATTCTTCCCAGAAGAAAGTGCACTCTTAACCTTATCTGATTCCATTGGTACAGGTTACAAACCTGAATCATCATCACTTTCAGCGGATGATTTATCAGCTTCTTTCGTTAACAGTCATTACGAAGACCCTTCACAGAAAAAATCATTCCTTGAACGGAATCCGGATCTTGAAAAATACATCGGTGAAAACCTCTTTAATAAAATTGGGATTGCCATATTGGTATTGGGGATGGGCTTTTTCCTTAAATACGCTATCGACAAAAACTGGATCAATGAAATAGGCAGAACATTTATTGGTATTGTGACGGGTGGTGCACTAATAACAATTGCGCACAGAATGCGTAAATCATTTGCCGCGTTCAGTTCGGTTTTAGTTGGTGGTGGTATTGCCATACTTTATTTTACTATTACCATAGCCTTTCAGCAATATCAGCTTTTCAGCCAAACAATTGCATTTATTATCATGGTATTGATAACCGGTTTTGCTGTGTTGTTGTCAATAAGTTATGATCGAAAAGAGCTTGCCATTCTGGCTATTTTGGGTGGTTTTACTTCGCCATTAATGATTAGCACCGGTGAGGGTAATTACATCGTACTGTTCTCTTATATCCTAATTTTAAACATCGGTATGCTGGTGTTGGCTTACTTTAAAAAGTGGAATATATTAAACATTATCTGCTATGTATTTACCGTAATAATGTTTGGGGTTTGGCTTTCAACTAAAGTAATTAGGGTTGAAAGTGATGCTAAAAATGTCCCTTATGCCGGCGCTCTACTATTTGCAACCTTATTCTATTTTGTTTTCTTTTTGATGAACATTATCAACAATATAAAAGAGAAAACAAGGTTTAATGCAGCTGAAATAAGTATTTTATTAAGTAATACCTTCTTTTATTTTTCGGCCGGAATGCTGGTACTTAACAGCATGAAAGCAGATGCCTACCAAGGTCTTTTTACTGCATTATTAGCCGTATTTAATTTAGTATTTGCTTATGTATTATATAAAAATGAGCGGGTTGATAAGAATTTGATCTACCTGTTGATCGGCTTGGTGTTAACTTTCTGCAGTTTAGTTGCACCAATACAATTACATGGCAACTACATTACTCTATTCTGGGCAGCAGAGGCAGTTTTATTACTCTGGTTATCTCAAAAATCGGGCATTGTGTATATAAGAATTGCATCCGTAATTGTAATGATGCTGATGTTCGTCAGCTTAGGAATGGATTGGTTCACTATCTACAATACTGACTCAATCTACCTAACTTCCCTTAAGTTTTTAAGGCCGTTTAGTAACAATGGTTTCATAACCGGTGTGGCTGCAATTGTTTCAGTTTATACAACGCTTAAGTTGTTAAAAAATGATGAACCTGAAAGTCATTTAGTAAATGGTATTAAGATTGAATCTTACAAAGCTGTATTGTCGGTAATTTCAGTTTTACTGATCTATATATTATTCCGATTGGAGATCAACTACCAGGCTGCTTATTACTTTAACGATGAGTTGTTCATAATAGTTGGTTGCTATAACTATGTGTTCATTGCTATTCTTTTGTACTTTGCTGTAAGAGCAAAAGAGAAGTTTTCTCTGTTTGCAACACAAATTTTAGGTATAATAGGATTAATTAACCTAATTGCTTACCCTGCTTTTTATAATGATCAGCTTATTACACTTCGTTTGCAAAACATGAGCAATGGATTTTCAACGTTCGATGTCTTATTGCATTTTGGGCTGGTGGCTTTGTTCTTTGTTACTTTGTTTCAGGTTTACAGACTTGTTAAGATACTTTCAAATGAAAAGTTGTTGCGTATTTTTCAGTGGTCTGCCGCTATTTGTATGATCTTCATTTTAAGTTCGGAACTTGATCATGTTGTTGCCGCTGTATACGGAAATCCTGAAACCTATGCCGATATCTTAACGGAAGTAACACATAAAACAGGCTATGCAATTTTGTGGGGAGTTTTTGCATTTATCCTTATCTATTTAGGAATGCATTGGAAATCCAAAAATGTACGTATTATCTCACTGTCGGTATTCGCGGTTACTTTGATTAAGCTTTTTGCTTTTGATTTACGAGGATTATCTGAAGGTGGTAAAATTGCTGCATTCCTTTCATTGGGAGCATTACTACTTGTAATATCTTTTATGTATCAGCGATTAAAAAGGATCCTTTTGTCAGATGAATCCCAGGAAAATAATAATGATGAAAATGGGGAGGTTCAAATTGAATCCTAATGGCCAGTTTTTTTTGTGGAGAAGGAGCTATTTACTATTTCTTTTTTGCGTGCTGTGTTCAACGGTATCAATTGCACAATCTTTTGAGTGGAAAGGTTCTTTAAAACCTGTCGATAAAAATGGATTTTACGAGATTTTGCTTTCGCCCGAAATCATTGCGAAAGCAAAAAGCCCTGATCTTTTCGACATACGATTAACAGAAGGGGAGAAGGAAGTTTCCTATGTTTTGCGTACTAAACCACTTGCATACGACGAAACTAAACTAACGCCGTTTAATAGTATTCAAAAAACAGAAACTCCAAAGCAGTTTACATCAGTAATATTTGCGAATGAAAATGCCGCTAAGCTGGATGAATTCAGCATTGTGGTAAACAATACTTCAGTACTGAAAGTCGCATCAATAAGTGGCAGTAATGATAAAACACAATGGTATAGCGTAAATAATTCGATCAGCCTTGATCCGCAGGAAGCATCTTTTACTAAATCAGGAACGGAACTGATTTACACGATCGCGGTTCCAACCACTAATTACCAGTTTTATAAATTGGAGATTAATGATTCATTAAGTGCTCCATTGTTTATTAAAAATATTGGAAGATTTAATACTTCGATAATCAATAATTCGGATTACGACCAGGTTCCATCTCCGGTAATAACTAAAGTAAAGAGTTCCAACAGCCATCAAACAGTTCTACGACTAACTTTTAAAGAACCTTTTCTTATAAGGAAGTTGTTATTTGATGTTGCTGCACCTAAATTTTTTAAAAGAGAAGCTATTTTGGCTTTGAAAAATGATAAAGTTCATCGACATAAAAAGCAATCAACAATTGAATACCTACCTGTAAGCTCATTTTCTTTAGTTTCTGGTGCAATACAAGAAGTTACTTTAGATAAACCTGTTAAAGAAAGCTCAGTGTACTTAGTTATTGAAAATGAAGATAATCAGCCTTTAGCTTTTAAACAGATAGAAGCCTTTCAACAGCGATATTATTTAACTGCTTACCTGGAAAAGGATAAAAATTATAACTTGAATTTCGGCAATCCCACTATTAATTCAGCGCCTCAATATGATCTCAGCTATTTTACTGATAAAATCAACGGTAATCTGCCTGCATTAAAGGTAGATGAAATTAAGCCGATTGAAAAAGCAGCTGAAACAAAGGAATCTGTTTTCTTTACCAGTAAAAACTGGATTTGGACCGGTTTGATTCTATTAGTAGGAATCTTGGTCTTGATTTCTTTTAAAATGATCAGGGAGATGAAGGATAAATAAAAAAAATCGGCTAAGAGAATACTCAAAGCCGATCCAAAATCGATATATGAAAAATGAAGATTAAATAGCTGGTTGCAAACGATTTGCGTTTGCTTTACTTTCGGCAATTTCAGCCTCTAGTTCACTTACAAACTCATCAATTTGCTCTTGCGTTACACCAGGCATACAAATGATGTGACTTTTGCCATTCTCTGTCGCTATTTGCCACTTCTGACGAAGTTTATAAGAAGGCTGCGGAAATACCACTGTTAGTGCATCCGGATTTCTCCAGGCTTCAACACCAATAGAGTTTAATTTATCGACCGTATAATTGGCCATTGCTAAGCTTGCCAAGGCGCGTTGGGTAAGTCCATTTTTACCCATTTTTTTAATGGCATACCACATAAAAATGGGGCTGTGTCCGTTACGACTTCCAGTAATTGTAGTGTCAACAGTTCCGATATAAGGAATAGTGCGACCGATACGTTCTTTATAATTCTTTTTCACCAACACTAATCCGCAAGGAATAGGAGAACCAATAAATTTATGACCACTGATGGCAATACTATCTGCACCGTAGGTAAAATCAAACCCCGGATTTAATTTTAATAAAGCACTATAAGTACCTGACAATGCTGCATCACAATGGATGTAATAGTTCTTTATGGCGAGGTCTCTTAATATTTTTTGAATTTGCCCTAAATCATCCTTCGCTTCGGTCATAGTGGTTCCAATATTGGCTAACATAATAACCGGCTGATCACGGTGCATTTGCAACATCTGACGTAAGTCCTCATAGTCCATTTCACCATTTTCCTGCGTGCGAATAACAATGCTTCTTAAGTTCAGCAGCTGAATATTTTTTTGAACGCTATAGTGGGTTGATTCAGAATAATAAACAATTCCATTTGGATAAAGCTCACGAGCAACGTACAAGCCATACAGATTTCCTTCTGAGCCTCCATTAGTAACATAGCCCCACCAATTGTTCGAAGGTGCATTAAACAACTCTGCAAAGAATTCAAGAACTTCTTGCTCTAATGAACGGGAATTTAAATCATATGTTGATTCCACCTGAGGATCGCCAACGTTGTTCAATGGAAGTTCAAGTAGAGGATATAATTCAGAGTAATCAAAGTCGCGGGCAATAGGATAGCCTATAAAATGCTTTCCTCGCTCAACGGCTTTTTGCATGTAATCATGCAAGCGGGTGCGATCTGATGGGTGTAAGTTATTCATAATCATTTAGGTTAATCTTCTGCAAAAATACAGTGATATAAAAAATGCTCCTATGAAATTTATATAATCAGTAAATATTTCTGTTTGGCTAATTTTATTAGAAAATATTATTGAACTTTGAGGTGTTTTGGGGCCTTAACAGGAAAAAAGATTATGGAAAAGCTTGATTCAATTGACATTCGCATTTTAAATCTACTTCAAAAGGATTCTTCGCTAGGCGTAAAAGACGTTTCGTCGGCCATAGGTTTAAGTGTTTCACCTACATATGAGCGAATTAGCAGGTTAAAGCGAGACGGTTTTATAGAGAAATATGTAGCTATAGTTAACCGGGAAAAAATAGGTAAACACTTGTTAGTATTATGTACGGTTACTTTAAAGCAGCAATCAATGGAAACGCTGGTGAGTTTTGAACAAACCATAAAAACCTTTAAAGAGGTATTAGAAGTATTGTGTTTAGCGGGTAACCATGATTATTTATTGAAGATCGCAGTAAAAGATGTAAATGATTATCATGCATTTGTGGTAAACAAATTGTCGCAAATTCCAAATATTGCAAACTTGCAAAGTAGTTTTGTTTTAAAAGAAATTAAGAACGAAACAGCGATGGAAATTATTTAAACTTCAATTGTGCAATAACCTCTTTATCCTTTGCAGGTTTAAATTTACAGTAGCAAAATGCTTTGGTTTGTATTTCACCGTTGGTAAAATGGGTTTGATTTCATAGGTGATACCTAGATTATCTGATCTAATTGTAAGTAATTAATTTTTAATTATTTATACTTTTACGAAAGATGTTTCTTGAATATTCACTGTTGATAAAATTACCTAATTATAGGTATTGTTTTCTCAATCTAGTTCGGATATATTTATCCACAAAAAAATATGCCCGGCATCTTATTGCGTTGTATTTGCTTTCTATTAATTACCTCTCTCAGTCATTTAAATGCTTTTTCTCAGGACAAATTTCCAACAGGATTGGATTTTGATGACGATTCTTATGCTAAAACTCCCCGTAAAGCCAAATTAACACGTGGACTTGAGGTGGTTCCTAATTCAGCCTCTCTTAAGTCGTATGCGCCCAATCCGGGTAATCAGGGTAATTACGGAACGTGTGCTGCTTGGGCATCAGCTTATTGTGCTAAAACAATTGTAGAAGCCATAAAAAACAATTGGACGCAAAAGGAAGAAATTACTCGTCATGCTTTTTCACCTGCTTTTTTATTCCGACTGTTAAAACCTGATGATAATCTATGTAAAGGAGGAGCCTATCTAAATACGGCACTATTGCTATTGAAAGAAAAAGGTGCGCTACCCTATAATGAGATTTCAGCAAGTTGCATCCCTTCCGTTACCGAAAGCCAATTAACAACTGCGTTTCAATCAAGAATAAACGACTATTTAACATTATTTGATGTAAATGCTACCGATCAACAAAAAATTCAAGGTGTAAAAAAATCGATCTCAGAAAAGAAACCCGTAATAATTGGAATGCTTTGTCCTACTTCGTTTAACTATTGTGGCGAAGTGTGGAATCCTAGAGAAGAAGCCGATTGGACTAAATATGGCGGCCATGCCATGTGCATAGTAGGCTATGATGATGAAAAGTTTGGAGGAGCAGTAGAAGTTCAAAACAGCTGGGGTAAAACCTGGGCCAACGAAGGTTATGTATGGATCAGGTATCAGGACTTTGCCAAATACACCAAATACGCTTTCGAATTGGTAGACCTACCACAACCAAAGCCGGAAGTAGCGGACCTTTCCGGAGCATTGAAATTTGTGTTGGCTTCAGGGCAGGAAATGCCTGCGAACCTTTATGTTTCTAGCCGCGGCTTAACTGTTGTACCTGCAAAACCAGCTGCCGGACCTTTAACCCTTTATCGAATCGCTGAACCTTATACCTCTGGCACCCGGTTCAGAATTTACATATCCAACAATGAGCCAGCCTTTGTATACGCTTTCAGTACCGATCTAAGTAATGAAATAACGAAAATATTTCCCTATGAAGACAATATTAGTGCAGCTTTAACTGACAAAAGAAATGATGTAGCTATACCGGATGAAGATCATTTTATAGAATTTGACAATCGACCAGGAACGGATTTCTTATGTGTTTTGTATAGTAGGGAGGAATTGAACATTAACGATTTGATTCAAAAGATAAGCATTCAACAAGGGTCTTTTAGTGAAAGAATATTTAAAGTGATCGGAGATAAATTGGTAGACCCTAAGAATATTCAATTTTCTAAAGATAAGCTAGCATTTAAAGGGTTCAGTAAAGGCAAGCAAGTGGTAGCCATGATGGTAGAGTTGGAACATAAATAATAATCCTGAAAAATTAAACTCTGGGCATGAAAAATGGACTACCCTTATCATTTATACTCGTTACGGTACGCTTGAGTTAGCCGAACACATGGCTGGAGATTTTATTTTTATGAAGAAGTAAACTACAAAATGTATGAAGAAAATATTTTTTACTCTATTACTATTATTGCCTGTTTCGTTTGTCTATTCACAGCTGTATGGTGGTTTAGGGGCTTCTAATGGGGATTATAAAAACTATAGGGAAGCTCAAAAATTATGGAAGAATGGAGATTATACAGAAGCTGAAAAGTTTTATAGAAAAGCATATGCTAATAATGGAAATACGCTTTATTTATCCGAATTAGGGAATAAGAAATTTGAAATAGGTGATATAAAAGGAGCAAATTCTGTTTTTGATATTGTCATTAAAGATCAAACAGAAAACCTAAAGGGGAACCAATTAACGGCCCGTCAGTCATTGAATTTGTATTATTATCAAAAGATAGATAACAACTTTAAAAAAGGAGATCCGGAGGTTGGGCTAGCTTCAACTCTTCAGTTTATGGAAGCGCTGGGTGATAGGATCGGACTATCAGAGCGTAATCTTTTTCTACCTATTTATACTTCAGCTGCTGAAACGGCCTTTGCCCTTGACAATAAAGAAGCGCTCATTAAGCTTCATGAAAAGGCTGCAAGTATAAAAAATGCTGATTACGGCGAGTTTTTAAGTTTTGTATATCTCAATCTGTTGAATAAAGACTATGAAAAAGCACTTAAAAGGATTGAAGATGTACAAGTGAACGGTGGTTTTATGACTTCAAAAACGGTTGCTAATAGTTTATTACCAACTGTTTTTGCCTATATGGGAGAAAATGAGAAAGCGCTGGCCGCTATTGACAATGCGAAAAGAAGTATTCTACTTGGAGAGGATGATTTTCAATATGTTTATGGATTAATCGCACTTAATAAAAAGGATTATTTGGGAGCAATTGATCGTTTCAGCAAGGCAATACAAGGTAAAATGTTTTTATATCATAGGATAGAGCCTGTAGGAAAATATAAGCACTATACTAAAAGGGCAGAAGCATATCTTGCCATAGGTGATTTGATTCAGGCGCGAAAGGACTATGATGCGGCTTTAACGTATAATCCCGATTATGAACCAGCTTTAAATGGAATTGCAAAATTAGAGGGAAGGATGGTGCAGGATCGAAAGGCTGATAAAACTCCTCCAGTAATTACAGTGACGGAGCCTTCTGTAAGTAGAGGGTTAAAGGTAACTGTTTCTGGAAGTGATATCATGGTAAAAGGTACCGCTATAGATCCGTCTGGTTTAAAAGCGGTGTCCATTAACGGGCAAGCTGTGTATTCACAAGAAGCTGGAAGTTTTTGGGGAAACGTTGCTTTAAAAGATGGTTCATCCAAAATAATGATTGCGGCAACTGATATGGCCGGCAATACGGCCCAATTTATCTTTGATTTTGAAAAATCAGTAAATCCAATAAATCCTATTGCAGTTAATGATATCATACCAGTGCAAGAAAAGATAGGAAGAAATTTCGCTGTTTTAATTGCAAGTCAAAATTATGATGACAGTTCAATTCCATCTCTTGAAAACCCCATTTCGGATGCTGTTAAATTAAAATTGATCCTCAAAAACAGTTATAATTTTACTGAAGAAAACATTATTACGCTGTTTAACCCGGAGCGATCTAATTTCAAGAAACAGTTTTTGATGTTATCTGAGATCATTCAACCAGAAGACAACTTGATCATTTTCTATGCCGGCCATGGTATTTGGGTGGATAAAGAGAAGAAAGGATACTGGTTATTGACAGATGCCATGCGAAATGATGTAAATACTTGGCTGCCGAACAAAGAGGTTTTAACTATGATTTCCGTACTTCCTAGCCGCCATACATTGTTGATTACTGATGCGTGTTTTTCAGGCTCAGTATTCAAGACACGAAGCATTGGTGCTGATGCACCTGCAGCAGTAAAGGAACTAGGTCAAAAGATCAGTCGCGTGGCCATTACATCAGGTAACGATACGGAAGTTCCTGATGAATCTGTATTTATGAAATATCTGGTAAAAGCCTTGTCGGATAATAAAGATAAATACCTTACCGCACAGAAAATGTTCATCACTCAAATTATTGAAGCGGTGATGTCTGAAACGAAAACAGAACCTCGTTATGGCACTTTAGAGGCAGCCGGGCATGTGGGTGGAGATTTTATTTTTACGAAGAAATGAAAAATTGGAAAAAATGGTTCATCAGTTTCGGACATGCCATTGTTTTGCTGGTACTAACTGCCTTTTGGCTAAACTCTGATTTTAGCTATGGCGATGAACAGTTATTGGTTAAGTGGGCATCAATTTTTAAACGGGTGGTTTTTAAAATTGACGAGGATCCACCTAAAGAGGATTATTTATTTATCAACTTAGCTTATGAAAAAGCATTAATTCAAAGAGAAGATGGCTTAGGGAAGGAGGTAATTACCGACAGAGCAAAGCTTGCGCAGTTCTTCGAGATTCTTAAGCGGAATCAGAAGTCGGTTAAATTTACTGTGTGTGATGTGTTTTTAAAGGGGAAATCAGAAAACGATAGGTTGCTTCAACATAATATTTCCGGGATTAGGAATGTGGTTTTTCCAACGCACCATAACGATGAAGGGGAGCTTGAAAAACTGGACTTGAATGTTCCTTGTGCCATTGCTGATTATAGGATGGCGAGCGGAGGATTTCTAAAATTCAAGCTTTTTCAGGATGACACGCTTTCTACTGTTCCTGTTTACCTCTATGAGAAAACTACAGGGAGGAAATTCACGGGGCTGCATGGGCTGTATTTCGATAATGGAAACTTAAACTTGAACTCAACGATTATTGATTACCAGATACGTAGCCATGAGCTTTTTGAGCAAGCGGAATATCCCGTGGTTAATCTTTCAGAGCTTCTTATGCTGCCCGAGGAGGTAATTGTAAACGATTTTTTAAAGAATCGAATTGTATTACTTGGTGATTTTAATAGTGATGTCCATAGTACAATTTATGGATCAACTCCCGGTACACTAATTTTATTGAACGTATACCTTACTTTAAAATCAGGCTGGCATATTATAACGTACTGGTGGGTTGTATTCTTAGTGATAGGGTATACAATTTTTTCGCGACTCATGCTTTTTCCGGAAAAAGATGCTGAAAAGGTTAAAAAAATAAATTGGCTAGGGCCTTTTTTAGGATGTGCCACTTTTCTGTGTGTATTATCGATAGTATCTTACTTAATATTTAATATTCACCTTCAGGTTTTGATATTAACAATATATATAACCATTCTTCGATATACTATAAGGCTTAATCAAGTGGAATGGACTAAAGACCAGTTCAAGGAATGGGCGCTGGCTATACGTGAAACTTATTTTAACTTTAAATAATGATGGGAAAACTACTTACTATTTTATTATTGATTTCAATGGTTGCAAAGCCTGTTGAAAAATATTATGTCACTTTCGTAAAAGGAACCATTGTTTTAGATCGCACCAAAAAAGCAGTTAAAATTGGAGATGCATTAGATCCACAAGATAAGCTTGTGTTTGGTGATAAAACTGCAAAGTTGTCTTGTATAAGTCCGTCAAAAGGCAGATTTGATATAAATGCACAATCGGTAAAGGCAGGTAACAAAGGAGAGTTGTTTGCTGTTTTGCAATCAAGCCTTGTTCCTGCAACCGGAACCTACCATTTAAGTACACGCTCTTTAGCTGAGCCAACTGTGAATCCAGAGACTTATTTTAAAACCGATACTGACGATCATTTCTTAATAGTCGAAAACGAATGGATTCCTATCAATGATCAATATTCAGTAAAAGGAGGGAATTTTTTCTTTATTCAATATTCTATCAATGGCAAAACTGTTTTGAAGAAATTACCGGCACAAGGCAATGCTATTGCATTTAATAAGGGGATTTTTATTAATGAAAGTGGGGCCGTTTTAAATTCTGATAGTTACGTTAGCACCATGCTTTGTTTTCAGGAAGTTACAAGCGGAAGCCCTAAGTCAAAAGTAGTGGCCAAGTTTACTCCTGTGGTAGTGGATAAAGCTGAAATTGTTTCTGAATTAGGAGTGCTTCGCAATAATTTACAACAGCTTTATCCTAACAATAACAATGCGGTAAAGAAAGAACTATATGCTCATCTGGCAGCAAATTATGGTACGGTAAATCCAAATCTATTTGAGGTTTTGTGTCGAAATTAAAAGGTTAGTTTAGGGCACTAACACTTCTGCGAATATTTATTGGGGAGTAGGGATGCTTGACGAAATGGAAGTTGAAATAAAATAGAACAATAAAAACGAATGGATCTGAAATCAGATCCATTCGTTTTTATTGAACTTTATATCCTTTTTCTGATCTGTTATCCTGATCAAAATATTCGTTGATTTCGGTAGCAATGGACATGAAGGTATCGAGTTTATCCTTACTGATAACGCTTTCCACCTCATCCTTGATTTCTTTAATGCAAGATTGCACGTTAATTATTAATTCAGCTCCCAAATCAGTTAAAATAACCAGAAGTGCCCTTGAATCTTTTGGATCTTTAATCGTCTCTACATAACCCATTTCTTCAATGTCTTTAACCAGCTTACTCATCGCTTGTTTAGAAATATTAGCTCTGTCGGCTAATGTTACAATATTGGTTCCCTCAATATCGATGTTGGCAAAAATGGCTGTATGCTGAAACGAGCACGAAGGATAACCCATTTCGTGAATACGTTTAGTAAGTCTACTGCTTAAATGCATTCTGAGGTTATGAACTGTTCGGCTAAGACTTTTCTTTCTTAAATCCTTTAATTGCTCAAGTTGACCTTTTAATAGTTCTTTCATAAAATACTCACGTTTCTGATTGCAGCTACAATAACATTCAGAGTGCAATATGTAAATTTATTTTACAAAAATAGTCAATAAGGTTGACAATATAGTCAACGTGGTTTACCTTTGTAAAATATTTTAAAACTTATGAGCACTGAGAATTCTACATCAAATCCAAGTAAGAAAATTATTAGCCGCGTGATAATTGGTATAGTGATTATCGCTGCTTGTATTTATGGCTATAAGCGCGTTATCTTCTTTTTAGCCCACGAAAGCACTGATAATGCACAAGTAGAGGGTCACATGACGCCAATTTTATCGCGTGTGGGAGGTTATGTAAAAACTGTAAATGTTCAGGATTATCAACAAGTAAAAGTAGGGGATACCATTGTTACCGTTGATGACGATGAGTTACAGATAACCCTGAAACAAATGGAAGCTGAATATCAAACGGCATTGGCTGATCTTGAAAGTGCAAAGGCTTCGTTAAAGAATACGGAACTGACCGCAAACCTGAGCAAAACCAATTTGTCTTTAAATCAAATTAAAGCTAATAAGGCTTCAGCTGATTATAAACGGGATCAAAACCTGTTTAAAGATCAGGCCATCACTTCTAAACAAGTTGATGATTCGAAAACCAATTATGATGTTACCCAAAAACAAATAGTAGCCTCACAGGAAGATGTAGCCATTTCAGCTTCTAGAATTCCAATGATGCAGGCTGCTGTAGCTAAAGCCCAGGCAAATGTTGATTTCAAGAAAGCTAAAATAGATGAAGAAAAATTGAAGCTTTCTTATACGACTATTGTTGCAACAGCAAGTGGTAAAATCGGTAAAAAGAACATTGAGAACGGACAATATATTCAAGCCGGTCAGCCATTAATGACCATCATTGATAATAATGAATTTTGGGTGGTAGCTAACTTTAAGGAAACTCAGATTGAGAAGATCAAAGTTGGTCAATCCGCTAAAATCACTATCGACAGTTATCCTGATTTAAGCATTTTAGGTAAAGTTGTTTCAATTTCTGAAGCCACGGGCGCTAAATTCTCTTTATTGCCACCTGATAATGCCACTGGTAACTTCGTTAAAGTTACCCAGCGTGTTCCTGTAAAAATCCAGTTGAACGAACCTGATAAATACCGCGAGTATTTAAAATCGGGCTTAAGTTTGGACGTTTCTGTAGAGGTTAAGTAATATGGCTACTCCAACAGGCTTTAAAAAATGGATTGTTGTAATAACGGTTATTGTTGCAGCAATCATGGAGCTTATTGATACTTCAATTGTAAACGTTGCCTTGTCGCAAATGAGCGGCAGTTTAGGTGCGTCAATTGAAGACATAGCCTGGGTGGTAACATCATATGCTATTGCCAACGTAATCATTATTCCAATGACAGGCTTTCTTGCCCGTTATTTCGGCAGAAAAAATTACTATCTCGGCTCCATTATATTATTCACCATTGCTTCGTATGCCTGTGGTCAGTCAACTGGTTTGGTTGAGTTAGTTATTTTCAGGTTCATACAAGGCGTAGGCGGTGGCGCGCTTCTATCTACATCTCAAGCTCTTTTATTTGATTCATTTCCTACTGAAGAACGCCCGTTTGCTTCCGCTTTATTTGGTATGGGAGTAATTGTTGGACCGGCTTTCGGCCCAACTCTAGGAGGTGTGATCATTGATCATTTTAACTGGCCCTTAATATTCGATATTAATGTTCCGGTAGGTATTGTAGCCGCGGTTTTAGTTTATCTTTTTGTAGACAAGAAACCGGAAGAATACAGTATCGATCGCAAAAACATGCATATTGATGTGATTGGTATCGTGTTGCTTGCTGTAGGGATTGGAGCGTTACAGGTTGTTCTTGAAAAAGGTGAATCGGAAGATTGGTTCCATACCAATTATATTACCGCTTTAACCATTGCTGCTATAGTAGGTCTGGTAGGTTTTGTGATCTGGGAGCTTAGGCAAAAAGAACCCGTGGTTAACATCAGGGTAATGGGTAATAAAACCTTGGCCTTTACCACTATTTTAACCTTTATTTTCGGTTACGGATTGTTTGCGGCGGTATTTATTTACCCGGTGATGGTGCAGCGTCTAATGGGGTATACGCCAACAATGACAGGTGTCTCCTTAATTCCGGGGACATTAAGTGCCTTTTTCATTTTGCCTATCGTTGGTAAAATGATGGTTAAAGGAACTTCGCCACAATTATTCGTAGGTGTTGGCTTTGCCTGCTACATAGGATTTTGTTTTTGGATGGCCAGCTTTAATGCTGATGCAAGTAGCTGGGATTTCTTTCATCCCTTGATCATCCGTGGGGTGGGAGCAGCTATGTTAACGGTGCCGTTGACCAACCAGGCAGTTATGGGCTTAGCACCAAAAGATATTCCGCAAGGAATTGCTATTAACAATATGATGCGCCAGTTGGGTGGAGCTTTTGGTATTGCTATCACCAATACATATATCGGCAACCGTATGGGCACACACCGGGTTGATTTGATAAGCAACGTAGATGGTGGATTTATTTCATCACAACGTATCAATCAATTAACCAGCTTTTTTATGAGCAAAGGAGCTGACTTGACCCGCGCCAAAGATCAGGCCTTGCACATGATCGACGGCATTGTTAATCAACAGGCTGCATTACTAAGTTATCAGGATGCATTTCGTTTGGTTGGGATCTTCTTTATTATTTGCCTTCCTTTAATTGGTTTGGTAAAACGTAAAACCATGAGCAAAAAAGAAGCTGAACAAGCTCAAAAAGCAGCAGCAGAGGCAGCACATTAGTAAATAAAAATAGCTTGTAGTAAATTGAACTACATTTTCAATTTACAACTACAATCAAAAAATAAATCGAAAGATAGATGAATAAAAAATACGTACTCGGTATAATTTCATTGTTTGCATTTACCTCTTTACAGGCGCAAACCAATGAACCAGCGTCATTAAATGGCATTGTTGCCAAGGCGATCGATTATTACCCAACATTAAAAGAGCAAAAGGTTCAGTTGGAAGTAAGCGATTTTCAAACTGAAATTACTAAAAGTAAATATTTGCCAACTGTTACTGGTGACGCTGCTTATCATCACGTGTACCCTGATTCTTACGCTAACTTTGGACCGGAGCAATTCTCTTTTTACCCACTCGACCAATGGGATGCTGGTATTAAAGTAAATCAGCTGGTGTATGATTTTGGGAAAACCAAAGCTGATATTGATAAAAGTAAAAGTCAGAAAAAGGTTGTAGAAAGCCAATACAAGAGCACCTCGTTTGGTTTTGCTTATCGTGTGGCCAATGTTTACAACAATATTATTTTTCTGAATAAAAGTATTGATGCCATTGACGCACAAATTGAAGTACTAAATGGTACAAAGAAGATCATCGACAGCCGTATTCGTAATGGTGTGGGTATTGAGTTTGATTTGGTATCGACACAGGTTAAGCTGAATGATGCCATCAACCGTAAAACCGAACTTCTGAATTCCCTTCAAAAGCAAGTTATTTTGTTGAACACCATGGCGGGTACTTCTTACAATAGTAGTTCAATTCCGTTTAAGAGTTTCGATTACCAACTTACCCAGCATAATGCCGACTCAGTTTTCGCTGTAGCACAAGCAACCAATCCTGATTTAGCTGCTGCAAAATCTCGTCAGGATGCAGCCGCAAGTGAGCTGAAAACAACGGAAAAGAATTGGGCTCCGGCTTTGCGTTTTGTTGGAGGAACAGGCTATAAAAACGGCTATTTCCCTGGAGATATTTACAAAATGAAGTTCAACTATAATGTTGGGGCGGTTTTATCTGTTCCAATTTATACGGGAGGGCGTAACGACAATGAGCATAATATCTCAAAAGTTAACTATAAAGCATCTGAATACAATACCGATGCTGTAAGCATTAACCTTAAAAAAGATATTCAGCAAACAATTGCTGATGAAAGTACCGAAAGCGAAAAAGTGACGTTTTCGGCCACGCAAGTGGAGCAAGCTCAAAAGGCGCTTGATCTGGCTAACTCAAGATTCAAAAATGGTGTAATAACCAATATTGAATTGTTGGATGCTCAAAGTAATTTATTAAAGGCTAAGGTCGATCAAATTCAATTCGAATATCAACTAGCAACCACCCAGTTAGCTTTAAAACGCTTAATGGGTGTACAGTTTTGGAACAATAATTAAGCAAAATACGTAGATAGGTTGTATTATTGCCGGCGCTAATCAGTGATGAGAGCGCCGGTTTCTTGTATAGCCTTCAATTAAACCAATAAAACTTAATGATTAAAGTTCTATCAACCATAATGCTGTTCTTTATCAGCGTTATTGAGATTAATTCGCCCAAAACCGAACCGGAAATAAGATATTATCATGTTCAGAAAGTCATTGATGGAGATACCTTTTATATTTCAATAGGTAATAATAAGATTGAAAAGATCAGGTTAATTGGCATTGATGCACCCGAGATTCATAAATCGGCTCATAAAGACGTTGGAATTTATGGTCAGCAAGCAAAGGCCTTTTTAATTGCGTTGTTGAAGGATAAACAAATAAAACTGGAATATGACGTTAGCAAGAAAGACCGATACGGGCGAACATTAGCTTACGCTTATTTGCCTAATGGAGTTTTTATTAATGAAAAGCTGGTTGCTCTTGGTTATGCCAAAGCAGCAACATTTCCTCCTAATGTGAAGTTCTCAAAGTATTTTGTAAAACTCGAACGCGAAGCACGGACTAAAAACCTTGGTCTTTGGAAATATGAATAATACAGTCTTCATTACGAAGCCCGCATTTGACATTTAGTAGTGAGCTGTTAATATTCCTGCTCCCTATGCTGGAAACTATAATACAAATAGAATAATGCAGGGAGAATAAACAAACTGCCCAGTATTAGCGCCCATCCTAAGGCTGTTAATGTACTTAAAGGGGCCGTATTTTCAAGCAGTGATATAAATGAGTTATTCTTTAACAAAACAAAAGCAGGAAAATACTCATATCCTACAGCAAATAAGATCATCGTGATTTGAAACCCAGCCAATATTCTCACTCTGTTTTTCTTTCCCTTTAGAAGATAATCCCACAAAAAGAATAATGAAACTGACGCTGCAATAATAGCAAGCAAACTGATTCGGTTAGTAAGTAATCCTCTAAAAATTCCAATATGCTCAACCTCTGAAATTATAAATACCAATGCACCTGATAAAACAGTAGCAACATTCATCCATTTAGCTTTTGAAATAAAAATAGCAGCATCATCTGCTGATTTTGCCTCACCTATTAGGTAAACAGCCGCTAAAAAACCACAGATACAAACGGTAAATAAACCGACACTTATTGAGAACAAATTGAACCATGGCGCTATAAATCCTTCATGGAAACTTATCGCTGTTGGGTTGATTTTGCCACTCATTAGAGATCCTGCTATAATTCCTAAAAATAGGGGAGTGATAAAACTTGAATAGACAAAGATCAAATTATATACTTTTTGCATATCATCTTTAACCGCATCGTAATGTCTGAAAACAAAGGCAGTACCACGTGCAATAATGCCAAACAACATTATCAGCAAAGGAATATGAAGATGGACTGTAATAGTGGTATAAGCTATCGGAAAACCTACAAATAATATTACAATGGTAATGATGAGCCACATATGATTGGCTTCCCAAATAGGGCCAATGGCCTTGTAAGTTAATTTTCGGGTTTTGTTCTTAGTCTCAGCCGAACTGAATAATTCGATAATTCCAGCACCAAAATCGGCACCGCCAAATAACAAGTAGAGTAGAATCGAAAGGCCTAAAAAGGCAATGTCAATATAAAGCATTGGTTATTTTAAAGTAAAAGATTGCTGGATGTTGTTAGAATCGTATTTAAGCGGAATGCTTTTAATTTGTCGGTATAATAAAAACGTAACGGCTACACTTAAGGATAAATAAACTAATGAGTATAGATAAAATGAATATTGAATGCCAGGCATAGGTGTTACGGCTTCGGAGGTTCTCATCACACCATAAATGATCCAGGGTTGACGACCGACTTCAGTAACCACCCAGCCTGCTTCTAAAGCGATATACCCAAGAGGAGTTAGAATGGCAAAAAGCCTGAAAAACCAAGTGGATTCAAGCCAATTCTTCTTTTTATAAAAGGCAATTAGAAACAATATTCCAGCTAACATTAAAACTACACCACAACCCACCATTACCTGAAAAGCATAATGGGTAATTGCTACAGGGGGGTGATCTTTTTCTGGAATTTGATCAAGTCCTTTTACTTCGGCATTAAAATCGCCATGGGCTAAAAAGCTCAAAGCCCCCGGGATTTTAATGGCATAATCAACCTTTTTCTCTTTTTCATTTGGAATACCGCCAATAATTAGAGCTGCTTTTTCTTCCGTTTTGAAATGCGCTTCCATGGCAGCAAGCTTGGCAGGCTGGCGTTGAGCTACATCTTTTGCCGAAATATCACCACTCAAAGGCTGTAAAATGGCGCAAACAGCTCCGAATGAAATAGCAATTTTAAAGGCTTTCCAATGAAATAATGTGTTGCTGCCTTTTAAGATCATTAAAGCATGTATGCCTGCTACAGCAAAGCCTGTAGATACAAAGGCTGCTATGGTCATGTGTAACGCCTGTGAAAACCAGGCATCATTAAACATGGCTTTAATTGGGTCGATATTAAGATACTCACCATTTATAAATTCGAATCCAGCCGGACTATTCATCCATGCATTTGCCGAAACCACCAAAATTCCAGAAGCAAGTCCGGTTACACCAACCATTACACCTGTAAACCAATGGAACCACGGTTTAAATTTTTTCCATCCATAAAGGTAAAATCCTAGGGCAATTGCTTCAATAAAGAAGGCGGTGCCTTCAAGAGAGAATGGCATTCCGAAAATAGGACCGGCATGTTTCATAAATGCTGGCCATAATAAACCTAATTCAAATGATAGCATAGTGCCTGAAACAGCTCCGGTAACAAAAAATATTGCAACCCCTTTACTCCATGCTTTTGTAAGGTTTTTGAATTGTTCATCACCTGTTTTTAGCCATTTATAGTGAGAAACGGCCATAAAAAAAGGCATTGCCATGCCTATACAAGAAAATATGATATGAAAGCCCAGGGATAGGGCCATTTGTGAACGGGCGGCAAGTAGATTATCCATACCCAAATTTATTAAAAGAACTGTTGCAATGCTGAAAATTATTTTTTTCTTCGAAAAACCGCTGCCAAATCAGCTTATTCAGATAACTAAAAGAGGTTCATTTTTTCAAGAAAATGATTTCGAAATAAGGTATTTTTTTATAAAATTTATACTAATTATATCCCACCGGATATACTCTTCTATTTGTTCATTAATTAAAAATTACGCTTATGAACAGCACAATTCAAGCATCCGACTTACACGGAGAAATTGCAGAATGGAAAAACCTGGTAAACACGGTTAGAGATGAACTAAAAAAGTTTAACTCGAGCTTAACCGAGGTGGTTAAAAAAAGAAACGCCGACGCTATGCCCTTTGTTGAACATTTTCAAAACCAGTTTATCAGGCATAGTGAAGTTTCTGATGAGTTATTTCACGATTTGAAACAAGCAGATAAGGCTATTAAACTCAAGGCCGAAGAAAATGGGTCTGATGTAAGTCAATTAACGGTTGATGATCCTGAAGAACTCAGAAGTCGAACAAGTTCTTATCAAAAAATCTTCGATGAACTAAAATCTGAGTATAACACTTTCCTAACGAAATACAATTAATAATAAAGAAGAGGCTGTCTCAAAAGGGGCAGCCTTTTTAGTTGCCGAGAATTGACTGTATATTTTTTGATTGAGA